>JBBIRU010000057.1:0-29050 GCA_037441645.1 Bacteroidota bacterium
CCACAGCACGACAGGTGTTGGCAGTTCATTATCTTTTTAAATTCATGCAGGTAAAAAACGTGGACAAAACGGAAATAGCACGATTCATACAATTTCTGACCGGAAAAAACTTTGACAACATTTACAAAAAACTACAAAACCCGTTAAAAATAAATGATAAATCTGCAAAAGAAGATTTACGTTTTGTAAGGGAATATTTTGAAAGATTGGGAATGGCGGAAGTGGTGAAAATGATTAATCTGGAACTTAGTGTGTAATTTGTTTGAAATAAAGAGCAAGAGATTTTAAAATTATCTGTCTTACTCTCTATTTGCTAATATTCAATTGTAATATTTTGTTTTCTTCAACCGGGGCGGTATGTGTATCAGCAAAAGTTTTAAATTTTTCGCCCAGTTTTTTCTGCTCATCTTCTGATAAATGGTCAAATAATCCTGCAAGTTCTTTTAATCCCGAAGGTAGTGCCGGTTTTTTATTCTTTTGTGCACTCAGATATACTGCAATAAGAGATAATACAGTTGCAATAATCGGTAAAAATCCCATTACCTGTTCCCACAATGTTTTGGTTTTGATTTCCTTACGATCTTCATGGGTTCTTTGCAGCTTGCTTTTAGTTTTGTTCAGTTCCCCCTCTAACTGCTGAATTTTTTCGTCTTTGTGTTTTAACTCATTTTGAAGGAGTTTATGTTCAATCATTGATTCAGTTCCTTCAAGGGATTTTTGTTGAAGTTTTTCTCTTTCATCCAGTACTTTGTTTCTGAGGTCAAGAACTTCCATTTTTTCTTTAAAAAGTTCTTTTTCCTGTTCTTTTAATTTTCTTTCCTGTTCCAGCAAGGATTTATTTTTTAATGAAAGTTGTTCATCCCATAGCCTGAGCCTTTTTTCCGTATCAGAATCCGGTTTATTATTACCTGAATCCGTTTTTTCTGAATTGTGTTCACTTTCAAGCAGGCGGTGAACATCAGAATGTACATTTTCGATTTCCTCCAGTTTTTCTGAGCAGAATTCCTGAATTATAGAAGCCAAAGCAGGTTTTTTGCCTGTTTTAATTCTGCGTTTTTCCTGTTCGTCCTGTAGCCTTTCATATAAGCTCTGTGGGACTTCGAGTCGGATTCCTGTAGTTGTGTCCATATTTTTTGTTTTTAAGTCTTAAAAAGCGCAAAAACTATGTTTTTGCCACAAGTAAATTGATTTGAGGTTAGTCTTCTTCTTCGGGATCGAGTAATTCCATAAGTTCAAATACAGCGAGACGTTCTCCTGGTTCGTAATGCACATCGACAATAATTTCGTTATCATCATTAACTCCCTGAATATCGTTATCCAGTTCATGATTGCCGATGATTTCTGCAAATTCCGACATCTGCTCTGCCGGAACTTCAAAGGTTCTTGTTTTCATATTTTTGAATTTTAGATTGAATTATAATTGGTAAAAGGTTAGCTTTCCAAATGATCTTTTTTATATAGGTAGTTTTCGGCTTCTTTTTCTGAATCATAGATAGTTTTCTGCCTTCCGTTTTTAAGCCATTCCTCTACCTGAGATTTTTCAAAAATGAGTTTTTTACCTCTTTTGATATAGGGTATCTGTCTCCGGTGAACCAGACCGTAAATACTTGGAACAGCAAGATTTAGTTTCTGCGCTACTTCCTGAATGTTTAACAAATCATTTTCTGAATGTTCTTTAATCGGATTCTGACCAAATTCCCTGAGTGCCTGTCGTACTTCTTCCCGAAGCATGTTTCGTACTTCCTGAACCGATAGCTGGGTGAATACAATGTTTTCCATAGGATAAAGAATTATAAACTTTATCCAAAGTTGCTATCAAAAACAACGTTAGGGTGACCCTACGGGTGTACCCTAAATTTATAAGTGCTTGATATTCTTACTGAAAATTACAGTAAAAGACCCTGTTAAAAGGTTATTCTACTTTTTTTACAGGGTTCACTCCTCGATTTTTTTTGCCATAACAAAGCTGCTTTATAAAATTAACGGGTTATTCTTGAAAATTACAGTACATTGTTATATTGTTCAAATAAAATGTTAGTTATTCATAACCCGACTAAATCTTTAATTCAAGAATCTCATTCATTAAAAGAATTGGAGCTGGATAAATGATTTCCACTAGAATTTCATTACTGTTTTTGTACGTTAATTATTTTCTCCATGTGTAAAGTGAAAAAATCAGGGTTTTTCCGGTCTAAAATAGATAAAATTCCTGTGCGGAATAAATTTCAAAATGTACACTTTGTTTTTTATTGGCGTTTTTAAAGAAAATACAAATGAGTTCCAAATAAAATAATGAAATTCTCATTTTTTCTCCATCATTGTCTTTTAGCGATTGTTGTTTCTGTATTTATCCGACAAGAAAAGAGATATTTAATAAATACGGTTTATGAAATGAATATAAAGTTTGGAATGCAGCTATAAAACACCATACAATTTTTACTGAAAATGTCAGGCTTACGCTGCTATGATAATTAAATTTGTTAAGTTGTAGTGTTTGCACGGTGTATTTGTCATCAAGTTATGGCTATGTTTATCTATGCCTATTTACAATAACATAAAAAACACCAAAGGAATAGTAGTAAGGATAAAGTTGATATTTTGTTTCTTTGACCTTTGCAATTGAATTTAAATCAACGGCAACACGAAGTCCAAACTTGTTACCATAACCTTTTGTATTTAATTGCGAAAATATAAATTCACCAATAAAACCAAAACGATAATAATTTCCGAAAGATGTCGAACCCTGTTGGTCGATATTATTTTTTAAGTCAAGTTTTTCCATAATGGGGATGGCTACATATAAACCAACATTAAATTCAATTGCATGGAAAAGATTTTTTTTAATAGTATTAAAATTTTTTGGTTGGCGAAGTCCAATTTGTAATGGAATTTGAATAAAGCTTTCTGAATATTTAAGGTCAGTACCTATACTGTCAATTAAGTTTGCAAATTTTGAAGAAATGTTAATACCAGTTTTTAAAGTCAGAATTTCATTGTCTTTGTCTTTGAAAATCCAACCATAATTTAATATTCCGTCAAATGAAGGAAGATATTTGCCTTTTTCAAAACTATAAATTCCAGTTTTTGTCCCAAAAGTTGTGAACTCTGTATTTACTCGTGTTGCGTTTAAAGAAACTCCTACTTCTATGAAATTTTTAAATTGCAATAAAGGGTCCGAAGTCAAAGAGTCCTGACCTCTTAATGTAGTCATTCCGGTTAAAAGAATGATAGCTGTTAAAACGCTAAACATTTTCATAACATGTTGTATTTTAGTTATTCAAATATATTAAAAAAGTCCAACTATAATGCAATTATCCTTACCTGTAAGTTCTTGTCCACCTATTTTACCCCTAACAGATGTGGAATTGTTTTTAATTTTTACAATTTGTTCTGATTTTACAATACCCGATGCATCTTTTGCAGTTATATTATATTTTCCCGAAGTAAGAGTCAATGAAAACGCAAGATGTTTTAACGAGTCGTTGTCGTATGTTGGTTTTTGAGATAAATAAGGAATTTCACCTTTATATTTATCGTCAATGAAAAGCGAAAGTCGAACTTCTGTAGTGTCTTTGCTGGTGTAAAAATAAACATTATAAACTGTATCGTCTTTTTTGCATTGTGTCAAAAAGAACGAAATTAATGAAACTGCGGTTAGTGTCAAAAAGCGAGTTCTTTTCATAGTTGGCTTTTTATTTTAAAGTCAGAATGCTTTAGTTTAGGCAAAGCTTAAAGTCACTGAATTTCTCAGTGACTTTAGAATAAAAAAACAGCAATTATTTTGCAATAATCATTTTTTTATTCATTATTTCACCTTTTGAGTTAGTTAATGAAATCAAATAGATGCCGGAAGTATATTCACTGAAATCAACATCAACCTTATTTGATTCATTTATTAATGTTATACGATCAATCACTTTACCGAAAATATCCATTATAACTAACTCACCCAGCTTTTCTTCGCCCAAGCTATAATATATAGAGGCTTGACCAGAATTTGGATTTGGAACTGAATAAAGATCAATAACTTTTTTACTGATTGATTTCTGAATAGGATCAGCAGGAGCAATTCTTTGTGAATTGACAGTTGATGACGTATCAAAAGAATAAGTATAACAAATACGATCTGTTATTGAGGCAATTGTTGTAACATTCATTCCGCTGTTTATAGGTTGTGAAGGATTAAAATAATACTTAGGAGAATTACCATTAGTATGCTTTAGTTTATTATTAGCAAGGGTTGAATTAGAAATAAATTCATTTCCAGCTCCTTCACCTAACTGTCCCTGATCTTTTAGTATAGTCTGATTGCTAAGAATTGCATAATCTGTATAGGAAAATCTATTACACTTTATATCCAATTTTGAATGGTTATCATTGGTAAAATCAATTGCCGTTTTAACATTAAAGAAAATATTTTTTTCAATACCTGACTTAATATCTGCAGCACATGTATTTGTTGTTTTAATTCCAGTTTCATAATTTACGAATGTGTTTCCTGAAATTAAAAAATCTTTCATTTTATTCATCATAATAGCAATTCCAATATTATCACCAATAAATGCGCTACTAGCTATAAGAATATCTTTAGATTTATCAATATTTATAGGGAAATCGGAACCTGTTATAACCGAATTTGTGATTGTTAATGGATTAAGAAAAACAGGGTTCCCTTTTACTTCTATCCCTGCCCATTTTTTCTCAATACAAGAAGAAATTAATTCTGATGCATTTATTATTAATTTACCACCAGGCATTACTCTAATTCGAATATTTTCATCAATTAATACTATTGCCTTTTCAAATTTCAAAGTAAAGCCATTTGGAACCAAAATATCTCCGGTAACTAAAATTGAGTCAGAAAATGTTTGGTTGCTTGTAATTACACCACTTAAAGTTGTTGCAGAAGTATAACAATCTTTACCTGATATTCCTTTTTTAATTTGGTAAGTTACACCGCCTTGTGGAATTTTTCCGTCTTCTGAATATTGAACAATATCAAAATTAAAATAGTTATCATTAGATAATAAAGGCTCTTTTTTGGGTAAAAGTGAAAGCGAAACCGACCCTATTTCATTATATCGTAAAAATATATGTTCCATTGTTGCATTGGAAGAAGTTACTTCAACAACCGAATCATTAATCAAAACAACATCTTTTCCTCTTTTCCCTCCTTCAGCCCATCTCTTTATAAAGTCTTTTGTGAAAAATAATCGAATGCTTTTAAACTTGCTTAAATCTTGTCCTATATCATCTGGTCTAGAAACAAAATTTAGTTTTATAAATCTTGTTTTTTCTTCTATATTACGTATTATGGATGTACCAAAGGGTCTAACCATACCAGGAATATCATTATTAATTATAATGTTTTTCCATGCAATATTATTATTATCCTTTGTATTTGCCCATACGCTTGTACCTTCTGGAAAAGTCATTCCATAAGGAGGTGTAGAACTTGTTTCAATTCGTGCCAATAAACAGAAATGAAAAGGATCAGTAAAACAACTGTAATTGTCTGGGTTATTAGGTTGCCACGGTATAACGTAAATCTGTTCAGATTGACCAGGAACAGTAATACTCGTACTCGGTGTTATCTCGTTCCCATAAATTGTTGCTGTACATCCGGGATAATTATTTGTATTATTAACCCAATTAGTAGGCCATCCTAAGCCGGTTCCGGCACTTGCCCAATATACTCTTAAATTTGCTGTTTCAGGAGAACATCCTCTATTTTTTACACGCACATAAATATAATTAGGCGTTGATGCCATGTATTCAATTGGCTCAGAAAACTGGTTAGTAAGTCCATCATTTGTTTGCCTAATCCATATATCAGGACTCGACCAAAAGTTAACGCCCATTGCATTATATGTTTCTACGTTTGTTTCGTTTCCTACATCTTCAGGACTATCTTTAATATAAAGATCCTGAATTTCACCTCTCACTGAAATATCATCAACTAAATATCGAAAAAAGTCATGGTTATTGGAGAAATTTTCAAATTGCTCTATTTGAATATCATAATTGCCAGCAGTAATTGCACCTGAATTCCATAGAATACTGTGTTGTTGCCAACTGTCATGTGTTGTGTACGGAGTTTGAAGAACAGGTGATGTATAAACAGGAACACCACCCTGAAATATTTCGACTCTAAATTGTAATGGCAAAACTGTATAACCGAAAAAGCTAGGAAGATTACCTTGTGTAGTATAAAAGTCAATATGATAATTTGTATTTGAAACTAAATTTAAACCTGTTTGTTTCCAGATTATTTCGCCATCGCCAGGAACTGTTCCACATAACAAATTTAAAGGAATAAATGTTGAAGGTAACAAATAAGGATTAGGACAGAGAATAGGAGAAGGGTTTGTTGGACCAGGACCTATTATATTTAAATTAATGCCTTTATTTGTAATATTTGGATATGACGGGACACTATAATAATTAGAATTATAAACACCAGAAAAAGCATCAACATAATAGTAACCCCAACAATTATAAGACCAAATAGGACCATAAGTCATAGAAGATGTAAATCCAGTATTTCCAGAACTAAAATCTCCATTTATGATTGAATTATTACAACAATAATTTACATTTACGACAATTGTCTGGGATGTGTTATTAGAACAACTTAAACCTGAAGCAGATACAAGCGTTATTGTACTGGCTCCTTGTACAGCAGTATAATAGAATTCAGTATTTGCCTCAAGAGATTGAACAGTATAATTAATCCCATTATAATTAAGAATTGCAGAATATGGTGGAACATCGCCACTAAAAGTGAGATTTATTTGTTGTAAACTACCAATACATACATTGGTTGAAACAGCGGACATGTTACAGGTAAAATCGCTTACGGTTATATAATTATTAATCGTATTACTATATGTGCCAGTTGTAGTTGTAATAGTAAGAGTTACATCGCATGTTCCAGTATTAGGAAATATTACAATCGGATTTTGTGTATTTGAAGATGTCCCTCCGGTATAAGTAACAGGACAAGAGAAACTCCATGAGTAACTGATAATACTTCCTGTAACATTGGATTGATTGAAAAAAGAAACTGATTGACCAGGACATGTAATTGAATATTGAGAATTAAAGCCGACGATATTCTGACTTAAACTTGATTGTGCACATAATACAGCAGAATATGCATTTACTCGAATCCTTCCACCTGAAATATTATCTGCATTTGTTAATAAACAATTTACTATACCAGCAGGATATAAATTAGGATTAACAGATTTTATTAATGCACATATGCCAGCTACCATAGGACAGGACATAGAGGTTCCATTTTCATAAGCATAACTATTTAAAGGATAGCCAACAGATGACCATATAGCCACGCCTGGCGCCATTATATCAATCCATGAACCAGTAGCTGAAAATGATGCAACTAAATCATTTTGATCTGTTGCACCAACGGAAACAACATTATTATATGCAGCAGGATAAGAATATCCATTACCAATATTATTACCTGCTGAAGCTATGATGACAGAGCCACTATTAAAAGCAATATTAATAATATTTTGTTCAGTTATACTTGACAACATCCCACCCCATGATAAACTTATAATATCAGCATGATTTTGCGCAGCATATAATATTCCTTGATAGCCATCAGTAATTGTGCTTGAGGAGGCGTTGTCCTTTGTTGCTTTAACAGCCATAATTCTTGCTCCTCCACCAAGACCTGCTACTCCAATTCCATTATTATCTTCGGCACCAGCAATACCGGATGCATGCGTACCATGTGATGATGTCCATGAAGCTGGTGCAATAGTACTTGCATCATTATTTGCAACATCAAATGAAGTAGATGCAATTTTATTTATTAAATCAGGGTGATTCGTCTGTATTTCATTATCAACAATTGCAATAACAATATTATTGGCAGAAAATCCAGTAATACCCCATGCATTACATGCTTGTACCAAATTTAAATGATATGTCTCTGGGGTTGAACTCCAATAGCCTGATGCTTCTGATGTGCAAAAGATTTTATTGTAAGGAACTTTTTCTGCATATTCAACATAAGGTATTTGATTCAATAAATGAATGAACTCTTCTATAGCTGAATAATTTGTAAATTCGAACAAATATGTTTTTTGCATTTTTAAATTATCCGAATATTTAATAAATGGTTTAGATATTTTTGTTAATCCAAATAATGTATCATAAGGATGCAAATCAGAAGGGAAATTATTTCTACATTCTATAGAGTCTTTCAGAAGAAAATCCTGAGTAGCACCATCATAAATTTTTACATAAATTCTTCCATCCCATGCTGAAGTATCAATTGTTTGCGAAAAAAGAGTTGTTGTCATCAATACAAATCCAACAATAAAGATTATGTGCAAAATGTTTAAATTTGTTTTCATGTTATTCTTTTAATGATTATTATTACTTTTATTTTTGGATCATTTTTATTAAAACATTACCATATAATTTTATTATGATATACAATTCCATTATTGTTATCCTTAACAGTAAGTATATAGATTTGTTTATTTAATGAGTTTAAGTTTATTTCAACTTTTGAATTTGTGTTTATTAAATTAAATATTTTCTTTCCAATAATATCAAATAATTCAATAGTTTCCGAACCATTCAAATTTTCTATAATTAATAAATTATTATCAGTAATAAAAGCTTTTATATGCAATGAATATTTTGGTTCAAATATTCCAGTTAGATAAAGAACAGTAGCATATCCTACAGTATCAGGATTGGTGCAACAGCTGTCTGGAGCAAATATTGAAACAAGGTAATTGCCTGGACATAATTCAGTTGTAACAAGACCTAACTGATAGCCATTGTTCCAAAAAACATTATTATTCGGTGGGCAACCTCCTGTAAAATTTACTACACTTGCCGTGCCATCACAACAGGTACTACAACTTGCAGGAGTTGTTTGAATTGAAAAAGTAAAACATTGTCCATAAAACTTAAATGGAATAAACAATATAATAATTGCTATCGTTTTAATTTTTTTCATGAAATTATTTTTAAATAATGTTTTAATTTTACGCAAATAAAATGTATTAGTTGCAAAATAGGTTCTGTATCATTAATATAAGTCAAATATATACCACAGGATACCTTTATTCCATACGCTCCTTATTTTAACCCACTAATATCAATTACCATTTCGTTTTGATTATCTTAATACATTTTAAGTGATTTAAAATTCTCACAGCTTTGAATCTGCTTATGAAACCATAGACAGTTTGTCGAATTTCATTAAAATTTCATTTGATTATTTGTACGCTTTAAATATTTTCCATGTGCAAAACGATAAATCCGGGCGTTTTCCGGTCGAAAAAAGATAAAATCCCTGTGCAGAATAAATTTCAAAATGTACACTTTGTTTTTTTATTGACCTTTTTCGGCGAATTCCTGAATCGCCCTGATAAAAAAACGAAAATTCCAGGCGATTTTTAAAAATCGCCGGAATTAGAAATTCTCATTTTTTCTCTATTACTTTTTTTGTTTGCTTAAAAAAAAGTGCGGACGTATCCATGAAGTTCAGATAAAAATTTATTTTCTGCTTTTTTTTCGATGTTCTTTTGCAATCTTATCTAATTTCATCCTCAAATCTAAAATCTCCTGATCTTGTATTACCTCAATAATGGTTTTTTGCAAAAAATATTCCTGTGCAAATTCTTTGTCGGTTTTAAGCCTTAATTCAAAATCCTTAAGTTTTTCTCCTTTTAGTTTTCCCTCAAGGTATTTTTCGATTAATACTGTATTTTTTCGGGATTTACTTTTCATGTTTTTTTATTAAAACCAATTTTAAACCTAATAAATTATCCAAATCATCTTTGTCTTTAACGAAGTTCGGCTAATTTAAAAAAGGATACTTAATTTCTTCATAGGTTATTCCCGGATTTTTATCTCTTATCAATGAATTTAACATGATAATAGTATTTTTTATTTCTTCTTCATCTAACATAGAAACATAATCTAATTCTTTATTCATTTCCTGCCTTACAGCTTTTACTTCATCAATGGTGTCACGTGGTTCTACTATTACAACGTCAGAAAAAAGAACATCAATGATAGCATAATCGCTGCCATTGTCAAGACTCTCCCAAATATATTCTTTTGGGATTTGCTTTAATGTAATACTATCCAACTCTATTTCAAGTTGTATGTCATCTATATCATATATTTCGAGAATACGACCCTGCCAACCAGATATTTTATATTTCTCAAAATCCGAATCTAATACGCCTTTCTTGACTTTAACGCAATCTCCGATTTTCATCTTTAACTTATATCAAATTATTTTTTTTAAATTCAACTTTGATTTCATCAAGCATCTTTCTTAATTCATAAACATCCCGATGAGAAAAAGCTGCCCTGATTTCTTTTTGCAGAAAACAGTCCTGCGCCAATTTTTTATCGGTTTTAAGCTGGGATTCAAAATTCTTCAAATCATCACCCTGTAATTTACCATCAAGGTATTTTTCGATTAATATTGTTCGTTCTTGCGGCTTATCTTTCATAAATTTATTTTACACATCTAATCATCAATGCATGTATTATATTTTAACATCTATTAAAAAGTATAAAATGCAAGTAAAAGTAAAAAATATAGGTATAAATAGAAAACAAGTGAAATATAAATCTTATAGTTTAAGATTTACTTTTTTTAGAAAAGTTTATTTCTTTTAACCTTTCCACTTCATTTTTTAATTCGACAACTATCTCTTTTAATTCTTCATGAGTAGTCTTATCACTTTTAATTTTAAATAGTTCTTCCTCAGAAATATAGTTGATAAATATATTTACTTCAAGTACTTTACTTATTTTTTGAAGAAGTCCGGTATCAATAGTATCTTTTTCAAAAATTTCGTAAATATTTCTACGTGTATAGTTTATTCTTTTAGCGAATTCTGTAACGCTAATACCTTTCTTTTTAACAAGGCTTTTAATGATTATTCCGATATGAACTTCCATATAAGCAAATTCAATATAAAGTTTGTAAAGAAGTTCAAAAATGTGAGAACTATATATTATCTATATGAGAATAATTATTTCTCATATAGATAAATTTTGTAATTTGCACACAAGTTTATTTATTATGCATATATTTCAACTCATTCATACTATTAAATCACCGAGAATAAAACTTAAACTGGAAAAGCATCTTTCCAGCATATCAGAAATTTTAAGTTTTGAAAAAGAAGTTGGGTATTATTATTATGAAATACAAACCGGAATTCGCAAAAAGGAATTTATAAAATCATTAAGAACGATTGTAAAAAGTCTTTTTTTAAGTAAAGAAGAAAGAGTTGTATTATATGATCAAAGATTTCAATCAGAAATCTTTGAATTACCAAGCAAAAATGAAAAAATACTTCTTAATGGTTATATTGAAAAAGAAAACCTTGTAGAAAAAATAATATTGATGGTATTCAAACATGTTAAAATGAAGATGGTATTAAAAGAAATAGAAAATAAGTATTTCAGTTCTTCACCTGAAAAAGATAAACCCTAAATGAAATGAAATTAGAAATCAGCAAAGACATTTCCATAATAACAAATTGCTGTAGAAATAATAATTCCTGTTTGAACGGTGAATTAAATTTTTGCTGTAAAATCGTAAGTTGTGTTAATGGTCAAGTACACTTTGTTGAACCAATTACAAAACATTATTGCAATAATCAAATTAATTTCGGTGATTCGTGTTTCTGTATTTGTCCGACAAGAAAAGAGATATTTAATAAATACGGTTTGTAAAAATAAAATTCTTTGTCCATTTTTCTATTAAAACGTATTTCACTTAACAAGGACAATTTTCACCATGCTCAATAATAGTCATATAATTCCCTCTAAATACATCATATGTTTCCTCCCCATTACAAAGTTTGCAACGAAGTTTTCCGTCAACAGATGTATCTAAGAATTGAAAAATAAGTTTTTGACCGTCTGAATAGGTTATTTCATACCAAAATGTTGAAGTTAATGTCATAATAGTAATTTTTTTAAAAATTTACTTTTTTTAATGATAGGAAACAAGTGTCCATTTCAATATTTTCAACTTCAAATTGCAAGGAGTTTATAAATCCTTTGTCAATACAATTCAATGTTGGAATTGTTATACTACCACCATTTGAGAAGTTATTAAATTCCATTGTTTCATTAATAGAATCGTCAATAGTTTTTTTATTTTTTCTGTAAAGAACTATGGAGTCTTCAAAACTCTTACTGTTGTCAGGCTTGGATGTGTTGTAAATATTTCCAAGTGATTTGTTTTTAACAAAGTTGATTTTTATTGTTTTCATAGTTTTACAGTTTAATAAATTTATTTGTTAATTGTTTTCCGTTTATATTCAAAATTAAAAAATAAATACCTGATGGTAAATTGTCAACATTTATTTGCTCTTGATGTTTTCCAATATTACAGTTATCGGGTTGTGTTTCATTAATAACTCTTCCTGTAATATCACTTGTAATAATCTTTATGTTAGCATGTTCTTTTAATTCATACGAAACATTAATAAAATCGAAATTTGTAGGATTGGGATAAATAATTAGGTTTGGTTTTATTATTTTGTTTTCGTCTATTCCGACAGCGAAATGTTTTGCAAGTACAGTTAAAGTTTTTGTCGAATTTATATAAAGAGAAACATAATAAAAACCATTTGGCAAAGAGTCAGCAATAAAATTTATAGAATATGACCCGCTTGGCAAAAACGTATTTTGAAAATATGTTCTGCTTGCATTGCCCCACCTATCAAAGACTTTCAATGTAATAGTATCATTTTCTATAATATTGAAATGAATTATTGTAATTGAATCAAAAGGATTAGGACTTATGTACAAAGAATCTTGATTTGTTGAAAATCCTGAAATTGTCGAACAACTTAAAATTATAAATAAAACAAATATTTTTATTTTTTTCATTTATTCTTTTTATTTTAAATGGGTATTACTCTATGAGTATTTTATTGTAAACGGTGTTAGCATTATCTGTAACAACTAAAATATATAAACCTTTGGCAAGTTCTGTTACATTTATAGTTTCGTTTGCACCTTCGTTTTTTCCAATGTTTTTATAGAAAATAGTTTGCCCCGTTATCGTAGTAAGTTTAACGGTATTACTACTTGCTTTTTCTTTTATAAATGTTATGTTTAAAACTTGTGAAGCTGGGTTAGGATAAACAGATAATTGAAATGCATTAGAGCCTATACTTTGAACGCCTTGATCAGGCGAAACACATGCACCCGAAACTATATCAGGGATTTTAAAGGGATTAAATGGACAACCACTTGCAGGATATGTAAAAGTTTTAGAAAAACCAACATCATCTACACCTCCACTTTGGTCGTTGAAAGAAATAGAACCCATTGAATTTCTTGGTACATTCTGGAAAATTTTAAAATACATTAAATCGGTTGAATCGTTAACATGAAGTAATAAACTTGCATGTCCGAGTTCGTGCAATGCAGCTCCAAAAAAATCAGTTGTATTTAGTATGGTATTACCGAGATATGTACTGTCAGGTCTTACATAGTACCAATTAGGATAACCACTTGCAAAAGGATTTAATAAAAAGCTAATATCTGCCTCTAACGAGTAGATGTTTCCATTACATTGGTTAGGACTTATATATGTTTCGGCAATGAATGCAGGATTACTTAAAACGTTTTTAAAAGTAATATAGCTAAAACCGTCAGAAGTTGTGGTTGTTATGGTAGTATCTGTTCCTATTCTATAACGGATATCAAGTTCACATGCCCAGTCTTGTATAGCTTGTTTTAATAATTGTCTGCAATGTGGGTTGGGGTTATTGGCTACTGTAGCAATATCAAACCTGAACCAATAAGCAGCAGAATCGGCAGTGCCTGACGAATCTATAACATTTCTATATGCAAATGGTAATCTTAGCTTAGCAGTTGAACCATTTACACTAAAATCTTTTAAAATATAAGGTATTTGTAACATACTTGGTGATTTCACAGAATCAGTTGAAGCTTCCGGCTTAACATAGAAATATCCTGAACCTGGATATAAACCACTTTGTGAATTATTTAGGAATATAATTGAGGGGACATTTACTTCAATTAGATTGTTTGTCCAAACAGGTATATCATAGTCATCAATTGGAATATACAAAGGGGCACTGTTATTTTTGGCATTTTTCATTAAAATAGTTCCTTTATTGTTTCCAAAATCAGAACCATTAATAGTTAGTTTAGATTCATTATAAGGTATGCCAGTATAATAAGCCCCTGCAATAACAGAAGCAGGATAAAAGCTTGAAATAATCGGGCCACAGGTATTGTTGTTAAATTGCGAAGTACCCAAAAGTATATTGTCATATAAATACCAAGGGTTGCTTGATGTAGTATAACTTGAGGTATAATAATCTGTAATGTTTATTGTGGTATTAAGGTCTGTGATTTGAACATTTGCGGGAATATTGCAATTAGCAATTTTCATTTTAATGTGCATTAATTTTTGCGGGGTTGATGTTATTTGAACTAAATTCCAAGATGTGTTACTATAATTAACGTTAACAGAAGCTGAAAACTTTGATGAAGTTGAATTATTTATAGAAGGTGCCTGATAGTTGGGTAAATTAAAAGCAGAACCATTTGTTACAATAAGATTTGATGTTGCAATGTTTGAACCGAAAGCCGCTGTGTTATAATTAAAATAAAGTCCGCAATCTTCTAAATAAGTTGGTATGCTTGAAGAAACATATATATCAAATTCAAGATATTTAGGAGAGGTTCCTGTGGTTTGAGGATTAACTAATTCTAAAGTTAAATCGGGGTCAGGTATAGTGATACAAATGTTTTGATGCTGACCAAAATTATAAATTGAATCTTCGGGGAAAATATCCCACTCGTTTTTACAGTTTGTCCAACTTGTGTCACCGCCTGAAATACTATATTTACGCCGTAAATCTGTATCCTTTGTTGAACCATTTGGAGTAACAGCCCAACCATTATTACCCGGATAAACTTCAGTAATTCCTATTTGGTCGAGGGTATCAAGTTGAAGTGTATCTAAAATATCGTGAGGATTTCCTCCATGTCCTTCAATACTGTCAATATTAATATTTACATTATTCAGAACTTTGATAAGTTGAATAGCATCATCTCCATTGAAATTAATTTTGTGTGAGGTTTGATTTGCTATTGCAAGTATTGCTAAACTCGCATTTGGATTAGCGATTACATAGGTATGCTTAGGTGCAAGAGTTCCGTTTAACTGAGTAATTAACGGAGTGGGAGCACCATTCATAAATACACGTACAAAGTAACGGTTTAATATTATAGGATTTTCTGATGGGTTGTAAAATTCAAGTGCTGTATTATGTGTTGTTCCCTCTAAATATTCTGAAATAAATAATTCTTTACAGGGTGCGTGATTTGTTTTTTGAGAATGTGTTTTCAGATATTCGCTTCTGTTTTTTAGTTTTTGCTGCCATGCAATATTATTTACTACCTCATTGTTTACATTATTTGTTATTTCTGTGCTTTTTAGACTTTTTTTTTCAATAGGTTTTTCTTCGGGTGTTGTTTTTGGCAAGCCCAAATCTATACCGCAATATTCTTGTATGTTTTTATATAAATCATTAATATTAGAAAACGAATAATCTTTATCCCCTTTATTTACATGTAAAGAAATAGGTAAATAATTTAAAACAAATCGATGTCCATAAGGGTCTGGCTCATAAACTCCATTATTTTCTGTATTAAATCCTTCTTTTGCATATTCTGTTTTAACTATTCTCATAAGAAGATGATTATGGAGAACAACATCATAACCATCAGGATAATTTATATCCATTGGTGGTTGCGCCTTTTGTCCGGCAGTTTTTAAGTTTATATAACCGGCATTTAATTTTCCTTTTAGTATGCGGTTTATTTTTACTTTATCGCATAGATAACCATCATTTTTTTCAGTGCTAATCCAAGTTTGGTCTTCAATATAACAATCTATAATAATATCTCCACTGTCAAACCATTGTTTAAGGGCTTTTCCACGTTCTTCTTGTTGTGGAGTTTTTTCTTCTTTGTTGATTTGTGCAAAACTTAAAGTGCAAGTTAAAATTGCGATTAGGATAATAATTATTGTTTTCATAGTTGAAAGTGTTTAGGTATGTAAAAATACAATATTTTTAATTACCAATAAATTATTCTATTCTTTTTAAGTACGTTAGTAGAAAGCAAGAGTAATGCAAACTTTAATGAAGTACAGTCTTGCAAGGATTGATGAACTTGCGTTTGGGTTTGTAATTACATAGGTATGTTTGGGTGCAAAAGTTTCGTTTATCTGTATAATTAACGGAGTGGGAGCACTACAAAACAAGTAATTTGAATTATATTTGCTGATAATAATATAAGTATTTGGAAATGAGTTTTAAAAAAGTTTATATTTATACTACGATAATAATAATAATAGCTATTATTCTATTGTTATTGAATTATTTCGTTTATGACAGACATAAACTTCTTAAAAGTTTTTATGAAAAACCCAGTTGGATAGATAGTGAATTTCAAAAACGTATTTATTCTGTTCAAAAAGATAAAAGGTATGCACCATACATTCAAAGATTAAAAGATATTGACTTAGCTCAATTTGCCTTTTCACAAAAATATGGATATAATACTAGTGATTATGATACACTTATCAGCTTTATAAAATATGATTCATTACCTATTGTTAAAATAAAAGGTGAACGACCAGATACATTGTCTTACGAACAGGCTTTAGAATTAAAATTTATGTACTATGATACTTCGTATATAGCGGTTTCTGATACTCTTTTTATAAAAGGATTTAATCCAGATTCATTAAAATATTACCCTAATAGCAAAGGGATATTGTTGAAATCAAAACCAAATATCATTACGAGTTTCCGAAAAATTGAAGGAAAGTTAGTGATTGGTTTTTCATCTAAAAACGAAAAAGGTATATATTTTAAGCCTGAACATTTTGTTTTTCCCTGACAATCATAATGCCCATATTTCTTATAATATATTTTTAAGAATATTTAGGGTGTGTCCCAAACAATAATATTTATTTTTTTGTACAGAAATATTTCAATCAACTGCACTATGAAGAAAATCATTATTCTTTAAATTAATCGATCATACTCCATACCTTCAATAATCCCCCATGGCCTAATTGCTTTCCATTTGGGAAAATAAGAATCAAAAAACACCAGGTAAATGATAATAATTTCGACTATAAAGAGTAAAGACAATCCAATTACTTAGCTATCATCATTGCATATTGTTAATTATTAAGTATTTTTCAAGGTCTCATCCAAAACTCTTTCCAACTTCTAACATCTTCTTCTGTGTCGTCCTTTAAAGATTCATATTCATCTAAAAATGTTTTTTTAATTTCTGTATCTAAAGAACAATTCCATTTATACCAGGCTTTAAGTAAATAATAAAATGCTTCATGAAGGGTTTTGAAATCACAGTGATAATTTCCATTACTATGGTAACCATAGTTTTTATAAAAGTAAAAATTAAATGCTGCAATATTAATTTTATCTTCCCTTTTTAGAGGTGGATAGTTACTGATATCAAGACGGAAATTATTACCACAAAAAGCAACGCGTATTTCTTTAACTCCAATAATTTGAGCAGCTAAATCTGCAAATTCACCTGAATTACTAAGATTTTTCATGAATGCATTATATTCATCCATTTTGTAACTTTGTTATATGAGTGTTTTTTCCTTAAACTAAAATTATTCTAAACAACTTTCATCTACCCAAAATTCATCAAAATTACAATTATAACAATAATCTAAACTTATATTACCAGAACAAGATGAGGCATTAAGACCCCCATGTAGTTTTAACTTCTGTTATTTTAATTTTATATCTACCATCTTTTTTATCTATTATTGTCCCAATCCATCCGTTTTTTCTGACAAAGCTAAAAAACAGAAATCATCGCTACAAGATGTACCAGACTGAAGGCTTACCGATTACTTTACAAAGCTTTATCAGCAAGCTGTAGAGGTACTTACACTTACAATACATTATTATTCAAAAATATTATTTTTACCAATTGCTACAATCATCCCAAATACTTGCTCCAACATATAAAGATTGATTTCTTATACTTCTTGAAGGCTCATCACAAGTATTTGTTTTTCTTGTAATTGTAATTTTAGCTTGAGAACCTGAAATTTGGTCTACTACTCCATAAAAAGTTTGAGTATATGTTTTTTTTGTTAAAAACAACCACGAGCACTGTCTTGATTCATAAGTAAAAGAACGTGAGACAGATTGACCAAGAGATAAGCTACAAGATGATGATGTGTTATTATTGCTATTTTGATTATAAACTACTTTCTGTCTACTATTATAACCAGCCAAAGCTACAGTATAACGATTTAAAACATCATTATATTTTTTTTCATCTTCTTTGCTACCATTTGAACAATCACTTGCTGTTTCTAAAGAAGACTTTGCATCATTAAAAGAATTATTTAAAATATATGAGTCTGCAGCTGCTAAAGAGTTTTTAAATTCTATTTTTTTGTATTGAGATAATTTATATTTTGCTGCACCGACATTATTACCTTTTGGAAAACAATATAAATAATCATTACAACTACTATAATCATTAACTTTTGAAAAGGCAATATTATCTGCATAAGAAAAGCAATCAGGATATTTTTCAGCTGCTGCTTTTAATTCATAAAATCCATTTTGTTTTTTAATATATTCCTTCTTGTATTGAGTTAATTTAGCGTTTGCTGCACTAACATTATTTCCTTTGGGAAAATTATATAAATAATCAATACAACTATTATAATCTTCAATTTCAGAAAAGGCAATATTATCTGCATAAGAAAAGCAATCAGGATATTTTTCTGCTGCTGCTTTTAATTCGTAAAATCCATTTTGCTTTTTAATATATTCCTTTTTTAATATAGTTGTTTTTGGTGAACTTGGTAAGTTATTTATTGCATAAACAATATTATCAACAGTCCATTCCTTATATAATTTTTCAATTAGAATATCAATATATTTGCTTTTTTTATATGTTTCAGAAAATTTTACCAAGTCATATACATTGTTTACTTTATCCGCTGCAATTTTTTCAACACCGGCATAAAACTCACCGTTATTAAAAACTCCTTTGTAATTAATATCCGGGAAAAATTCATCATTCACATATATTCCATTTGGTGCAATTATTTCACCCTGCCCGTTTGGTAACAGATTATTAATTTCCCCTTTATAAATAGTGCCTGCTGTATAATAATAATTGTCGGAGATTTTTATTTTTTTCTCTATTTTAGGTGGTAATAATAAAAAACGAGCTTTTACTATTTCTGTATAGGTAATTTTTCCTTTACAAAGTTTACCATTTATCCAATCTCCTTCAATTATATATCCATTATCAAAATAATGAAATTGACCTTTACCATTAAACGGTAAGCTATTTGAAATTGTGCCTGTAAAAACAAGTGAATCCAGAATCAATTTTCCTGTACCATTAATTAATTTATCATCTACATACAATCCTTTAAATAGTGTATTATCGGGATTAATTATTTCAAACTCCCCATCCATATCATTATCTTTCCAATTGCCTATAAATTTTGTACTATCGTTTTTAACAAGGATACCATGACCGTTTTTTCTATCCTCTTTAAAAGAGCCATTATATTTATTGCCATTTTTTAAAGTTAATGTACCATAGCCATCCATTTTGTCATTTTTAAATTCACCTGAATAAATATTTCCGTTAATAAAATATAAGGTGCCTTTTCCATTTTTACTGCCATTTTCAAATTCTCCATCATACAAATCACCGTTTATACTTGTATACTTACCCTTTCTTCTATAATTATTAACCCATTCTCCTTCAAATATAGAACCATCTTTATATGTTTTTTTACCATAACCATTTCTCATATCGTTATCCCATTTTCCAACATATTTCCATCCTTCAGCATCATTATATGTACCTTCACCATTTCGATTTCCATCTTTCCAATAACCATTGTAAGTGGAACCATCTTTATAATTTAAATAACCATAACCATCTTTCAGACCATTCTTCCAGCCACCAGTATATTTTATGCCATTAGTAGAAATAAAATTACCTTTTCCATGATACAAACCCTCCTTCCAATCACCTTTATAATAGTCCCTATTTGCATAAAATAATTCTCCGATACCATCATATTTTCTATTCTTAAACTCTCCAAGATATTTACCACCGTCTTTTAAATATTCAATGCCATTGATAGGCTGTGAGTTATTCCATTCACCAAAAAAAATATTTCCATTCTTTGTTATAACTGTACCGTTTCCTTTTTTAAATTCCCCATTAATAAATTCACCCTCAAATAATGAAATTGTTTTATCATAATTTTTGTTAAGAATAATATCTATTTCACCTTTACCACTATAGAGTCCATCTTCGAGGTTCCCCTTAAATATTTTTATTGGGATACCTTTATAATACCAAATAATTTGACCTTCTCCATTTGCTAATGTATCTTTTCTTCCTCCTTTCCATTTAATTTTATTTTCATCGTCAATTACATCAATAAAGGCATAGCCTTTACCAAGATTTATCCATTTTTTATTTTCTTTAGGAATAAGTACATCAGTAATATTAATTTTGTTTTTCGTAAAATCAATATTTTCATTAAAAGAAGTTTTTTCAATAGGGACTTTAATTAAAAGACCAATATTTTTTTTATGCCGATTTCCTTTCCGACCTAAATAATAAACCTCAACCGTTTTTTTATCAGATGTATCCAAAAGCAAGATAATATCACCAGCTTTGGAATTCTTTATTTCATAAATTGGCGTTATTAGTTTTCCTATTGCATATGTGTAAGTTGTTTTTGTTTGTCCTAAAACAGTAGATTTTACAGAGCTTTTAACAGATGTTGCGTTTTGCGGAAATAACGAAGTTTCTATTAAAAAAAATAGAAAAATTAAAATCAATTGTTTCATATTATTCGTTATAGGATGTGCAATTTTCATAATGTTTAAAATTTATATCGAAACATAAATACAGGTTTCTTTATGGCCATATCATAAGAATAGGCAATTGAAATTCGTTTTTGTAACGCAGTTATAGTATTACTTGGTTTTACTTGAATACCTGTAATAATTAAATCGCAAATCCAAATTGCACCTGCGGAAATAAAAAATATTTTACCTGTTAGTGCTGATGATTTGGATTCATTATAAAGGCTGTTTCTGTCTATTGTTTCAATCGCATTTTTGTATTGGTTGTATTGTGTTTTAGAATTTATAGTCATTGAAACACCAACAGCTAAGCAACTATAACCGGCTATACCAATAAGCCAAGCATTATTACCTCCAGCTAATTTTGAATTTCCCAAACCAGGTAACAAAGTAGATAATAACAATGCGTTGCCCATGTCTTTATAGTCAGAAGCAGTTAGCTTTGTATTAGGAACAAAGGGCACTGCTGAAAGTTCAATCCACGCATCTTCAACTAAAACCACATTGTCTTTTTTTGCATCCCAAATAATTTTTTTCTTTAATCCGGCACTGATGTTATTTCCTATATCACCACTTACTGTTTTTGGTTTAATTGACTTTCCTGAAGAAGTTGCTAGAATTGCCGATATTGTATATCGTTCACCCTCTTTCACGGAAATTAAATCATAAGAAATTGTAACCACATCACCGGAAACAGAAAAGTCAACGTTTTTTACTTCTGCGGTGGTTTGAGCAAATGAAGTTACTATACTTGCTAAAATTACCATTGTAAAAATATATACTCTTTTTAATTGATTCATACTTTTCTCTCTATTTTATAATAATTACAGCATTTATTCAAAAGTTTAATTGTTAAAAAGCACGGACAGCACGGACTTGCCTCACATAATATTTGGAATCAAAATTAACTTGACCATAACCATACCCTATGCGAAATTTGGTTGCATAATTATTGCTATTTCCAGTAGAATTTGTTTCAGTAGAAGTCCACCAATCTGTATCAACACTAATACCACCCAGTCCATTTAAATATATATTTTGGTATATCAAATTAAATTCATCAACAGATGGTAAAAACCAATCACTATATCCATTTAATACTAAATCACTACATATTTGTGCTGCAATTCCAGTTGTAGAACAACCATTTACAATGTCAATTGTATTTTGTAAACCAGTACCTACTGCTGAACCATCTGCACCATTAATTGCTGTTCCATCACAGCCCCATTGCGCAGAGGGCTGAGCACTTGGAGCTACAACCAAGCCATGTTGACCTGTATTATCAATATAAAAAACTAATCCACCTGCAAAAGTTGCACCTATGCTTGTAATTGCTGCGATTGTTGTAAAATTAACCTGTGAACCATAAGCAGTACCTGCACTATTTGTTGCATAAGCTCTTATATAGTATGTTGTACTATAGGACAACGAAGTTAAATTACTTGTAAAACTTCCTGTACCTGTGCCATCGGTTGTATGGCTACCTGTGACTATTGGATTCTGTGAGATACTCCAACACACACCATGTGCGGTTACTATACCACCTCCATCACTTGTTACGTTGCCACCACTTGTTGCTGTATTTTGTGTTATATTGCTTGCTACCGTAGTTGTTACTGTTGGTATAACTATGTTTTGTGTGGTTATGAAAGTTATTTGCGAACCATAAGCCGTACCTGCACTGTTGGCGGCATAAGCTCTTACATAATATGTTGTGTTAGCTATTAAACCAGTGAGGCTGCTTGTAAAACTTCCTGTTCCTGTGCCATCGGTAGTGTGGCTACCTGTGGCTACAGGATTTGAATTTGTACTCCAACATACGCCTCTGGCTGTTACTGTTGCTCCACCATCAGAAGTCACATTGCCGCCACTTGTGGCGGTGGTTTGCGCTATTGCACTTGTTGCAGTGGTGGTTACTGTTGGTGCTACTATATTTGCAGTAGTTGTAAAACTAATTTGAGAACCGTAACTTGTTCCTGTGCTATTAGTGGCATAAGCTCTTACGTAATATAATGTATTTGCTGAAAGTCCGGTTATGCTACTTATAAAGCTGCCTGTGCCTGTTCCATCAGTAGTATGACTACCTGTGGCTACAGGATTTGAACTTGTACTCCAACATACGCCTCTGGCTGTTACTGTTGCTCCACCATCAGAAGTTACATTACCTCCACTTGTAGCGGTAGTTTGGGTTATTGCACTTGCTGCTGTGGTTGCAATAATAGGAGTTGTAATACTTTGTCCAGCGGTAAAACTAACTTCATTACCATAAGCTGTACCAATACTATTAGTTGCATAAGCACGAACAAAGTATGTTGTACTCGCTGTTAAACCTGTTATGTTACTTGTAAATGTTCCTAAACCTGTTCCATCAGTAGTATGACTACCTGTGGCTACAGGGTTTGAACTTGTACTCCAACATACGCCTCTTGCTAATACTGTTGATCCACCATCAGAAGTTACATTACCACCACTTGTGGCAGAATTTAGAGTAATATTAGAAACGCTTGCGGTTGTCAGTGTTGCAACCATTGGAATAATTGAAAAAGTTTTATTTTCGCCGTATTTGGTATCAGAACCATCAAAAACAAATGCACGTATATAATAATTGCCAAAGTTCAGGTTTTTAATAGTATCAGTAAAATCACCTACAGAAAATTTCGTGCCTTTAGACTTTTTGTAATTATCTGTAGTAGGGTTTTCACTACCTCCATAAACAAAACCATAGTCTTTTATACCATTTTCTCCAAGGTCGGTTACTTCACCTTTAGCAATTACATTATTGTTTTGTACTTGTGCCTCTTTTGTTTTTACAGCTATGATGCGTTGTAAATCCTTCTGGCAGGAAGATAAAGTAAAGACTATTATTAAAATGAGAAGTAAAAATTTTAACGTAGGCTGTATTTTTATTGGTTTCATAAGGTTAATGTTAATATACATATTATCAAAAATATCTTTTTCATAATGTATTTCATTAAATGACTTTTATTATTTTTAGATGGGCATTGTTAGAAAATTAACATTAATGCTTATAAATATATAGCCATTCCAAAGCTTCATTTTTTGTAGTAAAGCATCTGTCCCACGAAAAATCTAATGCCTCTGAACCACACCATTCGCTTTTCTTAAAAGAAAATCTCAAATAACCAGAATAACCATCTTTAAATGTAAATTTATATTCAGTATAATCATCAGATTTACTAAAAACATCTTCACTTTTCACTCTTAAATATGCAGTTTTTGCCTCATCTTTAATCTTTTGTGATTTTTCTTCATATGCGACAGTTCGTCCATCTTTACTATAGTTTTTAACAAGTATATCATTTTCATATAAAACATTATCCTTATTAAGCCAACCTTCACCATTTTTCTTTCCGTTAACAAAAGATCCTTCATAATACCATTCATCTCTATATCTACCTATAATATATTCGAGCCGTTTTTCCCAAACCAATTTTCCTTGACCATCATAAACATCATTTTTCCAATTACCTTGATAAGATTTATAGTAAATTAAGTTTGTTTCATATTCACGCCAATCTTCAACTCTTTTAAAAGTGAAAGTTCCATATCCTTCTCTAATACCATCCTTTAAATCACCGACATAATATCCTGTTGAGTATTCTTTGAATTGCTTACCATTCCTTTCTGCTTGTTCTTTTGCTGAATTTAATGCATTACGATAATTATCATCTCGTTCTTTTTGTGCTTGAATTATTTTATTCTTTTCTTCGTTTTCTTTTCTAATTTTTTCTTCTTGTTCTTTACGATTTTTTTCAATAAGATATGAATCAGCTATATATTTTTCAATAAAATCAAAACTTTGTACCTCATCTTTTGTAAATAAATTTAGATTCTCATAATAAAAACCTTGTTCTGCCATATATTTCTTAAATTTATTACAATCAATTTTTTTTGCCGGGATAAAAGTTTCTCCATAACGAATTCCTCTAATTTGAACATGATATAATTCTAGACCCTTGTATGTTCCTGAATTGTAGGTCGTTGTTTTGCATGAATAATTGGTTGCTGTAAATTGCTTTTTCGATTTAACCTTAACTACTAATTTATGTAATTTTCGATAAGAGGTCTTTTTTCTTTTAAATTCATCAACTGTTTTTTTCTCTTTTTTTGATTCATTTCCAAAAGAATATGCTATAGAAATACTTTTAACTCTATTAGAAGTTTTTGTGTTATTTGTTGTTACAGGAGCTATATTTCTCAACCCTAAGCTATATTGTAGGGAAATTTGAATGTTTTGGATTTTTAAACCTGTGCCGAAATTTATTCCAAAGTCAAATGGTTTTAAGTCATAGTATTCTTCGCCTTTACCAAATTTAATTGAATGACCAAAAATATTTTTGCCACCAATTCCATAAGAAAAATAAGGTCCTATAGTAAAAAATAATTTATTAGAAATAAGATTTGTTTTATATATTGCATTAATAGGTATATCAATATAAATTGGTGAATAATCTACGATTTCATAATTATTAATATAACCTGTTCCCATTGACTTCCTATATTCTGTTCCTTTCGTTGATAAAAAAACACCAGGTTGTAAAGAAAATTCATTATTTAATGAAATTTCTGACATAGCTCCAATATGAAATAAAAACTTATTTTTATTCTCTACCTTTATACCAGAAGTTTTAAATGGCATTGTTGCCATATTTAGACCACCTTTTAATGCAATATTATTTTGAGCTTGAGTTATTGAAGAAATAAATAAAGCTAATATTAAGTTTTTTGAAATGAATCTCATAACTTATATGTTAATATTTTTTGAAGCACTTATATTCATTGTTTTACAAACTTTTTTGTAACTGTTGTTTCTCCATTATTAAACTTAATTAAATAAATTCCGGCTGGCAAATTTTCCGTATTAACAATTGCTTTTTTGTCAACAATAGAAGAATATAACAATTGTCCTAACATATTAGATATTTCAAAACTTTGTTTTGTTGGGAAACTTGTTTCAATGGTCAACTCTTCTTTAACTGGATTAGGATATAAATTTACTTTTTCATTATTTGTAATGGTATTTACATTAAGTGGATTTAACATTAAGTAGATTGTTTCTGTAGTGTCTGTATTTGCAAAAAAACTTATATTATTGTTTTTAATAAAAGTAAAGTTTTGCAACCCTAGTGGTACTACAACTGTTTCGATTGCAGATGTAATATATTTAACAAATATCCCATTAATATAAATACCAGAATTAATAGCAGAATTATCTGAAATTATTGTTACAATATTGAAATTGTTGCTTGTTGGATTAGGATAGTAAGTAACTGCCTTAACAATCACAACAGTGTCAATGCCAATAAAACGAACAAATATTTCATTAACTCCTGTATCTACTAACATGAAATTTATTAAAGAATCAGTAATTTGGTAAGAAATAAAATCAGAAGTTGTATCGGTTAAGTTTGCTGTATTTAAAATTTGATACTCAGTATGGTTTTTTGCAGTAATTTTTAAATTCACTATATTCTGAGTGTAGATAGGAGTGTAGTTAAGTATCTGAACACTTGGATTAATAATGTTATTTGTTACTTCACTTTGCAATACGATATTAATATTATTATTTTGAATCATCTCTTGAGTTACTTCAATTTGCTCAGTAATAAGGCCAGTAGCTGAAGCTATAATTGTATCGCCTGCTTCTAATGCAGGAGTATTTTCAACAAACAAAATCCCATTTTCATTGGTAAAACCCTTATCATAATAAATCCCGTCAATTTTATATTTAATAAATACATGAGAGATATTTGATGGCAAAGTTTTATTACCAGTTGAGGCCTGAGTTTGAATAAAAGTATTATTAATTATCGGTGGCATACTTGTAGCAAAAGAAGATATTTCAAAGTATATTGGTTCGGTTGACACATAACCTCCATACGCTGGAGTAACACCAACTCGAATACGATATTTTTCACCTGCTTGTAAAATATTTGGTGGGAAAATATAATAATGATTATAAACAGTTGCACCATTAAAATTTAATATAGGTTCGTAGCATCCTGTACTTTGGTCTAATTTACTTGCAAATATTTTATAATTCTGTGCACCTGAATGATTTTCCCAATCTATTAACGGCTCTGTAGTTGTAAGTATTTGGTTGTTATATGGAGAGATTACAGTGGGTACAGCTCTTCTCCACCCATCAACAGTTTTTCCTGCAAAATTTGAGACATAATACGCACCATTATTATAAACTAAAACTACTTGTTGTCCTAAATGGTTTGAAATATTTGACCCCACATTCTGTTGAGCTACTATAATAAAATCATTATTTATGTTATCATTAGAAAACGTTACACTTTTAACAATAGCAACATGACCATTTGAACCACCTGATAAACATATAATATCTCCAACTTTTGGAATTTCACTACCATTATTAGAAAAGCGACCAAAACCAAGGTTTCCCCAATAATATGCATCTGCGTTACCTATTCCGGGCCAATATAATGAATACACAACATTATGATATCTTTTTACAAATTCAACACACTGCCAATTACCGGAATAGTCATTATAATTTTTGTAAATAACTGCATTGTTAAAATGACCTAATGCAGAACCATAAGCAGGAGAATTAGGAGAAGATCCTTTAATGGTAAATTGTCTCATTGTTGACCAATCAGAAATAGGGCTACCATTTAAAATAGCTCTAACCTTCCAGTGATAAATATTATTGTAGATTAATGTGCCAACTGTAAAGCTATAAGATGTTGATGTTAAACTACTATTTGAATATATTATGCTACCTCCTTGATCTGTAACTTCTAATTCATAAACGACATTTGTTATAGGATAGTTTTCCCATTCAAGTGTAATAGATTGAGGCATCCCGACGGCATTGTCTACCGGAAATTTCAAATATAAGGGGGTTACACAAACTGTACTTGCTGAACAATTTACTTTCTGAATAGTAAAATTTGAACTACAAATACCGCTTGTTCCATTTGAATGTGTAATTCTAATTTGATAGGTATTATCAATTGTAGGTAAACTAGCTAAATTAGATAATGAAATATTCCCCCAAGTATAAGTACCATTGTTTGATTGTGCGGAAGCGATGGTAAATTCGTATGTTCCGTTATGTATTAAGTCTATTGCTACTGTGCCACCACTAATATTACTTGACCATATAATATTCCTTGATAAAGAAAAAAGTCCATCAGAATTACATACAACTACATCTCCTCCTGTTATATTATTTACAGAAACGTTATAATTATTTATACCTGTTCCTGAACAACTGATTGTATTTACTCCACTTGTAGCATCTGAATTTACAGTTATTGCCCCACTATAAGTAATTGCTGAAGTTGGGCTAAAAGTAATAGTAACATTTTGACTGTTTCCTGCTGAAATATTTCCACTCCAAGTTCCACTAAAACCAGTTGGGCAAGATAATGATGAAACAGAAAGAGTTGTGTTTCCTGAATTAGATATTGTTAGTGTAGCATTTGCTGTTTGACCTATAGTTACACTACCAAAACTTAAACTTCCGCTAAGACTTATTATTTTAGTAGGTACTACTGTACCTGTTCCAGAGCAATTGATCGTATTTACCCCACTCGTTGCATCTGAATTTACAGTTATTGAACCATTATAGTTCATAGCTGAAATTGGGCTGAAAGTTATAGTGACATTTTGACTATTGCCTGCTGCTATATTCCCGCTCCAATTACCGCTATAACCCGACGAGCAAGACAATGACGATATAGAAAGAGTAGTATTTCCTGAATTTGATATTGTTAAAGTAGCATTTGCTGATTGACCTACAGTTATACTACCAAAATTCAGATTTCCACT
Organism: Bacteroidota bacterium; assembly: GCA_037441645.1. Taxonomy (GTDB): domain Bacteria; phylum Bacteroidota; class Bacteroidia; order Bacteroidales; family GWA2-32-17; genus GWA2-32-17. Next base: position 28,836 of record JBBIRU010000057.1, read on the forward strand.
AAGATTTATTATTTTGGTAGGTGCTACCGTTCCTGTTCCAGAACAACTGATTGTATTTACTCCACTCGTTGCATCTGAATTTACAGTTATTGACCCACTATAAGTAATAGCTGATGTAGGACTAAAAGTTATTGTTACATTCTGACTGCTTCCTGCTGCAATGTTTCCACTCCAATTACCACTAAAACCGGATGGACAAGTTACGGACGAAACAG
>JBBIRU010000058.1:0-29019 GCA_037441645.1 Bacteroidota bacterium
ATATATTATTATTTTCTTTTTCTCTTTTTCTTCTTTCTTTTTTTTATGTTTTGGTTTACTTGTCAAATTTATTACTTTTTTTTATTCTGATAAACATATCCTTTCTTATATATATATCGCAGAAAGGGTCAGAAAGTGATTCACTTTGCAATCAAATCGCTTCCTGGTAAGTCTTTCAGAAGGACACCCCCCCTTGTTATCATTTTTTATTTTAATAAGGTTACAGATATGTCTTTATATATAAGACGTATGAGGGGTCAAAAAGTGATTCATTTTACTTTTAAACTGGCTTTTGGAAAGGATTACAGAGGGATACCCCCTTTTTTGTAAACAAATCACACCGGCGTTATGTGTTTGCGTATTATGCTTTGTAACAGGATTTTATAATACGTGCTGAAAACATGTTTTTTGACAGTTTTTTTTCGTATTTTTTGGGTAAAAATATGGCCGGCCTGTAATTCATTTTTATTCTAAATAATAGTGGCTGAATTTCAGGATTATGAGGGAGTAAATTTTTTTTGAAAAAAATGACATTTTTCATGTTTTTGAGAACAACGTTCCCGGATTTTGATTATTTTCCCGGGAACAAGTTCTGTATGCCACGTTACACGGGCGACAGGAATCCACTACCCGGTATTTTTCCCGTTCTTTTTTTTACGAAAACTATTTGATTAAGTGTTTAAATTTATGTATATTTGATTTTTCATTTTTGTCGTGTTTAGGGTAGAATTAAACCCCGTTGCTGAACCATACTGACAACAGCGTTTTTTTTTATTACAGGTTGTATGAAAAAAATCTATTTTTCGGCATTGAACGGGAACAGAAAACAGATTTTATCATTAATATTGCCCTGGTTTTAACTGGAATTAAATTTAGCCTGTTTGCCATGAAAAATAAATCCAAATCCAAACAAAAAAAGATACCCAGGTATAAGATTTCCAAACTTCCTAAGAAGATATGTGAATATGAACCTGTTCTTTACAGGTTTGATCTGCTTGATGATAAATTTGTTTTCCTGGAAGTATGCCTGAACTGATTCATTCCTGTTGTTATTTACTCTCTACAGGAGCCGGAGGCGTTCCCAGCTTTTCAAAAATTATTTTTACCTGCATGATGGTGTAAAACCTGCCTCTTCTTTTCCCGATCCGGTTAAGAAACGGTTCAATCCACCTTTTAAAAGTACGCCTGTTTACACCATACATCCTTGCCAGTTCACCGGATGAATATACTTTAACCTGAACCATGTTTTTAACCATTGCTTTCATAGTGTTTTTGTTTAAGTATTAACAGAATTAACGAAAAACGTACAGAAATATTCTTTAATTACTTAAAGCAAATGGCAGGCGGATCCGGTGTAAAGTCTGCCATTATATTATGTTAGTATTGATAATCAACAAATTTCAAAACAAAACACCATCAGGTAATAAAATGAAGTAAAATAAAAAATAACGATTTTATTTAAACAATAGGTTCTTTCTTCTTGTATTCAGGTTTTAACAGTCCACTGCCATCAGTCCATTCCGGCAGGATATAAAAATATCCCAGGATACCTTTCACCTTATACTGTTTTATTCTACCGTACACGGTTGCCTTTGCCAGATGAGCCGAAAGTGATTTTGTTTTTTCACTCCAATGACTGGTTACATTCGGATCAAACTGTTCCAAACAGGAAATTATCTCCGTTGATAACATAGGCCGGTCGTTTTCCCTGAGAGCAAAAATGATTTTTCCGACCCATGTCCATCCTTTATTATAACCCGAACTCTTTTTTTGCTCTTTATTTTTATGTTGCAGCTTTTGTGAAAGCATTTTGTTCGTTTCAGCCAATAAAACCATCTCCTCAATCTTTTCCGATATACACACATTTAACCGGTTTATTTCAGTTTCCTTATCATTTATTATCAAAACAAGCTCTTCTTTGCTCTTTTCCAGCAATTTTTTATCCCGGATTTTCATATTTTTTTTATTCATACCGATTCAATTAAAACGTAAAGATAAATTATTTCTTATACTTTTCACATACTCACTCTATACTCACTCCCAATATCACCACATGAACACCACTTTCCCCCATATCATCACCAATATCGTCACCATATCGTCACCAGTATAATCACCATATAAACACCACGACAACACCGTACACAAACGAACATAAAACGACCCGAACAGGAATTGTTTTGCAATTTGCTACAAAAAGCTACAGGAACCGGAAATAGCATTTTTGGGAAATCGCAGATTTGTATAAAAGAAAAGCAGCAAATAATCGGGAAAATACCGGAATTTACCCCTTGTTTAATCAAAATACCAGCGTCCCCGGCGGTATTTTATAAATATCCCGGCCTTTTCCACATTATTTGCTTAAAAATAACCAATGGAATGCAATAATCTTTTGAAAAAGGAGGCTCTTTAAAGAAATCTCCCGAACATAGAGGATCGGTTATTGCATACCATATAATAGAGAGATTTTATGGAAATCACAGGAAAAACAGAAGAAAACAGCAGCAGTTCAGCCGAAAAATCAGCCGTTTCCCCTAAAGAAACCCTGACCCCTGAAAAACTCCGCACATTTGAAGGTATGTCAGAAATTACCGACTCTGAAGCCGAAGAAATAATCGATGCCATAAATATATTTTGCCCCCTTATTTATGACTTTTTAGTACACTCGGAAAATACAACGGAAAATATAAAAACCAACTTAATAAAAACAGCAGCATGAATACGACAAATGCAGTTTTTTCGACCATGTTTGGCAAAAAAAGCCAGACCAATGTAAAAATGGTAACGACGAGCAATGTTGTTATCTACACAAGAGTCTCCAGTAAGGAACAGGCGGATAAAAATCTCAGCCTTGAAACTCAACGGAAAGCAATAGAAGAGTATGCAAAAAGACATAATCTGAATATTGCAGCATTCTTTGGAGGCACCTATGAAAGTGCAAAAACCGATGGAAGAAAGGAGTTCAACAGAATGCTTGATTATGTAAGAAAATCAAATGGAAGAATCAGTAAAGTTTTGGTGTATACACTTGACAGGTTTAGCCGGACTGGAGGCGCTGCCATTAAATTAGCAACCGATTTGAGAGAAAAATATGGAATAGCTGTTTTTGCAGTTACCCAACCGACAGATACCAGTAACCCAAGCGGAGTCTTACATCAGAATATTCAATTGCTTTTTTCCGAATACGACAATCAGCTGCGAAAGCAAAAAGCAATAGCCGGAATAATAGAAAAATTAAAACTGGGAATTTGGGTTCAGAAACCACCCGTCGGTTACGACATTGTTAGGATAAACAGTGAAAGAAAAATTGTAGTGAACGAAGACGGTAAAAAGTTAAAAATGGCTTTCGAATGGAAATTACAAGGATTCAAAAATGAAGAAATTTTACAAAAGCTAAGAGCAATGGGAATGAACCTGCTTAAACAAAGAATCTTTGACATATTAAACAATCCGTTTTATTGCGGGTTGCTTTCGCATAGATTATTAAATGGGCAAATAATAGACGGAAAACATGAACCCATAGTAAGTAAAGAGAATTTTCTTAAAATCCACAACCTTTTAACCAGTTCAACTCAATATGGGGTTCCTCACATTGCTGAAAACAATAACCTCCCTTTGAAGGTCTTTGCAAAATGTTCTGAATGCGGCAACCGCTTACAGGCTTATCTGATGAAAGTAAGAAACATCTATTATTACAAATGTCGGACAAAGGGTTGTCAGTGTAATAAGAATGCTGATGATTTGAATAACCTGTTCATAAAGCTACTTAAAAAATTCAGGGTAAAAGAAAGCCTTAAATCGATTATCATATCTCGTTTGGAGAATACTTTAAACGGTTTGATAAGCAGCCACACGGAGCAAATAAAAACGATTAAAGCCCGTTTAACGGAAGTGACAAAGAAGATTGATCTGATAGAAGAAAAATTCTTTGTAATGGGAGAAATGAGTAAGGAGACTTATGAGAAATTCAACTCAAAATATAAAATGGAGCAGGAAGAAATAATGATAGAATTGAACAATTGCCAGAATCCCATTTCGAACAATAAAAATATTTTAAATCGTGTAATTTATATCTGCGATAACATGCATGAAATGTGGGCTTCCGGCAGTATACGCTTAAAAGAGAAACTTCAACAATTAGTGTTTCCTGAAGGAATTGTGTTCGATGGAAAAACGCAGGCAGTTCGAACAATAAAAACAAATTCTGTATTTGCAGCAATTGCCCAACCGGTGGGCAGTTGCGAGGATAAAAAAAATCGGACTGACCCTTTTTTATCTGGTCAGTCCGGTTTGGTCGGGGTGAGATGACTCGAACATCCGACCTCCACGTCCCGAACGTGGCGCGCTAGCCAACTGTGCTACACCCCGATAACATATGCAAATTTCCAAGATACTTCCATGAACCGGGATGCAAAGTTATAAATTTGTTTGGGAAAATTAAAGACCCTGCCGATTTAAAATCTACAGGGCCAAAAAACAATATAAATCAAAGCTAAAACTTACAATACAAAACTAAAATATGCATACATACCATTCGGATAAACCCCTTCAATTAAAACATTTCCTTTGATCTGATTTAATACTGATTCCACATCATCAATAGTAACAATGGGTTGTTTATTAATATTGGTAATAATAAAACCTGAATGAATTCCTGCATTTTTCAGCTTACCCTCTGCTAATTCTGAAATTTTCACACCATAATTTAACCGTAGATTATTCTTGTCATCACCGCTCAAAGCTTTAAACTTAGCGCCAAGAACAGATACTTCTTCAGTTTTAACTATGTTTGTATTATTCTGCCTGTTTTTCAGCAATAATGATTTCTCAATTTTATCTCCTTTTCTGTATAAGGTCATGGTTATTTTATCACCGGGTCTGAATTTACTTAATTGTTCGTGTAGCTGTGGAATATCTTTAATATTAAATTCATTGATACCCACAATCACATCTCCCTTTTCAACTCCTGCATCGGCACAGGCTCCATTCGGATAAACATCTTCAATATATACTCCCTGGGTTTCATCAATACCCTTTTTGGCAGCAAGTTGCTGATCGACTGAACTTATGTTAATTCCCAGGTAAGCTCTTTGAACTTCACCGTATTCCAGGATATCGGCAACCACCTTCTTAACAATATTTACAGGTACTGCAAAAGAATACCCGATGTAATTTCCAGTTTGAGATGCTATAGCTGTATTGATTCCCACCAGGTCGCCATTAGTATTTACTAGGGCGCCCCCGCTGTTTCCTGGATTTACAGCTGCATCGGTCTGAATAAATGACTCGATAGAGGAAGGTGATAAAATATTAATATTTCGTGCTTTAGCGCTTACTATTCCGGCAGTTACCGTAGATGTAAGATTAAAAGGATTGCCAACAGCAAGAACCCATTCGCCAATTTTAATGTCATCGCTGTTTCCATATGGAATATAAGGAAGATTCTCTGCGTCAATTTTTAATAAAGCGATATCGGTAGTAGGATCGGAACCTACAATCCTGGCAGTATAAGTTCTTTTGTCATCGAGTACAACCTCAACATAATCAGAATTATTTATTACATGATTATTGGTCACAATGTATCCGTCAGATGTGATACAGACTCCCGATCCTACAGGCATAATCTGTGGCTGATGATATTGCTGAACATCGTTTCCGAAAAAGAAATCGAACATCGGGTTGGATGAATAATACGTATTCGCCATTTTTGTTTTCACATGCACAACAGCATGAACCGAACGATCTGCTGCAGAAGTAAAATCGGGTAACCCACTGACAGTTGTTAATGCCGTTGATTTAACAGGCATTGGATTCAATACATCATTTGAATAAACCTCATGGTTGTTTATTTTATCATAAGCAACCAAAGCAATTGTAGCACCTATTACTGCACTTGCAAAAGATAAAAAATACTTTTTCATATGGTTATTTTTTAATTTATTAATAAATTCGGTCACATGCTTGTCTGCCACTAATACAATTAAATTAAAGTTAACTGAATCGAAGGCATTTCATAGCTTTATTTTTTATATTTACACTTCACAAAATTTAAAAAAAACACATTTAATTTTTACCATAAAATTACAAACATATAAACCCGATTCTACACCCAACTATTATGTATACAGGTAGTTTTAACACATTTTAACGACTTATGACCATTAAATTTTCAAAATATCACGGAACAGGAAACGACTTTATTATTATCGACGGCCGGGTGCAAAAATTTGATTTAAAAAATAATGCTTTTATAAAAAATGTATGTCACCGGAGATTCGGAATTGGCGCCGATGGAGTAATGATTTTGGAAAATGATACGGAGTACGATTTTAAAATGCTGTATTTCAACTCCGACGGACATGAAGGAACCATGTGCGGAAACGGCGGGCGATGTATAGTATCTTTTGCTTACTCGTTAGGAATTATTAACGAAAAAACTTTTTTCTCTGCCAGCGACGGAATTCATCAGGCCATTGTCGAAAAAGACATGATTCATCTGAAAATGAATGACGTAAATGACATTAAAGTTCTGAATGACGGTCTATTAATAAATACCGGGTCTCCTCATTTTATTAAAATGGAAAAAAATCCTTTTGAAATCCCTGTTGAAATAACAGGGAAGGAAATCCGTCACCAGGACAGGTTTCTTCCCGGGGGGGTTAACGTCAATTTTGTTTCGTTACATGAAAATGAAATTTCCATTTCTACGTTCGAACGGGGTGTTGAAGCAGAGACGCTTTCCTGCGGAACCGGTTCTGTTGCATCTGCCATTGCTTTTGCCTTTCTTAACAACAATAGAAATGATTCTTATAAAATAAAAGCCAAAGGCGGAGAATTAAATGTTTCTTTCAAATATCATAATAACTCTTACACTGATATTTGGTTATCGGGTCCCGCTGCCCTGGTTTTCGAAGGCAGTTTTGATACTGATAAATTAATCTTTAATGATTCGCTTTAATTGTATTTTTGTATCCTTAAAAATAATCTCGAAATATATGCTCAAGAAAATAGATAAAAGAATTGGAATTCTTACTGCCGGCGGCGACTGTCCGGGAATTAATGCAGCTATCCGCGGGGTTGCAAAATCTGCTATTCTTGAATATGGAATGAATATAGTAGGCATTTCGAACGGATATACCGGGCTTATCAATAAAGAGTATTTTGATATGACTGAAAACCATATTTCCGGTATTCTTACTTTAGGTGGAACTATCCTTGGAACCTCGCGTGAGAAACCTTTCAAAAAGGCAATTCTTCAGAACGAAATAAATAAACCCAGATTAATAAAAGAACACTATGAACAGGCAAAACTGGACGGGCTTGTTTGCATAGGTGGAAACGGAACCATGCGGACTGCGGCCTTACTTGCAGAGGAAGGTCTGAATATTATCGGTATTCCAAAAACAATTGACAATGACGTCTGGGGAACCGATGTTACCTTTGGTTTTGATTCAGCAGTGAACATTGCTACAGAAGGTATTGACAGGTTACATACCACGGCCAACAGCCATAAACGAATTATGATTATTGAAGTTATGGGACACCATGCCGGCTGGATAGCATTATATTCAGGAGTGGCCGGTGGCGGCGATATTATATTATTGCCCGAAATTCCGTATGATGAAAAAATAATATGCGGTTATCTCGAACGAAGAGCATTAATTCATAAAGCCTATTCTATTGTTGTTGTAGCAGAAGGAATTGACAAGCCTAAAAAAGTTAAAGCAGGCGACCATATTGCAAAAGTAATTTCCGATAATCTGGATTATGAAACTAGGGTTACTGTTTTAGGGTATTTGCAACGTGGCGGAACACCTTCGCCTACTGATCGTATTTTAGCTACCCGGTATGGAACACACGCTGTTGATTTAATTGCCGATGATAAGTTCGGACGAATGGTTTGCATAATTAATAATGATATTACTTCCATTCCTTTACAGGAAGTTCAGGATAAAACCCGTTTAATTCCTCCCGACCATCCGCTTATCAGGAAAGCAAGAAAAATAGGCACCTGTTTTGGTGACCATATGCCCTCAAAATAAGGAAATTATGATGAAACTTTTTCTTATAAGGCATTCTAAAGCCGAAGATCGTGCAAACAGCGATTTCGAACGCAGGCTGACTCCGGATGGAAAAAATCTTGTCAGAAAAGTTTCAGGGAATCTTAAAGTAATTCCGGGAAATCATGCCGTTTTCATTTCAAGTCCTGCCTTTCGCGCCATTGAAACAGCCAATGAGTTTTCAAAATATGTTGGAATGAATGCTGAAACTATCAGGAAAGACGAATTCCTTTATTTATATCATACACCCGAAAGATTTTTAATGTGGCTTGATTCTCTGGATACACATATTGAATTATGGATATTTGGACATAATCCTATGTTATCGGAAATTGTAACTTTCCTTACAGGTAAACAAATTTATTCCATGCCCAAATGCGCTGTAGCATGTTTTGAAACAAATCAGAAAAGTTGGTTTGATGCTGATCACACAAATACAAAACTTCTGTTTTTTGAATCTCCAAAAAACCACACATGAAAAAATCAATAATTCCCAAAGAAATAAGCTGGTTATCCTTTAACGAAAGAGTACTACAGGAAGCCGCCGATCTTTCGAATCCATTATTCGACAGGATAAAATTTTTAGGAATTTATTCTAATAACCTGGATGAATTTTTCAGGGTCAGGGTAGCAACGTTAAAACGCCTTACCCAACTCGGAAAGAAAGCAATTCAGCTGTTGGGATATGATCCTCTTATTATTTTAAAAAAAATACAGGAAACCGTTATCAACCAGCAATTTTATTTTGAAAAAACATACCGTTCCATACTCCAGGAACTTTTAAAGCACGGGGTTGTTATTATAAATGAGCATCAATTAAACCAGGAACAACAGGAATTTGTTCAGAACTACTTTCTGAATAAGGTAAGGCCACACATTATGCCCGTAATGCTCGACCAACTGGATGAAATGCCGGTGCTCGAAGACGACATGGTTTATCTTGCCATTTGTTTAAAATTCCATGATAAAAAGAAAAAAACCGTAAATTCATTTATAAAAATACCATCCCATGCTCTTCCGCGATTTGTTGTACTTCCCGAGGCAGGCAATAAAAAATACATAATCTTCCTGGATGATATAATAAGGTATGGACTGTACAATATATTCTACATGTTTGCACCTGATGAAATTTCAGCCTATACTGTTAAAGTTACCAGGGATGCCGAACTTGATATTACTGACGATATTTCGGAAAGCTATATAAACAAGGTTGTACGTGGAATCCAGAAAAGAAAAGAAGGTGATCCCGTCCGGTTTATTTATGATGAAAATATGCCTTCCCAGCTTCTTAAAATTCTGATGAAAAAAATGAACCTGAAAAATGACGACACTATCATTCCCGGTGAGCGTTATCATAATTTTAAGGATTTACTGAATTTACCCGATATCGGCATTAACAGGTTAACGGTAAATACTTTCAAACCTCTTTCGCATCCCAATATTCAACCTGGAAAATCAACCATACAAAGTATCTTCAAAAATGATATTCTTTTATATTTTCCATATCACTCATTTAATTCTTTCATCGATTTATTACGCGAAGCATCCATCGACCCAAAAGTTAAATCAATAAAAATCACACTATACAGGCTGGCATATTTTTCTAATGTTATAAGTGCTCTGATTAACGCAGCAAGAAATGGCAAGCATGTTACAGCCCTTCTTGAGATACAGGCCAGGTTTGATGAAGAAGCTAATATTAAATTCGGCAACATCCTTCGCGAAGAAGGCGTAAGAGTATTGTATGGTGTGCCTGGATTGAAAGTTCATGCCAAGCTTTGCCTTATTGAACGTACCGAAGGAAGATCATCAGCACACATTGCGTGCATCGGGAATGGTAATTTTAACGAATCTACTGCACGGGTATACACTGACGGGATGTTATTAACAGCCGACCGGAAAATCACCAACGAAGTCATTAAAATTTTTGACTTTTTCAACCGTACCTACCAGAAAGAACAGTTTTATCACCTCCTGGTTTCTCCCTTTAATTCCCGCCAGAAATTAACCAGACTGATAACCAATGAGATTGCCAATATAAAAAAAGGACAACCTGCATTTATTCATTTAAAGCTTAATAATCTTGTTGACAACGAAATTGTAAACCTATTATATAAAGCTGCCAGGGCCGGTGTAGAAATAAAATTAAATGTGCGGGGAATGTTTTCGATGAAACCAGAAAAATGTCCTAAAATAAAAGCCATCGGAATTGTAGATAATTATCTTGAACACAGTCGGTTTTTTATCTTTTGCAATGGAGGCGATCCAAAATACTATATCTCCAGTGCCGATTTCATGACCAGGAACCTGGACCGGAGAATTGAAATTATATGTCCTATTTACGATAAATTTATTCAGCAACAAATCCGCCTGATCTTTGACACTAGCTGGAGTGAAAATGTAAAAGCAAGAATACTTGATGACAGATTGTTAAATAATTTCAAAAAAATTAACAACGACGAGAAACCTTTCAGATCGCAATTTGAACTTTATAAAATTTTGGAGAATTTTATGTCTAAAGGCAGTCCGGCAAACTAATTTACTGTAATTCTTCCAAATACATTTTAATAGTATTCTCCAGGCCGAAATATAAGGCATCACTTATAAGTGCATGCCCTATAGACACTTCCTTTAAGTCGGGAATATTATTTTTAAAATATTTTAAATTATCCAGGTTTAAATCATGACCGGCATTTATTTCCAATCCCAGTTTACCGGCCAGCAAGGCCGACTTAATAAAGGGTTCTATTGCTTTTTCTTTTCCTTCCTTAAAGTTTGAGGCATAAGGCTCTGTATATAATTCAATTCGATTTGTTCCGGTTTCTTCAGCCCCTTCCATATTTTTAAGATCTGTATCAACAAAAATGGATGTCCTTATTCCTGCATCTTGAAAAGTTTTTATGATCTCCTTTAAAAATATTTTATTTTTAACAGTATCCCAACCTGCATTTGAAGTTATTGCATCAGGAGGGTCGGGAACTAAAGTAACCTGGTTTGGTTTAACAGTTAAAACCATTTTAATAAAATCATCGGAAGGATATCCTTCTATATTAAATTCAGTTGTAATAATTTTACTGATTTCGTAAACATCGGAGTAACGTATATGCCTTCCATCAGGACGTGGATGAACGGTAATTCCCTGGGCGCCGAACTTCTCACAACTGATTGCAGCTTTTAACACATCGGGAACATTTCCGCCTCTTGCGTTTCGTATCGTGGCAATTTTATTTATATTTACGCTCAATCTTGTCATACATTTTTTTGGCAAAGTTATTTTATAATCAAGGAATTTACAATTATGCTTGCAAAAGATTTGATATCTGAACTTGTACCCAGTTTAAGAACATCTGATTCAGGGCTTCAGGCATTAAGCTGGATGGAAATTTTCAGGATTTCGCACTTACCTATTGTTAACAACAAAGAATTCCTGGGGTTAATTTCTGATTCTGATATTTACGATTTAAATAATGCCGAAGAGCCTATTGGCAATCATAAACTTTCTTTATTTAGTCCATTTGTAACTGACAATCAGCATATATATGAAGTAATAGAACTGGTTGCACAATTAAAGCTTACCGTAATTCCGGTTTTAAATGACAAAAAAGAATATCTGGGACTAATAACCTTACATGATCTCCTGCAGGGTTTTGCAAAAGTTACAGCAGTTGACAAGCATGGAGCTATTATTGTATTAGAAATGAACACTCATGATTATTCACTTTCTGAAATTTCTCAAATCATCGAAAGTGAGAACCTGAAGATTATAAGTCTTTATGTATCTGATTCCGAATCGACTACTAAAATTGATGTTACATTAAAATTAAACACAACCGATATATCCCGTGTTATTCAATCTTTTCACAGGTATAATTATATAATTAAAGCATCTTTCCTGGAAGATAATGAATTGAACAATTTATACCAGAATCGTTTCGATGAATTTATGAGATACCTGAATATCTGACACATGCGTATCTTTTTTATTTTTTTTATTCTCTTACCCTTCCTTTCTTTCTCACAGGCATTAATCATTAAGAATATTAAGATAGAAGGAAATAAAAGAACACAATCATTTGTTATTGAACGTGAATTACCCTTTAAGCCGGGAGATACATTAAAAACTGAAAACCTGGGAGAAGTTTTAAAAAAAGGAAAAGAAAATATTCTTAACACATCACTTTTCAATTTTGCAGATGTTGACACATTTAATTTAACAGATAACACAATAGATATTTTAATTAAGGTTACAGAGCGATGGTATTTCTGGCCCATTCCAATTTTCGAACAGGCTTCGAGAAATGTAAACACCTTTCTTTACGAAAAAGATTTTGATAAAATCAACTACGGATTGTTTTTTGCAAAAGCAAACTTCAGAGGAAGAAATGAGCTTTTGCGATTTGTTTTCAGAAGAGGGTTTCGCGAACAATATGGACTGGCATATTCAAATCCCGGAATCGGAATGAAACAGAAGTTCGGATATGAAATAAAATATCTTTTTTATCGTCAGAAAAAATTATCCTACGCAACCATTAACAACAGACCCATAGATCTTTATACCAACGAATATAACTATCATAATTCAAACGGATCTATAAATTTAAGCTATCGTCCCGGCATTCATAACTGGCACAACATATCTATTTCATATAACGATCATTATATTTCAGACACTCTATTTATTGCCAATCCGTATTTTTTAGGAAATTCACGCAACAATGTTCAATATTTCAATGCGCAGTATACGTTCACCAGAGATGTCAGAAATTCAAATTATTATCCTCTAGATGGATATTATTTCTCCGGGACAATTTCAAAAACAGGATTTGGACTTATTAAGCGTGAACCTGATTTTATAACACTTAACTTAAAATCAAGTAGGTATTTTAATATTTATAAAAGATTTTACGGCTCATTTGCAGGTCAGTTTGAATATTCGAGCCGTTATTCTCCTTCTTATATTTTCTCAAAAGCTTTTGGTTACAGTAACTATACCAAAGGAATGGAGCTTTATGTTATTGATGGAAACGGATTTGGATTGTTTAATAGTTCCATCCGATATCAACTTGTTAAACCAAGAATAAAGCAATTTAATAAACTGAAAATTGAAAAATTCAGTAAATTTCATTATGCCTTTTATGCCAGTTTAAATTTCGATATGGGTTATGTAATTAATGAAACAAAAACAGATGTTTCCCATGCCAATGAATTTTTATATGGTTATGGAACAGGACTGGATTTTGTAACATATTACGATATAGTATTAAGATTCGAATTTTCTGTAAATAAATTTGGTGAATCGGGTTTATTTTTGCATTTTAACGCTCCTTTTTAATTCAAAACTATGGTGAAAAAAATCGGACTACATGGAAGTAAAATCAGGCCAGATTTTTACGAATATTTTAACATATTATATAATAAGCTGCACAAATCAAATGCAGAAATTTATATATTTAAATCATTTCTGGATAACATCATTGATAATACCCAGCTTAACTTAAATATCAAAGGAACATTTACTAACTTTTATGATCTCGAACCTGACCTGGACTTAATGATATGTATTGGTGGCGACGGAACTTTTCTCGAAGCAGTTTCCATAGTAAGAACTCTTAACATTCCGTTAGTAGGTGTAAATAGCGGAAAATTAGGCTTTTTAACGAACATCTCTAAAAATGAAATTGAAAATGCCATAGATGCTATTTTTTCAGGTAATTATTCAATAGAATCACGAACCTTGATCGAACTTACAAGTTCTTCTTCTGTTTTTCCCGATTTCAACTTTGCGCTAAACGAATTCACTATCCATAAACTAGATAAATCGTCAATGATCGCCATTAATACAGATTTGAATGGCAGGTTTCTTAATTCTTACATTGCCGACGGTTTAATTATTTCTACTCCAACAGGTTCTACTGCTTATTCGTTAAGCGCCGGGGGACCCATTTTAATACCTGCATCTAACAGCTTCATAATATGTCCATTAGCTCCTCATAATTTAAATGCCAGACCCCTTGTTATACCTGATAATTCTGTAATTACCTTAACCATACAAAGTAAATCTGAGAATTGTTTAATATCACTGGATCATCGGTCTATTCCAATCGATTCAATGTCAGAATTAAAAATTCAAAAAGCAGATTTTTCAATTAAGATGTTACATCTTCCCGATTATGATTTTTTTAACACCCTTAGGCATAAATTAATGTGGGGTGTAGATTTAAGAAATTTATAAATCCTGAGAATTTATACATAAAAATAAGTTTATTTAATATTAAAAATTATCTATTATTTTTATTTAACTTATATTTTTGTATAACTTTGCTTTTTAACCAATTTTTAATCATTAATTTATTTAATGAAAAAAATTATTTTAATAACCTTATGTAGCATGCTCTTTTTCAATGTTTTTTCTCAGTCATCTTCGAGATGGAAAAGAATGAGATATGAGGTTTATATCGGAGCCGGCGCAACCAATTTTCTGGGTGAACTGGGTGGGGCAAACAGAGAAGGAACAAACTTTGTGCGTGATCTTGAGTTTTCTATGACCAGGCCAGTATTAAGTCTTGGGCTGAGATACAGGATTTTAGAAACTCTTTCCAACAAAACAATGCTGAGTTATGGCTGGGTTCATGGCGATGATAAAACAACAAAGGAACCATTTAGAAATTACAGAAATTTAAATTTCCGTTCACCTATAGTTGAATTTTCCACCCAGTTCGAGTATTCAATAATCAAAGAGAAACAAGGTCATAGATATAATTTAAGAAGAGTCAGGGGATTGAAAGGATTTAAAACAAACACCTATTTTTTCGTGGGTTTCGGAGGGTTTTACTTTAATCCAAAAGGAAAAACCCAGGATGGTAAATGGGTAGCACTTCAACCATTGGGAACAGAGGGACAAGGATTAGTCCCGACAAGAAAGAAATATTCACGAGTCAGTATATGTATTCCCTATGGCATTGGCTTTAAATATGGATTAAACAGGAGATGGAGTATCGGGCTTGAACTCGGTACCCGAAAAACATTTACTGACTATATTGACGATGTTAGCAGCACCTATTTTGACAATGATATGATTCGTGCACAGAGAGGAGATGTAGCAGCAGAGTTGGCCGATCCGTCAAACAAAACTCATGAAAATAATACGGCTGCCTATCAACAGAGAGGTGATGGTAAAGACAAAGATTCATATATGTTCCTTCAGTTAAATACTACCATAAAACTTTATACAACCAGGCAGGGGATGCCTAAATTCAGATAATGTGCAAGTAATGAAAACTAAAATAATTTTTATCATTTTCTCTTTACTTTTGTTAATACCTATTTTAACAAGTGCCCAACGATGGAAAAGAACCAGATATGAGGTTTTAGGCGGAGTTGGTCCTTCTTTATTTTTTGGAGATTTAGGTGGAGCAAACAGCGATGGCAGACATTTTATGAGTGATATTGATTTAAGTGCCATGCGTTACCATATAATGATCGGGGCCAGGTATAAAATCAAAGAAAAAATGGCATTAAAATTAAACCTGATATATGGAAGGATTCATGGCAGTGATATTTATACTGAAAAACCGAGTAGAAACAATAGAAATGTAACATTTTCATCCGGCTTGTTTGAACCAAGCCTGCAATTTGAGTACTCGGTGTTAAAAGAAAGGTTAGGGACACGATATACTTTTCGAAATTTAAAAAGATTTAAGCTAACTTATGTTAACACATATATTTTTTTAGGAGTCGGAGGTATTTTGTTTAATCCCAAATTAAATTGGGTTTCTCCTTCAAATAAAAATGAAAAATTTCATAAATTTAATTTAACTATCCCATTAGGCATTGGATTTAAATATGCCATTAACCGCAGAACTTCACTGGGACTGGAATTTGGTCAAAGATATACCTCTACTGATTACCTTGACGGACACTCCGATAAATACTCTAAAGCAAGAGACTCATACTCTTTTCTCACTTTAAACGTTACATATAAATTAAAGACAGCACGTAGCGGTCTGCCGAAATTTTAAAGCCTTAAACCACATAATGTTAACTAAACGGGCATTAATATCTGGATTCCTGGTCGGAATGTTTTTTAATGTTCCTGCCCAAAAAAATCTGGATTTTGGTGTTTTTCTCGGAACATCATATTATCTGGGCGATTTAAATGCTTCCCGTCAGTTATCTCATCCTCATTTCGCTTATGGTGCAGTAATAAGACGCAATTTCGGACCACGATGGTCGGTAAGAGCAAGCATGCTGGGAGGTGGGCTTTCGGGTGATGATCTGGATTTTGATTCTAAATACCAGCGTTATAGAAAACTTTCTTTTTATACTCCTATTGTAGAAATTACCGGGCAGGTAGAATTAAACTTTCTACCTTACAGGGTCGATGATAAAAAAAATAATTATACTCCTTATGTCAATGTTGGTGGAACATTCCTGATAGCTTCCTATGCTATTCAACCATATCAACCGGCTATACCTTTTGGTGTTGGATTTAAATTTAACCTGCTTCCACGAATCGGAATGGGATTTGAGTGGACCTTCAGAAAAACATTTACAGATGGACTGGATAAAGTAGCCGGCACAAAAAAAATGCCTACTACCTCATACGAAAATAGTTATTTAATGAAAAAACAAACCGGTTACTTTCATCAAAGAGACTGGTATTCATTTCTTGGATTATTTATTACCTATAAGATTCGTACCGGTGGCCTGGAATGTAAAAGTTACGATTAAACATGAATTATAAAGAACTTTTAGATAAAGAAAACTTGCCAAAACATATTGCAATCATTATGGATGGCAATGGCAGATGGGCTAAAAAAAGAGGTGGAGTAAGAATCTTTGGACATCAAAACGGAGTTAAAGCAGTACGTGATGTTGTTGAGGCTTCGGTAGAACTTAATATTCAATTTTTAACTCTTTATGCTTTCTCTACAGAAAACTGGAACCGCCCAAAAATTGAAGTAAATGCTTTAATGGGATTACTTGTTTCAACTATAAAAAATGAACTTAAAACTCTGCAGGAAAATAACGTCAGATTAAAAACAATTGGTGATATAAATCAATTACCAAATGATGTAAACAAAAATCTTAATGAAACGATCAGATTAACTTCCTTAAATACAGGACTTACTCTTATATTAGCACTTAGTTACAGTTCAAGATGGGAAATCAATAATGCCGTAAAAGAAATCGCAAAAGATGTAAAAAACAATATTCTCGATATTAACCAGATTAACGAATCAACTTTTCAGAAATATCTCAATACTTCATCTTTTCCCGATCCCGAACTACTAATACGAACAAGCGGAGAATTAAGGATCAGCAACTTTTTATTATATCAGCTGGCTTATTCGGAATTGTATTTTACAGAAACATTGTGGCCTGACTTTTCAAAAGAAGAATTTTATAAGGCTATTCATAACTATCAGTCAAGAGAAAGAAGGTTCGGATTAACAAGTGAACAAATAAAAAAATAAAACGAAAAAGGAAATGATAAAAGGATTAGGATACTCATTGTTATTTTTACTTTTTTTCAGCTATAATCAGCCCTTGTTTTCCCAGATAATTTCTTCAACATCCGTTGACATAGATTATAATAACCCAAAAGATTATGAATTGGGAGGTGTCACTATCAGCGGAATTAAATATCTTGACGAAAACATATTGTTAAATTTATGCGGATTAAAAGTTGGAGATACTATTTCAGTCCCTGGCGAAGAAGTTACAAATGCCATTAAAAAACTTTGGGAACAAGGTTTGTTTTCCGAGATTAATATTTCTGTAACAAAGGTACTGGAAAAGACTATATTCCTGGACATTTATCTGCAGGAAAGACCCAGGTTAAGTAAATTTTCGTTAACCGGTATCAGAAAAGGCGAAGCTGATGATTTAAGAGAAAAAATTAAAAGATCGGAAGACAACCAGGTTACTGAAAATACTATATTAAATGCGAAAAACAGTATACGCTCTTATTTTATTGAAAAAGGATTTTATAATGTCACTGTAAATGTTCAGCAAAAGAGCGATTCTACTATTGCAAATCATATGGTACTTTATTTTGATATTGACAAAAAAAACAAAGTAAAAATAAGTAACATACAACTTTCAGGTAACGATATCATCTCAGAAAAAACCTTATCAAATAAAGAATCCGGAAAAAAAGAAAAGTTTTTATTGATATTTAACAAATCAGAAAACATCAAATTAAGATCATCCATGAAAGATACCAAGATAAAACATTGGTATAGAATTTTTAAGACATCCAGGTTTATTGAAGATAAATATAAAGATGATAAAAAGAAGTTAATTGCAAAAATGAATGAACATGGTTATCGCGATGCAATCATTCTTAAAGATTCCATTTACCCAACCGGTAAAAAAACAATAGGCATTAAATTATGGGTCGACCATGGTCAGAAATACTATTTTAAAAATATTACCTGGGTTGGAAATACCAAATATACCTCTGATACCCTTAGTCAGTTTTTAGGAATTAAGCCCGGCGACTTATACGACCAGTCCCTGCTAGATCAACGGCTCTTTATAGACCAGAACAGCATCAGTTCTTTATATCTCGATAATGGATACCTTTTCTTTTCAGTAACCCCGGTTGAAATATTCATTCAGAATGATTCAATAGAATTGGAAATGAGAGTTTATGAAGGGAAACAAGCAACCGTTAACAGAGTAACAATAACAGGAAACACTAAAACCAATGAACATGTTATCAGGCGTGAAATATATACAAAACCCGGAGAATTATTCAGCAGGGCGGATATAATGAGAACTCAGCGGGAATTAGCTACTTTAGGATATTTCGATCCTGAAAAACTGGATGTTCGACCAACTCCCAATCCTGCCGACGGAACTGTTGATTTAGAATATGTTGTTGAAGAAAAACCATCAGATCAGATCGAATTATCAGGTGGATGGGGTGCCCGGATGGTGGTAGGTACTTTAGGAGTAACGTTCAATAATTTCAGCGCTAAAAATTTCTTCAAGAAGTCCGCATGGACTCCTTTGCCCTCGGGCGACGGTCAAAGGTTAAGTGTCAGGGCACAAACCAATGGCGTATATTACCAGGCTTATTCCGCATCTTTTGTTGAACCATGGTTAGGTGGGAAAAAACCAAATTCTTTATCTCTCTCAACATATTATACAATACAATCCAACGGCTTACCAAGATCTGATGTAAAACGTCAGGCGATGGATATATTTGGCGTTTCATTAGGACTGGGCAGACGATTAAAATGGCCCGATGACTATTTTTCACTTTATAATGAAATAAGCTATCAGAATTATATTCTTAAGAATTATAGTTACGGATATTTGTTTTCATTTTCCGATGGCAATTCCAAGAACATTAGTTTCAAAACAACCTTTGAACGTAATTCGATAGATCAGCCTATTTATCCCAGGCGAGGTTCAGACATTTCGTTATCCCTGCAATTAACTCCACCTTATTCTTTATTAGATAACCGTGATTATACCACAATGACTGATAAAGAAAAATACAAATGGATTGAATATCACAAATGGACGTTAAACACAAACAATATTACAAAACTGGCAGGAGATTTGATATTAAGCACAAAAGCTGAATTCGGGTTCCTTGGAATGTATAACAGTGCATATGGCCCGTCTCCCTTCGAAGGGTATAATATGGGTGGTGACGGATTAATTTCATATAATTTATATGGAAAAGAGACCATATCGCTTCGCGGTTATGGCAATGGTTCTTTGACACCTCTTACAGGCGGGAATATTTACGATAAGTTCTCTTTTGAGTTACGGTATCCGCTTTCATTAAACCCAAGTGCAACTTTATATGTTCTTACTTTTGCCGAAGGCGGAAACTGCTGGGATAAATTTGACGAATTTAAACCTTTCGATATTAAACGTTCGGCAGGTGTTGGAATCAGAATATTCTTACCCATGTTTGGCCGTTTAGGCGTTGACTGGGGATATGGGTTTGACGAAGCTGTAAGACCCGGAGAAAATCACAGTCAGTTTCATTTTATTATTGGACAAAACTTTTAAATATTAATATAAATTCACAACTATGAAAAAGCTATTTTTAATTTTAATGGTTAGCATTTTAACTATAAGTGCAGCCAAATCGCAATCGCAAAAATTTGCATATGTTGATACAGATTATATTCTGAAAAACATACCCTCGTATCAGGCTGCACAGGCACAGCTCGATAAAATTTCTGTGGACTGGCAGAAAGAAATTGAGAACATTTATGCCCAGGTTGATAAAATGTATAAAGATTTTCAATCGGAAAAAGTTCTTTTAACTGAAGAAATGCGTACCAAAAGAGAAAATGATATTGTAAACAAGGAAAAAGAAGCAAAAGATCTTCAAAAAAAATATTTTGGTAAAGAAGGCGAATTATTCAAAAAACGCCAGGAATTAGTAAAACCCATCCAGGACGAAGTTTTCAATGCTGTAAAAGATGTTGCAACCGAAGGAAATTTTGCTATTATATTCGATACGGCAGGCAGCCTGAATATGCTTTATACTGACCCAAAACTGGATAAAAGCGATGATATACTAAAAAAGTTGGGCTATAAAAATTAATTTATAAATTTGCACCATATCAAAAAAGAGATGAACATGAAAAACATTGGATTAGTACTTGTAATTATTTTAGCATTCAGCCTGTCAGGATTTTCACAATCAAAATTAAAATTCGGGCATTTAAATTCAAATGATTTGTTTGCTTTGATGCCTGAAAAGGAAGCTGCTCAAAAAGCTCTTCAGGATTATTCAAAACAACTCGAAGATCAGTTGGTTGCAATGCAAGATGAACTTGAAAAAAAGTATAATGATTACCAGGCAAATTCTGCTACATTTAGCGATATGATTAAGAAAACAAAAGAAGAAGAATTAACCTCCATGCAGCAAAGAATTCAGACTTTTCAGCAAAGTGCACAGCAGGAACTTCAGAAAAAAGAATCTGAACTTTTGCAGCCCATTATTGAAAAGGCTAAAAAAGCCATAGAAGAAGTATCAAAAGAAAATGGATATACCTATGTTTTTGATACCGGAACAGGATCATTGTTATACTGGCCAAAAGACAGTGACGATATTCTTGCTTTGGTTAAAACCAAATTAGGTATAAAATAACAATATCGTTGATGATTTAAGGAAAGGCTGTTATTTTTTGACAGCCTTTTTATTTTGCTTTTTTGGAATCAATTACCAATTCAAGAAAATGACCCATTTTATTTTTCTTGGTTTCGAGATATTTTCTGTTGTACTTATTTGAAGGAATCTGCAATGGTACATTCTCTACTATTCTCAAACCATAACCCTCTAAACCAGCACGTTTTACCGGATTATTTGTTAATAGCTTAATCTTACTTACTCCTAATTCCCGTAATATTTGTGCTCCTACTCCATAATCGCGTTCATCGGGTCTGAATCCAAGCTCAATATTAGCTTCAACAGTATCCATTCCTAACTCCTGTAATTTATATGCTTCAATTTTATTGAATAACCCAATACCTCTTCCTTCCTGAATTAAATAAACAACCACTCCTCTCCCTTCTTTTTCAATCATCTGCATTGCCTGATGAAGTTGTAAACCGCAATCGCAACGATATGAGCCAAAAATATCTCCTGTAACACACGAGGAGTGAACCCTGACAAGTACAGGTTCATCATTTGAAAATTCACCTTTTATTAATGCAATATGTTCCAAACCATTCGATATCTGAATAAATGGAACCAGTTCGAACTCTCCATACTGAGTCGGAAGTTTAACTTTGGCTCCTTTTTTTATCAGACTTTCATGTTTTAATTTAAATTTAATCAGGTCTTCAATTGAAATAATTTTTACATCAAATTTCTTACTCATCTCAAAAAGCTCGGGAAGGCGGGCCATGGTACCATCATCATTCATAATCTCAACCAGCGCCCCTCCTGGCTTTAATCCTGCAAGTCTGGTTAAATCAACTACCGCTTCGGTATGGCCGGCTCTCCTGATAACACCTCTTTCTTTGGCTTTTAAAGGAAAAATATGACCAGGACGTGCCAGGTCTGTGGGTTTAGTATTACTATCTACAAGTGCTTTTATAGTTTTTGATCTGTCATGGGCAGAAATACCGGTTGTACAACCATTGCCAATAAGATCAACAGAAACGGTAAAAGCAGTTTCATGTAATGATGTGTTATTACCAACCATCATCTGCAGTTCCAGTTCTTCGCACCGGCTTTCCGGGATAGCACAACATATTAATCCCCGTCCATACTTGGTCATAAAATTTACCAGTGTTGGAGTAATTAATTCTGCCGCAACAACAAAATCTCCTTCATTTTCACGATCTTCATCATCCACAACAATAATCAGTTTTCCTGCCCTGATATCCTCTATTGCTTCTTCAATCGTATTTAACTTTAGTTTCTGCTCTTTCATGTTGGTATTTATTTCATCAAAAAACACATTTTCAATTATGTTTTATTTGCCTTTCAAGAAAATCAATTAATGATTTTGAAATCTGGGAAATTTCAAAATTACATTTAATGAATTTAATAGCATTAAGGCCTATTGTTTCGCATAATGCCTTATCTGTCAAAAGTCGTTCCACCTGGTTTAAATACTGTTCTGCCGTATCGGCAATAAGTATATTCTGATTGTGAGTTGTTTCTATTCCTTCTGTTCCAACAGATGTTGTAACAATGGATTTTCCAAGCGCCATTCCTTCTACAATTTTAATTCTCATACCGCTTCCCGAAAGTAGCGGCACAATCATAACTGCCCTGGAATTCATAAAAGAATAGGCATCCTGAATTTCTCCAAGGAACTTAATATTGGGTTCATTTAACATTTTTATAAGCCATTCGGGAGCATTTCTGCCGGCAACTTCAAGCACTAAACCGGGAAATTTTTCATTTAACTTAGCCCATACATTTCTGATAAACCATATAAGTCCTTCCTGGTTTGGCGCCCAATCCAAAGCACCAATAAAAAATATGGACGGGTATAAAATATTTGACCTGTCGGGAATTAAATGTGAGGTATCAATACCGGCCGGGGCAATATGATAGGGAGATTTATTTCCAATGGAATTAAAAAACTGTGCATCTCTTTCTGTAAATGTTATCAGGTTATCGTTTCTGTTTAATGTTCCGATCTCCATCCTTTTTATTCTTTTCGAAAGAATCTTTAAATATTTTCTTCGCAGGATGTTGGGCTCATTTGAAGCAACTCTCTGCCATATCTCGTGTTCTACATTATGTGCTTTCAACGAAACTACAGCATCAGAATATTTTCTGATAACCGGTAAATAAGGGCTCATGTATAGTCCCTCAAGAAGTATCACATCAAACTTATCTTTACTTAGAATTTCTATTAGTTTCTTTTTATAATCGGGAGAAATAAAACGTTGGGCATTATATGGTCTTCTCGAAAAAAGCAGGTTTTTTAAAGCCCCGGTTGCCGTTATTGGCGCATCAACTCTTACTGCAATAATTTTTATCAGTTTTGTATATTCAGAGGGTATGGTCTTCAGGTCGCAATAATGTTTTTTGGTATTCATTGCAAGAAGAGTAACATCGTGTCCCTGGCGTGCAAATTCCAATGTGAAATTCCAGACACCTATTGCTCCCCCGTCTTTTGGAGGATAAGGAATTTTATTATGCAATTGAAGAATTTTCATTCCTGTTAGCTTAATTTAATGATCTCCTTTTAAACACTTTATTATAGATATTTTGAAAAGGTTCATAATAAGCGTCAATATTAAAAATCACTGAATCGGTTGCTGCTTTATAAGTTAAAAATAATCCAATAGGGAAAATTATAATCGACGACAACCAGATACCTGCCCAGGCCGGAAAAATCATTTCTTTAGCAAATTTTTCTCCGGTTAATGAAAGAAGGTAATAAAAAATAAAAAATAACACCGATACAACAACCGGCATCCCGAGTCCTCCTTTTCTTATAATGGCGCCTAGAGGGGCTCCAATAAAAAATAGTATAAGGCAGGCAAAGGCCAGGGTAAACTTTAAATGAAACTCCGTTTTATGTTTTACAATCCAGTTTTCGCGGGCATTTAAATCTTCCTTTGTTGCTCCGATATAGGATTTCTGAGTTCTGGCAATAGCCAGTGCTTTCTCATACACATCCTTTTTTTCAGCAAGAACAAATGCATTATATAATGTATCGGGATGAATAAAGGTATCCCGCAATGGATTTTTATTAAGTATGGTATCCAGTTTAAGTTTATCATAAAAAGAAGCTTTATCAACCTGGGTATAATATGCATCTTTTCGTTCGTTGTAAACTTTACGTAAAGAGTCTTCGGTATGCTGCAACTGTATAATGTTGAGCATATGATAGTGCTCTTTGAAAAGGTTTTCATCGGTTCGGTTTAATCCAAATCCCGATAACTCAATAGTTATGTTTTCTTCAGCAAAACTATCTTTCTGGTGCGGATGAGTCCGCATCCATTCGTTTACATCGGATTCATCACGAAGTTCTTCATATCGTTTACCATTATATAGATTTAAGATCAGATACCTTTTGTCTTTCGTCATAAATATTTTTCCCGAATCTGATATGGTTAAATTTATATTTCCTTTCCTCTGGGTCTGATCATAAATCATTACCCCGTACAACATACTTTTTTTCTCATCCTTATTCTGAATTCTAATGCTATAATCATCAATTCCATTATAAAAAATTCCCGGCTTAATATTAATCTCAGGGCGCTGACTCCTAACATCGTACAAAAGAGAATAAAATTTTAAATTAGCCACGGGAAGAATATAGTTTGAAAAAAGCAATGCGCAAATACTTATAAAAGAAATAAAAATAATCAGTGGTTTCATTATTTTTAATAATGATATACCTGAAGATTTCAATGCCACTAATTCATAATGTTCACCAATGCTTCCAAAAGTCATGATAGACGATAACAGAATTGCCAGTGGAAGCGCCATTGGAATAAAATTGACAGAAGCATATGATAAAAGTTCTGCCATTACCATAGTATCTATACCTTTTCCAACAAATTCATCGATATATTTCCAGAGAAACTGCATCAACAACAAAAAAACAGCAATAAAAAATGTCATGAGAAAAGGTCCCATGTACGTTTTTATCATATATATATGCAATTTCTTCACTTCGTTTTTGTTTTTATCGAAGTAAACGCAAAATTAGCTGATTATTTTAAAGTAGAAACCTAAAGATAGTTAAAGTCCCAGCAAGCGTTTTAAATCTCCCACCTGGGATTCCCACAGGCTTTTGGCATCGTCTATGTCATCAGGTTCAGCAAAATCAGTGATTATCAAAGCTGTATTGCCGGACATTTCCTGAACTTCAATTTTAAATTCAAAATAATAATCATTATTAGAAACCTCATCCTCAATCCACTTAAACCGAATAAACTTAGGATCTTTACTGCTGATTACTTTTGCATTCTGAACCGAATTTTTCCAAATGAAAGAAAATACTTCTCCGCGGGAATTTACATCATCGGCAAACCACTCAGAGAGACCGCTCGGTGTACTTAATCTTGGATAAATAAGTTTGGGTGATGCGTTTAAATTAATCTCTATACAATATTTCTCTTTCTGCCCCATTTCTTTTATTTTTCTGAAAGATAGTTTTATGTTTTGTAAAAAACAAATATTTAAAAAAAAATAAACGATAAAAATAACCCAAAAAATTAAATGAAAGTTGAAGTAAACTAAAAAAAAACTATATTTGCACCCTCATTTTGGCGAGGTAGCTCAGCTGGTTAGAGCGCATGATTCATAATCATGAGGTCGACGGTTCAAGCCCGTCTCTCGCTACGTGATAAATAAAGCCTTTTAGATATTTTATCTGGAAGGCTTTTATATTTAGTACACACAAAAGTACATACAAGATAAATATATCTGTTAAATTATTTCTTCCTTTTATAATTTTTAAATATAAATATTTTTCAGGACGATACAATCATCAATTTCGTTCAATCTTGCTCAATCATCTTCAATTTCATTCAATCTTGCTCAATCATCTTCAATTTCATTCAATCTTGCTCAATCATCTTCAATTTCATTCAATCTTGTTCAATTATCGTCAATTTCGTTCAAGTACCGATTTGGGCTAACGTACATTTGTGTTTATATGAATTATTGTATAACGACATTATATAATTTTTTATGGAAAATGTAGTATTCACTCAATTAACTGTGCAGGAATTACGAAATATACTTTCTGAAGAAATAAGAAAGATTTTTGCCGAATCACCCCTAGCACACAGAACGAATTCTCCGGAATATTTAACAATCAGAGAATTGTCTAAAATGCTGAATCTTGCTGTTCCGAGCATTTATGGCATGGTTCATCGCAGACTTATTCCATTTATAAAAAGAGGCAAAAAACTCATCTTTGAGAAGTCACAGATTGAAGAATGGTTGAAAAACGGAAGACGGAAAACCCGAAAAGAAATTGAAAATGAAATAGCCAATCGCATACTACGAAAAAAATAACAAAATATATTTTATATGTTATAAAGTTTTTGAATAAACATACATTTTATGGAAAACAAACACAAAACACGGGCGCCACCTTTTTAGTTATTCCTGAGAAAAACAACACACATTTTCACAAAAAATAACAATTTTCAAAATATTGCATTATGAGAAAAATAGAATTCAGAGCTCCCCAGAAGATAATGGCGGACTTTGCAAATGAAATCACAAGCCGTGACCTTGCCAACTCGATTATAGGTTCAACGGAAGACAAAAAAGTCATCATTGAAGTGGAGTACGAAAAAGATGAAACAGAGTTAATAGATGAGCTTGAAGAGAAATTCGAAGAACTAACCGAAGATTAATTAGCAAAACATCTTGTTTAACAAAAAGGGAAGAACACTTCCCTTTTTTAATAGTAAAAAAACAGACGTCTGTTGACGTCTGAAATAATGAAAGGATTGAATCATGGAACCGAAAAAATGTAAATACTGTGGCGAAGACATCATAGGCAAACGTGATGATGCCGTATTTTGCAGTAATACCTGCAAGGCTAAGCATTGGGAAGAAAATAAGCCCGATAACGAGCCAAAAGAAACAGAGAAGCCACAGGAGAAAAAAGACGTAACCTCACAGTTAAGAGGTTTATTAAATGGAACGGAAAACCAAAACGGAGGTACTGAACATGGACTTGTCGAAGTATTTGTACCCATACATAAAGAACTACGTGCACCTTTTGAAGCAGAAATCAGACGTCTTACAGACGTCAGAATGCAGTTGGTTAGCGGGATTGAGAAGTCAGAAAATGAATTTAAGACCATTGTAAAAATGAATGGCAATAAATGGATATGGGGAACTACAGGCACTGGTGCAGTAATCGGAAATATCTCATCAGAGGATAAAACAGAAGGAACGATTATCGGCGGTTTAATTGGTTTTCTTGGGGGCGCCGCTTTGAAAGAAATTACAAGAAAAATACGTGAGAAAGAAAAAAGGGAGCAGGCTGAAAAGATTGTGTTTGAAATCAGAAGTAAAAATTCAGAACTTAACAAAGTTGAAAAACTGATTTTAATTCAAAAAGAAAAAATCAAAGCAATTCCGATATTAAGTTATAAAGTAATTAAGGTTCCGGCTTCTTCGAATCAAATTCTGACATCAGGTATTATCACAAATAAATATCCTGTTGATGAACCGAAACCCCCTGCCCGACTGCAAACAGACGTCTCAGACGTCTCCCTGACGGGTACAGGTTCTGAAAAAATCATCAATAGCTATGATCTGAAAAAAATGAAATTTAAGGAACTGGATTTCAGGGACAGGTGGTTTACGTTTTTTGGCAAACCCTCTTATAATTTTCATTGTATTATTCACGGACTGCCGGGAGAAGGAAAAAGTACCTTTGCCATCCAGTTTGCCAAGTATCTTGCCGAAAACATAGGCAGGGTAATGTACGTCAGCGGTGAAGAAGGCTTTTCTAAAACGCTCCGGGATAAATTCATGAATAATGATAGCCTTTCAAAATATCTTGATATTGCTGATTTAAGAACATTTGATGATATTATTAAAAACATACAGATAGAAAAGTTTAACTTCATTTTCATAGACAGCCTTGATAATATGAGAATAGATGCGGAGAAAATGAAAAAAATCAGGGAACATTACAAGAACTCAGCGTTGATTACTATTTCTCAATCCACAAAAGACGGAAAAGTCAGGGGTTCACAGGAACTTGTTCACGACTGTGATATTTCGGTAGTTGTCGAAAACGGAATAGCAAAAACCAACAAAAACAGGTTTAAAGAGAAATGGATGGTTTTTGAGGTGTTTTAAACGACAGGTATATATTGATTAAGATAAAAAGTTGGTTTATTAAAGAAATCCTGTAATAATCTCAATTCTGAAACATCTCCCGGCAAATTATATCTCCTTCGGGAGTATTGGTAATAAGAAAACGGTATCATAAGCGAAATTCAGCATATCACATTCACTGATTAATGATTGTCGTCTTTTCCATCTTTTCTTTTTTGACGGTCTGAGTTTCATAAAGAGAGTTTTAACAAAAACAGGTTTTTTATTATTCAGTCATTAAATTGTATATTTGCTTATTGAAAACAAAAACTTTAACGAAAAAAAGAAAAAGTAAAAATTAGAAAATAAAATAGCGTTTAGCCGAATTCTGTTGTTGAAACCGACCAGATTTTAACTGAGCAGGATAGTAAGCTGATGCCTTGAAAAGGTGCAGTCTATTCTATACTTGTTCAGTGGGCTCCTGGTCGGGCCTCAACAACGGTTAGAAATACGACTGCGCCGATTTTTTTATACCCAATCAACATGGAAAAACAACTCAGGGAAGCTCTTACCTTCAAAGACAAAATCTTTTCAGTTATTGTTCATGACCTGAAAACACCGTTAAACGGAATGATAGGTTTTTCTGATTTACTGTTACATGAAATGAAAAAGCCGGAATGCCTGAACCTGTGCGAAAAGAAT
>JBBIRU010000059.1:0-26668 GCA_037441645.1 Bacteroidota bacterium
TGGAAGTGCATTTACAGTTACGGTTGAGGTCGTGGTTGAAGTACAACCTGCAGTATTTGTTACAGTTACAGTATAGGTAGTTGTAGTTGCAGGAGATACTGTTATTGCTGCGGTTGTTGCACCTGTGCTCCAGCTATAGGGAGTTGCACCGCTTCCGCCTGAGGCTGTTAAAGTGGCGCTTGATCCGGCACATATCGTTGATGTGGCAGGAGCTATCGCTGCGGTTGGAAGTGCATTTACAGTTACGGTTGAGGTCGTGGTTGAAGTACAACCTGCAGTATTTGTTACAGTTACAGTATAGGTAGTTGTAGTTGCAGGACTTACCGTTATTGCTGCGGTTGTTGCGCCTGTGCTCCAGCTATAGGGAGTTGCACCGCTTCCGCCTGAGGCTGTTAAAGTGGCGCTTGATCCGGCACATATCGTTGATGTGGCAGGAGCTATCGCTGCGGCTGGAAGTGCATTTACAGTTATATAATTCGTCTTTGTTATCGTATTATTTCCACCTGCATTAGTTGCTGTTAAGCTTACGTTATATGTTCCAACTGTAGCATAGGTTACACTTGGATTCTGAACATTTGATGTTGCAGGTGTACCTCCTGTAAATGTCCATGACCAGGAAGTTGGGGAATTTGATGATGCATCTGTAAAATTAACAGTTTGCCCAACGCATGCAGAAGTTGGTGTTGCATTAAAGTTGGCAACAGGGGCTGCAAGAGGTAATCCCATTACTAAAATATCATCAATATAACAAGACCTAGCCGAGTTAACACCATTGGCTACTCCGCTGATAGAAGTATTGGATGTCATTATCCATCTTAACGAAACAGATGCCTGATTTTCACATGCAACAGGTAAGGCAAGATTAGTTAAATTCGCAGTTGTTGTTGTCCAACTATTTGCCGCTAATGTGATAGCAGTTGCTCCAGGAACATCAGTCCAAGTTGTTCCATTTAAACTATATTGTAATTTAAAATCTCGTGGCGAAAGCGTATTGTTACCTGTCATTTTAGAAGAAATATTCAAAGTCTGATATCCAGTTGTCACAAAATTAACAAGCCAATATTTGGTTCCACTTCCAGTTGCCCAACTTGTTGCAGCCGCACATCTTGTTGTTGCACCTGCAGTTGCATATGTTGGCGCATTTGCACCAACTGTAGAAATCGTTTTAGTAAGATTAGCGGCTATTCCTCCATCGGCTGTTGCATTATCCGGATTATTAGGGAAATGCCATGTTACAATGGTTACTGGTGCCGCCGAAACAATTATGTAACCAATCTTTGTCATGGTATTATTTCCAAGTGCATTTGTTGTAATTAATGTTACATCATAGACACCAGGGGTATTATAAACAATGGAAGGATTCTTAACTGTTGACGTTGCTGGTGTTCCACCTGCAAAAGACCAACTCCATGAAGTAGGGGAATTTAAACTTAAATCTGTAAAATTCACAGTAGTTCCAGCTATTATATTCGTATTATCAGCTACAAAATCTGATACAGGAGCAGCACAGGTAACACCAACTGTATATGCATAAGACTCAGGCCCTGCACCACAGGCATTATTTGCATGTACAGTAAAATTACCATAATCACCAGGGCAGGCAATACTTACTGTAGCAGAATTAGTTGTTCCACCGGAGGTAACTGTAGCAAAACCGGGAACCGTCCATGTGTAACTGGTTGCACCTGCCACAGCAGGAACAGAATATATAAGGCCGGTTTGTCCATTAAGAACTGACTGGCTACCAGTCATTGGTCCGGGGATAGCAGGAACAGGAGTAAATGTAACGGCTTTGTTTGGAGATGTAGCTCCTATTCCGCACATATTCTCACCATATACTGTTATATTACTGGCTGCCTGATTTTGTGCAAATGTTACAGTTATTGAATTAGTATAATTACCTGCTGTAATAGTAGCACCGGTTGGAACTGTCCAATTATATATAGTAGCACCGGAAATTGCAGGAACCGTATAAACATTTCCTGATGATCCCTGGCAGACTGTAGCAGGTCCTGTAATTGTTCCGGCGGCAGCAGGCATATTTGTACAAGCCTGACCGGATACATAAATATCATCGATAAGAGAAGCTGCTGTAGCACTTACTGCGCCTCCACTTGCCGAAATATCTGTTGTTTTATACCAGACGACCTCAATACTAGCCTGATTATCACAATCAGCAGGCATCTGAATATTATTTACCACACCCTGGGTCCAACTTCCTGTAGTTGTCATTGGGTTTACACTAGTAAGATAATTATACCCACCTCCATTAACAGAATAATATATTGCAAAATCTCTTGGGGATCCGGTTGCAGCAGCAGCCTGTTTAGAAGATAGTTTAATATTTGTATAGCCTGTTGTTGTAAATGTGACAGACCAAGCTGTTGTTGGGCTGGCATTTGCATCATTCCAAGCAAGAGTGCTTGCACAGCGCGTTGTAGCACCAGCTGCTGTATATGTCTGTGCTGTTGGTGCACCCCAGTTAGTAATAGTTGCAGCAGCATTAGCAGCAATACCACCATCAGATGTAGCATTATCAGGGTTATTCGGAAAATTCCAAAACACAACATTAGAAGTAGGAGAAACATGAATATATCCTACCTTCGTTTTTGTTCCTGTTCCATTAGCATTTGTTGCAGTATGAGTAACATCATACAATCCGGATGCCGCATAATTTATAGTTGCAGGATTTTGCGCTGTAGACGTATTTGGCGTTCCACCAGTAAGAGTCCAAGAATATGAAGTTGGAACAGGGCCTCCTGTTGACTGATCGAAAAAGTTAATTGATGTAGCCGGAGCAATTTCAGTCTGGTTTGCATAAAAGTCAACATCAGGCACATTCGTTACAGGCTTATCCAAACAGAATTCAGGCATTATATATAAAGAACCATTCGTTCCGTACTGTGTCTGGTAATTTATCCATGAAGTTCCATTAAAGCAATAAGCGGTATTTGTTCTGTTTGCTCCTCCACTTGCCAGGTAGCACGCAAAAGTATCCAAACTCGCCACATTAGTTAATTGAAATCCAACCCAAAATGTGCTTCCTACTGGTGTAGGAGTAAATTCAACTGTATTTAAATACCCTGGCAAAAGATCTTTTACAGCCACAACTCTTGTGCCTGCGACTGTTCCCGGCACACCAGCATTATCGTTCCAGATGGTAAATGTAACATTGGTAGTTCCACCCACAACATCTGCCTGGCCAACTCCTACAATAAATGATTTTACTTTACCTGTAAGATTTCCAATCGTATACTTATCAGCATACATTGTTACACCGGTATTATTATGACCCGGTGTGTACCCCCATGAAGGAGTTGCAACTCTGGAATATGAAGCATCATCATCGCTCTGAATGTTTGAATCATAGCTACAATCGTAAAAGACATGAACATAATCAGTCTTAGTTGTAGAAATACTTCCGTTTGAATTGGTTGCAGTTAAAGTGACAGCATAATATCCCTGGGTATTATAAACTATACCTACAGGGTTCTGAGCCGTTGAAGTGGCCGGTGTACCGCCATCAAATGTCCATAACCAAGAAGTAGCGTGCAGTGAAAGATCCTGAAAACTCACACTCTGGCCAGGCATAATTTTGCGGCTGGTTGTAGCTGTAAAATCAGGTGCAGGTAAACTGTGACCGGGTAAAACTCCTTCCATACAAACATCATCAATATCCCATGCGTAACCCCAACCTGCATTTGCACCCATATTGGAAGGAGTACTTCTGAATGTAAAACGAACTTTTACATTGGCTTGTCCGGCTGCTGCACCAGATATATCAATAGAATAGTTATTAGGATTACCAGAATTCTGATTATTAGCATAGCCATTATGTAAAACATATCTTGTTGATGTTACAAAATTATCTGTACTTACATATAATAATGTACTATCATAAAATTTTGTATATGCTTCCTGAAATTTTAAAAATACAGATTCGTAGTTAGTACAATTTACACCAACATTACATGAAATGCTTGACCATTGTTCAACATTGGTTGTAGTTAAACCATCTGAATCAAACAAGGCATAGTTTCCGCCAGATGTTGAATTAATTTTACCGGGATTGGTTGCACTAAAACCTCCAACTGGAGCAGCAGCAGTAACTGCCCAAATCTGATTTGCTGTACCTGAATGATTTATAATCGACCAATTTGCCGGAGTAGAAAAATCATCACACCAGATTGAGACATTAGGTGTTCCAGGCAATACAGTAATATATCCAACTTTTTCCATGGTTTGTGTACCGGCAAGAGGAGTATTGGTGGTTAAGGAAACTCTGTATGTTCCCTGTTGATTATAAACTATATTTGTAGGATTCTGTACCGTTGAAGTGGACGGATTTCCTCCTTCAAACTGCCAGGCCCATGATGTTGCACCATTAGTAATATCTGTAAAATTTACACTTCCACCCTCATACAAAGTAGTAGGTGTACCATAAAAATCAGGATAGCCGGCAAAAGGATCATACCCGTTTACTGAAGTAGAACCTGAACTAACAGGATCAAGCCATGTTTTTAATTGCGTGGTTGTACCTCCCGGAGTTTGATCCCAATGATACCAGAACTTTCCATATAGATTTGATCCTGTCAGATTTGTACAACTTGAATTCCCCCCTGACAAAGTTCCAACCTGTAATTTATTTTGATTAAATAAAGGAGATCCCGACGAACCGCCTTCAACAACTCCATGCCCATTAGCGGTTGCAACATATAGAACATTCCATTCTGCATTTGTTGCAGTGGTAAGTCCTGTTCCACCATTAAACGTTGCCGAAGTTGCAGTTGCAGTATACGTTGAGATTTTCTTAATATCTCCAGCAGGGTGGTGAATACCAACTCCACTAGTTGCGGCAGTATTTGTTCTATCCCATCCATTATAATATGGGTTATATGATTGTGGTGGAGTTGTATTTAACAACACTAAACACATATCGGAGCCTCCGTCTATTGGGCTTGATGCTTTGAGAACACACCCGGTTAATGTATTATAGGCTGGTTCAGTACCAGGAGTAGTACAGGTTGGAGCTTCGTAATTAAAATAAAATTGCCATAGAAGCATATCAGCTGCCGATGCAAATGGTTCGGCAGGAACTGCATTAGGTGTCCCATGACAATGGTCAGCTGTCAGAAAGTAGGGAATTCCGCTGTTATTGGTTGTATTTACTAATGTACCGCTACACCATCCCCAGGTAGCACCATTTTTTAACCATATTTCGGCTACACCTCTTTTCTGGGTCTGCCAGTTTGTTCCTTCAGAACAATTCACGTTTACTTCACAAGCACCTGAAGTACCCCAACCAGTAGTTTTAGTCGGATCATATCTGTATAAAAAAGGCACATCACGATAGACATAAACCAATTCGGAAATACTGATTATGGGTTCTTTTTTATTTAAATCCGGTAAATCAGAACTGATAATATTATTTCCATTTATTTTTCCTTTTATTTGTTGAGGATATTCTTGCTTCTGAGGAAGCGCAACCGGAGAGATATATTCAAGGGTTACGGACTCTCCCTGAACAAGCTCCGTTGAATAAATCTGATCTGTAGGATTATTTTTAGAAGTATAAGCACCTACAACCTGAGTTTCGGCTGCATTATATAAAAATAATTTACCTCCTTCAGGTATATAAAAATTATTGTAACATACTGATAATGCTTTTGCCCCCGGTGATGTAAGTTTAAGTCTCCATATTTTACTTCCATCGGGCATCGTAGTCCATGTTCCGGCACAATGCATATCTAACGATACGGGAATCGATCTCCCTGCCCACAACGCACCTCCCCGAAGGGAATCTTCAAGCATAACCTGATTAACATTAATGCTTTCAAAGAATCTCTCATCATAAACATTCTTTATTTTATCCTTGAACTTAAAACTTGAAGGGGTTCCACCTTCTGTCTGAGCCATGACTGACCCGGAAAAAATCCCTGTAAATAGCACAAAAGCTATTAATACGTAGAGTACTCTTTTCATAAATTTAGGTTTAGTATTTATTTTTGATTTGAATGATTTCATTTTTAAAATAGACGGTATTTATACGTAGAAGTTGCCTGATATAAGACCGTAATTATACGTAAAAGTTGCATGAGAAGTTATTAAAAAAACAGATTATTTCCCTTACTACACCTACGATATATTGTTTAATATAATTTTCTTTCTTACATATTTAAATAAGCCAATATATTAGAAAGAATTTAACTTTCGCAAAGTTCTAAAATCAGAATCAGCAGCAATTCTAATTTTGATTAATACTAAATAGAATAGGGTGAAAATTATTCTTTAATAATTTTCTGAATAAATCGGCCTTTATTTGTTTCAATAGTTATAAAATAAATTCCTGTTGAAAATGAGTTCATCTCCATTTCAATTAAATTATGCGACTTATTTATAACTGAATATCTTTTTTGATTTCCGATAATATCGGAAATCTGAACCTGATTTATTACGATTCCTTCGGGAATATCAATTTTCAGTTTATCATTTACAGGGTTAGGAAATATTTTTATTTCGGACAAACTCTTCTCACTTATTCCTTGACAAGCCTGAACAACAGCATTAACTGGAATTCTGGGACTTATACAATCAGGTTCTTTTACTTCCCAATTATAGAAATAATAATAATAGCCTGTAGGATTTGTTGATGCGCTACTTGATTTAATTGATAATAATCCTGAAATCTGATAAGGATAAGTACAATTGCTGTTATTCCTCCATAAATCGGGATTTACAGGACCCACTAATTGGTAATTATTTCCCGCAGGCAAGTTAAAATTCAGTGTAACCCTGCTTATTCCGGCCGGAATATTCACACTTACAGCATCGAGTATCGTACCTGATGAATTTTTTAACTGTATAACACGAGTACCTGAGGTATTTGCATTAACTTCAACTGAAACCAACTCGCATGCACTTAAACAATCAAAAATAAGATAATGTTGGACATTACTATTAAAAAATCCTCCTGCTGTGGAAGATCTTAAATCGCCCACATATTGCGAAGAAGCTGTTATTGCATTTTCAACATAATAAATGGCAGAAGTTGTTAAAACCGGGGTTGTAAAGCTACTCCCTGAAAATAAGGATGTTCCTCCGGTTAAAGCTGAGTACCAATTTAAAATTCCATTTCCGTTTGCAGTTAAGATGGCCTGTTCGTTTTCACAAATAGTATCATTAACAACGGACGGGCTTAATGGCCTGTTTACAGTGACCAAACCAGTTTGAATAATGGTATCTGATCCGTAATTATTAATGGCAACCAGGCTTACGTCGTAAACTCCATTTGTAGTATAATTATGTGTTGGGTTTTGTAAAGCAGATGTATTTCCATCGCCAAAATTCCATAACCAGGAGGTTGGACCATTAGTCGAAATATCTGTAAAAGAAACATCACCCGTACAGGTTGATGAAGGTGCAGATGAAAAATCTGCAATGGGTGGTGTGCTTGCCATAGAACAAGTCCAATCTGCCTCAAAACCGGCTAAATTCAGTCCCTGGTCACTATGTAAAAGTATTGTTAATGAACCTCCTGTAGAAGTTATAGTTCCCGGGGAGCCTGTTAAATTGCAAAACTGTCCGAGTGAAGCAGAACTTGTATTGGGTCCATCATAAATTTCCAGGTAATCATAATTACAGAAACCCTGATCGCCCGGTTCTACATCAAATGAAACAAAATTTAATGTAATATTGGTTGCTCCTGTTGGAGATATTGTTATTATGGCATCTGCATTATCAATATAATTTCCTGAAGGGCCGCCGCCATCGTAAAGCGTACCCGAACATGCGGTTTGTGTTATTCCGGTTCCGCTGGTAGGCATAATAATAATACATGGATTTGCTGCATCAACTGATATAAATGAGGGTTTAATGGTAGTGTCAATTCCACATGTACCTCCGTTTGCAATTAATGAAACATTAAAATTTCCATAAGTATTGTATGTATGTGACGGACTTACTAAAGTACTGGTATTTCCATCACCAAAATCCCAGATAAAGGAAGTGGAATTGTTTGAAATATTCTGGAAATTAACAGTAAACGGCGCTGTACAGGCCGATGTTAACGGCGAACTGAAATCGGCTACAACTGAAGGAACATAAGGAACTCCCAATCCTACTGCATACATGGCATCGGTAACTGCTGCTACCTGGGGTGTACAAGGCCCATAAAGATCAATCGCTGATAATACTGAAAAAAAACGTGCATCTTCATAGGTTGCATCTGCCGGTAAATATGTTGTAAGTGTCCTGAAAGCAATTTGTGATGCTTCCGGAACACCTATCCCGGTAACGGAATAAGCATTTCCCAAATCATTTGTTCCTGAACCGCCTTCGCTTACCAGGTAGAACCAATGACCTATCACCTGGCTATTCGTATGAACTCCACCGTTATCCGCCGAGCCGGTAGCCCAGTTTGTTCCAAGATACGTATCAGGATCACCATATGAATTAGGATCCTGAAGCGACCTGAACGGAGCGCCAATATCTTCACCCACAGTCCAGTTTGCCATAGTTGGTTTAGCAAAGAATTCTATAGCTGTTCCAAAGATATCACTATACCCTTCGTTTAATGCTCCCGATTCATCCTGGTAAATCAAACCTGCGCTGAATTCAGTCAACCCGTGAGTAATTTCATGACCTGTAATATCAACCGTTGTTAATGGAGAATAAGTTGCATTTCCATCTCCGTAAGTCATTCGTTGTCCGTCCCAGAAAGCATTTACATTAGAACCGTAACCGGCAGCAACCAAATCAAAATGAACATAATTTAACAATGCAAAACCATTATTATCAATACTATTCCATCCAAAATACTGATCTAAAAAATCATATGTTTTTTCTGAAGCCCAATGCGCATCG
This sequence comes from Bacteroidota bacterium, assembly GCA_037441645.1. Classification (GTDB taxonomy): domain Bacteria; phylum Bacteroidota; class Bacteroidia; order Bacteroidales; family GWA2-32-17; genus GWA2-32-17. The sequence goes on from JBBIRU010000059.1 coordinate 8,863, forward strand.
GTTGCAACCTCATCCTGTTGTGGGTTCACATTGTTCCAGTAATTATCAGTATCAGTAAAATCGGTAGCAGCTCCATAATCTGTCCCCAGGTTTGCATTATAAGTCTGAATACCGTTTCCTCGTCCTGTCTCATGTAATCTGTAGCTTCCCCCATAGCTATCGGCAGTTATTGTCTGATTTCCGCTATATCGTGTAACTGCAGTTCCGGGAACATCGGCAGAATAAAGCTTTTGTCTGGTTTCTAAAACTTTACCATTGTCTGCATCTATTATATATTCTTTTTTATCAATCGGTTGATGAGCATATAAAATAATTTTATAAACTTTCCGGAAACCAGGTTGCTTAGTGCTGTATATTTCCAAAGATGGAGATGGATAGTAGGTTGCCTGCGGATCGCCCTTTTCTTTTTTCAATTGATTTTCTTCCGAAAGAATTTCCCATTTATATTTTATAGCATTCATTTCATTTTTTGCAATATTTATTGCCTGATCCGGGGAAATCGTCACATTCCCAACAGAATTTATTTTTACATACAGATTTCCGCTAAAAGAAATTATTTGATTCTCTTTTACATGTAAAACAAATATTCCTTTATCGACCGGTATATTTTTATACATCTGCTGATACCTGTAATGTATAAAACCCAGTTTATCTGAATTTGAACTAATCAATCTGAAACCTGCATTTTCGGGTTCACGCAAAAAAGAATTAATCCATAAAGTAAATTTCGAAAAAGGGATTTCATTTCCTTTCTGAAATTGAAAATAAACAGGAAATTCTGAATTATTACTGGTATAAACTAAAGACGCGCCAGGAATAATCTTCTGCGCCTTTTTACCAATAAATTCAGCTGCAAATATTGTATTCGTCAATATTGCAAAGAAGATAAAACAGGCTATAAACTTTTTCATTATTATTGGTTTTAGGGATGTATCATTAGCTAACCGTTTGCATGCGATTGATTTTATATGAATTGCAATCGATCAAAGGGTATTGGATTAAAAAAATTTTTTATTAAAGATAATAAATATTATATCCAAGACTTCAAAACAAGTATAAAGAGTTGCATCAAGAAAAACAGCCATATCTTTTGGATATGGCTGCTATTATAAAAATAAAAAATTATTCTTTAAAACCAACCAGAATGGAGACACACCCGCTCTGAACTATATCGGTATGCGTTTCGGCCTGGGGTATTTTAACCTGAACAATTAGTTGCTGAGTAGCATTAGATTTAAAATCCCAGAATTTCACAAAATCATGATCTTTATTATAGAACAATGTATTCCTGTCGGTATCAATAAGTTTAAACTCAACATTCCCCAGCAATTCCTGTGAGCAGACATATATTCTATAATCTTGTCCGCTATAGAAGGTAAGCAATAGTTCCGCTACATCGCCTTCATTTAATACTGCACTATTAAGTTGCCCATTATATACAAATGGTTTTATAGCCGGTAAACACTCTTTCTTTGTGAAACCCTTGCACTGTGCATTCACCATAAAAGGAAGTCCAATAACAAGTGCTATAATTACTAGTTTTTTTGTGATTTCAGTCATAACACAAAGGTATTATGTTTTTTTAAATATTAATTACTTTAGTTCTGATTTTTGCAATAGTATTTTTAATTTCATCAAAAGACATTTTATCTATGGTAACTATTGCCTGACTATAAATTGTTGTTAATTTCTTCTCTTTTTCAGTAACAACGTCTCCCTTGATATATTCGATGCTTACATTCTCATAGTTCTTTTTTAATTCAAGTAACAATGGAATATATTCTTGTAAGTCTTTATCATTGGGATATGATTTAATTAACTCAATTAAATTATTTAAAGAATATTTCTGCTCCCCAATTCTGTTAACCACTTCTCTGTTTTTTGTATTGTCAAAGTTGACAATGTTTGTTGAGATATAAAGCGCTTCAATCCAGCCTCCTAAAATAATTAAAGTAGCTGTATTTCCCCGGTCGTTATCTTTTAAATATGCATCCGCAGAGGAATAAGTTTCTGAAATAATCTGCAATAAAGAATCTTTATTGTCCATATTCTTTTCCATCCTGCTGATAGCAAATGAACCCTGCTCTTCAGGGATATTTAATTCATCGCATAGTCTTTTTATTGCAGACAAATAATTTATAGATAACTGAATCTGATCGAACAGGCGGACATAACTAAGGTCGCTGCCATAGGCTCCCAGGTTAAGGGCTTGTTGCGGAACGTTTACATATTTATCAGCTATTTTAAAAGAATTGAGTATCTCGGGTTTATATAAAGCACCTGATTTCTGGAGTACAGATGTCATTTCGATGGGTGAAGGCACATTATAAAATATTTTTCTTACTCTCTTATTATGTTCATTATTTGAATCAAGGTTGCTGATGGAATCATTATCAAACTGGTTTGATTCTGTTGATGAATTACAACCCCACCCAAAAAAAAGGAATCCTGAAATAAGTATTAAAAGAAATAAATATGTTCTCATTAACTAATATTTTTTTAAGCTAAAAAATCTTTTTTTTATACGAGCCGTTACAAAATTAGTTCCAATTATTCAGACTTATTTTCGGTTGGCAAAACAGTTTGACTTTCAATATTTTCTTCCTTTTGTTTCAGATTCCTGAAAAATTTCTTTTGAAAAATCAATATCAATATTACTCCAATGGTAATACATGAATCTGCAATATTGAATACAGGCCGGAAAAAAGTAAAAGATTCATTCGCCCAGAATGGAAACCATGCCGGAAAATGACCTTCAATTATTGGGAAATAAAGCATATCAACAACTCTTCCGTGAAGAAATGATGAATATCCCCCCGATTCCGGAAATAATGTAGCAACATTCATGTAACTATCATTAAATATTATCCCATAAAATGCACTGTCTATTATATTGCCAAATGCTCCTGCCCAGATAAAAGCCGCACTAACGATCAAGCCTGTGTGGACATTTTTTTTACATAATATATATATATACCAGCCGATTCCGATAACAGCAACAATCCGAAGCAGGCTGAGCATAATTTTTCCGAATTTACCTGCAAATTCAAGACCGAAAGCCATCCCGTTATTTTCGGTAAAATGAATATAAAACCAGTCGCCAAACACACTTTGTTCCTGACCAAGCATCATGTGGGTTTTAATCCAGATTTTAAATACCTGATCAATTAACAATAGAACTAAAACAACTAAAATGGCTATTCTGAGTTTTTTCATTTTTCTCCTTAAAGATTGCAAAAATAGAATAATTGTTTTTAATAAAAAGACCGGAAAAAAATTTCCGGTCTTAATTGTTCTTAATTTCTGCTTTAAAATCTATCGCTGATTATTTTTCGCATCAATACTCAATGTTGCATGAGGCACTGCTCTTAGCCTTTCTTTTGGTATTAGCTTGCCCGTTTCACGGCAGATACCATACGTTTTATTTTCAACCCTGATAAGAGCTGCCTGAAGATGCTGAATGAATTTTAACTGGCGTTGTGCCAGCTTCCCGGTCTCTTCCTTGGAAAGCACAGTGGCACCTTCTTCAAGTGCCTTAAAAGTCGGAGAAGTATCGGTAATATCATTACCGTCCGTATTATTAAGAGCCGCTTTTAAAATCTCATAATCCTTTTTTGCACTCTCAAGTTTTTGCATAATAAGTTCCTTGAACTCCTGCAATTCCTCGTCTGAATATCGTGTCTTGTCGCTCATAGTTTTATTTTATTTCTTCATCCCTTTCCATGCTAACACTATATCTTTATAACCTGAATGAGGGTTGAAATGTTATTGTCAATTTCTACGCAAAGGGTATTATTTTGTTCCAATTGATCTTGTAAATTTATGGTAAGTGCCAGTGTTTGAGAACCAATATAGTTTCTGTGTTCTTCAACAGCCTTGTTTATCAAATCATGTTTCTGAAGATTTACATGGATTTTATCCGTTACTTCAAAACCGCTCTCTTTCCTGATATTCTGAATACGATTTACCAGTTCTCTTGCAATACCCTCATGCCTGAGTGATTCAGTAACATTTATATCAAGAGCAACGGTTATAGGGCCTTCGGTCGCAACCAGCCATCCCGGAATATCTTCCGAAGTTATTTCAACATCTGTTAAAGAAATTGAAACCTTTTGTCCTTCTAAATCAATTTCATAACTGCCGCTCATTTCAAGTTGCTGAATATTTTCCTGTGTCATCGAAATGATTGCTGAAGCAACCTGTTTCATGGACTTACCATATTTGGGTCCCAAAACTTTAAAATCGGGTTTGATTTTTTTCACCAAAACTCCGGAAGTTTCTTTTAGTAATTCCAGTTCTTTCACATTCACTTCCGATAAGATCAGGTCTTTTACTTTTTCCAGTTTTTCACCGAAATCTTCATTCAGCACAGGAATCATAATTTTACCCAAGGGCTGGCGAACTTTGATATTAACTTTCCTGCGCAAGGCAAGTATCATGGATGTTGTTTTCTGGGCAATATCCATTCTTTCCTCTAATGCCTTATCTATTAATGTTTCATCAAATACGGGAAATTCTGACAAGTGAACCGATTTTTCTTTTCCGGAATCACTATGAATTAACAAATCTCTATAAAGCTGATCTCCATAAAATGGCGCAATGGGTGCCGATAATTTCGCAACATTTAACAAACAGGAATACAAAGTCTGGTAAGCAGAAAGTTTATCGGAGCTCATTCCCCCGCCCCAGAATCTTTTACGGTTCAGGCGAACGTACCAGTTGCTGAGGTTTTCCATAACAAATTCCTGTATAGCGCGACCGGCTTTTGTAGGTTCATAGTTTTCGTAACACCAATCAACTTCCTTAATCAATGTATTTAATAAAGAAATAATCCACCTGTCAATTTCAGGGCGATCAGCAACCGGTACCCGGGCTTCGTTTCCGGTAAACCCATCCACATTGGAATAAAGGGCAAAGAAAGAGTATGTATTGTAAAGTGTTCCGAAGAATTTTCTTTTTACTTCGTCCACACCTTCCATATCGAATTTAAGGTTATCCCAGGGCTGGGCGTTGGTAATCATATACCAGCGCAAGGGATCGGCCCCGTATTTCTTTATCGTTTCAAAAGGATCGACGGCATTTCCCAAACGTTTCGACATTTTATTGCCATTCTTATCAAGCACAAGTCCGTTCGATACAATATTTTTAAATGCCACCGAATCGAAAAGCATGGCAGCAATGGAATGTAAGGTAAAAAACCACCCGCGCGTCTGGTCCACACCTTCGGCTATAAAATCGGAGGGATAATATTCCTTAAAATCATCTTTGTGTTCGAAAGGGTAATGCATTTGTGCATAAGGCATAGCGCCTGAATCGAACCATACATCAATCAGATCGGACTCGCGGTTCATGGGCTTTCCCGAATCTGAAACAAGAATTATCCTGTCAACATAAGGACGGTGCAGGTCGAATTTCAGGTAATTCTCTTTTGAAAAATCATTCTCATCGAATGTTGCCAGGGGATTTGTTTTCATAAATCCGGCTGCCACCGATTTTTCAATTTCCGCTTTCAGTTCCGCTACCGAACCGATGCACTTCTGTTCCGATTTGTCTTCGGTAATCCAGATGGGTAATGGCGTTCCCCAAAAACGGGAACGGGAAAGGTTCCAGTCGACCAGATTTTCGAGCCACTGGCCAAAACGGCCGGTTCCTGTCGACTGGGGTTTCCAGTTAATAGTGTTATTCAGTTCAATCATCCGTTCCCTGTAAGCTGTTGTTTTAATGAACCATGAATCGAGCGGGTAATAAAGCACGGGTTTATCGGTACGCCAGCAATGGGGATAGGAGTGTTCGTATTTCTCTATTTTAAAAGCTTTGTTGTCTTTTTTCAGCATGATGGCTATTTCAACATCCACGGTTTCGGCTCCGGCAGGAATGGAATCGTCGTATTCATTTTTAACAAATCGCCCCGAAAACTCACCACAATTTTCAATAAAAGCTCCTCTTTTGTCGACCAGTGTTAATGAACCCAGGCTGTTCTGTTTTGCCACGCGAAAATCGTCGGCGCCGAAACTTGGAGCAATGTGCACAATACCCGTACCGTCTTCGGTAGTAACAAAGTCGCCGGTAACCACTTTAAAGGCATCGCCATCGGCGGGCTGATGCCAGGGAATTAACTGTTCGTAACGAACCCCGGCTAATTCCTGTCCTTTGTATTCTGCTAAAATCTTAAAAGGAATATTCTTGCCGCCTTCCTTGTAATCCTCAAAATTCAACAATTCATTTTTTTCGTTGAAATAAGCGGCAAAACGGTCTTTGGCCAGAATAACGGTAACCGTTTTTCCTGTATATTGGTTAATTGTTTTTACTTTGAAATAATGTATTTCTTTTCCGACAGCCAGGGCGGTATTCGAAGGAAGAGTCCAGGGGGTGGTGGTCCATGCAAGGAAAAAAAGTTCCGAATCAACATTTTCGAAAAGAAATTCAGATTCTTTATTTTTTACCACTTTAAATTGTGCAACAACAGTAGTGTCTTTCACATTTTTATAACAGCCGGGCTGATTCAACTCATGTGTACTTAATCCGGTTCCTGCAGCCGGCGAATAGGGCTGAATGGAATATCCCTTGTACAGCAATCCTTTTTTGTACAATTCTTTTAACAACCACCACAAGGTTTCGATATACTTGTTGTCGTATGTGATGTACGGATCGCCCATATCGACCCAGTAACCCATTTTACCGGTAAGGTCTTCCCACAGGTCGGTATATTTCATTACATCTTTACGGCACTCGTTGTTATAATCTTCCACTGAAATGGTTTTACCGATATCTTCTTTTGTAATCCCGAGGTTTTTCTCAACGCCCAGTTCCACGGGCAACCCGTGGGTATCCCAACCGGCCTTGCGGCGAACCCTGTATCCTTTTAAGGTTTTATAGCGGCAAAAAATATCTTTAATGGTTCGCGCCATTACATGGTGTATGCCCGGGGTTCCGTTTGCCGACGGGGGCCCTTCGTAAAACACAAAATCGGGACATCCGGAGCGGAGCGAAATGCTTTTCCCGAATGCCGATTCTTCTTCCCACAATTTTAATATCCCGTTATTGACCTGGGATAAATCCAACTGCTTGTACTCGTTAAACTTCATTTTAAAAATTAGCGGTTAAAAAATTTGTGCAAAGATATAAAAAAGCGGGACGTGACAACCAGGGTATTTTATCCTTATTTTTTCTTTTTTATTTACAGAACCCTTGTTAAAAGAGACAAAACAGGGTAATGGTTCTTCACTAAATTAATTTACCCTTAGATTGTTGCATAAAATTAAATTTGTTATTATAAAGAATTAATTTATTTTTGGAGAAAATAAAAAAAGGCGACTTACGCCGCCTTAAATGTTTTCACAACGATAAAATCTTATTGTGATTTGCTTCGCTGTAAAATTAGAATAAAAAAACGTAAATTAAAAATATTATGAAAAAAATTTTAGGACTTGATATTGGAACTACATCTATTGGTTGGGCTATTGTTGAAGCAGAAGAAAAAACTGATAAACAAAAAGAAACAGATACTCTTACTGACATTAATAATAACAGAATCGGTATTTATCAAGATGAGAAAAATGGTTTAGCTCTTGGAGTTAGAATAATAAAACAAAATACTGATAATATACAATCGTTCAATAAAGGTGAAAAATTAAATAAAGATAGTAAAGCCACCCCAACAGCACTTCGCAGACAAAAGCGAGGAGCAAGAAGATTAAAAAGTCGTTACAAATTGCGTAGGGATAAGTTAATTAAAGTGCTTGAATTTTTAGAAATGTTACCTGATGGAGCAAAATATAAAGATGAAAACAAAAATGATATTAGAAACAATAGTAATTTTTATACAAATGCAAAAGGAAAAAGAGGAAAAGAAAATGACATTGGCAAAGCATTATATCGCTTAAGGAACGAAGCAGTAATTAAAAAAATAAAATTAGACGAATGGGGACGACTAATGCTTCAATTAAACCAATACAGAGGTTATAGTAGTGATCGGTTTAAAAAAGATGAAAACTCTGATTTTGGTTATTACACTTGTACTGTAATGACTTTTGATTTAGAAAATAAAGAAGCAAAATATGTTGATGAAAAAGCAGAAAAAAAAGAATTAAAGTATTACAAAATAAAAATCAAAGTAAAATTAGATGAAAATATTGATATTTCTGAAAACCCCGAAGAAGAAAAATTAATAAATGAATTTGAAGGTTACACATACATTGCTAAAATTGATTTCAAAGAAAGGGATTTAATAACTGTAAAGAAACCAATTTGGAAACAAGATAAGATAGGGAAAAAAATAACTGCTGAATACTGGCAAATTGAAAGGGTAATTCCGAAAGAAGAAGATTGGAAATATCGTTACCAAACTCTACACAAAACATTAACCGAATGGTGTGATAATGGCGGTACTGTTGGCTCATATTTTTACAAATACTTTTATGATGACAACACATCTGCGTCCGAAAAAATTAATAGAATTCGTTCGAATATAGTAAACCGAGATTGGTACGAAAAAGAGTTTGTAAAAATTTTTGATTTACAGTTTCAGGAAAACAAAAATCATTTTGAAAAATACACTATAGAAGATATTGTAAAAGCCGCGTTTAAAGATTATCAGAGTATTTTGAATGATGTAAAAAAACATTCAGATGTATTTTCAAAACAGCTTTGTTATTTAATAAAAGATAAAATAATATTTTTTCAACGCCCTTGGCAACAAGCCAAAAACAAAGGAAATTGTCCATTTGAAAAAGTTAAGGTAATAGTTGATAGGAAAATAAAAGGAACTGAAAAGACAGAGAAAGTAACCGAGTATGTTGGCAGAACTGTTATACCTAAAAGTCATCCGCTTTATCAGGAATATAGAATGTGGCAACAAATAAATAATGTTCATTTGTTTTACAATACACAAGATGAAAAAATAGATTTATTTGAAGACGAAGAAAAACTAAAAGAACATACTGGCAAAACATTAATTGAAATAAAAAAAATATTGTTTGAACATTTACAAACCAGTAAAACAATGTCGTGGAAAAGTTTTGCAAGCAAACATTTAGGGTTGGAAAATGTGTGTGATATGATTGAAGATTTAAAAGACAAAAAGAAAAAGCATAAATCAAAAAAAGGAGTAAATACTGATACTGGCGAAGTTCTTAAAAATTTTTATTCGGTAAATTACAGAAAACAAAAAAAGGACAGAACGTACAGGGACATTGATATACACGGAAACAAGACATTAATTGTTTTCAAGAATGTACTTACAAACAAAACAAATGAATGGTTTTTAAAAGAGCATAGTAGCGGAAAAGATAATCACACAGAATTAAATAAGAACATCTATAAAGATTGTAGTTATTCTATAACCAATCTTCAACTTTTGTGGGAAATTATATATGATGTTTCTATTCAGAAAAAAGAAGATTTAAAATCAATACTTGAAAGAGAAAAGAATTTTAAAGGAGAGTTTACGGAAGAAGAATTAAACAAGTTAGTGGAAATAAAATTTGATGATTCAGGGATGGGAAACCTTTCTGCAAAGGCTATTCGGAAACTATTGCCTCTAATGAGCAATGGGAAAGATTTAACTGCAAAAATCCTTGAAAAAATTAATTCGATTGTTGCTTTAAACAACAGTAAAGAAGAAAAACAAAAAAGCGATGACGAAAAGTTAGAAATCATTGCAGAGTTTTTGCCCGATAAAAAAGCAAGGTTGCATTTTTCAACTTACACAAATCCTGAACAGTTCAGATACTTAAATTATTGGCAAGCTGCCGCGGTTGTTTATGGTTCACATTCAAGCAAAACAAATAATATTAAACCTAAAATTGAGCCGGTAAAACAACACTCCATGAATAATCCGATTGTTGAGAAAATTGTAAATGAAACTATAAGCATAGTAAATGAAATTAAAACACTTTATGGATTTGATGAAGTTAGAATTGAATTATGCCGTGAATTGAAAGCAAGTGCTGATGAGCGCGCAGCAATGGATGAAGGAATGAGAAACAATGCAAACAGAAATGAACTTGCAAAAAGAATGTTACGTGAATTGTTTAATGCTGATATTTCAAGCACTAACCTCACAAAATTAAAAGTATATGAAGATGAAGCTAAATTTTTAAATGAAGAAACTTTTGAAAAACTAAAAGAAAAAAAACTAATTGATGAAAATTCGGAAAATGAAAGGTATATTCCTTATGAAGATGCACAAAAAGAATATAATTTAAGAGAACCTTCAAAAGCGAATATTGAACGTTATAAACTTTGGTTAGACCAAAAATGCCAATGCCCATATACTGGTGAAGTAATTAAACTTTCAGATGTGTTTACCGCTAAGTACGAAAAGGAACATATCATTCCTAAAGAACGCTATCCTGACAATAGTTACAGCAATTTGGTGATCACACGAACTGTAATTAATAAATGGAAAGACAATCGCTTGGCTTATGAATTTATTATTGGTGAAGGCGGTAAAACAATTAAAGACAACTCGGATGGGAAAACATTAACAATTTTAAGTTTAGATAGAAACACAAATGAAGGAAAGTATAAAACACATGTTGAAAATATTTTTCAAAAAGGCAGAAAATTAAAAAATCTTTTAAGAAAAGAAGTTCCCGAAGACCCTATTAACCGTGAGTTAAAGGACACTCAATATATCAATAAAAAACTCAGAGAAAAATTAGCCGAAATTGTCGGATACAACAAGGTATGGACTACAACCGGTGCAGTAACAGATATATTAAGAGAAAGTTGGAGTTTGAATGATGTAATGAAAGAAATACTTAGACCACGGTATAAGGAATTTAAAATTTCTTTAGGTAGTGGCTCTCCTCCAGTGTTCGAAACAATTAATTATAAGGAAGATTTTGAAAATACAAAAACAAATAAAACTGATGAACGCGAAGTCTTCCCTGGATATAGTAAGAGATACGACCATAGACATCATATTTTAGATGCCATTATTGTGGCTTCGACAAAGCAATGGCATATTCAATATTTAAATACTATGAATGCCGAAAATGAAAATAAAACAGAATCCTCTTGGTTAAAAAAAGCGGTATGCAGACAAAGTAAAGAAGGAGATTTTCAAGCAAATAAATTTAATTATCCATGGATTGGCTTTAATAAAACCAATATTCAGGAAGCATTGGAACAAGTTTTTGTTTCTCTCAAAAACAATAAAAATTTAATTTCAGAATCAAGACATCCTAAGGTAATAAGAGGAAAAGAAATTGCTATTAAAAATAAAAATGGTGAAACACCAATTCCTATTGCTATAAGAGGTAAAATACACGATGAAACATTAATAGGTGTTCGTAAATTTTATGATGGTAGTAAACGATATACTATTCTGGAAATCGTTGAGCTTATTTTTGAAAAAAGAAAGTTTGCAAGAGAAAATTTACTGCCTGTAAAATCATTTGAATACTTAATAAATACATTAGTTTTTAAAGAAAGATTTAGAGATTTGTTGCTCCCAATATTCACCCAATTTTCAAATAGGAATATAGAAGATACTCAGATAAAAAATGAAATTTTAAAATATATTGCCGACAATAAAATTAAGCTGTTTGAATGGGCTTATTTGTTTAAAGAAAGTGCAGTAAAAACAGGAACTGATAAAAGCGGTACGATTGATAAACTTCTGTCTAAAAATATTCTTGATGATAGAATTGGAAGATATTTAACTTATCGAAAAGATTATATTGAAGATTTAGAAGATGAACTAAAATCATTTAAGAAAGAGAAGAATAAAGATGATGAAATAAAAGAATTTGAGTATAAAATTAAAAAAGCAAAAGACTACTCTAATCTTTACTATAATGCTTTATACGATGTAAGAACACCGTCATTAAATAAAAAATGGACACCCCTTTACGAACTAAAAAAAGACGATATTGATAAGATAGAATATTGGGTTGATTTTAAAACCAAACTTCCTAAAAGAACAAACCAAGTAAGGAAATTAGTAACAAATTACTTTAAAGAGTTTGAACCAACTAAAGAAAATGTTTTAATCAATAATCCATTAAAAGTTGGAACAAAGGATATTGTTATAAAAAAAGCTGCCACCTTCAATAATACTAAATTAGAAAATCTTTATCCAATTAAACCAAAAACTTATGTTGCATTAGCTAATAATTTTATGGTTTATGCTTTTGAAAACGAAACAAAAAATAGAGTTTGGAGATTACTTTCGTTTATGAATGCCTTGCAATTGAAATTAGCAGCGAAAGACAGAATAAAAAATGAAAAATTATTTCCTGTCGAATTAATACCTAATGGACATAGGCAAATATTTACATTAACACATTCCGATATTGTATTTATACCACCTTCAAACATTGATGTAAATGATATTAATAAATTGTTTGAGAGCAAAGAAATAGGTGATAGAAAAATGATTTCCGATAATTTATGGGTTGTAAAATTATTTAGCGATACCATAAATGAGAAATCAGGAAAACGAACCAGAACAATAGAATTTTCAAAACTTAATACTGCTCAAGAAATTAAAATTCCAATAACGGATATAAAAACTCAAACAATTCTAAATAAAGAAATTGTTAATGTGATTAAAAATGAAAAAGCAATTAACAATTTGTTAGAAATGAAATCAAAATTTGTTAGTGCAAAAGATGCTAAAGAAAAAAATGAAAATGCTTTTATTGAAGAACACAAAATATTCAAAGAACAAGGTTTGTTTGAAAATTGCATAAAAGTTTATACAAATAAATTAGGAACAACAGTTGTTCCTTATTGGGAATTTCCTAATGGTTGTTGGGAAAAAGAAAGAGCAAAAGAATTAGGGCTAATAAAAGAGAAAATAGATGTATTACCTTTCCTAATATAGTCATATGTGACATATACGACTTTGTATTTGGAATATAATTTAACATTATAACCGCAGATTAGAAGCTTTACTCGAAAAGGAAATGGTGTTTTATAATTCTTCAGTAGAAAATCCTTATTACGAAACTTATGATAAGTTTTTAGTACGATGGATTCAACGATTAAAATAATCACACATTTTGTGTAACACATTTTGTATAATTTTATTAATTTAAAAAGATTAATGATAGAACCCTCAAAATACTACCACATTTTTAACCGGGCCAACGGCTGGGAAAAGATGTTTTTTAACGAGGAAAACTACCGGTATTTTTTAAGTCGCTATATGTATTTTGTTACACCTGTTGTGCACACGCTGGCGTACTGCCTTATGCCAAACCACCTGCATTTTTTGGTCAGGGTAAAAGATGAAGATGAATTAACAAAGTTTTTTGGTTTGGGGAGTGGGGAGCGGGAGCAAACTTTCGGAAAGTTTGCCGGTGCTGAGCCTCTGAAACTTTCGGAAAGTTTCGGGAAGGGAAAGCGGGTGAGCGAAAAAGAACTTCAGCTTTTAATCTCCAAACAATTTTCAAAACTCTTCAGCAGCTATACCCAATCGTTCAACAAAGTATTCAAACGTAAAGGCAGCCTGTTTATTCCCAACTTTAAACGGAAAGAAATTGATTCGTACAATTATTTACAACAAATTGTAATATACATCCACAACAACCCTGTGAAACATGATTATGTTGCCCGCCTGCAGGACTGGGAATATTCATCATACAACGGAATAGTATCGGGAAATCATGAATGGATAAAGGGAAATGAAACCATTGAAATATTCAGTGATGTAGAGAACTTTAAATTTGTACATCATCTAAAGCAGGAGAATAAAATTGATTTCACTTAATTATGTAACAAGGTTTAAACAGCAAGCGATCAACTTTTAATCAAACTGGTATATAAAACATACAGGTAATTATAAAGAAAACGACAGTTCGCGTTCAATAAAAAAACATAAGTGAAAAAGTCAAAAAACACTAAAATCAAAGAACAGGTAACCGGCTTTGCTGAAAGGACGGAAGATAATTCCGGCAAAAAAACGGCAAAACAGGTAACATCTGTTCAACTCAATTTATTTTCGTGGCAGACCGAACAACTTGCCAGAGGCTGGCAATACTTAGCCGGTTTGAATTTTGATGAGGCGAAAAAAATATTTCTCACAGTGTTACACCAGGATGCGGGTGACGAAGAAGCAATCTTAGCGTTAAGAATCATATCGTACTGGAAAGAAAATTTTGAGAAATGCAGCAAGATGGAAGATCCGGGAAAAGTACCATTTTTATTTTCCGAACTGGAAAGTTTTTTATTTCCAAAAGCATGGGGTCCGAAGCTGTTCAGGGATGCCTTATTGCAGAAAATAATTTCCATTGCTCAAAAAACAGGCGCGTTTCATATAAATAATAACCTTACCATTGCCGACCTTTATTTAATGGCTGATAAACCCGAATATGCCGAACTTGAAATATTAAAATATACAGAAATAAATGAAGCCTCCGCATCTGTTCTCTCGCGTCTGGCCGATATACAATGGATTCTTGGAAAGTTTCCGGAAGCCGGGCAAAACTATCTGAAAGCTCTCCTGGTGAATCCCGGCGAAATCCGGCCCGAAAAAACAGAAAACAAAACCCTTGCGGCAATAATAAAAAAATACGGTACGGAAATGGCTCCTGCCTGGGGCTGGATATATAGTCAGCTTCCGTTGACAGAATTCAAAGAAAATGAATCCTGTGAAATAACAAAAAGAGGGTTGTATGCCTGTTATTTGCTTTCGATGGCTGAAAAATCGATGAAGCAAAATAATGTTAAACAAATGGTTGATTTCAGAAAACTCTTAAAAGAAAAGGAACCTGAATTATTTGATGCCTATTTTGAGCAGTTAAGAAAACGTAAACTATAATGTACTCTTTATCTTATTGAAAACAAAGAACAAACAAGGAAAGCACGGAATTCAAAATAAAGAATTGTAATTTGTTAATAATAACAAATAAACATAAACAGGATGATAATATCAAAAAGGCAATTTACGCAAACGAATTATATTACACTGAATATGTTTCACATACAATACTATCTAAAATAGATTATCTAAAGTAGATTATCTAAAGTAGATATTTTTAAAAATGTTGTATATTTGTAAAACAAATAGTTATCACAAATGAACCCGTTTTTAGTAAAAGGCTATTATTCGAAAGAACTTTTCTGCGACCGCGAAACAGAAATAAAAGAATTATTAAGAAATGTAAGCAACGGCATAGATACCACGCTTATTTCGCCCAGGCGCATGGGAAAAACCGGGCTGATCATGCGTTTTTTCGAACAATTGAAAGAAACCAGTCCAAAAACAGAAGCTTTGTATATTGATATTTTCGCATCACGTTCTCTCAGCGATTTTGTAAAACACCTGGCCGAGACCATACTTAAAAAATTCCCGGAAAAAACAGGTATCGGGAAAAAATTCATGGCCATACTCAAAGGTCTGCGGCCATTAATAAGCTATGATGCCATTTCGGGCGAACCACAGGTTCAGATTGCATATCATACACAACAGGAAAAAGAATATACCCTGCAAAGTTTGTTTCAGTTTCTCGACAGCCAGAAACATCCTATTGTTATTGCCATTGATGAATTTCAGCAAATAACAGATTATCCCGAAAAAAATATGGAAGCATTGTTGCGTACAACTACCCAGCAACTTAAAAATATCCGGTTTATATTCTGCGGAAGCAAAAAATCTATAATGGTACACATCTTTTCCAATGCAAAACGTCCGTTTTATGCCAGTACCCAATACCTTGCCCTGGATAAAATTGAAAAAAACATATATGCAAAATTTATCACAAGCACTTTTAATCGTAATGGTTTTAAAATAAATGAAGATGCGGTAGAATTTATTCTGGTCTGGACTAAAAGGCATACGTTTTACACACAAAGCCTTTGCAATATGGTTTTTTCACAGGGCATTAAAAAAATCACACTGGAAATTGTAAAGGAAGCCTGTTATGAAGTTATGAAGCAGAACGAACCGGTTTTTCTGCAATACAGGCAAATGCTCACTCCTGCCCAGTGGAATTTCCTGATTGCCATTGCAAAAGAAGATGAAGTAAAACAAATTACTTCACAAAAATTTGTAAACTCGTATAATATCGGGACACCAGCCAATGCAAGGAGAATTGCCCGGTCGCTGGCCGAAAAAGAACTGATCCTGATTCAACAGGAAAAACGCCAGGTCGTTTACCATGTATACGATGTGTTTTTTTCGGGATGGCTTCAACATGAATATTAAACAATATGATTAAACGTACTCTTTACTTTGGAAACCCTGCTTATCTCAGTTTAAGCAACGGGCAGTTAATTGTTAAGCTACCTGAAGTTGAAAAGAACGATAGTTTACCCGAATCATTTAAAAAGGAGGCAAAAGCCAGTATCCCGGTTGAGGACATCGGAATTGTACTGCTCGACCATAAACAAATTGTTATTACGCAGGCGCTGATGGAATCGTTGCTCGAAAACAATTCGGTTCTGATAACCTGCAACAGTACCCATCACCCGGTTGGTTTAATGATGCCCTTATGTGGCAATACCATACAAACCGAACGCTACCGTTTGCAGGCAGAAGCCAGCGAACCTCTGAAAAAACAGGCATGGGCACAAACGGTAACTCAGAAAATCAAAAATCAGAGCCTGGTTCTTGAAAAACTGAAAATTGAAAACAGTCATTTAATAACATTATATAAGAATGTAAAAAGCGGCGACAGCGATAACTGCGAAGCCCAGGCAGCCGCTTACTACTGGAGCCGGATATTTTCAACCCTGCCTCCCCTGCCCGATGCTGAAAACTCAGAACAGATATTCAGGCGTCACCGCGAAGGCAAACCTCCCAATAATTACCTTAACTACGGCTATGCTATTCTGAGAGCCACTATGGCCAGGAGTATCGTTTCTGCCGGGTTGATTCCCACTCTCGGGATTCATCACCGGAACCGCTATAACGCTTATTGCCTGGCCGACGATTTGATGGAGCCATACCGTCCTTTTGTCGATTGCCTGGTTTATGAAATAATCCGGAAACATGGCATTCATGAGGACATCCCGCAGCAGATAAAAACAGATCTGCTGTCAGTTCCAGCACTTGACACTCTGACAGATGATGAGAAAAGCCCTTTAATGGTTGCCACCCAGCGCACTGCCGTGAGTCTTGTTAAATGTTTCGAGGGAGAACAGCGAAAATTAGTATTACCCGAATTTATATGGAAAACTTAAGTGACCGTTTAAATGCTTACCGGGTTATGTGGACACTTGTAATGTACGACCTTCCGACCGAAACCAAAAAGCAAAGACGCATAGCTTCGCGTTTCCGGAAGGATATTATGAAAGATGGTTTTACCATGTTCCAGTTCAGCATGTATGTCCGCCACAGCCCAAGCGCCGAAAATGCCGATGTGCATAAAAAAAGAGTTAAAATTTTATTGCCCGAAGAAGGAAAGGTAGGGATATTGCAAATAACAGATAAGCAATTCGGGCAAATGGAAATTTTTTACGGGACAAAACCGGCCGATGTTCCCAAAGGGCCGCAGCAGCTGGAGCTTTTTTAGCCCACCGCCGCCGCAAACCGGCAAACTTTCGGAAAGTTTCATCGGCCCGGCACCCAAAACAGAATTAAAAAAACCGACTTTTACGCCGGTTTTAATTGATAAACAGCTGTTTTTTTATTGATAAAACTACTACGAAATCCAGTATTTACAGGCATTTCGACAAAGAATGTTGTTTATCAATATGTCAAAGATACGAATTGAAAGCAAATCACAACATATTGAAATTATTCAGCATTTTTATACCAGTTGTTTATCAATATGTCAAAGATACGAATTGAAAGCAAATCACAACCTACTCCAGATTGTTGCACTGACATAACAAGTTGTTTATCAATATG
>JBBIRU010000060.1:0-25968 GCA_037441645.1 Bacteroidota bacterium
TTTTATGGATGATTATAACAATAATCACCCACATGATAGTTTAGGAAATAAAAGTCCTATTGAATTTATGAATACGAAATATGAAAAATGTTTAATTTAGCTCTGTAGGAAAAAGGGGGTACTTACACTATCCATTTATTTCCACTTCCATCAATTGCAAACGATCTTACAAAATTATCTGGCAAACCAGAATTTGTGCTGTTAAAAACTGTCCAGTTATTTCCATTAAATTTAGCAACACCATTAGTTGTTCCAAACCAAATATTGCCATTATCTTCTGGTGTTATTGTAATTACCCGATTGTTCGGTAAACCAGAATTGGAAGTATTATAGACTATCCATTGTGTTTTTTGTGAATAAATTGTACAAGAGAATACTCCAAGGAAAAGAATCAGATAAATTTTTTTCATGGTTTATTTGTTTAATAGTTATTTCAAAATATGATGAACATGTCACACCGCTTATGCATAACTAGTGTATATACCCAACCAAGTCATACATTTCTGCCCATTTTGGGTGTATAAGTATAGTCTTAACCATTTACAAGCGATTATAACAGTTTTTTATAAAACCAAACATACGAAATATTTCATTTTTCCATATCGCTCATTAAAGCAAAAATCTTTTTAGTTGTATTCACATTTCTTACGGTCATTTCTTTGTATTCTTTCCGCGAAGAAAGCTTTAACATGGTTGTACGGGAAATTTTTTCAACCAGGGCCGACCAGTAAAGCACACCCTTATAATAATGAACCTGTTCAATGTCTTTTTTAATATCAAACTGTTTGAGAATATCTTTGGAATCGATGGCTTGGCTTAAGAAGATAACATTATGTTTCCATGCTGGATTTTCAAATATTTCCGGGAAATGCGAAACCGTATTTTCCATATCTTTTTCAGAACGCACCAATACTCTTGCATCGTAGCTGAACCTGAGAGCCAGTTCTTTTTCTGTTTTTTGTTCAATCTTACCTTTCTCTTTTATATCCGATTGGAATAAAACATTGCCGCTTTGTATATATGTTTTAACAGAAAGGAACCCCATTTTTTCAAATTCTCCGCGCAGGGCGTCCATTTTTATAACATTGTTGCCACCTACATTTATACCCCTGAGGAATGCTGCGTATGTAATCATAATTAATTTTATTTTATTCGTTTCGAACTCATCGCTTTGGTATGACGAATGGTTTTGTCGCCGGCCAGTTTTTTATATTCTTCCGATTCCATGGCAAAAAGAGCCACTTTGCCTTGCCCGTTGCAATGTATTCCCCATCCGTAGCGTTTGCCAAGCGATGAACTGCGCAGGCATGGCTGGCCTTTGGAAAAGAATTTTTTCCGCTCTGTTCTTAAGTTGTCTTTGGTAAAGTTGTTACGAACAGCAAATACATCAAAAAGCACATCTTCCTGCGTATATTTATACGGATGCCCTGCCATCATTTCAAATTGCAGAACGGGAACGGATTTATCACTGCCTTTTTGTTTTGGAAATTCGGCGGACTTTACCGGGCAATCGTCTGCAACTTCAATAAATGTATTGTAATAATTCTGATCCTGCATGGTTTGTCGGTATTAATACGAAAAATACGGATGAATTACAATCAAAAATAGAACGAAAAAATATGAATTCAAACGGTTGCCTGTTCGTCTTGCTAAAAACTTATTTTTCAATTTTTTAAATTAAAGATTAAGTGAAAACAAAATTTTACACATTGATAATAAACAGAAATCAAATATAAGCATCAAACATTGAAAAATCAACAATTTCCACTATTAGCAACTTTCTTACTTTCAAACTTTATAAACTAATAACAATCAGGCAAGGCCTTTTCAGTGTCCGCAACAGCGCCGAACCACACCAGCGCGTAGTTACCTTCAACCGCTATGCCGATGGCTTTCCATTTTATTTTGTTAAAAACTCCTTTTTCGATGATAACATCGTTATGTCCCGGACTTTTTTTCCACGACATTAAAGCTTCATCGGGCCGGGCGCCATCCGAGCTTTCGTAAGCTATCTCATAACCGTTCGATGTATATTTTGTAAGTTCCGAGGGTTTCGACCACATTTTAGCTGCGTTTTTGTGGTCGTCGGTATAACAACAAGGTATCCAGTTGCCTTTATCCGACCAACTGTGCATATTGCATTTGCCTATATCGGGATGATTCGTTTCAAGATCGCGGGCATGTATTTTTGCCACCTTTGTCAGTTCCGGGGAAAGGGTAATGGCAGGCAATTTTTTGCTTTTCCTGTAATTATTAATCAGGCCCAGTAATTCTTTTTCCTGTGAGCTTACGCAATATGTGGCAGTTGTCTGTGATAATGCTTCACGGGCAGATAGTAAATAAATAAGGATGAAAATTATGAAAACCCCTTTCATAGAAAATGAATTATTGTAATTTTACACTATAAACGCAAATGCGATGTGTAAAGTTTTATTTATAGCTGTATTAATTTTTATCATTGGCAGGGTCGATTGTTTTTGCCAGGAAGAAACGGTTATAAATAACGATACCATTTCGAAAGACCAGTTAAATTACGAGTTGCTGACTTTTGCTTACGAGGGTGAAGCTGAAAATATTAAACTGTGGATTGAAAAGGGCGCCGATGTAAATGCCGTATCCGATAAAGGGATATCGGCTTTGATGTATGCCGCACAGAAAGGAAATCTTTTAGCTGTTAAGGTATTGGTGGCCAACGGGGCAGATATCAATTACCGTCCCTATGGCGAGGTTTCGGCATTGACTTCAGCTGTAATAAATAATAAAATTGAAATTGCAGATTATCTTTTACATAAAAATGCCGATGCGAATATCAGGGATGATCAGAAAATTACACCATTAATATATGCAGCTGCATATGGGTACCTGAATATGTCCAGGCTTTTAATAAAATACAAATCAGATATTCATTTAAAGGATGAATACGGAAATGACGCCTTAATGGCTTCGGTACAATATAACCATCCTGAAGTATCTGAATCTTTACTTCAATCGGGTGCCGACATTAATACTGCAGATGAAAAAGGTTTTACCCCGCTAATGCTTGCATCGCAAAACGGTTGGGGATGGTATGTTGATTTGTTGAATACGAATAAAACAGATTTTTCATTAAAAAATAATTATGATAATGATGCCCTCGATATAGCCATTATTAATCACCGGCCGGAGATTATTCAGAAATTACTTTCCATTGATTCAACAAAGTGTAAATTTAACGGAAAGCCGGTGAAATTATCCTACCTGTCGGGAAATCGCGACCTGGTTAAATTATTACGGAAGAATGGCTGCAAACCCTGTTATCTACCTATATTTGATAAAATATCAATGGGTTATGGTGTGGATATGAATTTTAAGGATATAATGTTAGGGTTCTCTCTTGGATTGAGAGAGACACGATATAATTTTCTTGTAAGCGTGTCCCATTATTCCAGGTACTGGGCAAAAAGAACTTTAGTAAATTACGGAAATGATATTTATTACCAGTTCTGGGAACGCAGGTCATGGCTTGCATTTGGCCTCGATAAACGAATTAAGTTATCGGGCATGGGAAATAAACAAAACGGTTTATCGGCAGGGTTTGCTGAAGGATTCACATATGGGCATTACAGGGGTTCCGAAATTTATCCTGCAAGGCAATGGATACCGGTTCCCCGCCTTGGATTTTACACCGAAGGAAAATCGGGTGGATTATCTGTTTCGCTCGAATATATTGATTTTAATGTGGAGAATATTCCTCTCCTAAGAGTTAATGCAAATGCATATATTTTTATCGGATTAAAAAAATTTACTTCATTTAAAAAAATGCCCGAATGGTAAAAAGATACCTGATATTATTTTTCCTTGTTTCCGTTTTCCTGGGATGCAATAAAAATTCCAATGTGGATTGTGAGAACCCCGATTATTCGAATTGCAATACTATTGAACCTACAGCAGGAAGTGTAACAATTTTAGTAACAAAGGAAGATAAAAACTCCCGGGTTCCATTGGCTTTGTATAGAGGCAAATTCGGTTCACACGAAAGCCGGATATTTTATGATACGGTAACGGTAGTTGACACTTCCGTAACATTACCCTTAAATACCGATTATTATGCAATAGCAACCTATCTTAGAAATGGTAAAACGATATACACAGTAGATGGAATTTACCTGGAAAAAAAATCGAAGAGGGTATGTGATTCAACCTGCTGGTCGGTAAAAAATGCAGAAATTGATGTCAGGCTGAAATAGCTAGAAAGTCCAACCCAGCCCGATAAGAGGCCCGTATACAGCCGTCTTTTGAATTTCATTGCCTCTTGTATCTAATACTCTTTCCAGGTGCATGTCGAGCGCCAATCTGTACATAAAACCACCTTTGGGATTCTGATGCCTGAAACCTAACGAGAGATAGGGAGTCAGAATTTTCCTGACAGTATAATAGTATCCGCCTAATGCGACTTCAAACTGGTTCTTTCTGCCGATTAAAATATTAATTCCAAGAGGTATAAATTTTTCACCACCTAAATAGGTCGAATCGTTGGTAGCTTCATTCCGGCCATAGCCGATTCGGATAGTGAGAGCGTTGCTTTCGCTTGCCTGGGCAAGAATATCGTAGTTAATGGAATATCTTTTACCTGTATAATAACCGGCAAAATAACCTCCCTCTACAAAGAAAGTATGCCTGCCATACCTGCGTTTTTTGAACCCCCGCCGCTTGTCTAACTGATGTTCTTCCTGCAGATAAGAGGTATTGATTTCAGAAAAAGGAGTGGCCTTTCGAAAAGTTAATTGGGCTTCAGATTCATTGCCAATAAGAATAAATGAAACAATTGATGACAGCAGAATGATATGGTTTTTTAATGCTCTCACTGGATATATTATTTTTGAAAATATAACTTTTCGATGTAAATGTAAAAAAAACTTTTTTCTTTTTAATAAAGTTATTAATTCATTTTATTTATAGGTTTGTAAAAACTAATTCATGGAAAATAAGGTCATACGGCTAATCTCAGATGAAACTCTCTGCCAGGACTGGCAAATTAAAAATGTGGAAAAACTTTTTGCCGGCGGAGCCACGGTTCCCTTTATCAGCAGGTACAGAAAGGAAATGACGGGTAGCCTGGATGAGGTTAAAATACTTCAGATTAAGGAATTAATCGAAAAGCACGAAATTCTGGCAAAGCGAAAAGAATCAATAATAGCTACTATTAATGAAACAGGAAAGCTTACGCCCGGGCTGGAAGAGATGATTATAAATTGTTTCTCTTTATCCGAACTGGAAGATTTATACCTGCCCTATAAACCCAAAAGAAAAACCCGTGCCGACATAGCTAAAAGTAATGGACTGGAACCCCTGGCGGATTTCATTTTTCTTCAGAAAGAGCAAAAGATTTTTTCTTTCTCAAAATCCTTTGTCAGCGAAAAAGTACCGGAACTGGAAGATGTGCTTGGAGGTGCCAGGGATATTATAGCTGAAAAAATAAATGAAAATACCGAAGCCCGGAAAGTTATCCGGAATATTTTCAGAAATGAAGCCGTTATTGTTTCAAAAGTATGTAAGGGAAAAGAAAAGGAGGGCGACAAATATGCGGCTTATTTCAACTGGGATGAAAAACTTTCCAGGTGCCCTTCTCACCGTTTACTGGCTATGCGGAGAGGAGAGTCGGAGGGTTTTCTCCGGGTGTCGATAAAGATTGATGATGATTTTGCACTTTCCCGGCTCTCCGGGTTATTTGTTAAAGGAAACGGGGAGGCTACAGAACAGGTTAAATCAGCTATGGCAGATGCGTATAAAAGATTGATACATCCCTCGATAGAAAATGAATTTGCAGCAATCTCGAAAGAAAATGCCGACAAGGAGGCCATCCGGGTTTTTGCGGAAAATTTAAGACAGCTATTATTGCTGCCCCCTCTCGGTAACAAAAGAGTATTAGCTATAGATCCGGGGTTCAGAACAGGGTGTAAAATAGTTTGCCTGGATGAGCAGGGAAACTTATTACATAACGAAACAATATTTCCGCATCCTCCGCAAAAGGAGATAGTTCTGGCTTCAAAAAAAATATCGTCCCTGGTGAGTGTATATAAAATTGAATGTATCGCCATAGGAAATGCAACGGCAGGAAGAGAAACGGAATACTTTATAAAGAATGTCCGTTTTGACAGGCAGGTGAAAATTTATATGGTAAATGAAGCCGGTGCATCTGTTTACAGTGCATCTTCGGTTGCCCGGGAAGAGTTGCCAGAATTCGATGTAACAGTAAGAGGGGCTGCTTCTATTGGAAGAAGGCTCCAGGATCCGTTATCCGAGCTGGTAAAAATTGAACCGAAAGCAATCGGGGTAGGACAGTATCAGCACGATGTTGAACAGGGTTTGCTGAAGAAAAGCCTGGATGAGGTAGTGATTGAATGCGTAAATAAAGTAGGTGTAAATGTAAATACTTCCAACAGGTATTTATTGTCCTATGTTTCGGGAATTGGCCCACAGCTGGCAAAAAACATAAATGATTATGGTGTGAAAAACGGACCTTTTAAAAATAAGGCAGACCTTTTAAAAGTACCCCGTTTCGGAGAAAAAGCATTTGAACTGTCTGCCGGGTTTTTACGGATTCCCGATGGAGATAATCCTCTTGATAATACTTCCATTCATCCCGAACGTTATCGTTTAATTGAAAAAATGTGTTCTGATATTGGATGTAAGGTTGAGCAATTAAAATCAGATAAAAGTCTGATTTCCAAAATTGATATTCATAAATATATAGATAAAGAAATAGGATTGCCTACCCTGAACGATATCATTTATGAACTGGAAAAACCCGGAAGAGATGTCCGGTTAAGTGTTAAAATATTTGAATTTTCACCGGATATTTCATCCATAGATGATTTAAAAGAAGGGATGGTGCTTCCCGGAATTATAACAAATATTACAAATTTTGGTGCTTTTGTTGATATTGGAATTAAACAGAATGGCCTGGTTCATATTTCAAATATTTGTAATGAATATATTACAAATCCTGCGGATAAAGTCAGTTTAAACCAGCATGTAAAAGTAAAAGTACTGGAAGTGGATAAGGAAAGAGGCAGAATTCAATTGTCGATGAAAGAAAACGAATAAAAAAAAGGGCATAAAGCCCTTTTTTACGGATATTGTTTGATAGATTATTTTCTACCTTTTTTAACTACTTTTTTAGCTTTAGCAGCCGGTTTAGCGGCTTTTTTAGCTTTAGCAACCGGTTTAGCGGCTTTCTTTGCAACTGGTTTAGCAGCTTTTTTAGCAACTGGTTTGGAAGCTTTCTTTGCAACAACTTTTACTGTTTTTTTAGCAACCGGTTTAGTTACTTTTTTAGCTTTAGCAGTTGGTTTAGCAACAGCTTTAGCAGCTGGTTTAGCTGATTTTGAAATAACATTCAGAGTATTTGTTTTACCAAATAATTGTGTTGATTTCTTGTTGTAAGCTTCAGCAGCTTTTTCAGCCGAATCAAAAGATCCTAAGGGAATACCTTTACGGTCAACATAAATATATGCATAATATTTACGTCCCTGTTTTACTACTCCGCGATAACCTGTGCTGTTTTTGATTTTGCGGGTGTTTCTAACAAGGTTTGAAAAGGTGCTCCATTCAAGGTTTTCAAGACGGCAATCAATGGTGTTAGAATTTTTGAAACGAACAAACCAACGAACTTTGCCAGCAGGTTTTTTAATGAATTTTTCAGAAATCATTTTATGGAGATAAATAGTTTCATTTTTGTATGAACCATCTTTTTGTCTCCAGTTTTTCTGGAAAAATACATAACCACTTGAATGTTCTCTCAGATTTTCCCAAAACTTGATAGTTTTTAAGTACTTGTCTGCCATAAGCTTTTCATAAACTGAATCGTCGAGAAGAGCTTTTTTGTCTGAATTTTTAAGTTTCACTTTTACTGCCATGTGTTCCAATTTTTAAGTTAATAATTAGGTTTAATTTGAAAATGTTATGCAAACATAAATCATTTTTAGTCAAAATGCAAATATTTAAAACAAATTATAGTAATATTTTTTAAAGAAAAAGAGGAGTTTTTAACATTTTGTTTGATTAATAAAGTGTAAACAAAAGAATAATAATGTGTTAATTTAAATAAATTGTGATTTATTCTTGTTTATAAAAAAAGTTAAATTTTTAAAGTAAGTAATTATAATAACGCAACGATAATTGTTCAGGTTATAGAATGTGAAAAACCAAAACAAAAATTTTCTTGGCAAGAGATTTTTTAGCCCGATGTTTTTTATACTTTTGTCGAAAAATTGCCTCTTTAGCTCAGTTGGTAGAGCAGCTGTTTCGTAAACAGCAGGTCGCGGGTTCAAGTCCCGTGAGAGGCTCAACTTTAATATTAATCAAATAGAGAAATATTAAACAAGTTTTTTTACTTTTGTGAAAAATAAGCGGGAGTAGCTCAGTTGGTAGAGCATCAGCTTCCCAAGCTGAGGGTCGCGGGTTCGAGTCCCGTTTCCCGCTCAAAAATGGTTTTTACCCTGATTTGGTTGAAAACAGTATTTCTGTTTCCAGTTTATGAAATCTCGGAAAAAGAAGAGGATATATGGTAAATATTTTTTTCAAAGAGAACGAGAAGTTAAAATTACATCAGGGTATTTCAGATTTTGAAAATATTCCCAGGAAAGATATCGTTTGGATCGATCTCCTGCAACCGTCTTATGATGAGCGAATTGCCATAGAGTCTTATTTTAACATTACACTTCAGACCCGCCAGGAAATAGAAGAAATTGAGGTCAGTTCCCGTTATTTTGAAACGGATAATTTAATTGTAAATAACTCTCATTTTCTTATTCCTACAGATAATGAGTTCAGAAAAGAACCTGTTTCATTTATCTTGAAAGAGAATATTCTTTTCTCTCACAGGAATTCGGAAATGCGGACTTTTACCGAGATTTACCGGAGAATTGATTATAACTTCAAATTATACGATGCGTATCATGTTTTCCTGAATATATTCGAAATAAGAATCGATCTTGATGCAGACATGATCGAAGCGATTGTTAAGGATATTACTTCTATTTCGGGTTTGGTAACGCATGAAAAAACATTTTCCGAAGAAATACTGGTACGTATATCCAAGTTCCAGGAAAATACTATGCAGTTGCGCGAAAATATTATTGATAAGCAGCGGGTGTTATCGGCTATCCTTAAAAGTGAATCTTTTCCCGATGATTTGCAGAATAAAATCAGGATCATGATTAAAGATACAGGATCACTTCTCGACTATACGGTATTTAGCTTCGAACGACTCGATTTTCTTCAGAATACTTTCCTTGGTCTTGTAAACATTGAACAAAACAAGATTATTAAAATATTTACGGTAGCCACGGTAATTTTTATGCCGCCAACCCTGATTGCCAGTATTTATGGAATGAATTTTAAATTTTTACCCGAAGTAGGCTGGACGATGGGATATCCGTTGGCCTTATTACTGATGATATTATCTGTAGCTGTTACACTGATTCTTTTTAAGAAGAGAAAATGGTTGTAAGCCTGAAAGTTTAATTTATTTCTCCCCCCTCAATATAAGAAACTGTTTTAAATTTTGAAAATCAAATAAAACATGTTTGTGTTTAAATATGTTACTGAATAGTAATAGGGGGTCATGCTTAGGGCATGCTATTAATTTGAGTGTTATTAAATCAACCCGCAATGGTATAATAAAAAGCTCAAATACAAATACGATTGTGAAAATTCGAAACTTTTCTAAGCTTCTTTGAACTTTTTCAAATAAAGTTTTAAATTTTATTTATTACAAATTAAAATATATAATTTTACCCTAATAATTATTAAGTATTAATTAAAATGGACGAAGGACCTGCGAGATACCAGTTATTTTTAAAATCCGGATACAGCAGTTTGCTCCGTTAACCTGTTTTGCGGCGCTCTTCTGTATCTTACTTAAAAGAAAGGAGAGGCGCTTATGACTTCACAACTTACGTTTTATTTAAGCCGGATCATTGGCAATAAAATTTATGATGCCGATGGCAATTATTTAGGTAGAATTATAGATCTGATTGTTCAGCATCAGAATTTTAATACAACGTCAGATGCAGGACGACCCAAAGTAATATCAGCAAAAACAAAAATTGAAGGTAACATAAGATTTCTTGATTTTTCGTTTTTTGAAATTTCCCGGATAGAAAATAAATATATTTTTTCGTGTAAGAATATAGTCGACTTTAAACAAGAAGACATAAAATCTTTTTTATTCCTTGCTAAAAATGTGCTGGATAAACAGATTGTGGATATTAACGGACGAAAATTAGTCAGGGTAAATGATATCAGGTTAGTGGTAGTTCCTTCAGGTACTTTTGCCGTTGCTGTTGATATCGGAACTGAAGGATTACTCCGCCGGATAGGTGTGTCTGAAATGGTAAATAAAGTCATGAGCATTACTAAGAGTAAACTTAATGCAAATTTTATTTTATGGGACGATGTTGAAACAATAGACCATTCAAATTCAAACATAAAGTTATCAAGCACTTCGTCGAAACTGCATACTCTTCACCCTTCAGATCTGGCAGACATTATAGAGGAAATGGGTAAATCAACACGAACAGCCGTCTTTGCATCATTAGATGAAGAAAAAGCAGCCGATGTGCTTGAAGAAATGGAGCCCTCGGCACAGGCGCATATCATCGAGAGTCTTTCCATTGAAAAGGCAGCCGATGTACTTGAAAAAATGCCTGCTGATGAAGTCGCTGATCTTTTGGATTCGCTCGAGAAAGATAAAGCTGAGCTATTGTTGAATGAAATGGAAAAGGAGACCTCAGAAGAAGTCAGGGAATTGCTTTTATATGATAACAATGAAGTAGGCAGCCTGATGACAACGGATTTCATTACATTCAGAGCAACCATGACAATAGAAGAAACACTAAAAGAACTGAGACGTCAGAAACCTGAAACAGATACAATTTATTCTCTATTTGTTACCGATGCAGATGATAAACTGATGGCCTCAGTTTCAATCCGCGATTTAGTAATTTCTGAACCCGATGTTACTTTAGCCCAGATTATGCGCAGGTATTCAATAAGCGTTTTTGATGATGATAAAATAGATTCTCTGGCAGAAATTATTTCGAAATACAACCTTCTGGCTATACCTGTTACCAGCCATGACATGAAAATGGAAGGCATGGTTGTTATTGATGATATAGTAGAGGATTTGTTAAATAAAAGGAAGACAAAGTAAAGCGGGGAGGATTCACAATGTTGAGTTACAAGAATTTCAACAGAAGAAGAAAATATGTTTTCAGGAATATAATATTGTTTCTGGCAATTCTTGGTCCGGGAATTATAACCGGAAGCGTGGATAATGATGCCGGGGGTATAACAACCTATTCTGTTGCCGGTGCTTTGTATGGGTATAAGCTGCTCTGGACAATGATTCCGGCATTTATTGTCCTGTTTGTAGTTCAGGAAATGAATGCCCGTATGGGAATTGTTACCGGCAAAGGTCTGGCCGATCTTATCCGTGAAAATGCAGGTGTAAAAGTTACTTTCTTTATTTTTATAGGATTGTTAATTGCAGATATCGGAAATACTACAACAGAATTTGCCGGTGTGGCAGGAAGCATGCAGGTATTTGGAATTAGTAAATATATCTCTGTTCCTGTTTCAGCCGTCTTGGTTTGGTTTCTCGTGGTAAAAGGAAATTATAAAATCTCAGAGAGGATTTTTATGATATTCAGTGTATTTCTTTTAGTTTATGTAGTTTCAGCAATTCTTGGAAAACCACATTGGAGCGAAATTGGCGAAGCTATATATCATCCTGAATTTCAATACGATATTAAATATCTGTCAATTGTTATTGGTATCATCGGTACTACAATTGCTCCCTGGATGCAATTTTATATGCAATCGGCTGTTATTGAAAAAGGGATTAAAATTAAAGATTACCGGTTTACTGTGTGGGATGTATTAATTGGTAGTATAATTACTGTTGTAGTTGCATTTTTTATAATTGTTGCCTGTGCTTCGACTTTATATGAAAGTGGAATCCAGATAGAAGAGGCAAAAGATGCCGCTCTGGCGCTTAAACCACTTGCCGGAAATCTGGCTTCTGCCACTTTTTCTTTCGGACTTTTTATTGCATCCGTTTTTTCTGCAACCATTTTACCTGTTGCTACTGCTTTTTATGTTTGTGAAGCATTTGGTTTTGAAGCAGGAATTGATAAAAAATGGAAAGAAGCTCCCCGGTTTTATTGGTTATTTACAATTATAATAATAATAGGTGCCGGAATCATATTATTTCCCAATGCACCACTTATTATTATTACTCTGTGGTCGCAGGTAGCTAATGGGATTCTTTTACCCGTTGTACTTGTTTGTATGATATTAATTGTAAATAACAAAGAAGTAATGGGTAAATACGTTAATAAACCTATAAATAATTTTATTGGATGGACAACTGTTATTTTACTTATTGGGTTATCTGTTACACTGTTGGCTGTCTCATTGTTCGGTTAATAAATAAATGAGTTACATGCAAACAATTATTTAAAATCAGGCAATAAAAAAAACCGTTAAAGAACGGTTTTTTTTATTATTTGAATAATACTGTTTCTTTTATTCCATGCTGTTCATTAATTCATCTGTCATTTCAAGGTTATGGAAAACATTTTGTACGTCATCGTCTTCTTCAAATTCATCAATAAGCCTTAGTACTTTTTGTGAAGATTCCACATCCAGTACTTTTGTGTCATTCGGAATTCTTCGTAACTCGGCATTTTCAGTATCCACCTTAATTTCTTCGAGTTTTTTCTGAACTTTTCCAAAATCTTCCATCGGGCAATACAGAATAAAAGCATCGCCATCGTCTTCTATATCCTCAACGCCTGCATCAATAACTTCAAGTTCGAATTCATCCGGCTTGGAAATATTTGATTTGGGTATGGTAAATACACCTTTTCTTTCGAACAGAAAACTTAATGAACCGTTAGTGCCTAAATTACCGCCACGTTTATTGAAAATAGCACGGATGTTACTTACAGTCCTGTTATTATTATCTGTTAAGCATTCAATAAAAACAGCAATACCACCGGGTGCATAACCTTCAAATGTAGCTTCGGTATAACTGCTGCCGTCGTCGCTGGCTTTACTTATGGCTCTTGTTATATTATCTTTGGGCATATTTACGCCTTTGGCATTCAGTATGGCCATGCGCAACCTGGGATTGGTATCCGGGCTGGGACCGCTTTCTTTAACGGCAATGTTAATTTCTTTAATAATCTTCGAAAAGATTTTGGAGCGCTTGGCATCTGCGGCTCCTTTTTTACGTTTTATGGTTGACCACTTATTATGACCTGACATAAAGTGTTTTTTTTGAGTTTAAAATCAGATGCAAATTTGCATCTTTTTTTTAGAAAACAGAAAAGTGATTTTATTTTTCGGTTTCTGGTAAAAATAGCGGATGCAATTATTCTGTTTCCGCTTATAAAAGTATTGATAAAGCTAATATTTTACATTTGACATAGAATATTTATTGCAAAATTTAAAGGTTTATCGATTTAGTTGTTGCCTCAAAACATATTTTGTGTATATTTACTGTGTTTCATAAAGAGCAAAATATATGATTAGAAAAATTACTTTTTTAGGGTTAATAATGCTGTTATTTACCAGCATAAATTCTTTTGCAACATTTGTTAATATTGAAACTGCCGGCGATGTTGCCGAAAATTTTTATAGAAATCAATACTTTAAAAATTTTGGTTCAATTCCACAGTTTTCTGCAAAAACAATAAATGCGAAATGGACAGAAAACAGGATAGTATATTATATATGTAATTTTTCCCATGGAGGCTTTGTTATTGTTTCTGCCGATGATAATGCTTTTCCGGTTATTGGCTATTCTTTCGAAGAAAATTTTCCCGAAAACCAAATTTCTCCGGCTTTTGAAAACTGGATGAAGAATATAGAATCGCAAATTATTATGGCTTCCGAAAAAAAAGAGAAATCACAATATTCTTCAGTCTGGGATAAATATTTAAGCGATAATCCTTCCGACCTTTATAATAAAGGCCAGTTTAAATCTGTTTCACCTCTTCTTACATTGCGTTGGGACCAGGGAGATCCTTATAATTTACAATGTCCTGCCAGTGTTGCCGGACCGGGTGGGCATTGCTTAACCGGCTGTGTAGCCACGGCCATGGCACAGATTATGAAATACTGGAACTATCCGGAGCGTGGCAGAGATTCAATTCTATATACCGGGAATAATAATCTGGTTTTTGAAAATACTTATTATAACTGGGATGCTATGACAAATTATGCAAATACATCAAGCCCCGATTCTACAAAAAATGCTATAGCTGAGTTAATGTTTCATTGCGGTGTTACGGTTAATATGATGTATGGTCCCAATGGATCTGGTACGTTTACAGAGCTGGTGCCATATGCATTAATACATTATTTCCGGTATCATCCGTCAGCAGGATATATTTTAAGAAAAAATGTAACCGATATAGAATGGGATTTAATGATCCGTGATAATCTTGATAACGGAATGCCAGTTCTTTATAGTGGTGAAGGAACAGGAGGACATGCCTTTGTTTGCGATGGTTACAACGATACCTGCTACTATCACTTTAACTGGGGATGGAGCGGGGCTGCCAATGGATATTATTATAATAATGACTTAACTCCGATGGGTGATGATTTCAGCCAGGGGCAGGGCGCTGTTTTTAACATAATGCCCTATTTTGCTCCTTATTGCAGGGAAGGAAGAGTATTGACCGATCAGGCAAGATCATTTAACGATGGAAGTAGCCATTCTTATTATTGGAATAATACCCAATGCGACTGGTTAATTTCTCCGGATAGCGCTGCGAAAATTACTTTATCATTTGCATCTTTTTCAACTGAGGCCAATGCCGACTTTGTTTCTGTATACGATGGCGCCGACTCAACATCTCCTTTGTTAGGAAAGTTTTCAGGGGATCAGCTTCCTCCAGCCCTGGTTTCTTCAGCCGGAAAAATGTATATTGTTTTTACTTCCAATGAATCGGTTCAGTCTTTTGGATGGGAAGCCTGGTATGATGCCAGCAGCGTGAATGTTCCTGAAATTAATTTTGAAAATTCGCTTTCTTTCTATCCAAATCCGGCGAAAGATGATATTTATTTTAAAACCGGGAATGGTAAAAAATGGAATGGAGTCATTGGTATTTATAATATAACCGGAGAATTGCTTCTTTCAAAGGAGGTTCATCTTGAAAACCCTG
The DNA here is from genome assembly GCA_037441645.1 of Bacteroidota bacterium. GTDB lineage: Bacteria > Bacteroidota > Bacteroidia > Bacteroidales > GWA2-32-17 > GWA2-32-17. The sequence goes on from JBBIRU010000060.1 coordinate 15,225, forward strand.
CTTCATCTGTTATTGCAGTTTCTGAGTTACCTAAAGGCTTTTATCTTTTAAAAGCAAAAAACAATGAAGGTGAGTTTGTTCAGAGATTTGTTAAGGAATAGAAATATTTCACCATTCCGATAAAAACTGTGTAAGAAATTTTTCCATAAACAAATGCCTTTCTGCTGCTATGTTTTTTGCAGTTCTCGTATTCATCCTGTCCTTTAGCAGTAATAGTTTTTCGTAAAAATGATTTATGGTATGGCTTTTACTGTTCCTGTACTCAGTTTCAGAAGCGTGTAAAACTGCATTTTCGCCTGGCACATATAAAGGCCGGTTTTTACTTCCACCATAGGCGAAAGCACGTGCTATTCCTATAGCGCCTATGGCATCGAGGCGGTCGGCATCCTGAACAATTTGCCCTTCGATGGATAATTCAGTATCTGTTACATTTGCTCCTTTATAAGAAATTCCTTTGATAGCGTTGCATATTTGTTTAATAGTGTTATTCTCTACCTGAAGTTTATTAAGCCATTGGAGTGTGTTAATAAGTTCGCTGTTTCCAGTGAGTTTCCAGTCATCAACATCATGTAACAGGGCAATCATTTCAATAAGAAAATGGTCTCCTGAATTTTCTTTTTTTGCAATGGTTATGGCAAGGTTTCGTACCCTGTTAGTATGCCACCAGTCGTGTCCGTCGGTATTTTTCGAGAAGTACTCCTGCACAAAAAATTCAGTGCTTTTTATAATTTGAAAGGAATGGGTCATTTCCATATTTTTTTTACCTTTTCAAATATTTCATAAACAGCCGGACAGTAAAAAGTGTTTTTAATATGTATATCTTTTTTCCTGAGTATTTCGGGTTGATGCGTATGCGGGTAGTCGCGGCAGGCACGTGGCCTGTTTTCATAAATACGGCAATAGTTGTCGGTTTCTAAAAAAGGGCAGGGGAGAGAGGTAAAAACCATGTCGTTATCTTCGTCGGTCCGGATATATGTTTTTTCAAATTCCGGGACTTTAATATTAAGTGCCTGTGACATTTCACGAATGTCTCTCTGGGTTAGCCTGGGTCCGAGAAACTTACAACAGTATGCACAATCAAGGCATTTTATTGTGGAGAATACTTTATCGTTTTCAATGTGAACCAGTTTATCGAGAAGATTTATTTTTCCGGGTTTTATATTCCTGAAAAAGGTTTTGTTTGAAATTTCAGCTTTTTTTGCTGATTTTTTTAATTCATCGGGACTTAACATGAAATGAATTCTTTTTAGGAAAGATATTATCTGATTGGGATAAAGTTAAGGCAAAAATGACTATTAAAATTCCGGTTATTTTAAAAACGGGTAACGATTCGTCCAGGACAAAATAGGCAAAAACTGCAGTAAGTACCGGGATTATGTTTGAAAAAACACTGGCACGGTTAACACCAATCTCGCGTACGGCAAATGCAAAAAAAGCGTATGAAAGTGAAGAAGGAAACACTCCCAGTACTACCAGGTTGTATATTACTTTAAATGAAAAACCGGAAACCTGAAATTGCTGAAAATCCGTAAATAAAAAAATGGGAATAAAAGATATTAAACCGAAAATATTCTGCCAGGTAACAATTGTTAAAGGAGAATAGTCGTGGGCAATATGCCTGAGAACCATGGAATATCCGACTGCCGTGAAAACTGCTACAAGCATGAGTAGTATCCCCGGAATAGAGGCGTCAAACGATAAATTCTTATCCATAATAATGAATAGTACTCCAACGACAGAAATAAAAATTCCGGCGAGTGTTAAAACCGAAGCTTTTTCGCGGTATATAAGCCAGGCTGCCAAAGGAATAAAAAGTGGAATGGTGGCAATAAATACCGCTCCCAGCGTAGATGAAACCAGTTTCAGCCCGAAGGTTTCACCCAGAAAATAAAGCAGGGGCTCGAAAAAAGCAAGTAGTAAAAACCATTTTAAATCCTTTTTCTTAATGGCCTGTAATATTCCAAGTGAAGTTGTCAGAGCAAATAAAAAAACTACTGAAATAATTAATCTTGAAATAATAAGAGTTATTGGATTTAGTGTAACCAGACAGATTTTTGTGCCTACGAATGAAAATCCCCAGAATATCATTGATAATACCAGGGCAATGTAAACCAATATGAGATTTTTTTTTATCCGGTGAATGTAGCCCATTTCTTAATTTGAAACCTAAGTTAAAAATTACTTGTTAAGCTGAATTAAAATATTAGCCTGAATTTCGTTAATATTTTTAAATGAATTATCTTCCTTGTTACCGGAAATATAACTGAAAGTTATCTTATAGGAAGGGTCTATACTATCTGAAACTAAAGTCATGTCAGATTTATGAAATTGATAATACCCGTTATTCCCGGATATTTTCTTGTTTTCAACAGAATTTAAAAAATCGAAGATATTTTTTGACATAAAAAGGGAATCTTTATATGATATATTTAGCAATCCCTTTCTGACATCAAAAGCAAATTCAAGATATGTACTGTCAGGTAAGGCGTAACGGTTTTTTACAATGGTGTCAGTTTTTTCATTATTGTAATCATAATAATATGTCCGGTAGTTTATGTAATAATCATACCCTGAAATTTTTATGGGTTCATCTGAGTCGTTGTACTGGCAGGTAAAGCTGAAAGGAAAATTGTTTTCTTCGCTCCTGTAATTATACATGTTGTATTCGATTCCTAAAATTTCGGTAAGTTTCGAAATGCCTTCGTAATTGGAATAGTATCTGACAGAGTCTTTTGCGAAAATGGTATCTAGTTTTACATTAAAATAGGGTTGAAGAGTTTTATAGCCATGCACATCTGCCAGGTAAGTCATAATAGAACAGATTTCAACGTCATCGCCGATAGTGATTTCTTTTGTTGATTTTACTGCTTTTCCGTCTTTCAGTAAATTATTTTTGGTTAAAATAGATTCCAGGCGGGTAATTTGTTGTGATTTTGAAATTTTAAAAATATTCCAGGGGCCGTTAATTGATAATAGGGCAAGAACAGCAAGTGAGATAGGAATAATCCGGATCATTTTATATTTTTTAATAATGATGAAAGCGGCATTGAAGACCAGCCAGACTCCCAGCAGAATAACAAAGAAGCGGTTTTCTGTAATTCCATATTCCGATATTCTTTTAATAATGGCAATGAAAAACATTACAAGTAAAGGAAATAAAGAGATAAAGAAAATTCTTGAAAATAACCGGATTCCTTTATTCTGTTTTTCTTCCTGGATAGGGAAAAGCAGAAGGAATGAAAATATCCCCAGGATAGAATATCCTAAAACAAGATATACTACCCAGCCCACAGGCCAGTCCTGTGTAACAATGATCTTAATAAAGTACGAGTAAAGGATTAGTGCATAAATTATTACAAGAGGAATAAGAATGTATTGAGTAAAGATTTTTATTCCCAAAGGATAGGCAGAAAGATGATCGAGTTTGCGATAATGCTTTGGGACGCCTGCCAGGAAAAACCATAAGCTGAATATACCTGTAATTATTATCCATAGTCGTAAATAATACTCATTAGGAACATTTACTTTAAAAAGCTGGTCAATAGCAACCAGTGCCAGGGAAATTCCAAGATACAAAACGGCGGAGTATAGCACAGTGATAAGTAGTCTGATAAATAAACTTTTGTTGAACTGCCAGAATGAGTTTTGATTTCTGAATCCGATATAGGGTGAAAATGAGACCAGCAAATGAAATAAAAGCAGCCAGACCATCATCCGTATATAATGTTTTTCGAGAAATATATCGGGAAGAGTAATATAATAGAGAAAAAGAAAAACGAAACCGGCACTGCGTATTAATAACTTAAACGTATTGGTAACTTCAAGTCTTTCGGAAAATACAGTCAGTGAAATAAACATGGGCACTCCAATGGCACATGTCATAATAAAATGGTACCACTTGGTATAATCGTGGTATTCGCTATAGTTAAAATCAACCACATAGAGTGCAGCTAAAGTGCCAATAACGGCTACTCCGAGAGTGAAAGGAAACCGGAAAAGAGTATTGGTACTTTTAAGGAATAAATATTTAATGCTTGGGAGTTTCATATAAATGGAGTTGTTTTTTGCAAACAAAAATAAGCAACAATGATTTTAAAAGCAATAGAAGATGGAATAGTAATAATTAATTAGAATTATTTCATTTTAACTAAAGCAGCAGCCTTTAATTCCCCGTCTCCTTTTTTGTCCCATATCCGGGTGCTCCAGGTATAAGTGCTGCCTTTTATCATAGGATGACTTGTTTCGAGAAAAATTCCAACTCTTTCTTTTACCATAACAGGATCGAAGCCGATAGAATCATAATCCAGAAAAAGATCGTTATTATGGAAAAGAATGGTTCCCACAGAATCCTGTACAGTCATGGATGCCCCGACAAATGCTTTTCCATCTGTAAGTTTAAATCCGGTTAGTCCTACAAATTGCATTTCTGCAGTTGAATCGAGAGGCATTATGTTTTCGGTAAGTGTATCTTTCCACTGAATAATATAATAATTGGAAAAACTTAATCCTTTTTCTGAATAAGTTAATATGAATTTTTGCTTTTGAATGTTATTGCAGGAAAAGAAGCATGATATAAAAAGTGAGGTCGCTGAGAAAATAAAAATATATCGGGTAAGTTTCATGAAAAAATGAATTTCCGTATAAAGGTAAATAATAAACAAATAAAATTTGTTATAAATTAGTTTTTATTTAAAAGATTCCGGATGACTACGGAGGAACAAAAAGTTCCGAAAACAGCAGGGATGTATGAAATAGTACCTACTGTAGATTTTTTATTAGGTATGGATTCTTCTCTGGTAATAACACTACGGGGAACTTTTTCGGTCGAATACACAACATCAAATCCGGCCTCTATTCCAAGTTTATGTAATTTTTTTCGTACAGCGTATGCAAATCTGCATTCAGATGATTCGGAGATATCGGAAATTTTAATTAAAACGGGATCGATTTTACCACCTGCACCCATGGAACTGACGAGTTTTAAATCATTCCTAATACAATGAAAAATAAAAAAAACTTTAGGAGAAAGAGTATCAATGGCATCAATTACATAATCATACTTACAGGCATTTATTAAATTTACAATTACATTATCTTTCAGGTAGTCTTTAACAGTCGTCAGATTTAGGCCGGGATTTATATCCAGAAGTCTTTTTTTCATAACATCAGCTTTAAGCAATCCTTCAGTACTTAAAAATGCACCAATTTGCCGGTTACGGTTTGATGGTGTAAACGTGTCGCTGTCAGCTATGGTTAGTGTTCCAATGCCTGCCCTGCAAAGCATTTCGGCAGCAATGCCGCCAACTCCTCCCATTCCGGCAATAAGAACATGTGATTTATGTAGCTTTTCAATTCCTTTTTTTCCGATAAGAAGTTCGGTTCGTTCGCACCAGCTATTATTATTCGTAACACTTTTCATGTCTGATTAACTATTTCTGAAATATCCAATGAACATGCCTTTTTCCAATAATATAAATTCACCTTCGGAATTAAAGAGTTTACAATTGAAACAGGCTTTAAATTTCACATTGGAAGAATCAGATTTTATTTCAGTTATTTCGAAAGAACTCTGGTCTTGTCTGCCTTGGCTTGAACTCCACAATTCATATTTTTTATCATGATAAATGATTTCAACTCCGTTTTCAGCAAGTTCAGAGAAATTGTATTTCTTAATCTTAAAAAAATGAATAAAATCTATATTTCTAATTTTAAACCCAATAAATTTGAAAGTGCCAATATTTACAGATATGTCCGCCTGACCAGCCGGGTACTTATAAAAATAGGACTGACAGATTACAGCACTTGAATCAGGTTGTTTTTTCAGGTTTTTTATCACATTGGAACCGTTTCTGATTTTTTCGTTTCCTTCAACAAGGGTAATGGCTTTCCCATCTATAACAGCAGAGAACTGGCAGGTGTCGTCTAACGAAAAAGAATAGTTATTATATGGACATATATCACTATTTTGAAACGAGAGTGTAATAATGTAAAATAAGAATATGTATACTATAATTTTAAAGTTCTTCATAAAGAAGGAAAAAACCCAGTAAAGGTAATAATTTCTATGAAAGATTTTATTAGTGTTAATAAGGCAATTATAATAATTTACCAAACTTTGTTTGCTTATCTGTTTTCAGAAATAATAATACTTAAAGCTTGTTATGTGCTTTGTGAAAAGAACCTTGTTTTTATTAACTGTAATTAATTTGCAAAATGTTTGATTATTACAAAGCTTTATCAAAATCATATCTGACATATTGTGCATATTGTGATTAATTTGTTAAAATTAATAAGATGGTTATGAGTTATATATATGACATTGTCTGATTTTATTTACCGATATTTTAATTCATGCCTCGAACGTGCTTGTTAATCTGTTTATTATTAGGATAATAGATTTAAGATTATTCAATTTGAATGTGATTTTAATTGTAACCTTTTTCATCGGGAAGCGTTAAAAATAGAAGCCGGTTTTAAATAAAAAATTAATAAGAAAATACACTTGACTTTCATCGATACATTGATAATTAGTTTATTTTCAATGTTTTATTGATGATTGAGATTGTCTTTTAGTTAAAACCTTAAATGAAAATATAATTAAATAAACCATCTGTACTATGATGAAACTATACCGTTTCAGATTATTTCATTTAGCAGTTTTTCTCTGCTTTTTTGGTTCAATATACGGGCAAACAACATCCATTAATATAACTGCCTCAGGAAACTGGACATGTCCTCCAGGTGTAACTTCGGCAACTATTGAATGCTGGGGTAGCGGCGGCGGCGGCGGCGGTGCAATTGGCAATCCTGCCGGTGGTGGTGGCGGTTCTGCCGGGGGATATGCAAAAAGTGTCATAGCTGTTGTTCCATTGACTTCTTATCCGGTAACTGTAGGAACAGGCGGAACTGGTACTACCGGTGCCGGCGGGAACGGAAACCCTTCCTGGTTTAATACAGTAGGTACAGTATATGCTGTAGGTGGATTGGGTGGGTCACAAGCAACAGTAAATGGAACCTCTGCGGCAGGTGCTGTAGCTGTAACAACTGGTAATATAGGAACAACAGTTTATTATGGTGGAGCAGGAGGAACCGGCGTAGCAGGTGCTTCGGCTGGCGGTGGTGGCGGTGGAGCTGGTAATGCTGGTGCAGGTGGAGATGGAAATATTACAACCGGAGGCCCCGGTGGAGTTATTGGAGGTGGAAATGGCGGAAATGGCGGGCTTACTACTGGTACTGGCGGTAATGGTAACGCCGGAGTTGTTCCTGGCGGCGGCGGAGGTGGTGGCCGTGCAGGAAGTAATACCGATAGAAATGGCGGTGCCGGAGGGGCAGGATTAATAAGAATAACCTACGCAACTCCTCCAAATATTACACCTTTTGCCGATTTGTCTTTTTGCGGAAGTACATATCCAACCACATATCAAACTGTAAGTTTTTCGCTAAAAGAACGGTTAGCAACAGATTTTGATCGTAACCAGGGAAACAGAACGATTATTCTTACACTACCCGTTGGATTTGAATTTAATACTGCTGCGGCTCATACTGTTACAAAGAATGGTGGTGGCAGCGACATTACAGCACTAACATTAACTTCGGTAACAACAACAGCCATTACAATTACTTTATCTACAAGTATTGCAAATCCTAATACGAATTTTGATGAGATATTTTTTAATAATTTTCAAATCAGGGCAACCTCTGTTGGAAGCGGTGATTTATTAAGACGATCTGCAAGTCCCGGAACTTTTACTATTAATGCAACTACACAAAATCCATTGTCTTCTGAGTCGTTTGGATTTATGTATTCAAATACAGCTACTGTTTACAATAATAGTGAAATAACACAATATACAACAGATAGTATAAACCGTAATTGTGAATCAAGCCGGGATGCTGTAATTCTAAGATTAAGGGTTAGTGTATCTGGCGGTTGCCCTCCTCCTGATGTTACCCAGTTTAATTTCAGTACTAACGGCGATGCAGGGTTCTCTCAGAATCCAGCAACCAATATTATTTCAGCGAAAGTATATTACAACGGACTTTTAGAGGGTGCACCTGTAATTACAGCAAGTACCCCGGTATTCGGTACAGTGAGTAGTCCAAACGGAATTTTTACTATCAACGGGTCACAAAAACTGAATCAGGGATCTGGCGATTATTATTTCTTTTTGGTATATGATGTCCCTGTAACAGCAAATGCGGGGGATGGCTTAGATGCTTCTTTAACTTCTTTTGTGATGGATGGGAGTACTATTTCAGATATGGCAACTCCAAATCCCAATGGGATAAGAACCATCGTTGATGAAATTTGTTATACCCCTGATGAACCCAATCCTCCATCAAATGTTGAGTTAATCCCCATGGGTTCATATGTGATTCCTATGGATAATACCAACCAGGCATTGGTTGCTCCCTTTAACCTGAAAGCATATGGGTTGGTACATAGTTTATTAATGAATGACATTCCTGTTAAATGGGTTATTCTTTCCGGTAAAGTTAAAGATGCTGCTGATTTTACTGCAAATGCCTCACGTGTTTATCCTACAGTTGTGGCTTCAGCGCCGGTTACATTTAAGGCCAGCGCTTTCATCGTTGACAGTACCTGGATTAACCGTTCATTTTATAGTACCGGAAAAACTGCCACCCAGGTAATTAACGATTATTATGCCAGGGGAGCAAGATTTAACCAGGTTACCGTTTACCGCCTTACTAATGATGAAAACCTGAATGTCAGATACACCTTACATCAACGACCAAAAATTGCAGTATTTAGTAATGGAGGCAATCAGGCTATTCATAAAGCTATGCTGGATTCATCCGGTATTACAAACTATTTTATTCAGAATGCCGGAAACTTTACCGGTCTTGCTGAATGTTATACTTTTTGTTCGGAAGCACACTGGGATTTTACCACCAATCCGGATATAAACCCCGTACAGAATGTAATGAAATTTGTTAACGAAGGTGGAAATTTTCTGGCTCAATGCGCTGGAATTGATTTGTACGAAGATCATCAGCCAGGTGGAGGTCATTTTCATACTACAGCAGGTATTGGTTTTTCAAATGTTGCAACAACAAACACATATTCAAACCCTGATATGGCGTTTAATCAATTTGAAGGTGTTGTTACAACAGACATGGGCAGTACTATCAGGCTTTTCTGGCCGGGAGTGGCTTCTGCCTTTCAGCCGAATATGTATGCCTGTATAAGCGCACCATTACCTACAACTAATATGGTTGCCACCGCGGCGCATGTTTCACCCCAGGATTCCATTGGAGGAAACGTTTTTTATTTGGGAGGGCATAATTATTCCGGTGATAATTTAATCCAGCATATTAATGGTGTAAGAATGTATTTAAATGCAACTTTAGTGCCTGCTGCCCGTCCTACTGCTTTTACACTTGATGCAGGAATCAATCGAACCATTTGCATCGGGCAAGGCACTACTTTAGGCGGCAGTCCGACCGGGGGCTCTGGCGCTACCAATTATATATGGTCTCCAACTACCGGTTTAGATAATCCAAATTCGGCTAATCCGGTGGCATCACCCACCACCACCACCACATATACTGTAATAGCAAATGATAATGGTTGCCCTGGTGGCCCTGCCTCTGTAACAGTTACGGTAAATCCTTTACCGCCAGCTCCCACGGCAGGTAATGATGGCCCTGTATGCGTAGGTGCAACGTTAAATTTAACAGCGAGTAACATAGCTGGTGCGACCTATTCATGGACAGGCCCTAATGGTTTTATTTCTGCATTACAAAATCCTTCGATTTCGGGAGTTACTTCAGCTGCAGCCGGAGTTTATTCGGTTGTTGCAACTGTTGATGGATGTCCCGGCCCTGCTGGTTCAACCACAGTTGTTGTGAATTCTCTTCCGGCGGCCCCGATAGCGAGTAACAATGGACCTTTATGTGTAGGCTCGACATTAAACCTGACAGCGAGTAATATAGCCGGTGCGACCTATTCGTGGACAGGTCCGAATGGTTTTACATCATCGGTGCAAAATCCTTCTGTAACAAATATTACCCTGGCAGATGCTGGAATTTATTCCGTATCGGCAACCGTAGCCGGTTGTGCCGGGCCGGCCGGAACAACCACCGTAACCGTAAACCCGATACCATCTGCCCCTACCGCAGGCAGTAACAGTCCCTTATGTACAGGCACGACCTTGAACTTAACAGCGAGTAATATAGCCGGTGCGACCTATTCATGGACAGGCCCCAATGGCTTTTCCTCAGCAGTTCAGAATCCTTCATTAAATAATGTAACATTAGCAGATGCAGGAACCTTTTCAGTAGTAGCAACAGTAAGCGGTTGCCCAAGCCTGGCAGGTACAACCAATGTGGTTATAAGCATTCCGCCCGCAGCTCCGACCGCAGGCAACAATGGGCCTTTGTGTGAAGGTGCAACTTTAAATTTAACAGCTAGTAATATAGCCGGAGCGACCTATTCATGGACCGGCCCTAATGGTTTTACTTCAGCAGTCCAGAATCCCTCAATTATAAATGTTATTACTGCAAACGGAGGTGTTTATTCAGTAACTGCCGATATTAGCGGTTGCTCTGGCCCTGCCGGAACAACAACAGTAACAGTTAGCACAATACCTCCTGCGCCAACCGCGGGCAACAATGGACCTTTATGCGCAGGCACGACCTTAAATTTAACAGCGAGCAACATAGCCGGTGCGACCTATTCGTGGACAGGCCCCAATGGCTTTACCTCGGCCCTACAAAACCC
>JBBIRU010000061.1:0-25880 GCA_037441645.1 Bacteroidota bacterium
GAGATTTTACGGTAACTGCAGGAACATATGATTATGTTGTTACCGATGCTAACGGGTGTACTGCTTCGACTAGTATTACTGTTTCGGAACCTGCTTTGCTTGAGGCTTCTTCTACCTCAACAGCAATTTTATGCAACGGTGGAAATGCAACTATTACAGTTTCTGCAAATGGAGGTACTTCGGCTTATAGTGGAGCCGGAGATTTTACGGTAACTGCAGGAGCATATGATTATGTTGTTACCGATGCTAACGGGTGTACGGCTTCAACCAGTATTACTGTTTCTGAGCCGGTTGTTCTTTCTGCTTATACTTCAACAACTCTGGCTGGTTGCGGGTTATCAAATGGTTCTGTCACGGTAATTGCTTCGGGCGGAACTGGTATATTGAGTTATTCATGGTCTAGCGGGGGTAATGGCTCTACAGAAAATAATCTGCCTGCCGGTAATTATTCTGTAACTGTACTTGATGAAAATGGTTGTTCGGTTATTGAAACTGCCGATGTTTCTAATAGTGGTGCGCCTGTTGTTAGTGTGATTTCTTCGGATGTGCTTTGTAATGGGGCTAGTAACGGGTCTGTAGATTTAACTGTTTCAGGGGGAACCGGTATTTATTCTTATTCATGGGATAATGGTTCTGTTTCCGAGGATCTGACTAATATTGCTGCGGGAACATATTCTTATTTGGTTACTGACGAAGCTAATTGCCAGGCAACAGGATCTGTTGTAATAACTGAGCCTGCTGCTATTATAAGTAGCCAGACGGTTAGTCTTTGTTTCGGCGAAAGTTTCACGGTTGGAAGCAATACATACTATGTTACAGGGACTTATACCGATATTTTTACGGCTGTTAATGGGTGTGACAGTACGGTTACTACTAATTTGACTATTTTTGATGCTGTTGATGTTTCTGCTAGTGTAAATGCAGGAACTATTACGGCTAATTTAACCGGGGCTGGTTATCTTTGGATTGATTGCGATACGAATACGCCTGTTGCGGGAGAAATTTCACAGTCGTTTACTCCGGCTTTGGATGGCAATTATGCGGTAATTGTTACTGCAAATAATTGCAGTGATACTTCTGCTTGTTTTAATATAACAGGCATTAACGGGCTGAGTGTGAACAGGCATGTGTTTATTTCTGCTTATCCTAATCCTACGACAGGAACTGTTTATGTTTATTCTAATATAGAAAATGCCGATTTAAATATTTGTATTGTCGATGTTAATGGTAAAGAGGTGTATTCACGTTCTGGCTTAAATGAAAAATCCAACTTGATCGATGTTGAATCTCTTTGTCCTGGCGTTTACTTTATGAAAGTTTATTACAAACAGGAGCAAACAATGATAAAGCTTATTAAACAATAAGCTTGTTGTGGGTTGATAGAAGGCCGTTCCATTCCGGGACGGCTTTCTTTTATTCTTCAAAAAAGTATTTTAAGGAACCCATATAACTCTCGTCCCAGCCTTCTATAAAATCATTATATTCCACATCGGGAATGTTGGTATGCCTTAATTCAATGGATGTTCCCTGTCTGTGGGGATGAAGAATAATGGTAACAATTGATTCCGCTTCCTGTCCTTCGAAATACCATTGCTGAACAATTTTCTTATTTTTCACAAACTCCAGGTTTTTACCAACTATACTCCCCTCCCACATCGAGAATTCGGAACCGGGTTCGGTTGACATTTCCGAATCCTCACCTGTCCATAATTTTATGGAAACAGGGTTAGTTAATGCATTATAAACTTCATCAGGAGTTGCATCAATTATATAGTATTTTTTAAAATCTTTCATTTCGTCGATATTTAATTTGCTTAAAGCAAAGATATAAAAAACTGAAAATACTATTAATCTTTGGATATAGTTAATAAAGAGCAGCCTATTACAAATACATCAAATTAGAATTTAATCAGTAAAAAGAGTTAATTATATAATCTGAATCTTTTAAAAATAATAAAGATGTTTATTATTAAAACTCGTAAATTTGAATCATTGAAAATAAATTAATATTTTTCTGCATAGTAAATTACCATGAATGATTTTTTGATTTTCATTATTGGAATAAAATCAGGGGTACTCATAGGCTGGGTTATTTCTTTCTTTATCAGGAAAAAGAAAAAACAAATTGCATTGGTGCAATCTTTACAATTACAAAACGAACGTGATACTGCAAAGATAAATTCAGGTATACTTTCTGAAAAAGTTCAGCTTCTGGAACAACAGATAAATCAGTATAAAAATGAACTGAACGAAAAAAACAACCGGTTACTGGAAACCTCTTCCAAACTTTCAGGAAGCGAGGCAAACTTTCGTAACATGCAGGTTCGTATTGAAGAACAAAAAAAGGAACTGGAAGAGATTAGGCAAAGAATGAATGTTGAGTTTCGAAATCTTGCAAATGATATCCTGGAAGAAAAAACCAAAAAATTTACCGATCAGAACCGTGAAAAACTGGATGAATTGTTAAAACCCCTGGGTGAAAAGCTGAAAGATTTTGAAAAAAAGGTTGAGGAAACATATAACAAAGAATCCCGTGAAAGTTTTTCTCTTAAAGAAGAAATCAAGCGTCTTTCAGATCTTAACCAACAAATAAGCAAAGAAGCAACAAATCTTACTAATGCATTAAAAGGCCAGGTAAAAACCCAGGGTAACTGGGGCGAGGTAATTTTAAAAACTATCCTGGAACGATCAGGTCTTGTTGAAGGTCGGGAATTTTTTACCCAGGAATCGGTAACTGACGAAGAAGGAAAACGTTTCCAGCCCGATGTTGTTGTTACCCTGCCCGACAATAAAAATGTAATTATTGACAGTAAAGTAACACTGATCGCATACGAAAGATATGCCTCGGCAAATACGCCCGAAGAACAGGAAATAGCAATGAAAGAACATATCCAGGCAATTAAAAATCATATTATAGGGCTAAGTCAGAAAAATTACCAGGATCTTTACCAACAAAAGCATCTCGAATTTGTTATGATATTCCTGCCTATTGAACCAGCTTATTTACTGGCAATACAAAAAGAACCCGAGCTCTGGAATTTCGCATATGATAAAAGAATTTTACTCATTGGTCCCTCAAACCTCATAGCCGCCCTGAAGCTGATTCAATCCATCTGGAAACAGGAATACCAGAACAGGAATGTACTTGATATAGCCAAACGCGGTGGTGATTTATATGACAAACTGGTTGGCTTTGTAGAAGATCTTTTAGGTATCCGGAAAAAACTGGATGAAGCACAGAAAACTCTGGACGCATCAATAAACAAATTGCACGAAGGAAAAGGTAATGTATTGAAAAGAGCCGAAGAAATGAAGAATCTTGGTGCAAAAGCTAAAAAAAGTTTACCCAGAGACTTATTCGACTTATCAGATGAGTTACCTGAAAAGGCAGAAGAAACAAGGGAAGAAAATTAAATTTTCCTGAAAAAGTATACTTCCCGATGAATTTTCTTGCTCATATATATTTAAGTGGAAATGATAACGAAATTAAAATCGGAAATTTCATTGCCGATGATTTAAAAGGATCATCCTATAAAAACTACCCTGAAAAAATAGCTTTTGGCGTACAAGTTCACAGGGCTATAGACACTTTTGCTGATAGTCATCATCTCTACTCCATTGGGAAAACAAGGCTGAAAGAAAAATACGGACATTACTCAGGCATAGTGTTAGATGTTTTTTTTGATCATTTTCTTGCCCTGCACTGGAAACAGTTTTCGAACCAGAATTTTCGTGCATTTTGCCGGGATTTCTATGTAAATCTGGTTCTTCATTCCGGAACCCTTACACCACGTTACAGGTACATGATGCCATTTATGATTATTAACGATTGGCTAGGCTCTTACGTGGAAGTCGATAAAACAGAATCCGTTCTGGCAAGAATGTCGCGCAGAACCAGCCTGCCTCCCGAATCGCAGTTTGCAAAAAAAATATTACTTGAAAATTACGAGATTTTTCAGCAGGAATTTTTTGTATTTATGCCGGAAATCATAAAAATGGTTGAAGACAATTTTAATATTAAATGCTATAAACCATAACGATATGAAAACATATTCCTTTATTCTAAACAATTTATTTATACCTTCTTTAATCTTCATATTATTGTTTGCAAGTTGTAATAACATAGATTCTAAGATAACTGAAATTAAAAGTTTAATTGAACAGAACTGTGAATGTCAGAAAATTGTGACAGAAGTTTCAGAAAAGGATAGTTTGGTAACTATCACATTTAACCTTCACGACTGCAAATATGAAAACATAAATAATGAGGCAGAAAAAATCGTAGATATTTTAAGTAAAAAAGTGGATGGTTTTTGCGAGATGGACGAAAAATTCAATTTTCAGTTTGTAAAAAACTCAGCATCTGGACCCATCTATTATCCTTATGTATACAGGAAATGTATCCCTCAATTTGAGTTTTAACGCTTACAATTATAATACCCAAAAAACTGTCAAAACCTTGAAGTTACAAATCTACCTCATCTTCAAAAAACTGAATACCATATTTCTCCAATTCATCAAGAATGGGGTTATAAAGTTCAGGGATAACCGGAACATGCACGCCTGTTACTTTTATTTTACCTTTTAAAAGCATTTCAGTGGCAATAGCAACAGGCATTCCAACCGTAATTGCCATAGCTGTTTTTACAGAATCCTTACCAAGAACAACAAGAGATGATGTTGTTTCTTTTCGTTTCCCCTGAATTTCATATTCGAATTTATGCTGCATTACAATCATGTCCTTATCTTCGGGCTGTAGTTTCCATTTTTCTTCCAGAAGTTTTTGCAGAATCCGGGCAGGTGTTCCACCGGGTAATCCAATGAGTTTATCTTCAAAAATACCCAACCAGGTAAGCCTTTTCATTGTTTCGCCCTGCGGATCAATATTTAACAGCGTACACAATTTATCTTCAACCATCAAAGTATTACTGTATGGTAAAAAAGTATTGATAAAATCCCTGTATGTCATTTTATCTACGTTCTCCAACTGGTATGAATCGTCGGTTGCACCTAACTGAACAAAAACATTCCACGCCTGGCAATATCCCGGACGACGAAAAGTTCCCCTGATTAAAGTCTGAATATCATAAATACCGTATATCTCCCGATAACTTAATGAATCCCGGTTGGGATAATAATCAAATTCACCATAATTTAATATCCGGGTTCTTCTTGTACGGGCAAATAACTGGTGATAAGGAAGGTATTTATATCTCCCTTTTTCAATAAATTTAGCTGTCCCCTGGCCAGCCACAACAACGTTCCGGGGATTCCATGTAAATTTATAGTTCCAGGGATTATTATCCGACTCAGGGGCAATTAACCCGCCTGTGTTAGATGTAAATCCCGATAATTTTCCTCCTTTAGACTTAATATGATCTATTACGCGCATGGCCGACATATGATCAATGCCCGGATCAACTCCGAGTTCATTTAAAAAAGCCAATCCTTTTGACTTTGCTTCCGCATCCAGTTCTTTCATTTCTTTGGAGACATAAGAAGCTGTCACCATATTCTTACTTTGTTTTAAGCATTCTTTAGCAACCAGGGGATGCATAAAAGCAGGTAAAAAGGAAATAACAACATCTGCTTTTTTTATTTCTTCTGACTTTTGAGCTTCGTTATTGATATCAAACTTAATTGCTCTTCCCTTGGGGTTTCCTGCAACTTTCCGGATAGCGGTTTCTTCGGAAACGTCGCCAACAGTTACAGACCAGTTATTTTCTTCAGCTTTCCCTAAAAGGTACTCAATCATTACGGTTGCAGAAAAACCGGCTCCTAAAATAAGTATGTTTTTCACCATGTATGTTTTAGTCGTTAAAAGGAACAAAAGTATAAAAAGACTGATCCTAAAACAATGAAAAAATCAGTCTTTCTTAAATATTTAATGCAGGAATTACAGCAAAGTAAAAGAAAATCCAAAGGAAACAGGAATTACATCGGGGCCTTTATCTTTTTCAAACAGAGAGCTGAGGGTATAGTTAACAATAAGGTTGATCTTGCCATATCCCAGTCTTAAAAAAGTACCATACCTGTATTGCAATAAATTATCGAGATTGTATTCTTTAAATTTTACCATTTTATTTGAACCTGCCCTGAAATCTTCTCCTTTATATTTAATATAATTTGAAATCATATACCCTATCTTTCCTCCTATAGCTACTTTGAAATTCCTCTTTTTTAAATCGGGCTTTGTTCTGAACCTGATTTCGAGAGGGATATCAACATAAGCAGTGGTAATCTTGTTTTTAATATATTCAAACTCCCCCGGAATCTGTTTAAAATAAGTAACGTCTAAACTATCGTATGGAATACAGTTATTGTGAAAATTATTGACTCCGATCCCGACTCCCAAAGCTATACTCAAAGAAGAATTTTTTCCGATAACGGGCGACATATAATACGCCTCTGCACCCACCGAAACCGGCATCATTTTCATATCAGGAGGGGTATTTAACCATGTATTTGATAAAACATTAACAATAACCTGGTCATTGGGCATTTTTGTAGTATCGGGGGTCGTCATTTCATTAGATGACGTTGAATCCCTGGAAACTAATTCCTGAGAAAAAATTAAATTCTGGAAAATAAAAATAAACAGCAGCGAAAATATGGTAATCTTTCTCATATATTTTTTTGATAAAGGTAAGGTTTTTTCAAGAATGTATCATACAACTGATAAAAGACCTTTTAATAGCATTTCATCCAATAAAATCCATTTTTTTTTGAAAAAATAATTTGGTAAAACAATTTTTATTATTTTTGCATCTCTTAATGCGGGAATAGCTCAGTTGGTAGAGCACGACCTTGCCAAGGTCGGGGTCGCGAGTCCGAGTCTCGTTTCCCGCTCAGGAAAATCTCCCTGGTAAAGGAGATTTTTTTTGCCCTTACAAGGGTACGTTCTTTACACCATGCCCTGATGGTGGAATTGGTAGACACGCAGGACTTAAAATCCTGTGACCCGTAAAGGTCGTGCCGGTTCGATTCCGGCTCGGGGTACTTGAGGGAGAGGCTGTTGCCTCTCTTTCTGTTTTATGCAGATGGAGAAAACCAAGGAAAATTTGCATAAGGTGCGGTAGCAGGGTGCGGTTTTTTTGGTTTTGTTTCATAATTTATACCTCCGGATTTTTGTTTTGTTCGTTATTTTTTGATTCAGTTCGTATTTCATTTAACTCATTTGTCCGGTTATTGTCTTTTGAAAAAACACTAAAATTTCTTGAAGCTTTGGCAATCTCTTTTTTATCGATGTAATGTTCTTCAATGACCTGATTTTCCGAATGCCCTGTAATGGCTTTTACATTTCCATTGCCCATAAAGAGTTGTAGATTCGTAATGTAGGTTTTACGGAGGCATTTGAATGTCAGGTTTTTGCCTGTGTTAAGTTGGTTATAGAAATGCGAGAATCCCCGGCTTAATGCATCACTCATTACTTTGTTTCGTTTGTTTACTAATTCCGGTTCTAAAATATATTTGTCTGTGTTTTTGTATTTTTCATAGCCTAATTCATTCAATAATTCTTTCAGTTCGGTTGTTAAGGGAACAAAAATCAGTTTTTTCGCTTTTTCGTTTATTCTGTATTGTATCCGGTTGACTTTTAAATCTTCTGTCTGTATATACTCTGTTCTGTCTTTTTCTTTTATATCGCTCCATTTCATTGATATTATTTCTTCTCTGCGTCTGCCGGTTAGTAATCCTAACTTGATTCCGTTTTTAAGCCAGGGGCGGTAAATATTCCTGTGTGTTTTAATTCCTTTATTGTAATTTCTGGTTCCGTTTTCAGGTTTTATTTGTTCTAATAGGGCTATAAATTCATTATATGGTATTGATTCCGGGTTGTGATTTACTATTTCTCTTGGAATTTTTGTAAATCTGTTTTTGATTTTTGTTTCAAATTCTTCGTTATACCAGTTGAGCATTGAACTGTAGAAGTTAATGTACTTGTTGTGGGTTCTTCCGGCAAATCCCTGTTCTTCCATATATTCAAATATTTTTCCTATTACTTTGTCATTGATTTGTTCTATGGTAAATTCGTTCATATCATACTCGTTTTTCTTTAAACAGGTAACCAGAAGTTTAAATGCTCTTTCGATGTCTTTTAAATGGCTTTCTGTTCTTATTCGTTGCTTGTACCTGGGTACTCCTTCGTTTCTCTGGTAGCTATAATAACGGGCAAGGCAGTGTATGAGAAGTTTTGGGATGTTTGACTCCGGGTTTATTTTCTCTTCTTCTTTTTTTATTTTTTGAACTTCACTGATATTTTCATTTTTTAGCTTTTCTTCATCTTTTTCTTTATTGTTACTCAACTTTCCTTTTACTTCTTTTTCAAATTCTATTGCCAGTTTTATTGCTTCGTCTACTTCTCTTGTGTTAAGTATCTTTGTTCTTCGTTGATTCTTTGTTCCCGGGATAAAAACATACGACTTGAAAACATGACGATTTCCATTTGGGCATTGCTTTAATGTTTTTCCTGTTTTATTGCATACTTCCAGCATATTCGTTTTGCATAGATAGCAATATACATATAGCCCTTTCCAGTGTTTTGTTTTTGGAATATACAATGGCTTTTCTTTCATGGTGGGCATCATAGCGTGGGTTATAGGTTTGTAAATATTGACAGCAGTCTTTTTTCGTTTTGGTATTGGGGTATGTATTGTGATTGGTTTTGGTCTGTGGGTTTACTTGTTGTTGATATTTTTTTTGTGTTTGCTTCAAATGGGTTTTCTGTTCCGTATTTTTGTTTGAGGTATTCTAATATTTGATGATTTTTTATTGATTCATATTCGTCTTTTATTGCGTATTGTCTCTTACAGCCTTTATCTGTAAATATTTTTACTTCCATATTCCTGCACCATTTTAATACTGATCTTCTGTCGGTGTATTGGAGGTCGGTTTGGATTTCGGATATGTAGATGCGGGTGAACATTAATTCCTTTTATAGCTATTTGAAAACAAAGCTATGGGAATTTCTACTTTATAGGGTTACCATGGTTACATAGTAATAGAGTTAACTATGTTAACTTATTAAATGTGACTTTTACTTAATCTAATAATATTACTTTTTACAAAGTATAGGTATTTTCTTAGAAATATCAACTCTCTTCAAAATTTTTTAGAATATATTATTTAAAACCTTTTTTAGTTAATTCAAATTTGATCTTTGTAGCTTGTTCTCTGTTAATATATTTTTCAAGGACTTTATAGTCAGACCAATTATCTTCCTCCCAATAATATTTTTTTTTCATAACAATATATCCAACAAAATGACTTATTATCCATTTTTCTACTTCACTCTTCTTTATGATTGACTTCTTAAAAGAATCTTTAATATGTATATTTCTTAATACTTTAAATATTTTATCAAATCTATCATATATATCCATTTCATATTCAAAGTAACAATGTTTATTATAAAACTCTTCATTAGTAATTTCGATTTTGGTACTTAAATATTGATCATAGACGATATTAATAACATTCAGATATTCATTAAATTCTAATTTAATATTATTAAGAATAACTGGTATTTGATCAATTATTTCTTTTGATAATGTTCTGTAATTATAAATAATTCCCATTAAAGTGTTCACACTTGCCCTACCTTCTCTTATTATTTTTAATATTAATCTAATTGCATTAGGTATATATTTATTTGTTTTCCACTTATTAAATAAATATGAAACAAAATATTCATCATCATATTCTTCAATAAAGTTTTGTACTTCTATAGGAAAGTTATCAAAATCTTTAGAAATTTTATTTAATATCTCATGTCTAATATTATTATTCTCAAATATTTTTGAAATAAAATTTCTTACTTCAACAGAAATATTTTCATAGTTGATTATGATTTCATAGGCAATCTTTCTTGAATAAGTTTCTTTTTCTAAAAATGATAAAAAGGTATTTATAGCTTTCTCATTTAAAAGAGAATAATTTTTCACCCATAACCAGAATTTTCCATAATTACCACTACTTAGAATTATATCACTTGCAATGTCTCTATAGAAACTATTTCTACTTAGATATTTCCATGCATTATAATATGATGGATGGCTTAAGCGAACAAAAAATCCAAGGTTAGTTTTAAAACTTATTAATTCTATTTTGTTATTTCTATATTTATAACAAATTTCATTAAACTTAGTAATTAATTCAGTTTTTGGGTTAAAAAAATACTTTTCTATTAAAAATGTATTTTTTGTATTTCTCTGAAGGAATAAAATTGTGAAAAATATTTTCTCTTCGATTTTTAATTTATCAATCTCATGAGCAAAGCTATATCCTCTTTCCTCTTGGGCTAAATTTAAACTATAAATTATTTGTTCTTTTCTATCATCATTCTTTGAAAGATAAGAAAAATTATAAATAGAAAGTGGAGTTGGTAAAATACTCTCTTTCTTTATCTTATTTATTACAAATTCCTTTAAATAATTATCTTTAATCCAAAAACAATTATTAAACAAACCATATTTTATTACCATTTGTTCTATCATATTTTGATCATAAGAAGTAGGGAAAATTGTGATTTTTTTTTCAATATGATCTAATTCTTCTTTAAAAAATATTTTTTGTTTAAACTCATCAAATATATCTTCTCTCGTTGTTATAATTACATATGTTCTCTCTTTGCTTCTTATATTCAGTAGGATTTTCTTAATACTTATTTCAAGTTCACCTCCCTTGTTTTCATATTCATTCTTACCAAAAGGATCTTCAAAATAATAGATATAGCCTTCTTTCAACTCATCAGCTTTCCTATTTAAATTTTTTCTAACCTTTATCCTATCATCTTCGTCAAATCCATAATCATAATAAGGAGAATAACCATTTTTAAACCATTCCCATAAAAGTTTAATTGCAGTATAAGTTTTGCCATATTCAGGCGAACCTGATATAAATACAATTCTTTCAACTTCAAGTGTTTTCTTTATCTCATAATATTCCTTGGGAGGAACATATAATTCATCAATCTTTTCAAATCTTAGATTATCAGGAGTTCCTATAAAATCAACAAATTCTACTATACTTCTTTCTTTTTTATTGACATTTAATACAATGGGTTTATTTTTAATTATATCTTTTCTTTTAACTAATTCTTCTATAGTATAACCAAACATCTTAATAGTTTCATCCCAGTTTTTACCAAATCCAAAAAAGCATAACACTTCACATAATTCGATTACTGCACCGCTATCTTCATTATTTTCGATACTCCAAGCCCATCTTAGAGTACGCTCATTTATACCTCTTAAATTTTTATACTTCTTGTATAATGTTTTATTAGATTGTTTCCAAATTTCTATATTAGATAAAATAAAACTCTCTAATGGTTTTACTAAATCTTTAGGAAGAAAATGATCTCTGTCTTCTTTCCATTCACATTTTTCCTCAATTTTCCTTAATATCTCTATTGGAATATTATTTTTCATAAAAAATATTAGTGGCACGCCTGCGTGCCTTGACTTTAGGTAAAAGTATGATAATATTTGTGAAAATGAAAATTTATATAATAATAGTAGGTTAGGAATCAAAAATTAAGCCTCGTTGCTTGAACAACGAGGCTTCCGAAATCTTTGATTCCGGTCCAACAAGAATATTCTGGGTATTCTATATGGCAGATAAAATCTACCATATTAAACAAATGTTATCAACTGCATGTTGTTAATATCTGTTTTCACTAGATGCCTTGAGTTTCTTGGGGTGCAGACCGAAATAAACTGTACTTCATATGAAACAAAATTTATCACAGCAACTAGAAAACATAATCAGGCTCATCGCCCGTAATGAAGTTAATTTGATTTTAATGAAAGCCATTTCTATTTCTAAAATAGGGTGGCTAAAGTCAGAAATATCTCTTAAATTATTTTTCACCTTACTTATCCGAAATAAATTAATCGCTTGTGAATGGCACTTTTTTAAGTCCCATTTCACTGACAATGATATTATTAATGGAAATATTGTTTGGAAATCTAACTTAAATGAATTAGTCATTCTTTTTCAATATTTACGAGATAATAACATTATTCCCACTGTTCCAAACCACCATCAATTATTACAGGAACATTTCTTAGACCGATATGGCAACCGTTTAAAACCAATGAGCTTAAGAGTGCTTCTTGAGAAAGGGATCAGTACTCCTGAAAGAGAAGTTATAATTGAAAATATAATCACTGAATTAAATAACTTTAACAACAATCAATATGAAAAAGAAAATTATTAAAGATCTTAACAAAGTTGAAAGAAATCTATTATTTCTTGAATCAGCTTTAACAATTCAATCGAAGCCTTGCCAATATGTCTGGCAAGCCTTGCCCATTGAAAAAAATATTAAATTCTTACTCGACTTGATTAAAAAAGAAGCAGAAAATCTTAACATCGATCAAGTCGAACATATTTTCAGCCTATTGAGAAGATTTATAATTATTTGGAAGAAGTATTTTATAAACCATCCATTAAGACCTTTAATTAATACAAAATAGTAATATGTTACATGAAGAAACTTCTATTAAAAAATGAGACTTCTTTAACTATTGCCTTCTTCCATCCCCCACGCTATACTCCCATCAGAAAACTTTAAAACATTTTACCGATGGAAAATATTAGTTCTTTTAAAACTCTTTTTGAGAAAGCAGCTTATGGCTCACATTATGCCAAGGCTTTTGATGATTTTTTGACAATGTGTATTTGTTGTTTTAGTATAAATCCTGAAACAAAGATGTCTAATTACGAGGAGGAATATTTAAGTATTATAAAGCCGTACATAGCCAATAACACCCTAAAATTCTTTCCTGAACTTTTGGCTTCCATGATTATTTATATGGAGGAAAATAAGGATAACCTGCAATGGAATGATTTATTGGGTGATTTCTTTCAACAGGAAATTACTCATGGCAGGAACGGGCAATTCTTTACTCCTTTTCATGTTACCGATTTTATGGCGCAAACAGTAAAAGGTAAGGAGACAAAAAGTTTAAATGTTCTTGACCCTGCTTGTGGTAGTGGGCGGATGCTTCTTGCTTTTGGAAAACAATCTTCTATCCCTCATAATTATTTCGGAGTAGATATTGATCCGCTCTGTACTAAAATGACTGCTATTAATCTTTTCCTGAATGGACTTAAGGGTGAAGTTATCTGTGCTGATGCTCTATTCCCGGATAATTTCAGTTTAGGATATAGAATTTCATTCTTTCCTTTAGGTATATTTAAGATTGAAAAGAAAGAGAATTCCGTAATTTGGCAAACGAGTCATACTGCTTTCTCCGATACAAAAAGAGAAAAACCGGAAAGTGATAAATCACTTCAACTACGATTGTTTTAATCTAAAACCGCTTCTTGTAAGTGGTTTTATTATATACAGGTAAAAATACCTAATTAAAAACAGGTGTTTTTACGGTTTTTAAATTGATTAAAAAAGATTAACTTTATAATCCACTATATGGTTATATATCTGTGATTTAAATATTTTTTGATAAAAGTTAATGTTTGTATTAATTTTTTTAATAAAATTGTGAAGAAAAAAATGATAACTTAATTTGGATTAATGTAATTTAAGTATTTACTTTTAATTACATTTAATGTAAATTCAGTTTAAATATAAAATTCTATGTCAAATAAAAATAATGAAATGGACAATTCATTCTTTTTTGAAAATAATGAAGAAGATTCTTCTGAGTTGAAAGATATGCAAAACAAAAAAGTTGATCCTCAATTAGAAGAATATATAGCTTCAGTAAAATTACATGCAGAATCGAAAAGTGATTTAGTGTTTGATAATTCTAATCAAACACACGCTTCTGTTGTATTAAGTGTAATGTTAGAAAATGCAAATAAAGAATTTTGTCTTTTTGATAAGGATCTTTCAGGAGATGTTGCTGATAAATATAAAGAATTCTTTCCTACTTTATTGAAATTTGTTGAAAAGGGAAAACTTTTAAAGGTTATTATTCTTAATGATGATTATAAAGATACCAATATATATAAAATTTTAAAAGAACTTTCTGTAAAATATCCTGATAATGTCTATGTTAGAAAATTAAACAGCAATCCAAATAACACTAAGCAATACTTTAATTTCGCTGTAGCTGATTCTGTTTCATTTCGTTTAGAAAAATCATTTATTATTGATAATAATAGAAAAGCTATTTGTTGTTTTAATTCTCCTACTATAGCTCTTAAATTAAAGAAATTATTTGAAAATGAATACAATAATTGTATTAACCTTTATCAATAATACACATTATAATCACTTAATGCAAATTCTTAATCTTCATAACTTTAGTTCGTTTTTTGAATTATTTGCAGCGTTATGTTTAGGTTATGTTGTATCAAAAGATGAATTTAGATATGGGCTAAATGATTCTATTTTTAAATTCACAAAATATAAAAATAAAGTAAATGATAAAGTAAATTATATCAAAGCTTCCAAAACAATAATGGCTTCTGGAACATTTAATCCGATATTCGATAATTATTCTGAGCTTTTTCTCTTTAAATTAAATCTTATTGAAGAGAAAAAAGAAAAAGATGCATTGAAATTTATTAAAGATTTTCAATCAATGTTTCTTTTATCTGGTTTATTTTGTATTTATATTTTATTAATGGAAGGATTTAACCAATTTTACGAAAATAAAAATTTACTCGTTATTCCTGAATGCTTACTTTTTAGCAATTTATTGATTATTGTTAATTTATTTATATTTATTAGAAGTTTTATTAAAAAATATAAAAAAGATATAAGCCATAAATTAATTGTTTTAATATTATTTATATCTATTATTTTAAGTATTGTTCTTTTTAAGAAAAAAATAATTAACGAACTTAATTATAGTGCATTTATAAATGGATATTTTAATATTAGTACTACAATATTTATTGTTATTTCTCCATTTATTTTACATTCTATAAGAGCTTTTTTTCATGAATATTTATATGAAGTCAGATTTTTTCTATTTGTTAAGTATTCTACTAATAAATTAGATGAAACAAAAAATAAAATCGAATTGAGTGAGTTTATTAAAAATAATTTATTGGATTTTGAGAATGAAGATAAAGTTTGGGATATAAATCATAGTTACCGAAAGTTTTATAAAAAATTAATTAATATTTATAGTAAAATTGATCCCTATTTCAAAACTTTGATTAATAACGGAAAAAGAATTTAAAAAAAGACCTTTTAAAGGTCTTTTTTTATTTTTTTAAAGAATACTATTAGTAGTGTATCTTTAATTAGAATTGCATTAACACCACATCTTTCATGATTTATAGTATTTACTTTCAGTTCTTTACTTGCCCAAATTGAACAAGAATTTGATTTTATATTTTGTTTATGCAAACAACATACAGTTGTATTTACAATCAAAATATATAAACAAAAGAAAATAGTCGTTCTCATATTTCTTAGATTTTAGTTAATACTTCACTTAATTAGGATTTAATGAATTACCTTATCTACCTTATATTAAGGAAAGTTCATAAACCATTAAATCCCAATTAAGGGCGCCTAAAATTTAAAAAATTACAAATAACATTGCCCATTGCTATAGTACATTATTGTTACTTTAATTTCAATTAAAAGTTGTGGAAAAAAATTTTAGGTTGTTTTATATCTCAAAATTCGCAGTCAAAATTTCCGTTTTCTTTTTCTTATCTCCTCTTGTATTTCCGGTTAAATTTGTAGCAACGTGTACAAATATTTTGAATTCTTTTGTCTTCCATTTATATTGTTTTTTGTATTTTTCAAGTATTTCATTAGGGTAAGAGCTAAGAAGGAATTTTCCTTTGATGTTTTTTAGTGTTTTTAAGAGTTCTTCATAGTCTTCTTTTTCATAACCTTTATAATGTCCCTGGTTGGTTTCTATGTAGGGCGGGTCAAGGTAAAAGAAGGTTGTTTTACTGTCCCTCGCTTTTATTACTTCTATTGCATCGGTGCATTCTATTTCGGTATTTTCCAGTCGTTCTGCGTATTTTTTTGTGAAGTTTTTTCGTTTTGTGTCAAGTTGTTTTACTGATCTGTTTTCTTTTTTGTCATATCCCCATGTTCCGTTGAGTTTTGAGGCATAGCTTTGATTTGCGAGTGTCCATATCGCCCAGGCTCGTTTTATTTCATCAAAGAGCTTTGGGTTTTTATAGATTATTCTTGCTGCTAAATGGCTTTCTCTGCTGTGTAAGGTGGTTTGTATTTCTTTTTGTAGTTTATTGAACTTTGTTTTGATTACTTTATAGAAGTTTATGAGTTCTCCGTTTGTATCGTTTATTACTTCAATGTTTGATTTTGGTTTTGCAAAGTATACTGCTCCTCCGCCAAAGTAGGGTTCGCAGTATACATTATGTTCGGGTATTTGTTCTATTATGTGTTTTTTTAACATTTGTTTTCCTCCGTAGTAGGTTATGGGTGGTTTCATATTCGTTGGGAGAGTTCATATATCTTACTCCAGAATACATAGGGTACTTCGGTGTGGTAATTGGTCCTTAATGATTCGTATACTCCGATGAGATATTTCTGCCTGTAGCTTTCTTTGTCTTTGTAGGTGGCTATCATTGTTATTCCATTGGTTCGTACTATTGCTTCTTTTTTCAGCATGAGTTCTTCTACTCCTCCGGCTTCTTCTAATTCTTTTTTGAAGTGTCTTAACTGGTCATAGGTGTATGGGTATGTTTTTGTGTCATTCATTTTTTTGATTTGTTATTACTAATTTTTCTGATAATTATGTTGTTGGTTCGTTTGGCAGGGTTTACAAACATTCCCCGCCTGTCTGCCAGGGGGTTTATGGTTTGTATGTGGGGTACAGGCGTGGTGCTTGTTTGTTTTTTGTTTCTTTTTATTTATCTGATTGCTGTGGTTCTTCTTTTTCAAATATGAAAAAGTCTACTTCCGGGTTATTGAATAGTCGCAGGTATCTTGAGCCTTTGTCTGTTTCTTTCATGATTCCGGCTTTGTACCATTTTACTTTCTTTTCTCCGTCTTTTTCATAGTTCTTTCTTGTGCACACGTCGAATAGTTTCATTGTCTTATTCTTTGTTATTATAATGTTTTGTTTGTAATCACGACCTTGCTATATATGCGCATACACAGCGGTCTATGGAATTGTTTTTTTGTTGTAATTATTTCTTTTACTCTTATCCTTTCTTTGATTTTGTTAATCTCAACTCATTGTATTTCGAGTGACCCTATTGGGCAATATCAAATTTTTGATAGATTAAAACCTATCGGATTTTAGAGCAATTCCACAGGCCGCCATACCTGACAATTAAGTCAGGTCGGCATTGGATACCGGTATTTATAGGGAATTTACGTTTTATAAAGTATTTTAATTGATTTTCTAAAGTAAAAAAAAGACCATCTTTAAAAGATGATCTTTTTTATTTTATAACTTATAATTCCTAGTATAGATTTGATTTACATTTTGTATTAACGTGCAATAACAGCTAAATATTTATTATTTTTGAAGTTTTAGGGGTTACTGTCGGACAAGTTCCTATTGTGCGACACTGTATTTTCAAAAAATAAACAAATTATCAAATGTTATTAAATCAATGCTATATAAGACCTCTGTATAAAGAAGACTATCTTTTATTAAAACGTATTCCCCTTTCAATGTACTATAACTAATTCAGGTCTATTATATACTTATGGACATTTTCGTGTCAAGTGCTTTTAGTGTGAATATTGATTCTGGTTCCTGCAGAAAGATTTTTGCTCTTCTTTGGTGTTCTACATCGGAATATTGCAAATATTTCATGCTTGATAATGGTGATCGGTGTCCTAATATTTTTTGTACGTCTGCTACTGTTCCTCCTTTTTCGAGGATTATATGGGCTTTACCGTGGCGAAATGAGTGCGGAACAATGTTTTCTATTCCGGCTCTTTCACAACACGTCTTAACGGTTCTCTCAACGCTTCTCTTGGTTATTCCTTTTCCATTGGTCTGATTATTTACAAATAATGCATTTGTTTCTCTTTTGAGGTTTAATCTTATGGGCAGGTATTTTTTTAATAGTTCATTTGTCTGGGTTGACCAGTATATCCATCGTTTGTCTGTATTCTTTCTTGTTTCTATATGTGCTCCGCATTTTTCGAGGTTGATTTTATCTATTGTCAGGCTGGTAAGTTCACTCACTCGTACTCCTGTTTCTGCGAGTATTCTTATGATCAGGTGGGTTTGTAAATATCGCTGTTCATTTTTTGGTGCGAATTTGTCTATTATGTTTAATATTTTCCGGTAATCTTCGGGCGATACTGCTTGTCGCTCATTTGCTCTTGCTTTTGGTGATTTGATTAAATCGGGATTCAGGCATTTAATTTCATTCAGCTTTAAATACCTGAAATAGTTTCGCAATATTGTCATTGCATATTCTACGGATTTTCCGGAATACCGGACCTGAAGCCATAATTTGTATTGAAGTATGTCTTCGACTTTTATTTCTTCTTCCGGCTTCCCTGTTACTTCTTCGAACTTATCTAACCATAAGCCATATCTTTGATAGGCTCCGATTGTATATGTTCTTTTGTAATCTAAAAAATTCTTTTTGTGTTTTAACATACGAAATCACGACCCGCCGAGACTAATCGACAGGCCGTGATTTTGTGGCTAAAAGTATAGTTTTAACCACAAACTATGTTCACAAGTCATCGTTGTTAGTCTCAGCTCCTTTCGGAGCGACCCGTTTCCGGGCAACGGTCTTTTTATTAACTTGTAATGGGGAGAGTATAGCATATCAGGGGTGGGTTTGTCAAGGGGGTAATTTTTACTATCTTTTTTTCATTTTGGATAGTTTTTGTTGCTAAATTATTTTTTTCTGATATTTTACTCTTAACTATACGCACTTCCCTGCTCATTTTGTCAATATTGCTTTGTTTTTTCTGCACGTTATACTCGCACCGGATTTGTTCTTTCTGCATAAAATACAGGAGGTATTGGTTTTTAAAACTTAATATTTAAATTTATGAAAAATGTTAAAACTGGTGATTTTGAAAAAAGTCCTGAGTTGGCGGAGGTTCAGGTGAGTTATAAGATAAAGCTGAAGGAGATTGTCAGGGTTTCTAATTCCAGGGAGGCTTTTAGTGTCTTGTATCCTCTGTTCGATGTTAATACTATCGGGCTTAAGGAGGAATTCTTTTTGCTTTTGCTCAACTATGGTTGTTATGTTCTTGGTTGGTTTAAGTTGAGTTCCGGTGGTATTGCGGGAACGGTTGTTGATCCAAGGATAATTTTTATGCTTGCGCTTAAGACTAATGCTTGTAAGATTATTTTATGCCACAACCACCCTTCTGGTAACTTAAAACCCAGTGATTCAGATATTAAATTAACTAGGAGAATAAAAGATGCGGGAAAATTGTTCGAGATTGAATTGCTCGATCATATGATTGTTTGTCCGAATGGCTCTTATTTGAGTATGGCGGATCAGGGGGTTATCTGAGGTGGTTTATCTTTTTAGAAGTCCGATTTTAAAGTCGGGCTTTTTTGTTTTTTATTTAACCTTTAAGTATCTTTCTTGTAAACTTATTTTCTTCCATGTTTCATCAACTTTGTTAAATACAGCTTCACCATAATATTCATTATCATAAATGTCCCTAACAGTTACTATTTCTGCATTTATACTGTCATAATTATCATAATCACGAATATTCCCACAATCTATTTTAATATGATCACTTCTTTTAATTTCTTTAAAGGATTTCGTAATATTTTTATTTCTACCTGTATTTATATTAATAAATGTTATCCTAATAGATATATTTTTTGCATCTCCACCTTTGTTATAAAAATATATCCATAAATGAGTCCAAAAAATAACATAACTTTGTTTATCGATTCTAATAAATAAAACAGGCATTTTTTTCTGCTTTTCTTGTAACCTTTCGTTAGAATACCTTACTTGTTCCTGTATTAAAGTTTCTAACCTCTTTTCCTCCATCTCTACTTTTTTCTTTTCAAGTTCGAGACTTTCAGAATATTGAGATGACATTTTAACCAATACTGCAACAGCTTCTTCTAATCTAGCAATTATTCCTTGGCATTGGTTAATAAAGGTATTTATTTGCTCTTTAGTAGAATCTTTAATAGCATTTATTTGTTCTTTAGTCGTTTCTTTAATCGTGCTTATTTGTTCCTCAATAGCGGAAATTTGTTTATTTGATTCTTCTTTAAATATTTTTATTTGTTTTTCAGAAGATAATTGTATTGCTTTAATTTTATCACTTGTTGATTTTTCAATCTGCCTATTGTTGTCAAGCATTATGATAATGGTTAGAAGTATTGTAAGTAAAAAACCTCCAACCTGTTCAAATTCTCCACACCATTTTTTTTCATTATAATAAAGAACAACAAAGAAAAATGTAATAAATGCTATGAAAAACAATATCGTTAATATAATAAGTTTATTTTCTTGAAAATAAACTATAATATTTCTTATTATTTTAATCATTTAAAATTAGATATTTATCTAAGTAAAAATATAAAGAAGAATTGGAATTAACAAATAATAAATTGAAAAAGAATGAATTATTACTAAAACGCAAATAGTCCAAAAGATAAAAATCCTTTACTATTAACTCCCCTGTTTAATAATATTGTCAAGGTTAAAGTGAATTTTGAAAAAACAATTTTTAAATTGTTATTATTTTTAGCAATAAAAAATTCTTTTTTCAAAAACCTTAACAATGTTCCATAAGAAATTTTTCTCTATATTTTACGCAATTGCATTTTTCTTCTTTTTTTTGATTTCTTCTTTTCTGAAAAAATAAATAATTATTTGTTATGAACGGAAGTATGCTAAGTCCATTTTATAGTTAATTAGCAATATATACTTATACAATTATTGTTGTTTCTTGTCAATATTTACACATCGTAACATGCTGATATTATAAGCATAGGCATCTGTTCTTAATAATTTAAAAAAGGAGGTTAATATGAAGATTTTTTTTTTCATTTTAAAGCTTATAATATTTTTGTTAAGTATGATTGTTCTATTATACTTTATATAAATATTTCAATGCCTAATTGTTAATAAGCCTGATTTTAATATCAGGCTTATTAAATGTAATTGGGTTTAATATATATTTCCTGATGGTAAAACAAGTTGATGATTTTTAACATTTCCATAAAATTCGAACTCTTTTATAATTTTACTAGACTTCTTTGCAATAATTTGAATATTAAATAGAAAGTATCTATTACCAATAAATGGTTTTCCGAAGTATCCATCATCATTAATAAATATTATATCAACTTTGTTTAATTTAAAGAAAGTTTTTATTTGTTCTTGATAATCTTTTGATAATTCTGAACCCTTCTTATAATTAATTAATTGCTCGGAATTATCATTTTTATTATAACTCAACACTTTAATCTTCATAATAAAACTATCATCATAACCTTTATATTTATTCGCCCATTCTTCTAATGATTTATTGTCATAAGTAAAACAGATTTTCGCATCGTTATTATTTGGAAATTCAACTTTTATTGTTCTAAAATCTATTTTCAACTCATTTTTTATTTTACTCTCAAATATTTCTGATTGTAACTCTTTATATTGCACAGTCATTCTAGCAAGTGCTATTTGACATGTTGAATCTGAAACAAGGTTCGTTTTTGATGTGTCACTTAAAATCTCATCATATCTTTTTAAATCTTCTTTTAATTTGTCCCTTTCTTTCTCTAAAGATTTGATTCTTTCTTTCAATTCCTTCTTTTGTTCATCATTTAAGCTTTTGTTATTTTCAATTTCATTTTGAAGTGCCTCAATCTTATCTGAATACCCCTTAACATTTTCATTAAATTCACCTCTTAATTGGTCTTTTTTAGCTTGACTTGCTGTTACTAACTCCAAATAGTCAGTATTTTGTTTATGAATCAATCTAACTTGTTCTTCTATGACCTTTGATTGTTTATAAGTTAAAATAAATAAAAATATTGTTAATAAACCGGCAATAAACCCAACAAGATTATTCCAAAAAGACAAGGTTAATACCCAATATTTTTTCTTAGGTTGTTCTTTTTCTTTCATAATTAATGAATATTTTAAGATGTTATTTTATAATTACTCTGATTTAAACACACTACAGATGATGTAATCATTACATATTTTTTTATTATTAGGCACAAGCTTCTATTTTTAAAAGAAACCTCTCAACACCTGATAACATGATTTTATCCTTTGTTGCTTTTGTTCTTTACAATTTTGATTTTCATTAATCTTAATTCCCATTGTTTTATCAAATTTATTTAATAACATATTTTACAAGGAGCTCTACCCACACTTTCAGCTTCGCTTCTTGTAACTTTAGATACACTTGAACGACATCTTGATAAACCTCGACACTCATAAGAATGATAAGCATATGCACTTGAACTATTACAAATTAAAACATATACTGTTTTACTATTCTTTGTTTCATAGACTTTAAGGTTAACATTATTACAGCTAATTAAATATTTTGCAGAAACATATCCTGTAATTCCATTCACTTCTATTTTTACCCATTCAGCTTGTTCATTCTCTATTACATTTACTTTTGTTCCATAGTTTAACTTACTAAGTATATTTCCTTCTATAATTTTCGGAGTACTTCTAAAGTTTACTGTTTTACCAGACACACACATTGTTTGACAATTACATATTGTAACGATTAATAACAATGTGAATATAAATATATGCTTCATAAATCGATACAATTTCATTTATTATTTTTTTCGCAAACCTTTAATCGGTCCTTTGGTATCTGCAGCAGTCCCTGAGAATGTTCCATCCATTGATTTTTCATCTTTTGATATTTCTGCTTCAATAATTCCGGTAGTTTCTCTTTTTATTCCCTTCAATGTATAAGTACATGTAAGTTTATTTTTATCTACAGTCCCTTTTAATATTATTGGATCATGTTGTTCAAATGGTATTTCTTTATCATCAATCCACCACTTCTCTCCTTTTGCTTCAATTTCATTATCTGTTTGAGTAATAAATATTTTAAAGGTAGCTGTCTTTCCAATATAAGGTTTATAAGATGATTCCTTAATTATTTGTTTTATTTCCCAATTACCTGAAATATCAGCAGGTGCATTAAAATATCTTTCTACAAGAAATATCAAGGCTGTAATAATAGTTAATACTGAAGCAATTGAAGCTACTAATTTTGAAGTACGGTTCATTGGGTAATCTCAGTTTTTTTGTCTTCAATCAATTCAATGGCAACCCCTGTTGCTTGTGCATTCACATTGATGACCTGCTCTTTTTAATGCCTTGTCTTTTACATCTTGCGGAAAAGATAAAGGGCTATGACCTGGAGTTCCATATGTATGTGTTGCTACATGACATTTTTGGCATAAAACCTGAGCATTACTTAAGTCATTACCGCCATCCCTCCTGATGTGATGAATTTCTAAATTGTTCGTTGTTGTACATCTTGCCATAATTTTATTTTTAAATTTTTTACCAACGTTCCATATATATAGAGTCCAAAAACTGAAAAGATAACCAGTAAAAATGAAAGAAAATATCAACAATAATTTTAATCTGTTGATAATGTGCAAGAAAAAATTAAGGTTATTCTATTTTTTCTATAATTTCAGAAGCTCGTTTTTGATAAAATGAACTTGTCTTGAGAAGTTTTCTGAATTGTTGAACTGCAAGTTTGGTTTGATTAGTTTTCAGGTAACACAATCCTTCATACCAAATGGCATTTTTATGAAAAACACCTTGCTCGTCAGAACTTACATTTTTAAAGTTTTTAATCGCATCATTAAATTTCCCTAACTCCATATTTGTAAGTCCTGTAAAATATTCTTTTGAGGAAAAGAATTCCGAGGTATCACTAATTTGATTGAATAGTTCTAATGTTTCTGAATATTTCTTATTATCGTAATTTATTAAAGCTTTTTCAAAAATATCCGTTGTTTTTTCTGCTGTTCCTCTTGTTTGAGTTCCAAATTCGTAATGTTCGTAATACATTTCATATAATTCATTATTTGTATATGAATGATTAAATAAAATAATTAATGAAATAATAATTAATGAAACAGGTGTACTAATTGCATAAAGCAATACCGGCTTTCTTTTTTTTATACATTGTTTCTCTTTTTCAAATTTTGCACTTACCTTTTTTAGTTGTGTACGTAAGTCATGTATTTCTTTATTATTAAATGCTTCCCTGATTTCTTTTTGGAGAAAATAATCCTGGGCAAATTCTTTATCTGTTTTAAGGAGAGTTTCAAAATCTCTCATATCATCTCCTTGAAGTTCTCCATCAAGGTATTGTTCAATTAATATGGTGCGTTCTTCATTATTCATTTTTTAGTCTTTTATAAACTGGATGATTCTTTACTTTTTCTTTTAGGTATTCGAGGCACTTGTATTTTTTATTTATTGCTATTTGTTCATTTTTATAATCCATTCGATATGTAATTTCTGCCATTCCTTTTTTTTGAAAATAATACATGCCTATCACATTCTGACAATCTTCTTTTAGAAAACTCAATTGTTCCATTGTTAGCTTCTGAATTTGTTCTCTTCTGTATTCATCATAATTTTCTAAATCCATTAATTCTTCCGGAAATTCATTTGTAGTTTTTTGCTTTTTTTTAATTCTTACTGCTCTAATCCATGTATTTCTGCAAATTGTAGTAAAATACTCATCAAATGATTTCACTATCTTAAAATCCTCCTTTTTTATTTCCAGGAATACTTTAATTATCGCTTCCTGAAAAAAATCCTCTGCTTCAATTAAAGTTCCTGAATTTCCAACTACAAATTGAATCATTATTGCCTTATATTTCGAATACAGATAGCAGAAAACATTGTCATCTTTTGTTTTGATTCCTTTTATTATCTGTTCATCGGAATAAGAGGCTTCCATCTATATAGAGTCAGTTTTTGAAAAAGATAACCGGTAATTTTGATGAAAAAATGAAAATTGTTGATAAATAATTTGCAGATACGCAAGGTTAGAAATGGTCATTTCATTTACATCAATTTTATTCATTAATCTTTTCCCAAGTGTATGATTTACGGATAAATTCACTTAATGATTTTTTAGCACTTATTCCTAGTGACTTTATTATCATAAGTCTATCTTTATATTTCTGAATCGGTTCTTTGAGATCTGGTTGATTGAAATCTTTTTCTCTAATTAGTCCTAAATAGTCAATAAATAACATTTCTTGATTCAAATATTGTTCAACAACAGGTGCTGTTTCTTCTGCCATTATTTCAAACTCGGGTGCAATGTTCCTTAGATCATCAGATATTAAAGTCATTATTTTTCTTGTTTCAAGAAGTGTTTTAGAAAGAATTTCATCTGCTTGTTTAAAATCATTGTCATTTTTTAATAATATATCGAAAGTATCTAATATTAAATCTATATTTTTCTCTAATTCTTTTAAATGCAGAAAAAGGTCAATTAAATTTTCACGAACTTTCTTTTTATTGTTCTTAAGTTTTTCCCATAGATTATCTCCAAATAGGTTTATTAACTTTTTAAATAGCTCAGAAATTAGTCCGCTTAATATTGGTTCCATATCGTTTAATTATTGAAAAAATAAAATTACTTATGCTTAAGCAACTCACATACCACCTTATTTCTACCTCCCCTGCCCGCATAGCAAGATTGCATATGGACGGTCAACTTTACCGTTTTCCCGTCCATATGCAATCTTGCGGGGATGTCCCCGTGCCCCCTGTTATAATATAAAAATACAGTTTCAATTTTAATTATTTAAGATTGTTAAGTATTGAACTGTATTTTAAAAGTCATAACTTTACTATCCTTTCACTGGCATTTATATTATTCCCTATTACCCTTATACCATATACCCCTTGTTCTAAATCACTAATGCCAATAACAGTTTCGTTATTCTTAGTTGTAATTTGTTTTACCACTTTCCCCT
>JBBIRU010000062.1:0-25870 GCA_037441645.1 Bacteroidota bacterium
GTCCAGAACATTCTTGCCAGCCTCATACTCTTTAAGAGCATTCGTTATCTGGCTCTCGGTAAATCTCGTCTTTTTCATTTTCTACAGATTTATTAAAATTAAACATTTTTGTCCAATTTTAAACTGTAGGAATTTTAGGGATACTTACATATTCTCCATATCAAAATATTACAAAACAAAATTATCCGAACATGTATTTTATCGCAGGTTTAAATGATAAACAAACGCCTTATTGGCAAATTCTTAAATCAGTTGCCAAATACAGGGAAAACAATACAGGAAATAATATAATAATACTTGAAACGGATATGAAAAGCGGACATATGGGAGTGATTAATAATAATGCCTGGTTAAAACAATTTGCTAAAAACTTTGCATTTATGACAGAAGATTGATGAAACGCCGAACCGCTAACAATTTGTATAGTGCAATTGGGTAAGTTGCCAAACTCGGCATAATTGCATAAATTTAGCGCTGCAAAATCGTTTATAAACAGGTGAAAAACAAATTTATTCCTCATGGTTTTGTTTTTAAAACGGTTATTATTTATATTTGAAAAAATATTTATAAGCGATTATACCTATTTTAACCGATTGTAAATATTTAAAGTTGGGAGTAGCGACTTGTTAGCACCAAGCAATAGAAAATAACTTTCTTTAAATAACATTAAATATTAAAACTATGAGAAACATCAAACAGTTATTAATTTGCTTTATCCTTACAATGATAGTAGGATTTACTTATGGTCAAAAAGACATAAAGGAAATTACCTTATATAAAACAATAGAGGATTTCAAAAGTAACAATGGAGAGAAAATTGGAAAATTTAATAATTTTTCTATGGGAATTGGGCATGTCGCTCTTATTGTTGAGAATGGAAAAAAAAGTGTTTCAGTGAAAGATTATTGGGGATTTACTATAGATAGCACCTTATTCAGAGTTAACAAATCCGACTTTGTAATGGTATTCAGTGTTGGAAAAATTGTTTATTACGAGCATGGAGTACTTCATTTAAGAATGTTGCTAAGTGACACTGGAACAGGCTGGACTGAAAGTGATTCAAAATTATTTTTCTATTCTAGCACATTATCGAGTGCTATATTTAATAATTTGAACAAATTTATTAAAAGTGTAAGTAACCCTGATAAAGCTATTTTGAAGTTAGAAGACGGGATAAAGGAAGCAAGCAAAACACGGGACTTTAATAAACGACTTAATGCAGTAAGAAAATGTGTTTTAAAATTTAATTAATATAAATGGGAAGAAAATAACTGTTATTAAATAAAGTATTTGCAGATTAATATGAGTAATTTGTATAAATAATAAAAAGAATTGCCAGGTGCTGACACATGTTTGGAATTTAGCACGCTGTTATGGACAACTTGACAATGTGTAACAATAATCAACATATTAGCGTTTTGACAATGACTGCAAGAAAAAGCGTGCCAAATCCAAGCGCAAACCGTTAGCAAATATATGTGAAAAAAATATTCGCAAATAATTACCAATTTGGTAAATATTTTGTATATTTGTATCGTTAATGAATCGATATGAGAATTTTATCTAAGAAAACCCTAAAAGAATATTGGGAGAAACATAGAGAGACTGAAGATCAATTGACATCATGGTATTCAGAAACTCATCAAGCTAATTGGACAAATCCAAAAGAAATTAAAGAGGAATATCCAAAAACTAGTATAATTGGAGACAACAGAGTTGTTTTCAATATTTGTGGGAATAAATATCGATTGATAGTGAAGATAAATTATGAAAGAGGTTGGGTTTTTATAAGATTCATTGGGACACATACGGAATATGATAAAATTAAAGCAGAGACAATATGAAAATAAAAGTTATTAAAACAGCAGAAGACTATCAAAAAGCACTAAAACTTATGGAAAAGCTTTTTGATGCTCCAATTAATTCACCCGAAGGTGACGAAGCTGAGATTTTGGCTATCTTAATTGAGAAATATGAGGAAGAATATTACCCAATACATTCACCTGATCCAATTGAAGCAATTAAGTTTAGAATGGAACAGATGTCAATGACTAATGGTGAATTAGCAGAAATAATTGGTTATAGATCCAGAGTTTCTGAAATTTTGAATAGAAAAAGACAATTGACTTTAGGAATGATTCGTCGCTTACACGTGAAACTAAAAATTCCATACGAGGCATTAATGTAGTAACATACTACATACATTTACTAACACTATGTTATTTTTACCTGTACTGACCTGAACGAAATAAATACCGGAAGAGATATTGTTTAAAGATAACTCTGTTTTTTCAGATGAAATTTTGGATTTAAATACAACTTCTCCTATTATGTTGTAGATTAGTAAATCGGAGTTTAGCTCCCCGCCTTCCAAAACAAAGTTACCATTGTTGGGATTAGGGTATACAAAAATGCCGGGTAATTCATTTGTACACAATATGGAGACCATATTGAAATATTCAGATTTGCCGTCAATATCTGTTTGTTTTAGACGATAATAAGCGGGTATTAATAATGGTACTGTATCCGTAAAATAATAAAGATTGAATTGATAACTGTTTCCGACACTTATAACTTTCCCAATACTATCAAAGCTGACAGCATCGGTTGATTTTTCAATGGTAAAATAATCGTTGTTAAATTCGGAAGTTGTTGCCCATGATAATTCAACTTTATTGGTATTGCATTTTGCATCAAAAAACAATAAGTCAATGGGTAGCGGAGGTGAGCCGCAGGCGATTAATGAAAAACTGTTTCCGTCGTAAAATCCGCCGTTAAAAATTGAAATAACTGGACAACCTACAATTGTTGACATACCTGATCCATCATATAATCCACCATTATATACCGGGCCCTGTAAACAACCTACAATATTTGTGTAGCTGCTACCATCGTTAATGCCACCGGTAAAAACATTTGGCTGAGGACAATTACTGATCAGCGTAACACTGGCTCCGTCATACAATCCGCCGGTATATATGGCTTCCTGGATAGCGCTGAAAGTATCTGCACAGCTATCCGTACAAGTGCCATTTGTTATTATCAGCGAAACATTATACGTTCCAAAACTATTATAAACAATTCCTGAAGGATTAGCGTTTGTAGAGGTGTATCCATTACCTAAATCCCAGAAATAAGAAGTCGCAGGAGAAATAATGGTATTTGTTGCATTTGCATGGAAATCTACTCCCTGTCCGGCAATAACTGTCGCACCATTATTTGGGACATCCCTGGTAATATTACATGTTGGTTTAGGGTAAATGGTAACAGGAATTGCAATGGAATCCTGCGAACCTGTAATGATATTTGTTACAATTAATTTTACGTTATAAACAGCTATACTTCCGGTTGCCGGGAATGTAAAACCGGGACTTGTTAAAGTGGATGTAGCTCCTGCGCAACAACCAAAATTCCATAAATAAGAGATGTTTGCTCCTAATGTAGACTGATTGAAAAACTGAACTGCCTGTCCATCGCAGGCTGGGCCTATAGTGAAGTTGGCAGTTGGTTTGTATGGGTCAACGGGAACACAGGCCTGATCGGGAGAAACCATCGTTGTTGCAGATAAACTTACTGTTCCTGTTGCACTCTCCGGGGATACAATCTGTACATAATATTCGGTTATTCCGGCCTGCATGCAACTTAATGTAAATTGAGTGAGTGCATCAGTGTTACACGGACCAGCCGTCATTGAGCCGCAATTGCCGTATAATACTCTATACCTGATCTGGTTTGGAAACGCTGTAGTATTTTCAGTTAACTGAAAATTTACATCCATTTTTAAAATGCTGTTCACTGTTACCCTAAACCATGTGGATTTGTATCCGTTAGGTCCGAACAAGCAACCCATATTACTTCCGTCTTCGCCAAAGTCAGGTGTCATGGAATGACAATCTATACTGACCATAGCGTTTGCTGTTGAACTACCGTTCATTGTTATCAATGCAGGATCAGTGCAAAAATCGCCCGCCTCCTGGATCAGCTGAACATTCGGAACAACGCTCTCAACTGTATAACTGCAGCCTGTTAAAAAAATATAATAAGTACCCGGATTCATACAGGCTTCTCCCCATGGCAGGCCGCCGGAAACAACAGAGTTTAAGGAAACCGGAATCAGCCCTGCAGAAGTTGAGTCTCCGGCAATGATTTGATGATAAAGTTGAACGTCACTATTGTTAAATATAGTATTTGCCGATGAGCCGGCAGTAATTGTCGCATTAATCCGGATTCTTCCGCTTGAACCAAGCACAATTTTATACCATAATGTTTTTGTTCCACAAGTATTCTGATCTGTTATATCTTTAGTTGCGCAGGCAAAATTCCCTGATGCCCCGGAGTAGGAGCCGTTATTAAGTGTAACGTTCGTATACGGAGGAACTGATTGACCAAGTCCGTTGATTACATTTGCATCGGAGTAATGATCGTAAACTAAAGGAATTATGGGCCAGCTTTCAAACCTGATACCAACATCAACTTC
Organism: Bacteroidota bacterium; assembly: GCA_037441645.1. Classification (GTDB taxonomy): domain Bacteria; phylum Bacteroidota; class Bacteroidia; order Bacteroidales; family GWA2-32-17; genus GWA2-32-17. The sequence goes on from JBBIRU010000062.1 coordinate 4,478, forward strand.
ATTATTTAATTCCAAACCTGAGTGGTGGTCAACGATAACATAGTACCTGTCCGTAACTACTCCGCTGCATTGATCTCTGAAAAAATCGATAGTATTATAGTTCCCATCACAACCCCACCACGAATAATATGAACTGCCTGTATTGTTATCTGTTGAAGTTGTGGTAACCAGTGTCAATCCCTGGAGGAATGTTGAATCGACTTCACCTGTACTTGCAACTGTAGCAAAAGGCAGGTTTCCGTTTACATTGCTTTTGTAAATTGAAAACGGGTATTGAGTGGTTTTGCCGGGAGTTTTGTTATTGACACTTACATATACTCTTCCCGGGCCTGTTACGGTAAAGGTGTACCATAAATTTCTTCTTACAGGAGGAGATGCGGTTGCAGCATAATGTGCAGTATTTATTGACATAGGATAAGGAACAGTCGCATTTGTTGCCCCGTTCTGGTATGCGCCGTCCCAACAGAAATTAGCCGGATCGTTGGGTTGCGCCCCGGTTGTGCATGTGAAAAAATCATCGCTGGGATTTCTTGAAGCATTTAAGGGATTTATATCTCCAACTTTACCATAGTGAAAAACGTTGTCACCCGGAACATTGTCGAAATCATACGCATTATGGGCATGGTCAAAGCGTGAGCCATTAACCATATCAATATAGGCAACAGGCGTACAACTGATATTGATATGAGTATTGTTGGCAAAAACCACTAAGGTATAGGTGCCGGGCTGCATCCGGCAAATTTCAATATCCCCGGCCCAACCCGATTGATCCCACATTAAATTTGCCGTATTGATACAAGTTTGAATGGGTGTGGCAGTTGGTAATAATAACGAATCTGAAGTCTTAACATTTAAAGCAAATATTTTGGAAGTCATTGTTGTTGGAATGCCGGAGAAATTTACATATGCTTCCTGGCTTAAAGTAAAAACGAAATATGCAACCCTGTTATCGGTTGCATTGCAGGAAGTAACAGGGTGAGAGGCGAAAGGCAAATCGTTTACGCAATTAAAATGTTCGGTGCCAAATGTATATGTTTTTGAAGTCTGGGGAATGGCTGCAGTTCCATAATTAGGTCCCCATATAATTGGTGAACCTCCGTTTGCAACATACGCTTTAAATGGCCTGTTATACAAAGGTGAAGGAATAACTGCCGGAGAGGTAGTGTAAATGGTAATATTATTACTTTGCCCGATGTTACCGTTAATATAGTTTGGACCACCGTAAATGCCTCCTGTACCATAAGTAACAATGGTATACCAACCGGCAGGAAAAATTCTCGGGTTACACGTACTGATATCGGCAAAGAAAGTGGTTAAGCACCCTAAATTTCCATATCCCGGTATATTGGAAGAAAGACCTGCAATGCCGCCAACACTAACCTGACCTGTAAATAATCTGAAATACCCACTTGAAGTAGAAATATTTAAATATTGCGGTGTGCTAATATAAAACTCTTTGTATATTTGTTTGGTTGCTCCGAAGCAAGGAGCCTGACCGTCAATGGTTAACGGATTGTCAATGCAGCTCCAATAATCAATGGTTCCGCTTACCGGAAATGATGAAGTAATATCTCCCATATTATTTGGAGCTGCAGGATTATTAAATGTTGTTGTACATAGATCAAACTTTACCCAGGGAGAATCATAGATTCCAACATCGGATTGATCGCCATAACTAACTAAAGTATAAGTTCCGGGAGTAACACAGATTCGATGGGTGGTTCCAAATAAACTCAGACATCCGGCCATGTCTGCGAGCCCTGCAATTGCCTGACCCGAAGTGTAAACATTCTGAGAATTTGCCAGTAATTGTGCATCGCCCTGATAAAACCTGTATTGCAAGTAAGCGCTTCCACCACCTAGTGTAAGAATTCCGTTTGAACCGATATTCAGTTCCCGGTAAATGGCTTTGGTATTGGCTCCACAATATGTTCCTGTTGGTAAAAGAGTATTTAAACAACCTAAAGTATCCTGAACGGAGTTATACGTTACTCCATTTGCAAGTATAGCAAAACTATTGTATTTAAATACCCTGGATTGAGCCAGTGGGAGAGTTGTATCGGTTAAATTATAATTATTATCAGGATGCTGACTTTTGACGTTTATGCTAATATTTGCCTGCCTGCCGAGTTGATTAAGATTGACATCAAGTGCATTTCTGCCGGTTGTATCTATTTTCCCCAGCATCTGAATGCTATAAGTTCCCGGCGACATACAATAAATATCATATGAAGAAGCGGTAAAATCTGAATATGAAGAAAGATTGCAATCTCCAAAAACATTACCGGTATAAAGTCTTTTTAAAATATTTCCGGCAGTACTTATATTAACATTTGAAGCCGAAGAAAGTGTAAAAGTGTACCAGGTATTAAGTCTGTAATTCACACCTCCCGATGTGATTACACCTGAAGCAGGATCAACAGTTCCACATACATTGCTTAATATTACTGAATTGCAGGCCAGCCAGTCACTGCCATTTGTTGTTATTCCCGCAGGACTGCCCGGTAAAACTCCTAATGCATTGGTATTACCAGGAGCAGAGCCCAGTGCGGTTGGATTTGGAGCATCTGTAGCTGATCCTCCGAGTTCGTACAATCGTATACCCACGGTATTTATATAAGATTTATTATAAAAAATCTGGATACTGTAAGTTGTGTTTGGTAAAAAGAAACATATATAATTTTTACCTGGCCAGCTATCCTGGGGATTTGAGATATTGAACCAGGTTTGCTGCAAAACATTACATCCATCTACTAATGTTAAACCATTTGGGTTCGTAAAACAGTCACCCTGGTAAATATTAAACCCAACCCTGAAATTTCCGGTATTATACATTTCTCCCATTTCCAAGCGGAGATAATCAATATGTGCATCAGTGGTAAAAGTTATCCAGGTTGATTGTGAATAATCTGAATAATCACTTCCTAAAGAAGGACAAACTTCCAGTGCATCATCAATTGTTTGGCACCCTACATCATAAGTAATCTGATTCCATCCCAAATTGGCAATTCCAAAATTATATCGTGTGCTTTTTAAATCATACGTGTTCAGTACTCCCGGATTACTGGTCGTAACTTCAATAAAAACCGGACCATTTGCCGAAAGCCTTGAACTTACCTGGATATAGTAATCACCTGAAGACAGGCATGGATTATAAGAACTGCCGAATTTATTCAATGGAGTTAATTTTGCAGCTGTAATATCAGCCAGAGTAGGCATACAAACGGAGCTTTTATATACTGTAAAGCCTGCTTCATTTTGTGCTATAGCTGTTCCCGGTTGTTTTAATTCAACTTTAACCCCCCGGTTTGTTGCCAGTGTATATTTAAACCAGACTGATTTTTTATCGTTTCCTGCACTGATTAATGAACTGTAAAAAGGTTCGCCAAACTGAATGGTTGCCTGTGTTATATCAATATTTGGGCTGGTAAAGGTGCCTAACCCGAAACCGCCTGAAGAAATGGGAATAACAATAGCATTTGAACAATCATCGTTTGCGGGTTGTGCTATACAAATAGACCCCTGTATTGTTAACAATATAAATAATAAAAAATTAAATAAGCGGACCTGCAACATTGTTACTTATAATTTAATAAGTCTTTTAGGTGAAAATTATTATTTGGAGTTTTATCTTACACCACGACCGCCATTGGCTAATGTTCTGGCATTGTAGTCAATAATATCAATATTAGTTCCGATCCAACGGTAGCTGACAGTGCATTGTACTTCAGGAGATGAAAATCCACCACCTCTCCTGGCAATAAAAGTTCCGCTTGCGGGCCAATTAGCTACATTATATAGTCCGGAAACTGAAAGCTGACCATCGCCCCAGGTACCGGTATAACCAGATGGTGTGCCTGGGATCCCGTTTGTAGTATATGGTTGTATAGTAAGTTCAGACACATTACCGGACATTTCCATTATACCACCGTAAGTGGCACCGGTAGTTAACCTGGTTTGTGTTGCATCACGCGCAAAAATTCCGGCGCCGACAGGTCCCTGTGTTCCTGCACCGAAGCCACTTCCTCCTGCGCCAACAATATTATTGGTATTATTGTAATTACAATTGGCATTTACATCAGTACAGATTTCAACACCCGAAGAAGCGCCTGAAATATTTCTGCACTCAACAATATTTGATGAACCAGCCGCACCCCATGCAAAATCAAACGTTTGATAACCTGATGAACCTCTGCATGCTTTTTCAAATTCAAATTCAGTCATAGGCCTTAAAGCAGCCCAGTCTAAATAGGAGAGCACATCATTGACTGAAAGAAAATTACATGCACGATCGGTGCAATCGCCAATTCCACCAACAGATGCGCTATAAATGCCGGAATTGTTGGTAATATTATACATATTTGTAAAACTACTCGAATAATACCTGTTACCGGCCATTGCTCCGATATTAGTCAGGAAATCAGCATATTGTCCTTGTGTTATTTCATATTTCATACAATAAAATTCATTGTACCCTTTTGGAAACTGAGCAGGTACATTAACAGTCCAACCTGCGGTAGAAGTTTTAATTGTCATTGCAGATTCAGAAGTGAAATTTGCTGCTGTAGCTGATGACGTTTCAGAAAAAGTATAAGTTCCGCCACCGCCATCTCCGGCATAAGTACTTCCCGCTACAACCTGAACCATTTCAATACCAAATACGGCAATGTCGTATTCTTTGGTCGGATCTAAAACAACACCATTGGATGCCCCGGTTATTTTAAGACTGATAGTACCACTTGTTGTTCCGGTACCTATAGTTGACCTTCTTATCATGATTCCGGTATTGTGTGCTCCGGCGCCTCCCCACTTATCAGTTGTTAATATGGGTTGGGCATAAGTTACTGTAGGGCTGAAAGTGTGATCAGTCATAGTAGTGCTTAATCTTGCATGATTCCACTCACCACTCTGGCCGCATTCACGATATTTGACAAAAATCCAAACAGCATCATGATTTGCCGGTAAGCCTGATACATTCCAGCTGTTATCCCATGAAACAGAAAATGAAATAAGATTTTGTGTGTAGGGAAGAACTCTTGCTCCGCCTGAAATTATGAGATTGTTTGTAAACCCATTTTCAAATGTTGTCAATAAAATTACAAAAGCAATAAAAAACCGGGAAGAAAATATTTGTACTTTCATGCTTAATAAATTTAAATCTGTTTGCCTGAGAAGGTTTTTAAAAGATTAACAAATGTTCAATAAATACATATTCAAAAGTAAGGATGATTAGCCCGGATTATAAATTATATATGTGTCGTTTTCGAAAACAGCACTTTAAAATATTGTTGAATATCAATTATATGCAGAATGATGATAATTGAACACATTTTCAGGTTCATTGTTAATGTTTTTGATAATTATTTCCTTATATTTTTTCGACAACTTATAATGTCCAATGTACAATACATTATCTTTGTTTTCTGTTAATGCGGAATTCTGCAAAGACAGTTGCCAATGAAAAAGTTTAAAGAAATTATCGATAAACAGGTAGCATTTAACTGCGGAAAGAATCTGTTTTTTTGTGGAGTAAATAATTCGCTGGGATTTATTCCTGAAACGGAATTTTCAGTTAAAAGAATTAATGAAATTGATAAAGATTCAGAAAATTTGTTAATAGATTACGCAACCGATAAAGCACTCCGGGAATTCTACAGAATTAATCAATATTATACTTTTGACAAACAGGCAAAAAAAGATTTAAGAGAAATATATGTTGAATTGTTTTTAAAATTCAGGGAGCGAAAAACATCAATTAAATCTATTTCCGGCAGTCATTATGAGAATTTATCAAAATGGCTGCTGTTGAGCAATCCTTTTGCAGAGAAGATTTATTTGTCGAAAGATGAAAATGTTGAATCGGCGGCTTGTTCCGAATATAGTCCGGATATACAGATGGAAATTCTTCAGATTGATATTACAAAAATAATGGAGCCGGTTCTGGATATCGGGTGCGGAGAACAAGGAAACCTGGTACAATATTTTTGTAAAAACAGAATAGAAGCTGTTGGATTCGATATATCCGCAGCAGATAAATCATATATTGCAAAATCGGATTGGTTTGAATATGAACTTGGGATAAACAGATGGGGTACAATAACAAGTAATCTTGGATTCTCGAACCATTTTAACCATCATCATTTAAGAAATGATGGTAATTTTATAGATTATGCAAACAAATTTATGGATATTCTCAATTCGTTGAAAGCCGGTGGCAGTTTTCATTATGCCCCTGATTTACCATTTATTGAGAAATACTTAGATGAAAATAAATATCAGATAACTAAGAGAACTATTGGAAAATATAATTTTAAATCGACACGAATTAAACGATTAGAATAGAGTATGCTAATTTTAAAATCATTTAATTTTTAATAAATTATGAAAAGAAAACAATATATCGAAGAATATTTAAAAAGTGGTTTTAATTGTGCGCAAATTGTTGCACTTGCATTTGCTGAAAAGGTAAATAAAGACGAAAAAACTGTTTTAGCCGCCGCCGCCGGATTTGGAGGCGGCATAGGCCGCCAGGCAATGATTTGCGGAGCATTGTCGGGAGCCGTAATAATATTAGGTTTTGCCAAAGGTCAGACGGTTGCCCTGGATTCAAATGCTAAAGAGATGACATATAAATCAGTTCGTGATTTATTCTCACTTTTTAAAGAAACTCATGGTGCTGTAATATGCAAAGATTTACTGGAATGTGATATCAGTACTCCGGATGGGTTGGAAAATCATAAAAACGGTTGTAATACAGAGAAATGTATAAGATATGTTGAGTCCTCTATGAATATTCTTAATGATTTGCTCTAATATTTCGGTTTCCATGGAATCTCTTTAGCATTTAGAGATTTTGAAAGTAACCGTGCAGTAACAAATAAATAATCGGAGAGGCGGTTCAGAAATTTTATTACCAATGAATCTACTTTAAAATTCCGGCTCAGGGCAAGAGCATGTCTCTCGGCCCGGCGACAAACAGTTCTGCAAACATGAGCTTGTGAAACGAAGGGGTGTCCGCCGGGAAGAATAAAGGAATGGAGAGGTTCGAGTTGCTTTTCCATTTCATCAATTTCCATTTCCAGTTGTTCAATGTCCGAATCTTTTAAAACGGGGAGTTTTAAATTACAGCCTTCGCAGTCGGTGGCAAGTATAGTGGCACAGGTCATGAGCCTGTCCTGGATAAATAGCAGTTTTTCTTTAAAATAAATATCAGTTAACTGGTCACGTAACAAAGCAATATGAGAAATTAATTCATCAACGGTTCCGTATGCCTCAATCCGTTCATGGAACTTAGGAACCCTTTTTCCGCCAATTAAGGAAGTGTTTCCGGTATCACCTGTTTTGGTATATATTTTCATGAGGGGATTCTATGTTTATTCGGTCGTTGTTAATAAGGTCGGTTTCCACATAGCCGTCTTTTAACCTGATAATACGGTGAGCATACCGGGCAATATCTTCCTCGTGCGTTACAAGTATAATTGTATTTCCTTTTTTATGAATATCATCAATAAGCCGCATGATTTCGATAGAAGTTTTTGAGTCGAGGTTCCCGGTGGGTTCATCGGCAAGGATAATGGAAGGGTCATTCACCATTGCCCTGGCAATGGCCACGCGCTGACGTTGCCCTCCGCTGAGTTCATTGGGTTTGTGCTTCATCCTGTCGGTCAGCCCCACATTATTGATGACTTCTTTTGCTTTTACAATCCTGTCGGCTTTGCTTATCCCGGCATATACCAATGGTAACATTACATTTTCAAGGGCCGAATACCGGGGCATAAGGTTAAACGTCTGGAACACAAAGCCGATTTCTTTATTTCTGACTTCAGCCAGTTCGTTATCGCTCATCCTGCTGACATCTTTTTTATTAAGAAGATATTCACCCGAAGTTGGAGTATCGAGACATCCTAAAAGATTCATCAGAGTTGACTTGCCCGAACCCGAAGGTCCCATGATGGCTACATATTCGTTTCTGAGAATAGTCAGGTTTACTTTTCGCAAAGCCTTTACCACCTCGGTTCCCACCTGGTAATATTTGAAAATATTACTGAGCTTTATAATTTCTTCACCATTCATTTGCCGTGCGATTTACTTTTGCAAGTTAGAAATATTTTATTTTTGGTACAATCCCTAAATGCATAAATCAGAATCGTATAACAAAGTCCTGTTTAGATAGATCCGTTTTAAAGAAAGCAATACCGAACTGATAAATATCTACTGTCAGGGTTACTTTGTTGTTTTTCCTGATTATTTTCCATGCTTCATTCATTCCGTCAGACCAGTGAATATCATCGAAAATAAAAATGGTATTCTCATTAATAAAATGGAGGCATTGTTCAAAATAATTCAATGTGGCCTCTTTGGTATGATTACCGTCAAAAAACACCAGGCCTAAAGTATGGAGATCAAAAAATGTAAGGGGAAGTACTTCCTCAAAAGAACCGTTTACCAGTGTAATATTCGGAGTATTGGCAAGGGTAAACGTTTCCAGGGAAATTTTGGCTGTCTCGGGGCAACCTTCAATAGTAACAACTTTCGCTTCAGGATTTCCGAGTGCCAGGTATGCTGTGCTTATTCCCAGGGAAGTGCCTAATTCGAGTATGGTTTCGGGCTTATAAGCGGCCGATAAACGGAAAAGTAATTCACCATATTTCTTTTGGATAGATGAGTGTTTTACGATATCTGAGATTTTCCTGTTATCGGAATGAAATATTTTTGACCCGGCCCCAAGGTCTTTTACATTAATTATTTTATCGGATTTTAGGAATTCATTTCTGATAAAATCCACTTTACGGTATGCTACCTTATCACTTTTGTCGTTAAACACAAGGGTTATCAGATCGAAAAGGAAAGGCGAATGAATTCCAAATCCTTTTTTATGTTTTGAAAAAAGGAAATAATTAATTTTAGTTGAGAGAATGCCTGACATTTAGCAAAGATGAGAAATTATTGCCGAAAATTCATGTCTGTTTTTATCAATTTTAACAATTCCCCTTATATTTCATGCTGCAAAGCATTTATTTAACATTTATTAAAACGTAATATGGTAATAAATAGGATGATATGAAATATTTGAATTAACATTTGTTAAGTTAAAATCAGAACAAGAGGGGAATTTACAGCTATACCTTTGTATCAGTGTTTTTTTAATTTAAACTTAAAATCATTGAGTTATGAAAAAATTATTTGTACTGGTAGCAGCAATCGTATTTACTTTTGCCCAAGTTGTAACAGCTAATGCCGATAATCAAAAAGGAAAACAAAAAAAGCATCACAAAACTGAACAGCAAAACAAAACCACTAAAACTGATGCAACTAAAACAGATGCGTCAAAGACAACTACAACTTCAAAAGCTGTAAATACGCCTGCGACAAAAGACCAAGCTGTTAAAAAAGAACCGACACAGTCTGCATCAACAGGAAACGGACAAAAAAAAACAGATGTGAAGAAGACGGATAATCCTTCAGCAAGCACAACAAATAATAAAACAGATAAAGAACAGCCCAAATCAAATAGTCCTAAAAAAACTAATTAGAAATGTAAGGTTTTAGATTGATTCGTTTTAAGGGCTGCTATTAACTTGGCAGCCCTTTTTTATTTATAGAACTGAAAAATCATGTATTGATTCAAAATGCTAGGTTTATGGCAAAAATTAAAAATCAGCGCCGAAAGTTTGTCTTAATTTTTCACTAATTTTAACAATATTCATAAAGTTTATGCTATAAAACATCTGATTAACATATATTAATTTTTAATATAAAGATAATCAAATTGTTGTAAAATAATTAAATTAACATTTGTTAAGTGAGTATCAGGACAGAAGGGGAGTATCTGATCATAACTTTGATTAGGTTTTTAATTGAGTTAAACATTTAAATCATTGAGCTATGAAAAAATTATTTGTTTTTTTAGCAGTGGTTGCTTTTACAGCAGCACAGGTTTCCAATGTTAATGCTACCGAGCACAAAGGAAAACCAAAAACTCACCAGACAGTTAATAAGACTGATAATTCAAAAGTAGCGAAAACTACGTTGAGTAATGCTGCCACAACTCATCCTGCAAAGAGTCCGTCTGGCAAAAGTAATAAGACAGCAACAACGAATACAACAAAAAAAGATTCAAAGTGTGAAAAGAATCATTCCTGCTGCAAATCACATAACGAAAAGGCAAATGCAGAAAAGAAAGGTAAATAAAGTTTTCTCAGGTTTTAGGTTAAGTAAAAGAGCTGCCCCCGGAGGCAGCTTTTTTATTTAAAGTAAATTCAACTTTATGGAGAAAGAATAAAATCTCTGTATCTTTGCATAAAGCAGGTCGTTCTATCGCTCCGTATGTAAATGCGGGGAGGAAAGTCCGGGCAGCAAAGGGCATCACACTTCCTAACAGGAAGATACTTGAAAAAGTATAGCCATGCAACAGAAAATAACCACCTAGGCTTTATGCCGGGGAAAGGGTGAAAAGGCGGGGTAAAAGCCCACCAGGGTTGTGGCAACACAACTGCTGTGTAACTTGTGAGCTGTAAGGCCATGTATACCGGCAATTGAGGGCTGCCCGCCCGATGCCGGGGGGTAGGTCGCTGGATCCCGAAAGTGATTTCGGGACAAGATAAATGATAGAAGTCCCTTTCGGGGGAAACAGAACCCGGCTTACAGGCCTGCTTTTTTATTTTAAGAAATAGCCTGCTTAATTTTTACCAGTTTTTCGAGTAATTCACCCAGATGGTGAAGGGGTAACATATTTGCCCCGTCGGATAAGGCTTTGGAAGGGTCGGGGTGGGTTTCGATAAAAAGACCATTTACTCCGGCAGCAATACCTGCTTTTGCAATTGTGCCAATGAGTTCAGGCTGGCCACCGGTGACTCCTCCCGGTTGATTTGGTTGCTGTAAAGAATGTGTACAGTCAAGTACCACCGGATAACCTGTTTTCTGCATGATAGGTATCCCTCTGAAATCGACCACGAGATCCTGGTAGCCAAAAGTAGTACCTCTTTCTGTTAAAAATATTTGTTCGTTTCCGGTGGCTTTCATTTTTTCTGCCACAAAGCCCATGGTTTCGGGAGAAATAAACTGACCTTTCTTAATATTAACGGGAAGTCCTGTTTTTCCAGCTGCAATTAATAAGTCTGTCTGCCGGCACAGAAAAGCGGGGATCTGTAACATGTCAACATAGTCTTTTGCCAGGGAAGCATCTTCGGTGGAATGAATATCTGTAATAACAGGCACGTCAATGGAAGATTTTACTTCTTTTAAGATGGATAGAGCCTCATAATCGCCAATTCCGGAAAAAGAATGAATACTGGAACGGTTGGCTTTTTTAAATGATGCTTTAAAAATAAAAGGAATATGCAGCTTTTCACATAAAGATTTTATGCGAATGGCAATGTCGAAAGTTAATTCTTTATCCTCAACCACGCAAGGGCCGGCAATAAGGAAAAAGTTCTTATCAGAAATGATTTCTTTATATGAATGAGCAGGCATATGATTTTTTTTACGAAATTAGTATGTTTTGAATGGAAAGCAAAAAGAAAAAATTAGAAATTTAGTTCGTTGTTTTGCTGCGCTATACGCTATATTTTCGTCATAAAAGTAGTTTTTTATAGTTTATGCCTTATTTGCAAACATATAGACTAATAAAATTAAATGCTGAAACTAAAATCCTGTTACAAATTATTTTCTGGCAAAAGCAACAATGTGTCCGTCAGAGTCTGAAACATAAGCAACGGTATCGCCCCAGTCGCGGGGTGCAGGTGGACTGACTTTTTTAGCTCCTGCTGATAGTGCATTATTAAAAGAAAATTCAACATTTTCTACATAAATATAAAGTTCACAACGGGGAATTCCATTGCCTGCTGAGGGGTGGGGAGTGCAATTTCCCAGTATTTTTGCAATTCCGTTTTCAGGCATAAGGCCAAGTTTAAGCTCAGGAGAGAGTTGAAACTCGGTCATGCCCGGCACATCCAATACCGGTGTTAATGAAAGAATTTTTGAATAAAAATCCCGGCTTTTTTGCTGGTCTTTACAATATAAAATAATTTCAAACTTCGTGGTCATTTATTTTCCTTTTAAAGCAGCCAGATAGATTTTTTTAATACTGTTCTTTTCTTCTTTATCAGCAATTGTTTTCAGGCCAGGAATTATCTTTTTGCTTTCGGGGCTGTTGGTTTTAAGAATATGCGAAAATGCCAGCGCCGTACACCACCTTACCACCGTACCTTCATGATTTGTATTTTTTAAAAGTTCTTTTATTACTGAACTATGTTTTTCAGAGAATAAATGTGCCGTATTTGCAATAACCCTGGCAGATTCCCATTTTATCCTGGGAGCTTTATCGGAAAGGGAGGAAATAATAAATTTTAAGGTGTTTTCGTTAACCAATCCGGGCTTTGTTTGTGTTGCCATTTCAATAGCTTCAATACAGGTAGCTTTTACAGGGTCTTTCTGGGAAACAGCAAAATCAACCAATTCATCGATTTTAATTTTATTCTCCAGGAGAGACTTAGCTATAGCCTCTGTTTTTTCCTTTGGCTTGGTTGACTTATCGGTAAATAAGTTTTTTAATTCCATCAGGATTCTTTTTTTAATAATTTTTCTTTGTCAAGTATATCTTTAAGCGTTGTGTTTTTTAAAATGGCTACAGTTTTATCCCTGATTTCTTTAACCACTCCCTTAACACCACACAAGGTTTCATCTTTGCAGTGATTGCACTCTTCATAATAGTGAAATGTTACGCAGGGCAGCAGCGCAATAGCTCCGTCGAACAGCCGGATAATATCGGCAAAATTTATGTTTTCAGGTTTTTTAATCAGGTAATAACCTCCGCCTTTTCCTTTTTTACTGCTTACAACTCCCATGTTTTTCAGTTCGAGAAGAATGGTTTCAAGGAATTTTTTAGGAAGTTTTTCTTCTTTGGCAATCTCACTTATAAGTACAGGCCCGTCCTCATACTTTTTGGCAAGATAAGTAAGGGCATACAGCGAATATTGAGCTTTTTTGGAAAGCATTTTATATATTTATTTTTCCAAAGTTATACTAAAATCTGAAATTATAAAACGTAAATAAAAGGCTCATCGCTGTTTTTAACTCTTTCTTTTGTTTGTCCTATTTTGACAGCAAAAATTTTATGTTCCTTTACCTTTAACAGAAAATCATCTTCGTTTTCGACGATTATTAATAAACCCCCGCTGGTTTGGGGATCGCAAATAACCGACTTTTGAAATTCTTCCATGCATGAGATTTTATTTCCATAGCTGTTAAAATTCCTGTTGGTTCCTCCGGGAATGTTTTCTTTGTTAGTATAATTAGCTAATTCAGTGACAAGCGGAATTTTCTCAAAATGAATTTCAGCATTTATTCCGCTGTTTTCGCAAATTTCCAGTAAATGACCTCCCAGGCCGAAACCTGTAACATCTGTCATCGCTACAATAGATTTTAAATCACTTAACAAATACCCGGCAATATTTAATGTTTTCATCCAATGAAGAGCAAGTTCCATATCCGGTTTGGATAAAAGACCATTTTTCAGCGCTGTTGAGAGAATTCCGATTCCTATTGGCTTTGTCAGATAAACAGAACAACCGCTTTTTGCTTTATTATTGTATTTAATGTTCTGAATTTTTATGATTCCATTTACCGCCAGTCCGAAAACAGGAACCGGAATATCAATACTGTGCCCGCCGCCAATGCTGATACCGGCAACAGAACAGGCTTCATTTGCCCCGGCAATCACTTTTCTTGCAACAATTGCCGGAAGTTTAGACAATGGCCAGCCCAGAACCGATATAGCTAACACAGGTTTTCCGCCCATAGCGTAAACATCAGAAATAGCATTCACAGCAGCTATATATCCAAATTCAAAAGGATCGTCAACAATAGGAGTAAAAAAATCGGTTGTGCTTATCAGAGCCATGTCATTTCCGATATTGTAAACCGCAGCATCATCGCAACTGTCGTTTCCTACAATCAAATGCATGTCGTTAAAAGTCCGGGGAATATTTTTTATAATCTCTGCCAGGTCTTTGGGAGATATTTTACATCCGCAACCTGAACCAGGACTAAACTGCATTAATTTAATGTTTTCCATTTGAAAAATTTTGAGATAAATGTAATAATTTGTTAATAATTTCCTGGCCTGAAAGATCATTGATAATTAATTTACCGATGTATCTTGATCTGTCCTTTTTAAGATTTTTCTTGTATAATTTATCGTAATACTTTAATAGCCCCAGAACTGCATTCCGGAAATTACTTTGTTGAATAAGATTTGTAATGACCAGCGCATTGTCGTTACCAATCCTTCTTGCAATGCATTGAACAGAATGAATTAATAATTCTTTATCAAAATGCGCATATTCTTTTACCAGTCTTTCGGTACGAAGAGCAATGTCTCTTTCCAGTAATACAGTGGGTGCTTTTTGTACCTGGTAAAAAAATGACGATGGAATATAAACTTTACCGATGGATAAACTTTCGGCTTCTGTCCAGACAGGTTTATCGTAAGAAAAATTATAAAGTTGGTCAAAAAGCAAATTTTCAAAATGCTCGGAAGAGGGCTGCTTTGGTTGTCCTAAGTGACCGAAGACCGAACCTTTATGCCGGGCAAGCTCTTCCAGATCAATAACCTGTTGCCCGTTGTTTTTCAGATAATAAAGAATTTCAGTTTTACCTGTACCTGTCATTCCGTCGAGAACAATTAACGAAAACGGTTTATCGAAATATTTTCTTGCATATTGCCGGTAACTTTTATATCCTCCTTCAAGAATATAAACTTCATACCCGGCTGTTTCAAGAAGCCTGGCCATATTATCGCTACGCATTCCTCCACGCCAGCAATGCAAACGAATCTGTTTTCCTTTGGAGGTATTTTTAACATTTTCGATAAACGTTATCAGTTTGGACCGGACTTTTTCTATCCCTATTCTTATTGCTTCTTCTCGGCCTTTTTTGAAATATGCTGTACCTACCAGTGCTCTTTCTTCATTTGAAAATAACGGAAGATTTATGGCATTGACAATGTGTCCTTTTTCATATTCGACAGGTGAACGAACATCAAAAACCGTGAAAGGCAACGCTAAAAAATCTTCCGGATTAATACGAATAGGCATAGCATTAATAATTTGCAATGCAAAGATTAGAATAAATTAAAGAATAGCTTTTTTTGAATGATAAAAACTTATTTAAATTAAATCTTAATTTCTACTTTTGTTTTTTAATAAAGAAGAATTAAAAAATTATGGCTGAGAAAAAAATAAATGCCGAAACAGTAAAGAAGCTGGGTATAACTCCCGAAGAGTTTGAGATGATTAAAAAGGTACTGGGCAGAACTCCGAATTTTACCGAATTGAGTATTTTTTCGGTAATGTGGAGTGAGCATGCTTCCTATAAAAACTCAATAAAATGGCTGAAAACCCTTCCCCGGAAAGGGAAGCACCTGTTAGCCGAAGCAGGCGAGGAAAATGCAGGATTAGTTGATGTAGGAGACGGTCTTGCCTGTGCCTTTAAAATAGAATCACATAATCATCCTTCGGCAGTAGAACCATATCAGGGTGCTGCCACAGGAGTAGGCGGGATTAACCGTGATATTTTTACTATGGGCGCCCGGCCTGTTGCCCAACTGAATTCGTTACGTTTTGGAAATTTGTCATCAGATCGTACCAAATGGCTTCTGAAAGGTGTTGTGAAAGGCATTGGCGATTATGGAAATGCATTTGGTGTTCCGGTTGTCGGCGGTGAAATTTATTTCGATGAATGTTACAATGCCAATCCCTTGGTAAATGCAATGTCGGTAGGTATTGTTAAAAAAGATAAAGTTATTTCTGCAACTGCCAAAGGAAAAGGAAATCCGGTATATATTGTCGGGTCATCAACAGGAAAGGACGGGATTCATGGCGCTACCTTTGCCAGCGCCGATCTTCACGAGAATTCAGCCGACGATATTCCCAGCGTGCAGGTAGGCGATCCTTTTATGGAAAAGCTTCTGCTCGAAGCCAGCCTCGAACTGAACGAAACCGATGCTGTAGTGGGAATGCAGGATATGGGCGCTGCCGGAATTATTTGTTCCACATCGGAAATGTCGGCACGCGGAAAGTGTGGTATGAAAATCAATCTCGATAAAGTTCCTTTACGTCAGAAAAATATCGAGGCATGGGAAATTTTGTTATCCGAATCGCAGGAACGTATGCTCGTTGTTGTGAAAAAAGGAAAGGAAAAAGTAGTTGAGGATATTTTTAAGAAATGGGATTTGCATTGCTCCATAATAGGTGAAGTAATTAACGAAGACCGTTTATATTTTTATTACCATAACGAATTGGTTGCTGATGTTCCTGCCGATGCGCTTGTGTTGGGCGGGGGTGCGCCTGTGTATGAACGCGAGTCCAAAGAACCAGTCTATTTTAAAGAACTGAAAAAGTTTGATATTTCGAAAGTAAAAGAACCTGAAAACCTGAGGGAAGTTGCAAATATGCTGGTAGTTGATCCTACTATTGCATCAAAACGATGGATTTACGAGCAATACGATACTATGGTAGGAACAAAAAACATGTCTACTAACAAATTGTCCGATGCAGGTATTGTAAATATTAAAGGAACAAATAAAGCACTGGCTCTCACAGTAGATTGTAATTCCCGGTATGTGTGGGCCGATCCTGAAAAAGGAACCTCCATTGCAGTTGCAGAAGCTGCCCGTAATATTGTGTGTGCCGGCGGTAAACCCGTTGCCATTACCAATTGTCTCAACTTTGGGAATCCGTATAACCCCGAAGTATTCTGGCAATTCTCAAATGCCATAAAAGGAATGGGAAAAGCCTGTGAAAAATTTGGTACGCCTGTAACAGGCGGTAATGTAAGTTTTTACAATCAGACATCGATTGGTAAAACAATAGAACCTGTATTTCCCACGCCCACTATCGGAATGCTGGGAATTCTTGAAAATAAAGAAAGCCAGATGACCTTATCGTTTCAGAAAAAAGGCGATATGATATTTTTAATAGGACCTGTTCTGGATGATATAGCTTCCTCAGAATATTTGGTGAAATATCATAAAATAGAAAAATCTTCATGCCCTTCTTTCGATCTGGAGATGGAATATAAAGTTCAGCAGCTTGTTTCAGAACTTATCGCAAGGAAGATGATATCGTCTGCTCACGATGTGGCTGAAGGCGGGTTATTTATTACCCTCCTTGAGTCCTCCATGCCTAATAATCTCGGATTTGATATTACAACCGATGCTGAAGTACGTCCCGATGCTTTCCTTTTTGGAGAATCGCAAAGCAGGGTGGTGGTTTCTGTAAACGATAAGTGCGAAGATCATTTCCTCGATTTTATGATGGCTCAAAAGATTCCGTATATGGCTTTGGGGCATGTTACTAAAGGCGAGCTCAGGGTGGATGATGTTTCTTTTGGATTTATCAGTGATCTTAAAAAGGCTTACGAAACATCCATTGAAAAACAGTTGTAAGCGTGACAGCAACTGTAATTGTCAATAAAAAGAAAGAAAATGTAGCGGCTATGTTTAACGATATAGCTGCTTCTTACGATTTTCTGAATCATTTCCTGTCAGTTAATACCGATAAAGTCTGGCGTAAAAAGGCAGTAAAAATGCTTATGCCATATTCGCCCAGAATTATTCTGGACGTTGCCACGGGAACAGGCGATCTGGCGATTGCTCTTCAGAAACTCAATCCCGATAAAACATACGGAATCGATATAGCCGGAGAGATGCTTGAGATCGGAAGGAAAAAGATACGTAGTTCTGGTTTACAGAATAAGATTGAAATGATAAAGGGTGATGCATTGAATATTCCTTTTGATCCGGATTTCTTCGATGCTGTTACGGTAGCATTTGGTATAAGAAATTTTGAAAACCTGGATCAGGGATTATCACAGATTTTTAATGTTCTGAAAAAGGGCGGAGTGTTTATGATCCTGGAATTTTCGAGACCAAAGAATAATCTTCCTGGTTTATTATATAAGTTTTATTTTAGCAGAATACTTCCATTTGTGGGCAGGTTATTTTCCAGGAATAAAGGTGCATACCGGTATTTATTCGAGAGCGTACAGCAATTTCCAGGCGTCGATGAAATGAAGAAGAATCTGAAAAATAATGGTTTTCGTGATGTGCAGGCAAGAACGTTATCTATTGGAATTGCAACGATTTATATTGCTTCAAAATAATTTCAGGTAAAACCCGTTTATACTATCTTTGCAGCAAATGAGATTTATTGCTACCATATTCATTTTCTTTGTTCCGGGAATTTATAATCTCTTTTCCCAAACCACCAGACCGCTGAATCTTCCAAAATATGATCAGATGCCTATGCATTTCGGAATGTCATTGGGATTTAATCAGATGGATTTTACTATTCATAATTCCGGCCTGATGCTGACATCTGCCATTGATTCGATTTACGCTATTGAAAATATACCCCAGCTGGGGCTGAATATAAATATCGTAACAAATTTCAATTTTCATAAGTATTTTTCTCTCCGTTGCCTGCCGGGTCTTAACTTTGGCCAGAGAAACCTGGAATACTGGGTTTACGATCCGGTAGATTCGGTTTTCTACACTCACATAATGAAACTCGAATCCACTTACCTGGATGTTCCTTTGCTGTTAGAGTATAAAGCAAGAAGAATGAGCAATTTCAGGCCATACCTGATAGGAGGAGGCAGTTTTAAAATAGACCTGGCTGCTCAGAAAAAAGTGAAAGACGAAGAAAAACCCAAAATCCGGTTAACAAGAACCGGATGGTACTATGAAGTAGGTTTTGGTACTGATTTCTTCCTGGAATATTTCAAGTTTGCCCTCGAAATCAAGTACGTTGTTGGAATTAACAATGTTCTAAAGAAAGATCCTACGGAGTTTTCAAAGGCTATTGAACGGATGAACAGTAAAATGATTATGTTTTCATTTCTTTTTGAAGGCAGCGATATCCGTATTTTTAAATTTGGTAAACACAGGGCTCGTTAATGATACAACAGGTAGAACTCGTTTTATCGCCGGCTGATGCATCAAAACCGGAAAGGTTCAATGATTTTATTTCACATACACTTAAAATAGATTCTTCAGAAATTTCATTTGTCCGTTTAATTAAACGTTCCATCGATGCCAGGAAACCGGATATTAAAGTTCTGTTAAAATTTTCTGTTGTTATAGATGAACCGGGATATCAACCTGACAAGATTGAGTTTATTCCGAAAAATGTTCAACATGCACCTGTTGTTCATGTAATAGGAGCAGGTCCTGCCGGTTTGTTTGCAGCTCTCCGCTTAATTGAATTGGGATTAAAGCCCGTGATTTTTGAAAGAGGTAAAGACGTTCATGAACGAAAAAAGGATATAGCAACGCTTATTAAAAGTCATCAGGTAAATCCGGATTCTAACTATTGTTTTGGAGAGGGTGGTGCAGGCGCTTTTTCTGATGGCAAACTCTATACCCGCTCTTCAAAAAGAGGAAATATTAACAGGATTCTGGAATTACTTTATTTGCACGGTGCAAACGAAGATGTTTTATATGAAGCTCATCCTCACATTGGAACGGACAAACTGCCCGGTATTATTGAAAAAATAAGAAAATCCATAATCGAAGCCGGGGGTGAGATTTATTTTAATGCAGGAATTTCTGAGATCATTGTTAAGAATGGCAAAGCAGAAGAGATATTGCTTTTTTCAGGTGAAAAGATGTCTTCAGAAAATATTATTTTGGCAACAGGCCATTCCGCAAGAGATGTGTATAAGATGTTAAGTGATAAAAATATTGCTCTCGAACCTAAAGGTTTTGCCATGGGAGTCCGCATTGAGCATTCGCAGGATGTTATTGATAAAATTCAATATCATGGTAAATCACGGGGTGAGTTGTTGCCGGCAGCTTCATATAATCTGGTTCAGCAGGTAAACGGGAGGGGAGTGTATTCGTTCTGCATGTGTCCCGGTGGTTTTATAGTTCCGGCATCTACTTCTGAAGGTGAGATTGTTGTTAACGGGATGTCGTCATCCGGAAGAAATTCCCCTTTTGCCAATTCAGGCTTTGTTACAGAAATCAGGGAAGAAGATTTAAGCGGGTGGAAAAAGTATGGCGTCCTGGCTGGCCTTGAATTTCAGCAATGGTTCGAAAAGCAGGCTTTTGAAAACGGGGGCGGAGGATTGATTGCGCCTGCACAGTGTTTACTTGATTTTACACAAAACAAGGCATCGAAAGAATTACCCAAAACCTCTTATATTCCTGGCGTTTCTTCCTCTGAGATGCACATGTGGATGCCGGGATTTATGAAAAAAAGAATTTCTGATGCCTTGGTTTTATTCGGTCGGCGGATGAAAGGATTTTTAACCAATGATGCCGTAATGGTAGGCGTGGAGTCAAGAACTTCGTCTCCTGTCCGGATACCACGTGATAAAGAATCTCTAGAACATATTGCAGTGAAAGGTTTATTTCCCTGCGGCGAAGGAGCCGGTTATGCAGGGGGAATTGTATCCTCGGCAATGGATGGAATGAATGTAGCTGAGAAAATTTATTTGAAGAATCAAAACCCAAATTTCAAAATCCAAATCCCAAAGTAATACAGGCTTGGTATGTTTGATATTTTATAATTTATTCTTAAGGTTCACTGCAATACAAGCAGTTAACGCCGCTGTTTCGGTTCTTAGGCGGCTTTTTCCGAGACTGATTCCTGTGTATCCCTTTTGTAATGCTATTTCAATTTCTGAATCAGAAAAATCACCTTCCGGTCCGATTAAAATTGTGCAATCGGAATTTGGTTTGTACCATTCGTTGATATGAGTAAAATTGTTATTACAATGTGCGATTCCTTTTAATCCATGATGTTCTTTCATTACAAAATCTGAAAATTTTACCAAAGGATTTAGAACCGGTATATTGGCTTTCAGGCTTTGTTTCATGGCCGATATAAGAATTTTTTGCACCCGTTCAGTATTAATATGCTTTTTTTCTGTATGCTCACATAAAAGCGGGGTGATCTCATCAATTCCTGATTCAGTGGCCTTTTCCAGGAACCACTCCAACCTGTCAGGGTGCTGGAGCGGGGAAATGGCAATATGCAGATTATATGGACGGGAACCATAATTATTAATGATCTCTTCAATCGATAAAACACATGCTTTGGAGTTATCGTCAGAAATAAATGTTTTGTACATCGTTCCCGCACCATCAGTTACCCAGACTTTGTCGTTCCGTTTCAGGCGTAACACACGGATACAGTGTTTCGATTCGTTTTCTTCGAGGCAAATGCTATTCCCTGTTATACCGGTCTGATAAAAAAGATGCATAATTAAGAAACTGTTTTGAATTTTAATAAATAAACTAAAAAGTTTAAAACGATGTTAATAACAAAGTGATATTCAGTTGATTGATTGAAATATAATTACTATCTTTATGATTAACAACCAATT
>JBBIRU010000063.1:0-25006 GCA_037441645.1 Bacteroidota bacterium
TACTGGTCGGCCAGGATTGTTATTCAAACAGAATTTCAGGAAATCAGATTTATAACAACAATAAAGCCATCTACCTTGCCCCGGCCACCTTTCCCTCGGTAAGCGGGAACTATGATAAACTGGCACCTGTGATTAATTCTTACAACGGAACATCTGTTTCAGGCATATCAGACCCAAATGATATTATTGAAATTTTCGGTAGTACCGGAAATGAAAATGCAAATGTGTATTTGGGAAATGTTCAGACTGATTCCGTTGGAAATTGGAATGTTTCATTACAGACAACCGATTCAATGGTGGTAGCTACTGCTACTGATTTATATAATAATACTTCTGTTTTATCTTTTGCTTTTCAAAAACCAATATTATCAGGAACTTCATGTGAAACAGCGATAATAAGTATTTCAGATACCTCAGACACTATATTTAATTATTCTTTAACCGGAAATGAACTTTGGATTAAATTAACAATTGATACCGGAAGGACATTAATAAGTTTTATTCCTTCTATAGCTGGAAGTATCTCAAATGTTACAATTTATAATGGAAATTGTGGAAATTTAAGTGAGCTTTTCAGTAAAAGTGATTCTTTATTATTTGATTTAACAAGTCTCTTTACAAATGATTTTTATATAAGAGTAATTGCTCAAACTAATACTCAATTACAATTAAAAGTGCTACTTAAAACCAAAGATTATATAATGGAGTTTAATGACTGTCAATACGATTGTTTAGGACCAAATCAAATTCTAAATAGTCAATTTGATTTGCTTGGAAGCACATTCAATCCTCCATTTTTTTTAATTTCTACTAGTTTAATTTATGTACAACCGATAGTTCCAAACATATTTCCAGGTAGATGTACAATAGCAACAGATGCGAATACTCAAGTTCATGGGGATTGGCATGGTCAACATCCTGTAGGTACTGGTAGATTCTATACTGTAGATATGGGTGGCGATGGACCAGGTGCATTTTTTTGGAGACAAAACATAAATGTTAATCCAGGCAAAACTTATGTTTTTAAGGGTTGGTTTAAAAATCCAAATCCATTTGGTTTAATAGGTGTGGATGCAATATTTAAAATTAGAATAGGAACCGATGATTCTCCTTCAATTTCAATTCCTAAAGATGACGATCCATTATTATGGTATCCTATTTGTTTTGAATGGATTGCCCCAAGTGGTGTTACAAATGTGAATATTTCAATGTATCCAACTAATTGGTATAATGATCTGGGTTTTGATTTATTAATTGATGAACTTTCATTTAAAGAAAAGCTTGATGCTCCAATTTTAAATACAACTACAACAAATTCTAGTTGTTATGGTTCGTGTGATGGTAGTGCATCAGTAAGTGTCTCACCTATTATACCGGGAGTAAATTACACTTACATTTGGAGTAATGGAATGAATGCATCAACAATATCCGGCCTATGTGCTGGAAGCTACACAGTAACTGTTTATTTAGATGGTGGGTGTCCAACAACAACAACAGTAACGATTACTCAACCACCAGCCATAACTATTTCAGCTACACAAACAAACTTTATATGCGAAGGAGGAAATAGTGCAACTGCTACAGCGACTGCTTCAGGAGGAACACCTGGTTATACATACAATTGGTCAAATGGTCAAAACACACAAAATGCAAGTAATTTATCAGAAGGTAACTATTTGGTTACAGTTACAGATGTGAATGGGTGTACATCATCTACAAGTGTTGTTATCAGTCCTACAAATTATACCGTTCAGGTAATTCCAAGTTATAATCCATTATGTTCAGGTGATCTTGTAAGTATTAGTGCTTCGACTAGTGGCCTGACAGGTCCTCCTACATTTATTTGGAATAACACCAGCAATTCTACAACTCAATCAATATATGAAAATCCAACAGCCACAACAACATATACAGTTACTGTATATGATGCAAACGGTTGTAGCGAAACGGCTTCAACAACAATTACTGTTTATAATTTAATAGCATCTGTATCAACATCTAATGCTCATTGTTTTAATGGTACAGATGGTACCGCCATAATAAATGTTTCTGGCGGTAATAATGGACTTTATGAACTATATTGGGGAATTAATAATGCATTCGGTGTATCATTTCCATATACAATAAGCGGGCTAAGTACAGGAAGTCATACTGTATTTATATATATGCAAAGTGACCCTTATTGTTCAACTTCTATCACATTTAATATTAACAGCCCACCTGTTATTACAACTACAACAAGCCAAGTTAATACTTGTTATGGTAATTCTAATGGTTCTGCAACAGTTACTGCTTATGGAGGAACGCCGGCCAGTATTGGCCCTCCATTTAATTTATACGGGTATAATTTTGTATGGTCGAACGGAAGCAATACCTTCTTTAGTACGAGCTCGACTGTTACTGGATTAGCCGCAGGAAATTATTCGGTTACGATTACAGATGCTAATGGCTGTACTGCTGTTACTTCTGTTACAATAACCCAGCCGACTGCATTAATTGTATCAATTGATCAATTACAAGACATTTCTTGTTTTGGCGGAAATAACGGAGTACTTACAACAAATGTTTCTGGTGGCACTCCCACTTATTCATATTTATGGGGTGGAGGACAGAATACTCAAAGTATAAGTGGCGTAACTGCCGGCCATTATGAAGTTACTGTTACCGATGCCAATAATTGCACCCAATATGCTGACATTATTATTAATAATCCACCTCAGATTTCTGCAAATGCTATAACTTCTGATGCTCAATGCAATGGTGAAGATAACGGTACAATTTCTTTAGATGTTTCCGGAGGTGCGTCCGGTTATTCTTATTTATGGTCTGATGGGTCTGCAACAAATCCGATTTTTACATATGCAGGTAATTATTCAGTTACAATTACAGATGCGAATAACTGTACTGTTGTTTTATCGAATATAATTGTTTCTGAACCACCCGCCATTTCTGTTATTCTTAATTTAACCGACAACTCCAATTGCCCGGGTACAACAGGTAACGGTTCGGTAATAACTAATGTAACCGGCGGCACTCCCGGTATACCGGGTTATACTTATAACTGGTCAAATGGTCAGGGAAGTTCTTCACTAAACAGCTTGCAAGGCGGAACATATTCGGTTACTGTTTTCGATACCTACAATTGTTCGGCAACCGCTACAGCCACAATTATCAACACATACCTGCCCATTGTTATTTCTGCCACGACTACAGAAGCTGATCCGTGTTTATGTGATGGAACAGCCACCTTAACCGTTTCCGGCGGTACTTCTCCTTATAGTTATTTGTGGAATAACCCTGCCCCGGCACAAACAACAAATCCGGCTGTTAACCTTTGTGAAGGCACATTTTCTGTAACGGTTACCGATGTCCAGGGTTGTTCTTCCACGTTGTCCAATATTGATGTAAATTATCTTTCAGGAACAACCTGTAATGCAAATAACAATAGTCAGCTGATTACTAATTCATTGACCTTAACCAATCAAAATCTTGATATTGGCGGGGATATAACCATCCAGGGAAACAATATTGTTATAAATATTTTTGGCGGAATCAGCAATATAGGAGGTAATATTTACATTAATGGAAATAATACTACAGTGAATTTTTATGGAGCATATTTTACATTTAATCCTGATAAGTTTATTTCTGTAGCCCCGGGTTGTACACTTAATATTACAGGGGGATCAGTATTGACAACATGCAGCCTTGCCTGTGGAATGTGGAATGGAATCAGGGCAAACAATGGAGGATGTGCTTCTTCGCTTCCTGTTTTAATTTCTGTTTCAGACGATTCCAGGATTGAAAATGCAAAAGTAGGTATCTATGCCAAAGGATGTACCGAAGTAAGAAGTACAACCCAAAGCAGGTTTGTAAATAACTGGATTGATATTTATTTAAATAAAACTACACTATCGCATACCATTATGGATAGTTATTTTACGACTGATAATTTATATTATTTTTCAATGCCTGCCCCATTTAACTATCCCGAATATCATATACTGGCAAATAATAACACATTACACACCCTTGCAATAAAGAGCAGTGAATTTTCAAACACAACACCTTATGGTTTAAACAGCGAAAGAGGGTTTGGAATAATGTCAGCATTCACAAGCCTGGAGGTTTCGGGTTCTTTGTTTAACCAGTTGCATTACGGTATTTATTCCAATTATCCGACCAAAGTTTTTGCCCAGTGTAATTTTACAGGAAACAACCGGGGTGTTTTTATAACAGGCGCAAATTCATTGGCCAAAATTAACAACAACACTTTTGAAGTTGGTAACAACGGTTATGTACTCAACAATGCAGGCACCCTTAACTGGGGTGTGGCCTTTTTAAATACTCCTGCCTTTGATATTTATACCAATACATTCAGAAACGGTATGGTTGGAATAATTACCAATACCACCAACAGCAGCAATGTTGTATGGAAAAATACCTTTGACAATATGAAAGCAGGGGCAGCAAGTGTGGGCGACAATAATATTACTTATAACTGCAACAACTTCCAAAACTGGGGAACCACTACATGGCCGGATTATTTTGGTTATCCCGGTGGCGACTTTATTTTGACCAATGCTACAGGCAGCAACCCTACCATTGCGCAGACTCAAAGTTGGTATAATTCAGTTATTAATTCCACCTGGAATATTTCAGATATTTCAAATTTAACTCCTTCGTGCCCTGGTTCAAGCCTGAGGTTATATAACGAAACCCCAATTATCCATGATTACTGGTATTGCACAAATGGATTTGGTGATTTAACCAATATTACTTCCTGCCTTACAAATTTTATGGGGACAACTAATCCTCATACTGATGGGACATTCTTTAACATGGGAACATATACCAATACTCAATGCTTAGACCAACCACCATATCCAACCATTAATTTTGCAAAATCATTTAACACAACCGATTCCATTGCAGGTTTAAAACAGTACCAGGAAAACGTGTTACAATCGCTGATTGATAATGGTAATACCGGACAATTTCTGTCATCTGTTGCCATACTTGCACCCAATAACTTTACTGCGTTTTATAACCAGTTAATGGCATCATCGCCTTACCTTTCCGATACTGTATTGATTGCATTCATGACACATCCCATAAATAAACCGGCACAGAAAAAAGCAGTTGTTCTCGCTAATTCTCCTTTGCCCTATCGTGTCCGCCAATACATTGATCAGATGAATGTAAACCAGAATTTTAAAAACCAGATGTGGGCAGCGCAAACCAATTCGAATAACGCAAGGGTTACACTCGAAAACTATATAACCTGGCTGGGAACCCGCCGGCAGATGGAGGTTGACAATATGGCCGTGAAATGCGCATCCGACAGCCTGGGCTTTGAAACCGACAGCCTGATTAATTACCTTGCCAACTCTTCTGTTCTAAAAGACAGGGTTATCCGTTACAGCCTTTTTAACAAAAAATCGGATTACTCGAATGCCTTAAACGAACTGCCTGTAATAAACAGTTTGACTTACGACCTGGGTACTGAAAAACAAAACGAGTATATTGACTTTGCCAATGTTTCGGAAATAATGATTGAAGCCATTCAGATGCCCGACAGCGCAGGCGATTCGTTAATTCTTGCCAACCAGGCATACCTCCAAAGCATAGCAAATTCCGAATTTCATGTTGCCCAGGGCGATGCCAAAGCCCTGCTCGAAATAGCAGGGATACCGCAGGAATATATAGCCTGGCTGCCCGGAGGTTCCGCTGCAAAAAGCATGAAAATGCCTGTAAAAACAGAGAGCAACGAACCGGCAACATGCAATAATCTTGTAGTTTATCCCAACCCTTCCGATGGAAATATGCTGATAAAATATGATCTGAACGATGAAGAAGGAACAGCAGAAATTAAATTAACATCCTCCGATGGCAAACAGGTAAACACTTACAAACTTGCCAATACCAAAGGCGAATTAAGGATAAACTGTAATACTTGCATTACAGGCAATTATATATTAACTTTGCTTGTTAATGGAAATAACTTTTGTACTAAAGAACTGAATATTAAAAAGTGAGAATAGTTTTTTTAATATTATTTATTTTTATTATTAAACTGAGTGGACTATGCCAGTCCACTCAGTTTTTCAGAACATATGACTGGGGAAGTACTTCATATCCGGTTTTAAACATGTTAATTGAAATAAATAAAAGTATATATGTAAATGGAGGAATAAGTGACATTAATAGCAATAAATTAGTTCTTTTAAAAACAAGTAATACCGGAACAGTTATAGACACAGCTCATTTTGGAAAAGATTCAAGCGGTATCAGTATTGAAAATTTTATAATACTTCCGGATTCTGATTTATTAGTATTAACCCAGCAAATAGATTTGTCTGGTATATACAGGCAATATATGTTATATGTTGATACGAATTTAGCTAAGTATAATGATTCACTTTATTCATTATATAATTCACAATTTTTTGGTAATTGCAGGATAAATAACAGATATTACTTTACAGGCCCAACCTGGTATGATGATTATGGAGATAGCTTACCTCAACCAAATATAAGATTCTGGAAAACCAATACAAATTTCGATACAATTTCAACAAAGAGTATTGGAACAGTAAACCCGGACTTAGCTTGGACAATTACAGTTGGTTTTGATAATAATTTATTGTTGGGTGGACTTTCCTTACCAGACGGTAGTCATCAAAAATGGTACTTGGTAAATACTGATACCACAGGTCAGGTTTTTGGGCAGTATTTTTATGGAACAATAGACCAGTCTGATAATGATGGCATTAAAACAATTTCATTATCTTCTGATAGTTGTTATTTTTTATCAGGAATTTTTTATCAATATGATTTCGGTATAGGTCATTATTACTGGGCTTCATCTGTAGTTAAATTAGACAGACAATTTAATACATTGTGGACAAAAAAGATAGGAAGAGAAATGCTTGGGGTTTTGGTTGCAAAAATGGTAGCCACATCTGATAATAATCAAGTTATACTTACACAAAGAGTACCTGACTTAACACCATCTCATTTTTATTCCCAGGTTACAAAATTTAATAATGATGGGAATATTCTCTGGTCACGAAATTATTTGCGAGGCGATACCACACAATATGTACGATATCGAGCATGGGATATAATAGAAACCGGCGATAAAGGTTTTGCCTTTTGCGGCTCGGCTATAGATACAACCAACATGGGGCCAAACCAGGAAGCCTGGCTTGTAAAAACAGATAGTTTAGGCTGTGATGGTTTACAAAGCTGCAATGATACTGCATTGGTTTGCGAAATATTAAACGCTCCCGATACCACCTGTAAAAACGATACCGCCTGGTTACAGGTAAGGTTTAAAGGAAGAAGCGCGCCATATTATGTTTTTGCAAACACAACCCTTGCACTGGACAGTGTGTATTACCCTTACACCTTACCCTTATGGATAGACACCCTTGTGCCTTACGTACCTCACGATACCGATCTGCAACAGGTAATAGTAAAAGTAAAAGACCCGTGGGGCTGGTATAACACCGATACGGTACAGATATTTGTAAAAAACTGCGGAACAGGAAATATACAGGAAACATGGTATCCGAAAAAAGTTGAGATATTTCCAAATCCTGCAACCACAGAATTACATGTAAAATTAAGAACACCCTTAACCGAACCTGCAACAATAACAATAAATGATATGCAGGGGAAGGCCGTAAAACAAATTACAACTAAGAATAACGAAACTGTTATTGGCATTAGTGATTTAGAACAAGGGGTATATGGTATAAGGGTAATAGGGAATAATATAAATGCGAGCGAGAGGTTTGTGAAATTATAAAAAAATGTCTGAACCGTTGATTTTAAAATGATTTATGTGATGACCTATGATTAAAGGGGAGTATAAATATTCAGATATTACAGAAAAAATAATTGGTAGCGCATTAGAAGTACATAAATTGTTGGGTAACGGGTTTCAGGAAGTCATTTATCAAAGAGCATTAGCAATTGAATTTGAAATACAGAAACTGTCGTATGAAAGAGAAAAAGAGATGCCGGTTTTCTATAAAGAGCAACAAATAGGAACACGCAGAGTTGATTTTCTTGTGGAAGATGTAATTTCAGTAGAGTTAAAAGCAATAACACAACTTGAAAATGTACAACTTGCCCAGGCTATTAATTATCTGGAAGCTTACGATCTGGAGATAGGTTTATTAATAAACTTTGGAGCCAAAAGCCTCGAATTTAAAAGAATTATAAATAAAAAGTTTAAGCAAAAAAGTCAGCAACCCAAATAATATAACAGGGAGTAAAAATCAAAGTACTCATAAAAATCAATATTAATCAGTGATTCAGACTTCTTTGCATTTCAGGCAACTATATTTTAACTTTGTATGTTTCTGGTGAAAAAGAATGCAGTAAAGAGCTGAACATAAAAAAATGAGAATAATTTTTTCAATATTATTAATTCTTATAATTAACCTGGGTGGGCTGTCACAGTCCACCCGGTTCTTTAAAACGTATGATTACGGAAGTACTGCCTACCCTATTTTTTTGCATGTTAATGAGTTTAACAACAGGTTTTATACTAATGGCGTACACAGAAATGTTCCTAATGAGAAAATATTTATTACTAAATCAGACAACTTGGGAAATATTATTGATACTGCATTGTTTGGAGTTGATACAGGCAGTTATAATGTTGAGAATTTTATTTTTCTTAATAACAGTAAGCTATTGCTATTAACACAATTTCAACGAAGTGTAATGAGTATTAAAAGGCAATATATGTTGTATCTCGATACAAACCTAGTAATGTATAATGATTCGTTATACCCTTATAAATATTCCCGCTTTCTTGGTAATTGCAGGATAAATAAAAGCTATTATTTTACAGGGCCAACATGGTATAATGATATTGGTGACAGTTTGCCTCAGCAAAATGTTGTTTTTTGGAAAACGGATACAAATTTTAATACGATTACAACAAAGAGTATTGGAACAGTTAATGGAGATGCCGGAAATATAATTAAAGCCGGTTTTGATAATAATTTGTTATTAGGTGGATTAACATTGTATAATGGGAATCAGCAAGTCTGGTACCTTGTGAATACAGATACTACAGGTCAGGTTTTAGGGCAGTATATGTATGGTGTTCCACATTGGAATGAAGATGGATTAAAGACCATTTCCTTGTCGTCAGATAGTTGTTATTTTCTGTCGGGAATCTTATACCAATATGATTTTGGGATAGGACATTATTATTTCGCTTCGTGTATAGCAAAGATTGATAGACAATTTAATACAATTTGGGTTAAAAATATTGGTGAAACAATACAAAATGTTACTGTGTCAAAAATGGTTTCAACTTATGATGGTAATCAGGTTGTTCTAACGCAAAGATCGCCAGTAATTCAAGACATTAGTATTTATTCCCAGGTTACAAAATTTAATAATGATGGAAATATTCTCTGGTCTCGAAATTATTTGCGAGGCGATACTTCGCAATATGTGCGGTATAGAGCCTGGGATATAATAGAAACAAGCGATAAAGGATTTGCCTTTTGCGGCTCGGCTATAGATACAACCAACATGGGTCCAAATCAGGAAGCCTGGCTTGTAAAAACAGATAGTTTAGGTTGCGATGGTTTACAAAGCTGCAATGATACAGCATTGGTTTGCGAAATATTAAACGCTCC
The DNA here is from genome assembly GCA_037441645.1 of Bacteroidota bacterium. Classification (GTDB taxonomy): domain Bacteria; phylum Bacteroidota; class Bacteroidia; order Bacteroidales; family GWA2-32-17; genus GWA2-32-17. The sequence goes on from JBBIRU010000063.1 coordinate 9,675, forward strand.
CGATACCACCTGTAAAAACGATACCGCCTGGTTACAGGTTAGGTTTAAAGGTAGAAGCGCGCCTTACTTTGTATATGCAAATACAGCCCTTGCACTGGACAGTGTTTATTACCCTTACACCTTACCCTTATGGATAGACACCCTTGTGCCTTACGTACCTCACGATACCGATCTGCAACAGGTAATAGTAAAAGTAAAAGACCCGTGGGGATGGTATAACACCGATACGATACAGATATTTGTAAAAAACTGCGGAACAGGAAATATACAGGAAACATGGTATCCGAAAAAAGTTGAGATATTTCCAAATCCTGCCACAACAGAATTACATGTAAAATTCAGAACACCCTTAACCGAACCTGTAACCATAACAATAAATGATATGCAGGGGAAGCAGATGAAGCAAATTACTACAAAACAAAATGAAGCAGTAATTGATGTTAGCGGATTTGAGCAAGGGGTATATAGTGTAAAGGTTATTGGGAGTAATGTTAATAGCAGCGAGAGGTTTGTGAAATTATAAAAAATGTCTGAACCGTTGATTTTAAAATGATTTATGTGATGACCTATGATTAAAGGGGAGTATAAATATTCAGATATTACAGAAAAAATAATTGGTAGCGCAATGAATTACCTCGTCAGCTCTGCTGCGAAGTAGTTCATTTGAAATAAGAATAAAATAAATATCGACAATAAAAATAAAGCTAATGATATGTTGTCCGTAGGACATTAACCAAGTCAGAACAAGAATTCGAAACAGTTTCTAAGTAATTTTAAACGAATTCGAAACATATATGAAAGGTTTGAGACAGATTCCGTAAAATATTTCTTGAGTTTAAATAAGGACAGATATCAATACTAATCTTATTATCAGTATTAAATAAATTGGGGTTAAAATTATAAAATGTAGTGATTTATGGGTACTTGCACTAAGTGCCATAATATTCGTAACATCGCCACCTTTATACATATTTTTCATTAAAAAACCTGAAGAGCTTGTAAAGTATTTCATCAACATTTGTAAATATTATTACAAATAGTAATACATAATTTTGTATTTGGTTTAGTTGAAAAAATGATAATAAACATATTTAAATTTCTTTTAAATCAATGGCATTTAACTAATTATATTAATAAATGAAAAGTATTTTTTCTCCATTTGATATTATCTGGATTAAAAATGTGACTGATTCTTCAGAAGGGCAGACATATATGAACTGTCCTGCCGGTAGTTTTGTGTTGCACTTTCCCGACAGGCATAAATATAATTGTGCTTCTCCAAAGGCCGGGGAGGTAATTTTGATATACCAGAAAATTAACCATCAAAATGTATTTACACATCTGGTTACGCCCATTGACAATAACATGGTTGCGGATGAAGTAAAAACTTATTTTAAATATGGCAGGCATGTTCAGATAATTGCATTTACACCCATTCCTGACCTGATTCATGTATCTTCTACTTTATGGAAAAATGTTAATTTTCAGGGAATAAGCCAGGGAAATGCCTGCAGGATCAGAAATATTTCAAAGATTAAAAACGTTGATCATTTGCTTCATGATATCTGGAACCGGTTTACACCTTTTTTATGTAATAATGAATTAACAATCGAGAATGATGTACTTGTTGAAGTATTATGAATATCAGCCTAAATAATAACAATCATTACTGCTATGTGGTTAATATATAGCGTGTTTTTTTAAATAATTGAATAATAATAAATTATTTATATTGTCAATAAATAGACTTAGTTAAATGGAATCGCCACAAAGCTATGATAACAATACATTTAAGGCAAGAAATTATCAGGAGAAATGAATAAAAATATTAATATTCTGCTACATTCTATAGCAATTGCCGAAAGCCTGCTTTTTAGTTTTCAATTGCTTGTTTTTAAAAACATTAGTTCGAAATCGAATAAAATATTAGGGATTTTAATGCTTTTTCTAGCATTATTTCTCACATCATCAATATTTGTAAATATCGGGTTATTTAAAATAGCTATTTATTCAAACTATCTGGTAATGCCTCTTTTTCTGGCAATAAATCCGTTTTACTATATATATGTAAAATCGTTAACCAAACCAAATTATATTGTTTCCAGGAAAACTATAATTCATTTCATTCCGTCCATATTAATTCTGGCATTTAATCTGGTATTCTACACGTTATTGTCCGATGATCTGAAACTGTTATTTATTACAAAGGGAATCAGATCCATTACAAATGAAAGCGTAATATTAAACATAAATATATTAGTTGACTATGGAACATTGGCAACGTATTACATTCAGCTTGTTTCTTATGTGACTTTGATGATAATTATGTTAAAGAAACATTCCGGTAAAATAAAAAACTATTTTTCATATGAACATAATGTCTCGCTAAATTGGTTAAAAATATTTATTTCAATAATTATAGTGAATGTTATACTGGAAATGTTTATTGTGGTTTATTCTCTTTACTTTCCATTACCGGCGATCTTTATTATAATTTATTATTTGATACTTTTATTTTTAATAAACTTCCTTGGTTATTTCGGAATGAAACAGACTGATATCTATATTGGTAATATAAGGTCTTCGGGTCAGAGTAATAGTCATGCAAGCATTGTAACAAAGGATGAGGTAGTTGCTGAAACTGGGAATAAGGAAGAAAATACGGAAATTAATTCTCTTCATTTTGCTATCTCTGAAGAAGAACAAAAAAGAATCGTTTCAGAGGTTATAATATTAATGGAAACAAAAAAAGTATTTTTAAATAATAAATTATCCATTTATGATATTGCAAGCGATCTTAAGACAAACAAATCCTATATTTCATTTTCAATAAATAATATTTTAAAGAAAAATTTTAGAAATTTTGTAAACGAATACAGAATAAAGGAAGCTCAACAATTACTTATTGACCCAAACTATAACAATTATTCTATAGAGGGAATTGCACAAACTGTAGGTTATATTTCCAAATCAACTTTTAACAATTCTTTTCAGAAATTTACCGGAAAAAAACCTTCAGATTTTAGAAATCAAAGCAAATTGAAAGCTGATAATGTAATTCTGCAAAAATCAAATACATAAAATAGTATCATTATCGAAATCCGAACAGGAAATAATATTTAATCAAAGCTTTCTAAATTAATTTTGTTTATTAACTAATTAAATAAATAATAATGAAATCTATTATTTTTTCATCTGTTGCAGTTTTATTTGCTGCTTTTATTACAAAAGCGCAGCTTGTTACAATTTCACCAACGCATCAAATGCCAGTAGCTGGTGATAGTATTCATTATGTTGATGCAAATACTTTCGGATTTGATGCAAATGGGACTGGTCCTGTTACCTCAAAGGTATGGAATTTTTCTTCTTTGATGAATACAGGATCGACAGTTGACTTTGTTTATGTAAATCCTTCAACACTTCAATCAAGTGATGGTATCGATTCATTTCCAACAGCTAATATTGCGAGACGCCAGAGTGATGCGGCTGGTTATTTTTATTATGAGAATACATCAAATAATATAAACAGGATAGGATTCTACATAAATCCAAGTACCCATGGAATATATAAGGATGGAACCAAAGGAACTGAATTTCATTTTCCAATAACTGCCGGGGGAAATTTTACATCTAGTTATCATGGCAGATTTGCACCATTTAATGTGGGTGAGGATTCTGTAACAATTGAAAATGGAACAATCACAATTAATGCTGATATGCAAGGTCAATTAATAACACCAACTATAACTTTTAATAACGCTTTGAGGCTTCATGTTGTTGAAAGTTTTCATATGAAAGCTTATATGATAGGAATGGCAATTACCGATAATGTTTTTACCGATGATTATTACTATTGGTTTGTAGATACAATTCTTCAGCCTGTTGTAATTTATGGAATTTCATCAACCGACGGCAATCCGGAGCAACCAGTATTAAGATATCAACCTCTTGACAATACTTCTAATTTGACTAATTTCATTAGCTCTGATAATATTAAAATATATCCTGTCCCTTCACATGGAAGTTTTATTGTAAATATTGGAAAAGATGCAGGTAAATTAAATAAAATTGAAGTATTGAACAGTGTTGGGCAAATAGTTCTCACGAAATCAAATACAGATTCCGGTCAATTTCAGATTAATCTTAGCCAATACGCAAAAGGCGAATATTTTGTAAAGCTATGTTTTGAAGAAAATGAAATTGTGAGAAAAATAAATATATATTAAGAAACTGTTTTGAATTTGAATAATTAAACATTTATTGAATGTTGTAAAAAGGTCATTCTGAGGATCTCGAAGAATGACCCTTTTACAAAGGCAGAAATGACATTAATTACGAATCGCTTTTTTAAAATTCAAAACAGTTTCTAAACTAACTATAAGTATGGTACTTTATAGTAAAAAAGATGTTTACCTGAAATTTATTTTGCAGAATTAATATTCCTGTATACATTTGCCCAGGATTTAAAAGAAATGAACAAAATTCAGTTACATCATCATCATTCTCATACTGGCTGTCAGGCGAGGTAGGAATGATATATGTAATGTAAAAATATTTCGAAACCCGTCTGAGTAAACAGGCGGGTTTTTTGTTTTCCAAATCTCCCATAGCTTACTCAGACACAAAAAAGAAAAAAATGAGTAAACTGAAAATGGCAATTCAAAAGAGCGGAAGATTAAGCGGGAAATCTATTGAGCTTCTTAAAGAATGTGGTATTAAAATTTCAAATGGCGACCGGAAATTAAAGTCGGAAGCGAAAAATTTTCCTATTGAAATTCTGTTTTTACGCGATGACGATATTCCTCAATATGTGGAGCAAGGTGTTTCTGATATCGGCATTTTGGGAGAGAATGAAGTATGGGAAAAAGAAAAAAATGTAAAAATTGTTGAGAAACTGGGTTTTGCTAACTGTAAACTCTCTCTGGCTATTCCAAAAGATGAAAATTATGGCGGTCTTTCCTATTTTAACAATCTAAAAGTAGCCACCAGCTATCCGAAAATTTTGAAAAAATTCTTTGATGAGAAGAATATCCATGCTGAAATTGAGGAAATTGGCGGAAGCGTGGAAATTGCACCCGGCATTGGACTGGCAAACGCAATATTTGATATAATAAGTACAGGCAGTACGCTTTTGATGAACGGACTTAAAGAGGTGGAAGTAGTAACAAATTGCGAAGCAGTATTGATTTCAAACAAAAACCTGGACATTAAAAAACAACAGATCCTCGATAAACTTTTGTTCAGAATCAGGGCCGTTAAAAATTCATCGGAGAACAAATATATTCTTCTGAATGCACCCAATTCAGCCATAAAACAAATTACCGGAATTTTGCCGGGAATGAAATCACCCACCATTTTACCTTTGGCCGAAGAGGGATGGAGCAGTTTACATTCTGTAGTAAAAGAAGATGAATTCTGGGATATCATCGACCGGTTAAAAGCATTGGGAGCGCAGGGAATACTGGTTGTTCCAATCGAGAAAATGGTGTTGTGATTTTAAATTTTACAGATATGAAATAAGCATTAAAAAAATAATCATTTTTTACACCAAACGTTCCGATAGCTATCGGAATGATTATTTTCTCTTAATGCGATTTAATGTGACCGATTTAGTAAAAAGTAAAAAATAAACACATGAAAACAATTATAAATCCTGACAGAAAGGACTGGTTAAAACTGATTCAGCGACCGGTAATTAAGTTAGATACTCTTTATGGTATTGTAAACGGAGTATTTGATGATGTTAAAAAGAATGGCGATAAAGCGGTAAAGAAATATACCAAAGCTTTTGATAAAGCTAATCTGAAATCTTTGCAGGTGAACAAAAGAACAATTAACCAGGCTTCTGCAAAAATTTCGAAGGAACTGAAAGCCGCCATTCAGCTGGCAAAATCAAACATTGAGAAATTCCACGCTTCGCAAAAAGAAATATCGAAAGTTGTTGAAACAACAAAAGGAGTAAGCTGCTGGCGCGAAAGCAGGGCGATTGAAACCGTGGGTATTTATATTCCCGGCGGTACCGCTCCTTTGTTTTCAACAGTTCTGATGTTAGGGATTCCTGCAAAACTGGCGGGTTGCAAAGAAATAGTACTGTGTACACCTCCCGGTAAAAAAGGAGAAATAAATCCTGCTATTTTATATACGGCCGATCTGGTAGGAATCACTTCTATTTACAGTGTTGGCGGTATTCAGGCCATTGGCGCCATGGCATTCGGTACGCAAACTGTTCCTAAGGCAGATAAGATTTTTGGTCCGGGAAACCAGTACGTAACAGCCGCCAAGCAGGTGGCCCGGAATTTTGGTGTGGCAATCGATATGCCCGCCGGTCCGAGTGAAGTTCTTGTTATTGCGGATAAAACCTCCTGCCCTGCTTTTGTTGCTGCTGATTTGTTATCACAGGCAGAACACGGGGAAGACAGTCAGGTGATATTGTTATCAAACGATGAAAAAATAATTGCCAATACATTAACTGAACTGAAAAAACAGGTAAAACTCTTACCGCGTAAAGTAATTGTTGAAAAAGCGTTGAAAAGCAGTCGTGCTTTTGTGTTGAAATCGTTGAAAAAATGTGTTGAATTCAGTAATCTATACTCTCCCGAACACCTGATCCTGGCTGTGAAAAACACGAAGGAACTGATTCCGTTAATTTCAAATGCAGGATCTGTTTTTCTTGGAAATTACAGTTGCGAGAGTGCAGGCGATTATGCCAGCGGAACCAATCACACGCTTCCCACCAATGGCTATGCACGTAACTATAGCGGCGTGTCGCTGGACAGCTTTGTTAAGAAAATCACTTTCCAGGAACTGACCAAAGAAGGAATTAAAAGAATCGGCCCGGCCATAGAATTAATGGCAGAGGCAGAACAATTATCTGCTCACAGAAATGCAGTAACAATACGTTTAAAAACCATATGATATGTTTGAATTGAATAAAATAGTCCGCAAAAATATTCTGGCACTCAAGCCTTATTCAAGTGCAAGGGATGAGTTCTCAGGCAAGGATGGCGTTTTCTTGGATGCCAACGAGAGTCCGTTTGGTGTTCTAAACCGTTATCCCGATCCGTACCAGAAAGAGCTTAAGAAAAAACTGGGAGAACTAAAGTCTGTTCCTGTCGAAAATATTTTTATCGGGAACGGGAGCGATGAAGTGATAGATCTTGCTTTCCGCATTTTCTGTAATCCCGGCAAAGATAAAGCGCTGACCTTTTCGCCTACGTATGGAATGTATGAAGTATCGGCAGGGATAAATGATGTTGAACTCATAAAAGTTCCTTTAAATGCCTTTTTTCAGGTTGATTTTGACGAACTGGACAAATACCTGAATGATGAAAACCTGAAACTGATTTTTGTATGTTCGCCCAACAATCCAACAGCTAACCGCATAGATAAAATAGAATTTATTCTTCAAAAGTTCAGAGGAATTGTAATTGTTGACGAAGCTTATAACGATTTTTCTTCCAAAGATTCGTTGTTAACAAATCTCAACGGGTTTTCAAACCTTGTTGTTTTGCAAACATTTAGCAAAGCATGGGCGCTGGCGGCTGCGAGGGTCGGGATAGCCTATGCCAGTGCCGGAATTATTTCATTGTTCAGTAAGGTGAAGCCGCCGTATAACGTAAGCGGACTGAATCAGAAGGCAGCGTTGAAGGTTTTAGAGAATATAGAAGAATTTGAAAAAAGAAAAACTCATATCCTGGAACAAAAAAATGTTTTAGAGAATGAATTAAAAAACCTGGAAGTGGTGAAAAAGATCTATCCTTCCGATGCGAATTTCTTCCTGGTAGAGACAACCGATGCTGATAAGGTGTACGCCGAACTGGTAAAACAAAAAGTAATAACAAGGAACAGAAGTAGTATGGTGAAAAACTGTATCCGCATAACCGTGGGAACTCCCGAAGAAAACATTAAATTAATGAATGCATTAAAAAAACTAAACATATGAAGAAAGTTTTATTTATTGACAGAGACGGAACATTGGCCATTGAACCTCCCGTCTATCCTCAGATTGACAGCCTCGAAAAACTGGAATTTTATCCCGGAGTTTTTCAATATTTGTCGCAGATTGTAAAAGAGCTTGATTACCTGCTGGTGATGGTTACCAACCAGGATGGACTGGGAACGGCTTCTTTTCCCGAAGAAACATTCTGGCCTGTACACAATAAAATTATCCGGGCATTTAAAAACGAAGGAGTGGAGTTTTCAGAAATCCTGATTGATAAATCTTTTCCCGAACAGAATCTGTCCACGCGTAAACCCGGTACTGCCATGCTTACGCATTACATGAAGGGGAATTACGATCTGGCCAATTCATTTGTTATCGGCGATCGTCTGACGGATGTTCAGCTGGCAAAAAATCTGGGATGTAAGGCAGTTTATATCAGCAACGACAGGTGTGAAGATGCCGTTTTGTCAACTACAAGCTGGGCAGATATTTATAAAATGCTGAAAGCAGAACCCAGAAAAGCCAGGGTGGTGAGAAAGACTTCCGAAACAGATATTGAAACAGAACTCAACCTCGATGGCACAGGTAACAGTTCCATTTCAACGGGACTGGGATTTTTTGATCATATGTTGGAACAAATTACAAAACACGGAAATCTTGATATAAACATAAATGTAAAAGGCGACCTCCGGGTTGACGAACACCATACCATAGAAGATGTGGCCATTTGTTTGGGAGAAGCATTTTTAAATGCTTTGGGTAGCAAAAAAGGAATTGAGCGTTATGGTTTTCTTTTACCCATGGACGATTGCCTTGCGCAGGTTGCCGTCGATTTTGGAGGCAGGCCATGGCTGGTGTGGGAAGCGGATTTTAAACGTGAGAAAATCGGTGAAATGCCCACCGAAATGTTTCTGCATTTTTTTAAATCGTTCAGCGATAATGCAAAATGTAATTTAAACATAAAAGCAGAGGGCAAAAACGAGCACCATAAGATAGAGGCCATTTTTAAAGCTTTTGCCAAAGCCATAAAGATGGCTGTAAATAAAACAGAAAATTATTCTGTCCCAACAACAAAATGTACTTTATGATAGCCATAGTAAATTACAATGCAGGCAACATCCGTTCGGTCGAAAATGCTGTTAAGAGACTGGGTTTCGAATGCGTTGTTACTGATAAGGCCGATGAGATAAGAGTTGCCGAAAAAGTTATTTTTCCTGGTGTGGGCGAGGCGGGTTCGGCTATGAACTATCTCAGGAAAGCTAACCTGGATATTCTGATAAGATGGTTAACGCAACCTGTGCTGGGCATTTGTCTCGGTCAGCAGTTGATGTGTTCTTATACCGACGAAGGAAATACCGGTTGCCTGGGAATTTTTAAAACCCGTGTGAAGAAGTTTCCTCCCGTGGAACCGGTGCCTCATATGGGATGGAACAATATACAGAAGCGTAAAGGCGACCTGTTCAAAGGAATAAACGGGAACGACAACGTGTACTTTGTGCACAGCTATTATTGCGAAATATGCGATAACACTACGGCGGTATGCGACTACATTTTGCCTTTTGCAGCTTCCATGCAGAAGAATAATTTTTATGCCACCCAGTTTCACCCCGAAAAGTCGGCGGCGGTGGGAGAGAAAATCTTAAAAAACTTTTTATTGCTATGAGAATCATTCCGGCCATAGATATAATTAACGGGAAGTGCGTACGACTTGCCAGGGGCGATTACAGTACGCAGAAGATCTACAACGAAAATCCCCTTGAGGTAGCAAAAGAATTTGAGGCCAGTGGCATTCAATATTTACACCTTGTGGATCTCGACGGGGCAAAATCGAAGCACATTGTTAATTATAAAGTATTGTACGGGATTACTTCAAAAACCTGCCTGAAGGTTGACTTTGGCGGTGGGCTTAAAAGCAATGATGATCTTAAAATTGCTTTCGAAAACGGTGCTTTGCAAATTACCGGGGGCAGTATTGCTGCCACAAATCCTGCCTTATTTCTTCAGTGGTTAACAACTTATGGAGCTGGTAAAATTATTCTTGGCGCCGATTGTAACAACCGTAAAATTGTCACCTGCGGCTGGCAGGAAGGCTCGGAGCTGGATGTGATCGATTTTATCTCAGGTTACGAAAGTAAAGGTGTGAAATATGTTATATGTACCGATATTCTTAGAGACGGAATGTTGCAGGGAGTGTCGGTTGGTTTGTACAATGAAATAATAAAAAAAACAAAAGTGAAACTGGTTGCCAGCGGTGGTGTTTCGTGTGTCGGTGACCTGGTAAAATTAAAAGAAACCGGGTGCGAAGGCGCCATTGTAGGCAAAGCCATTTACGAAAACAGGATTACTTTAAAAGAATTGCGTGAACTATGTTAAAAAAACGAATCATACCCTGTCTCGATATTAAGGACGGTCGTACCGTGAAAGGTGTTAATTTTATTGATCTCCGCGATGCAGGCGACCCGGTGGAACTGGGAAAAAAATATGCTATTGAGGGAGCCGATGAACTGGTGTTTTTAGATATTACTGCCACCCTCGAAAAACGTAAAACCCTGGCCTTGTTGGTGGAGAAGATTGCCTGCGAAATAAATATTCCCTTTACCGTGGGTGGCGGAATTAATTCTCTCGAAGATGTTTCTGTAATTATTAAAGCCGGCGCTGATAAGGTGAGTATTAACTCTTCTTCGGTAATGCGCCCCGGGCTTATTTCCGAAATTGCCGACCGGTACGGAAGCCAGTGTGTGGTGGCGGCGGTTGATACCAGGTTCGAAAACAACGACTGGATGGTGTATGTGAGCGGGGGTAAAATTCCCGCTTCGCTGCGAACCATGGATTGGGTAAGACAGGCCGAAAAGCTGGGAGCGGGAGAAATACTGCTTACCTCGATGAACAATGACGGCACCGGAAACGGTTTTGCACTGAATATAACAAAGGAGGTGAGCAACATGGTAAATATCCCGGTAATTGCCTCGGGTGGCGCCGGGACAAAAGAACATTTTAAAGCCGTTTTTGAACAGACCAAAGCAAGCGGCGCCCTTGCTGCCAGTATTTTTCATTATGGTGAAATACCTGTTGCCGGGTTAAAGAACTATTTAAAAACTCAAAAAATACCCGTACGATGAAGATTGATTTTATGAAAAACAATGGACTTGTGCCTGTTATTATACAGGATTGTTTTAGCCAGCAAGTGCTTATGCTGGGCTATATGAACGAAGAAGCATTTCTTAAAACACAACAGGAATTGAAGGTTACCTTTTACAGCCGCAGCAAAAACCGTTTGTGGACCAAAGGCGAAACCTCGGGTAATTTTTTACTGGTAAAAGATATAAAGGTGGATTGCGATAACGATACCCTGCTTATAAAAGCTATTCCCGCAGGGCCTACCTGCCATACCGGGACAGTCACCTGCTTTAACGAAGAAACGGTCAAAGGCTTTTTATACAAGTTGCAACAGACCATAGAACAACGTATAGAAGAAAACGACAAAAATTCTTATACTAACAAATTATTTAAACGGGGCATAAACAAAGTGGCCCAGAAAGTAGGAGAGGAAGCCGTGGAACTGGTAATTGAAGCCAAAGACAACAATGAAGAGCTTTTCAAAAACGAAGCAGCCGACCTGTTATATCACTTTTTAATTTTATTGAAAGCAAAAGGTTTGAAACTGGAAGATGTTGAGAAGGTATTACAGGAAAGAGCAAAAAACTAAGATGTTACATTTAATTTGTAATTTTGGTTTTAATTATGGGTTCCTGGAGAACGTAAAGGAAAAAAAGTTAAAGTAAAATATTCTTTACCTGTTTTTATTGACCCAGATAAATAATTATCTGATTTCCCATATACCTTATTCTCCCTTAGTAAATCTCAATATCCAGGTTCCAAATCCCAAAAATCTTGGTTTTTGTAATTTGTTCCTTCATAACTTATTTAATAGATCAGAATGGTTTTGTTTTTAAAACTGTTATTGTTTATATTTGGAAATAATTATTTACATATGGTTAATAAGTATTTTAATCGGTTGTAAATATTTAAAGTTGCGAGTAGCGACTTGTTAGCACCAAATAATAAAAAGACCAACGAACATGAAATTTAATTTTTTAATATTTCTTATGTTACTTTATTTACCAACAAATTCCCAGATAATTAGTAAAAGTTGGAAAAGTGATATAAAATATTTAAAAGATACTCTTCCTCAAAAACATAAAAATCTATATTTTAAAATAACTCCAACAGAATTTAATAACTATTTAGATTCGTTGATTAATGAAATGGATACGTTGCAGCATGACAATTTCATTATTTCACTTCAAGAATTATTTGCAAAAATTGGTGACAGTCACACAACATTTTTTTGGAAAGGAATTCTATTTAATCAAAAATTAATTCCCATGAAACTTGAGTGGTTTTCAGACGGTATCTATATCATAGAAATCAACGAAGAAAACAAATCATTACTTGGTTGTAAATTGTTATCAATTAATAATGTTTCAATTTATGAATTAATAAACAAGTTTCAAAAATTAATCGTTGTAGACAACGATGCTATAGTAAAATATGAATTACCACAAATATTGAATATAGGTGAACTTTATTCTTATTTTAAAATATCAAACAATACTGATACATTATTAATAACCGGACAAAACTCAAACGGAGATATTATTTCAAGAAAAGTTATTTTAGTCAATAAATCAACAAGAATGAAATCAATAAAAATTAAGAATATCCCTATAAGTTTTAAAAACACAAATAAGCTTTTTTGGTACTCTACGAATTTGTCAGATTCACTATTATTTGTACAATACAACCAATGTACAGGAAAAGAAGTATGGAAAAAATATATACAATTAAATAAACGACAAATAAGAGACACATACGGCTTTTTTTTAAATATAATTTTTAGAACATATCTTGATATAAAAGTCCTAGCAACTCCCTCCTTTGAGAAGTTTGCAAATAAAATTTACAAGAAATTAAATAAAAGTTCAATAAAAGAAATTGTTGTTGACTTAAGATATAATGGAGGCGGTTCTTCAATGCAAGGAACAATATTTATTGATAGTCTCTCTAAATTTCCTAAAGTAAAAATGTATGGTTTGATTGGCCGAAAGACATTTTCTTCAGGAGTTATAAATGCTATAGACTTAAAAAATAATAATGCAGTATTGCTCGGTGAAAATACAGGCGGTATGGCTAATCACTATGGGGATATTAAATATTTTATATTGCCAAATACACGAGTTCAAATAAATTATTCTACAAAGTACTTTAATTTATCGGACAAATATTCAAAGACTATTTTTCCTGACTTAATACTTGAAAATAGTTTTAAGGATTACGTTAATGGTCAAGATCCTTGTTTGAATTATTTAATAAAGTAACAATAATTATCTGGTGCTAACACACGGTTAAAATTTAGCAGGCTGTTATGGGCAACTTGACAAGTATAACAATGTTCAATTATTTTAGCGTTTTGAACTCTAAAGTTTCGGGACTGCGATTAATAGCCCAGCTATTTCAGACCAAGACGACTATGAAACAAATAATAACTTTAGTTGCAATTTTTATGATTATTTCGGCCTGCACTTATTCTCAGACTGAAATAAAAGCCACCATAAAAGATTCACAGACAAAAGAACCTTTAAGTTTTTGTAATGTATTGGTAAAAGGAACTAAAAAAGGGACAATTACAAATACTGATGGAGTTTTCAGCATTTCTGTTGATGTTTCAAAGGATATTTTGATTTTTTCATATTTAGGATATGAAACATTCTCAATCCAGGCAGAAAAACTGGCAAAAAAAACAGAGGTTTTTTTGTTAAAAAAGGAATTTGTTTTACAGGAAGTTGCTGTTCATGCTGACAACGAATACCTGTATGATATAATGGTTAAGTGCAGGAAAAAGTTGATGGAGAATAAAACAAAGAGTGTTGCCAGGGTATATTACGGACTGGAAACAGATTCGAAAACAATTTCTGTAGAATATCCTGTAAAAACTAATGGGACAATGAAGTATTATAACATCGAATCAGATCAGAAAGAAAAGCCGGTTGAATTACTGGAATGTTTTTACAACGGATTTGTTTCCGGAACAACGGTTGAAGAACTAGGTTTTAAAAACGGCAGGACGGCTCTTGCAGCAATGGATAATTATTTCCTTACACTTAACTCTTCCAAAGCAATTACTAAAATTGCTTTAACTGATAAAAATGATATGTTTCCAGCCATACCTTTTCAGTTTAATAAATATGGTATGAAAAAAAACTTCAATATTGAACTGCAGTATTTTGACGGGAATAATTACAGCATTAAATTTTACCCTCTTAAAGACAATAAAGATGGTTTTTCCGGAGAAGTCTGGATCGAAAAGGAAACTTTCAGATTATTAAAAATAAATCTTAGCGCAAAAAATACGATAACACACCCTTTTTTGCCAATATTTCATTCTGATTCTATTTATAATGTTTCATTCGATATTACAAATACATTTTTAAGTGAAGGCAATAGATTATTGCCAGATCACATTTATTTCAATTACAGTTTTACATACCGTAGCAGAAGGGATGATACTTTAATATTTGACAAAAGATACTATAAAAATGTTACAAGGGAAATCAAATCAAAAGGTATAATGTATTTTTATGATTACGATCATCCGTTTATTCTTCCCTATTTTCGATACAGTAATGACTTTGATGATTACCATAAAATGTCATTCATTCCTTATAATGATATTTTCTGGAATAATAACCATGCTTTGCTTCAAACGGCAAAACAAAAAATGAACTATGATTTATTATCAAACGAAGGAAAATTAATTAATTACAGGGAAGGAAATTATGGTAAGAAATTTTTGACAGAATTAGCTTTTTTAAAACAAGAATGTTTTTTTGATTTTTATTATTCGTTCTGGTCTTCAAACAAACGTATAGTTCCCAATAAAGGAAGTAAGCAATTCGAGACATATTCCAATGATAAAATCAACCAGAATATTCGGAGTAACCTATATAACCTGAAAGTCCAAATATTGCTTGATATTACAGAATCAAATGATTCCTTGATTTGTAGGTCATACACAGTTTTCGATAATGAACAATCCTTTTATCATCTTCCTCTTAATTCCTATACAAACGCTTTTCTGAACATATATTTTGATATTTGTGAAATTGAGCGACAAAAAATGCAGGACAAACTTAATTCAAAAAACTTTACAGCTTCACAGATTGATTCCATCTATAAGGAAATGTAAGTATCCCTAAAATTCCTACAGTTTAAAATTGGACAAAAATGTTTAATTTTAATAAATCTGTAGAAAATGAAAAAGACGAGATTTACCGAGAGCCAGATAACGAATGCTCTTAAAGAGTATGAGGCTGGCAAGAATGTTCTGGAC
>JBBIRU010000064.1:0-24965 GCA_037441645.1 Bacteroidota bacterium
ACATTTTATTGCTTTTAGTGCATCATCTACGATGATGTTGAATTCCTGTCTTTAGATTATTACAATTATTCAACCTCTACGAGGTTATCTGAAAACAACTAATACCAAAGTGAAATTTATAAGAGTCCAAACCGGACGAATTATAATTTCTGCTTTGGTTTATACCGATTGATTTATACTTAATATACATTTATACTTATTGGATTCAAATATAAACCACATCGGTATAACTTAATTTCATAAAATGTTTACGGTGCTTAGGTAAACAACGTTGATTTTCTTTCTGAAGATCGGAGACCTTGCACTATTTTTTAAATATTATTAGCAAAGTAAAATTCAGAACTGTTTCTAAATTTGTAAAAAATCCGGTTATGGAAAATAAAAATATAGAATTCATTCTTACCCGCAGAAGCATTCGCAGATACACTGACGAGCCTGTAAACCAAAATGATATAGAACTTTTATTAAAAGCGGCATCCTATGCACCTTCGGCCAATAATTACCGGCCCTGGCATTTTTTAGTGATCACCGAAAGAGAGATGCTCGATAAATTATCGGTAGTACACCCTTATGCAAAAATGCTGAAACATGCTCCCCTTGCCATCCTTATCTGCGGCGACAGCAGCGTCCAGGAAATGACAGGATACCAGGCTGTGGATTGTTCGGCAGCTACCGAAAACCTGTTACTGGCAGCTCATGCCATAGGCTTAGGCGGAGTATGGCTGGGAGTTTATCCCCGGGAACAAAGAATGAAAGATATTAAAAACCTGTTTCAGTTACCTGAAAATATAAATCCTGTTAATTTGGTTTCTATCGGCCATCCGGCGGAAGAAAAACCATTCCCCGAAAGGTTTAATAAAGAAAAAATACATTATAATAAGTGGTAAATGTTATTGAAAACAGGTCGTTCCCAAAATAACCTGTAACACTGCACTCTGATAACAAATCCGGATACGAACAAATTATTATATAAAAATTTGTTACTTACCATATTTTTAATATTTTTGAACAGTTTTACATGAACCTGATTATTTGTTAAACATTTAAAATATTTACAAATGGTTAATTATTTATAATATAACTCTAAAAGACAAATAATTATGATTTTGATTGCGTATATAAACTTGTTAGGCACTATTATTAAAAATAAAAAAATGAAACTATTTAGAACTTTGTTGACAAATTTATTAAGCTTGACTTCTGTTTTAGTAATTTCTCAGACTATTACATTAAAGCCAATCAAAGTGCCCGTTTCCATTGACTCCAGAGTAGAATTAATTGGAATACTTTGTTATTTAAGTGATTTTCAAGAATACTCCAACGACGAAGTAATTTCATATAAAACAGCTGTTGACGAATATTTCAAGGATTTTAGAAACCACGAGGCTGTTAATTATTTGAAAGAAATCAGAAATAATTTAGGCATTGGTTATAATGCTCCAATGGAATTTGCCGTTTATTTAACTGACTCATTAACACCCTTAGTACCATTTAGTCAAGTTCATAATGGTTTTGACAGTCGTTGGAATGAAGAATCATATAATAAATTTTCTATACTTGTTAAAAAATTTGCTAATGACACAAAATTCGATGACTTTTTTAAAACTCAGAAAAAGAAATACGAACAAGATATTTTAGCAATTGAACAAAATATAAATTCTTCAATAAATTTTGATTGGTTTAGTTCATATTTTGGTGAAATACCAAAAAATACAAAATTTAAAATTATACTTAGTTTAAATTCCGGAAGGTCTAATTATGGTGCGACCACTATTATAAACAATGAGTCTATTAAATATTCAATCAACGGTGTTTATGAAAGACAAGGCGGAATTAATTTGGGTAGTTTTTCTGTAGGACTTATAATTCACGAATTTTGTCATTCTTTCTGTAATCCGATTATAAGTGAATATGAAACTAAATTAGAAAAAACAGGAAAATTGATTTATGATGATTTTATTAGTCATAAACATCAGAAAGAATATGGTTGTTGGGAAACGGTTCTTTGTGAAACATTTGTCAGGACTTCTGTTTCATGTTATTTGAAAGAAAACGGGACCTGCTTAAAGTCAAGCCTAAATAGAATGGTTGACAAAAAGAAAGGTTTCATGTGGATTAAGCCATTAACAAAATCCTTTCTAAAATTGAATAAAACTTCTACAATTTCCCAATCAAAAGACTTATATATGACTGAGTTTAATCAACTACCTCGCAGCCGAGCTGGCGAGGTATGAAAACCGCCAACGCATCCGGCGGTAAGAGGATGCGACCCATAGGGTCGGGGAATTGAACCCTAAAAAAATAAATTAAAATTTTGAACGAATATTTGACAAAAATAAATAACAGTGCCTAACACGTCTGGAATTTAGCACGCTGTTATGGGCAACTTGACAATGGATAACAATAATCAACATATTAGCGTTTTGGACAATGACAACAATTTACAAACAGATTAGCGGTTTCGGAACTGCAGGCAATCCGAAAACGATAGCCACCATATAAAGACGGAATATCATATAACAAATAGCTGATTATTTAAAATGATTCTGAGACATATTTATTGGTTTGCTTACTTTAATCTTGATGAACCAAGTGTAAGGTATAGGGCAAAGTATCCATTAGAACAACTCCAGATCAAACACAACATTAAATTCTCAATAGTTTATCCCGGTTACGACTTTCAGAATTTAAGTAATTTCATTCTTACATATTTTTCTGCATTGCTTTTCAGAAAAAGAAACTCAGTAATTGTTTTCCAGAAAATTAATACCAAAGGAATATATTCTACAGCCTTAAAAATCCTTTTGTTTTTCAGGTCAAAATACACTCTATACGATATTGATGATGCTGAATATATCAGACGACCACCGCAAACTATTCACTACTTTATGAAAAATTGTTCAGCATGTTCTGCCGGTAGCAAATCGCTTGTGGACTACATCAAACGAATCAACCAAAATGTTTTTCTACTGACTTCGCCTGTTACAGACCACGGTCTGACTAAAACAGAAACAGAAAAAACATTTACTGTTGGCTGGATTGGCTATTATGGCGCACACAGGCAGAATCTGACTAAATTATTTTTTCCAGCGCTTCTGGACATTGATTTTCCTGTTAAACTTAAATTACTTGGTGTAAAAAACGAAGCAGAGGAAAAGGAAATAAAAACATATTTCAAACACAAAAGCAATATATTGGTTGATACCCCGGTTAATTTAGACTGGCTTAATGAACGCTCTATTTATGAAAATGTAATGACTTTTGATATCGGAGTTGCACCCCTTTTAGACAATGAGTTTAATTGCGGTAAATCTGCCTTCAAATTAAAACAATGTTTGTCATGCGGAGTTCCTGTTTTGGGTAGCCGTGTTGGAGAAAACTTACGGTTTCTGCAACACGGCGTAAACGGATACTTTTGCGACAAACCGAATGACTATTTTGAAAAACTGGTTTTAATTAAAAACTCTAAGAATGGACTCTTTAATAAACTTTGTACTAATGCAAAATCAACTTACCCGTCTTTCAGTATTGACCATTATTGCTCAACTTTTTTAAACTATTTCAATCATGAAAAAACATGACAGAAAAAAAAACTTTGTAAAAACCCTGATTAAACACCGCCTGAAAAACAACTTGCACTCCCCTACTGCAACTTACCATTCAGATAAACCGAATCAATAACATTACATCCGAACGAGTAGGGAATAAACTCTATGGAAGGTATGGGTTTGGTAATAATAAAACTGGCAGCTTTTCCCAGGGAAATGGTTCCCAGTTGCTCCGAAATGCCCATAGCGTAAGCCGAATTTACTGTTACTGCGTGAATCACTTCTTCCGGTAACATTTTGTAATTAATACATCCCATCGACATTATAAGGTTCATATTACCGGAAGGTGACGAACCCGGATTAAAATCAGTGGCAAGAGCAACGGGTAAGCCTGCATCGATCATTTTACGTGCCGGGGCAAATGGCATATTTAAGAAGAAAGCCGCACCCGGCAATATGGTTGGCATGGTATCGGAATCCATCAAACAGGCTATTTCTTCATCGCCGGTATATTCGATATGATCGACAGACAAAGCGCCATATTTAACACCTATCTGAATACCGCCTGAAAGATCCAGTTCGTTGGCATGGATTTTCGGACGTAAACCATATTTTATACCGGTCATCAGGATTCGCTCAGTCTGTTCGGTTGTAAAAAAGCCTTTATCACAGAACACATCAATAAAATCGGCCAGTTCTTCCGATGCCACCAAAGGAATCATTTCATTTATTACATGGTCTACATATTCTTCCTGGTTGCCGCAAAATTCGGGCGGTACAGCATGCGCACCCAGAAATGTAGCTTTTATTTTCACTTCTGAATTTTCTCTCATTTTCCGGATAACACGAAGCATCTTCATTTCACTCTCTGTTGTTAATCCATACCCGCTTTTAATCTCAACAGCGCCTGTTCCCATCTTTATCATTTCATGCAAACGCTCCATGGATTGATCAAACAATTCTTCTTCTGTAATTTTTTGAAGAAGTTTTGATGAATTTATAATTCCCCCGCCTCTTTTTGCAATTTCTTCATAGGATAACCCTTTTATTTTATCAACAAATTCCTTTTCCCTGCTTCCGGCATATACAATATGTGTATGACTGTCGCACCAGGTAGGAAGAACCGTTTTTCCGGCGGCATCTATAATCTTTGTCGACATGGTAAAATAGCGCTCTCTTTTGGCATTCATATCACCCATTTTGCCAAAATCCATAATTCTTCCTCCTTCAACATATAAAAACGCATCTTTAATTATGGGGAGTTTAGACATCTGCTTTCCTGCCACTTTTGGCCTTGCCTTTAGTTCTGCCTGTACCAGTTCATTAATGTTTATAACAAGAAAATTCATAGTCTATAAGCTATTACGTATTTTTTCGATACTTCAAAATTAGACATTAAAATCAAATTCAAAAACTTATTTTTGTAATTCATATATAATTTGTTTTATGCTTAAAAAGATTCCTCATACATATGTTATTGTATTCTTTATTATTGTCGTTTCCGCGGTGTTAACATGGTTTATTCCCGGAGGTGAATTTTCAAGGCATACTGTTAATGTAAATGGAATTGACCGGGAAATCGTAGTAAACAATTCTTTTCATTATGTAGAGAACTCTCCCCAGACATGGCAGATTTTCAGTGCTTTATTCAGGGGTTTTGAAAAACAGTCCCATATCATCATTTTTATCCTGATCATCGGAGGTGCATTCTGGATTATGAACAGTACAAAATCTATTGATGCCGGTATTCATTCTTTTTTGAAAGCTTCCCGGAAAGTAGATCACCTGAAGTTTATTAATTTTCTTGGAATCAATAATATAATCATGGTTTTAATCATGATTATTTTCAGCGTATTCGGGGCTGTTTTCGGAATGAGCGAAGAAACTATTGCATTTGTAATAATTTTTGTACCCCTTGCCATTTCAATGGGGTACGATTCCATAGTGGGTGTATGCCTGTGCTATGTTGCTGCTCATATCGGATTTGCCGCTGCTATCTTAAATCCGTTTACCATTGGAATTGCCCAGGGGATTTCTCAATTACCCTTATTTTCGGGAATAGAATTTCGCTTTGTTTGCTGGTTAATTATTTCTGCCGTCGGAATTGCTTTTATTTTATGGTATGCTAATAAAATAAAAAAGAATCCGAAAAAATCACTGATGTACGACGAGGATGAAGTATGGAGGTCTAAACAGGCTGAATCCGGAAACCATATAGATTATAAGCGACCGTTAAGCGGCTGGATTTCGTTTGCTATTACAATTATTATACTTTCTGTTATTTCCTGGTTGTATCCTCAGACCAAATTATCCATCGGCGAAAATTCAGTAATACTTCCGGTTTTTCCGGCTATTTCCATTTTTTTTCTTATAACAGGTCTTTTATCACTCCTTAAGTCGGTACATTTTTTTATTCTGAACCTCCTGTTATATACCATGTTATTTTTAATTATCGGCGTCATGGGCTATGGCTGGTATGTAATGGAAATAGCCACCTTATTTTTAGTCATGGGAATATTGTCGGGAATTGCTTTCGGGTATGGCGCCAACAGCATTGTGAAATTATTTATTGAGGGATCGAAAGATATTCTTTCCGCAGCAATGATTGTGGGTCTGGCAGGAGGAATAATAATTATTCTGAACGACGGAAAAGTTATTGACACCATTCTATATGGCGTTTCTGAATCGATGCAAAACCTGGGAAAAACAGGAACTGTCTGGAGCATGTATGTTATTCAAACTATGATTAATATTATAATACCCTCAGGTTCGGCAAAAGCAGCGCTTACCATGCCTATCATGTCGCAGTTCTCCGACCTCATTGGCTTATCGAGACAGGCAACGGTAATGGCCTTCCAGTTTGGCGATGGATTTACCAACATGATCACTCCGACAAGCGGTGTATTGTTAGGAGTTCTGAGTATGGCAAGAATTCCTTATGGAAAATGGTTTAAATGGGTGCTTCCATTAATGATAATATTATTTCTGCTGGGATTTATTTTATTAATCCCGACAGTAACCATGAAATTAAACGGATTTTGAAAGATTTAATCTTCCTGTTTCAAATCTTCGGGAAGAAACTGAAAGAATGTATCGCCTCTTAACCCGAGACGGATTGTTTCCAGAGAAATAACCTCATTGGTAGCAATATTACCCAGGTTAACATCGGCTCCCAGCAATTTAACAAACCATACCTGCTGTGATTTTACAGGTGCTTCCCATATTACTTTAGATGGATCTACTTTTCCCAGAATTTTATTCACCAGTACCACATGCGCATTTCCATTGGAACGGTAAATACCAACATTACCGCTTTCGCGTGCTTCCGCAATAACATTAACTGAACCGGCTTCGAGTTCCTTGTTCATCATTTTTATCCATTTATTCGGGGCTATAATGATTTCAGCTTCTTTTGAACCGACTTCAGATATGACAGTAAATTCTTTTGAAAGCTTTCGGATATACTCACATTTAACATCATGTTCCATGTGCATCGAGCCATCCGATATTTCTATCAGATCAAGTTCATATTCTGAAACATATTTGCGGTAATCATCATACCTGTCGCGGATAATAAAAGCTTCAAATAATGTTCCCCCGAAGTATGGCCGGATATTATGATCTTTATAAACTTTTATTTTTTCTTTAACATTTCTTGAAACCAAAGAAGTACCAAAACCCATTTTAAGAAAATCGATCAAGTGCCCGGAAGATTCGCATAAGTTTTTTGCTTCCTGAACACTTAGTCCCTTATCCATCACCATAGTCAAGCCTTTTTTACGTGGCTTTTCATCACGTTCGGGAATAAATGGTAAATTGTAATTCATTTTTTATTTTTTTTATCAGGCAAATTTAATAAGCCTTTGAATCCAACAAAATCTTTTGCCTCAGGAAAAATTCTTAAAAAATCAAAAATCAGTGAATTATCAGTATCTATTGCCATTTTAAGATAATCAACTGCTTTTGGAGAAGGTTTAAGGCTTACCAATAAACCGGCTAAACGATAATATATGGGTGCCTTTTCTTCCACTGTTTCCAAACCTTTTTCCAAAACGGACATCGATTTTTCGAATTGTTTCAAGGCATAATACAATTCTGATTGTAAAAGAAAATAATCGACCTCGAAAGGAGCCGTGCTAATAGCAATTGCGATATGTTTTAATCCTTCTTTGTAATTCCCTTTTTTCAGGTATAATTCTGCCATAGAGTACTGGGCTTCGGGATGTAATGGATCAAGAGTAATTGCTTTAGTTAAATAAACCATGCTTTTTGAATAATCTTCAAGAAACATTTTAATGATTCCTAATCCAAGCCATGCTTCAACATGTTTATCATTATTTTTAACAGTAAGCTCATAGTATTTGACAGCCAGGTCGAGCTTATCCATTTTTTCATAGCATTCACCTATATAATAATGTATGTCAACGTAACCGGAATCATATTCCAGGTATGCTTCATACACTTTTACCGCTTCGCTGTAATTTTCCTGGTTAAGAAAGATATTCGCCTTGGCAAGATAAGCACTTAAATAGGTCGGGTCAATTGCCAGTGCATAATCGAAAGATTCAATCGCTTTATCGTTCTGTTCTGTTTTACAATAAATTAATCCTAAATTATACCAGATATGTTCAGCAAATGCATCCTTGTTTAAAAATCTATTATAATATTCAATGCTTTTATCATATTGTTTCAGACCATCATAACAGAATGCTATCTCAGAAACGGCATCTGTATTATCCTGATTCACTTCTAAACTTTGAAACAGATATTTTAAAGCCAGGCTGTATTTATTGGCATGGCCCAGTTGAAACCCTATTGAAAAAAGAATATCATCTTTTTTAATCCCATCATATATTCTATTAATACTGTTATCAAAATATTTTACAGCATCTTTAACTTTATTCATATGAAGCGACGCAACGCCCAGCAATATATAAATTTCAAAATTATCAGGATCGTGTAAAAGTGCATTTTTTAATTCTGCCACAGCATCGGTGGCCTTGCCTTTATCAATCAGAAGCTGTGCTTTTCTGAGCATAATTTCGGGCGATGTGGGAAACAGACCAGCTGCAATACGGGTTGCTTCCAGGGCGCTGTTTATTCTGTTCTGATCTACATAAAAATCGATAATACTCTCGAAATCATCAATATCAAAATACAAAGGTTTTTTCTTCCGAAGCAAATCTTCGTAACGATGAACCATTTCCTCCCTGTCCCTTTCCTCAAAATTTCTATCGTTTTCTTCAAACATATACAATTCTACTTTCTACATCAAAGGTATAAAATTTAAGTTTAAAAAAATAAACTATCGTTAAAAAATTAATATGTTGTTATATTTTGAAAAAAATATGCACTTTTTTGAAATCAATTTTCACCCCGTTCAAAAATCAAGTTGTTAATAAAGTCGAAAAAAATATTAGCCTATAGTCAAATACAATGATTGTTATAAAATTTAAACAGTTCATACAAATAGTTGAAAAAACACATAATAAACATCTCATCAATGTAATCACAAAGTATTTTTTCGCTTAAAATTGCATTGATTTATCGTACTAAAATTTAAACGATTTATAATTCGAACTATGGAAAACAACTCCTTAAGCGAGTCACTAATAAAAGAGGTGGAGGTAACCAGGGAAGAAGAACCTCCAAGTCATGAGGTGAAATTTCACAACAACCGCCATAAGGTTATCAGTTCACTTCTTCATTCTCCCGCCATTTCGGGGACCAAATCAACGGATTTCAGAAGCCTTTATTTACCAGGTGTAAACGATCCTGAATGGAATGACTGGCATTGGCAAATAAAAAACAGTTTCCGGTATTATTCCCAGCTGGAGAAATTTTTCAAAATCAAACTTCCAAATGATCATGAATCTTTGAATAAAGATTTGCTTCCCCTTCGCATAACACCATATTATGCAAGTCTGATTGATTTTTCTAATCCAAACGATCCGTTATTTAAAAGTGTGGTTCCCTCGGGCAATGAGTACAAAGTTTTCCCGGGAGAATCGTCTGATCCGTTACATGAAACAAATCTAAGCCCTGTACATAACCTTGTTCATCGTTATCCCGACAGAGTATTGTTTTTAACCACGGGATTCTGTGCAACCTATTGCAGGTATTGTACAAGATCACATATGGTTGCCAAAAAAGAAAAATCACATTTCAGTCTGAAAGATTTTGAACCGGCTTTTAAATATATTGAACAACACCCTGAGATAAGAGATGTTATACTCTCTGGTGGCGATCCGTTAACATTGCCTCTCGAAAGACTGGAATATATTTTAAACAGGTTACGCAATATTTCACATGTGGAAATAATCAGAATAGGAACCAAAGTTCCGGCTGTTTTACCGCAACGTGTTACCGAGGAACTTACCTCTATGCTTAAAAAGTATCATCCGCTTTACATGAGCATCCATTATACGCATCCCAATGAATTAACCCCGGAAGCTGCAAATGCAGCCAGTCTTCTTGCCAATGCCGGAATACCTTTAGGCAGCCAAACAGTTCTTTTGAAAGGGATAAATGATGATGTTGAAACCATGAGAAAACTGGTAACGGGATTGTTAAAAATAAGAGTAAGGCCTTATTACATTTATCAATGTGATCCTATCCTCGGATCAGGACATTTCCGTACACCTGTCAGCAAGGGTCTTGAAATAATAAAAGGGCTACGCGGCTTTATATCCGGCTATGCAATTCCTACTTATGTTATTGATGCGCCCGGCGGCGGCGGCAAAATCCCCCTCCTGCCCAACTATATTTCTTCTCACGATGAAACCGGGCTTAAGCTGAACAATTTTGAAGGAAAAACTTTCCTCTATCCCGATTATATTGCAGAGTAATATGTTGGTTGGATTAACTTACGACCTGCGGGATGAATACCTGAAAGAAGGATTTTCGCACGAAGAGACAGCTGAATTTGATAAAGAAGAAACCATTGCAGGAATTGAAAATGCCCTGATAACATCAGGTTATAAAACAGAACGTATTGGTCATATCCGCAACCTGGCTAAAAAACTGGTTGAAGGTAAACGCTGGGATATGGTATTTAATATTGCCGAAGGAATGTATGGACTGGCACGCGAAGCCCAGGTACCGGCGCTCCTCGATGCATATAAAATTCCTTACGTCTTTTCCGATGGCCTGGTTCTTGCACTCTGCCTGCATAAAGGATTAACAAAGCGTGTTATCAGGGATGTCGGCCTGGCAACACCCGATTTTTTCATTGTTGAAAACAAAAGCGATATTGAAAAAATAACACTGACTTATCCCCTTTTTGCAAAACCGGTAGCCGAAGGAACCGGAAAAGGTATCACAGGATTATCAAAAATAACCTCCCCCGGACAATTAAAGGAAGTTTGCATTTCTTTACTGGAAAAATTCAAACAACCTGTACTGGTCGAACGTTTTTTACCCGGTCGCGAATTCACCGTAGGCGTGTTGGGTACAGGAAACAGTTCCAGGGCTGTAGGAATAATGGAAGTGGTTTATCTTGATAATGAAAAAACCAAAATTTACAGCCTCGAAAATAAAGAAAATTACCAGGAAGTAATAAATTATAAGGTTCCTGAAAAGGAAATTACTGAAAAATGTTATGAACTTGCCGTCAATTGCTGGAAAGTATTGGGCTGCAGGGATGGCGGTCGTGTTGATATCCGCCTCGATGAGAATGGCAATCCCGGCTTTATTGAAGTAAATCCCCTGGCCGGATTAAATCTAATTCATTCCGACCTCCCCATACTATGTAAACTGCAGGGTATCAGTTTTCAGCAATTGATTGAGATGATTATGGATTATGCAAAAAAAAGAGTGTATGAAAATTAAAAATGTAGCCATAGTTTACAACGAAGTATCGCCCAATGCCGGACCCGATGAACTGGATATTCTTGACCAGGTTGAACTGGCCGAAAAAAGCATAAAGGAATTAGGTTATAAATCTTTCAGAATTACAGTAAATCTGAATATAGACAACCTGAAACAAACCCTTTTAAAGAAAAAACCCGATCTTGTTTTTAACCTGGTTGAAAGCATAAACAATTGCGGAGAACTTCTGCACTTTGCACCTTCTATATACAATAATCTTAAGATTCCATATACGGGAGTCAGAACCGAAGGCCTGTTTATTACAACCAATAAACCCCTGGCCAAACAATGGATGAGATTAAATAACATTCCTACCGCCGACTGGTTTGAGCTTTACGAAACTCATAAATTAAAAAAGAACAAGACTTACCTTGTAAAGCCAAAACTCGAAGACGGTTCTCTTGGATTTGACGACGACCTGGTTTTTAAAGGTTCGGATGTAAATAAATTCAAGAAAATAAAAACATTAAGCCCGAATCATTTCTTTATAGAAGAATATATTGACGGCCGGGAGTTTAACATTTCCGTTTTGGGAGGGAACAAAGGGCCTGAAGTATTACCTGTTCCTGAAATGAACTTCCACGACTTCCCGGAAGGAAAACCAAAAATTATGGGGTTCCGTGCCAAATGGGAAGAAAACAGTTTCGAATACGATCACACCTCACGTTCTTTTATTGATGAAAAGAAAGAAAAGACTTTAGTAACAAATCTTAAGAAAATCTGCCTTGAATGCTGGAATACATTTCAACTCAACGGTTTTGTAAGGGTTGATTTCAGGGTTGATAAACAGGGAAATCCCTATGTGCTGGAAGTTAATGCCAACCCTTGCATTACTCCCGGTAGTGGTTTTTACAGCGCATGTGAACAGAAAGGATATTCGTTTACATATGCTACCGAACGGATTATTGAAGACGCTTTAAGAAACCTTGTTTAAAATGGAAATAACTTTCAGAACAGAAATCCGCGAATCGGACTTTAAAAGAATTCATGAAATAATTGAATCTACCGGATTTTTTTACGATTACGAAATCCCGGTCGCCGTTGAATTAGCTGTTGAAGCCCATCGCGAAGGCCAGGAAAAAAGCGAATATTATTTTGTTTTTGCTGAAGCCGACGGAGTTACAGTCGCTTATACCTGTTTTGGCCCGATTGCCTGCACCCGCGGCAGTTACGATTTGTATTGGATTGCCACTCACAACGATTACCGCAATCTAAAAATCGGTAAAATATTACTCGAAAAAACCCATGAAGTAGTTAAGAATATGGGCGGGCGTTTATTCATAGCAGAAACTTCAGGTACTGAAAAATACTCACCTACGCGTAATTTCTACCTTAAAAACGGGTATGTTGCCGAATCCGTAATAAAAGATTTTTATCTTCCCGGCGACGATAAATATATGTTTGTTTTCAGGTTTTAGAAATAGGAATTAAAATCACCTCCCCTTTTTTAATTTTCATTATTTCGCAAAGAAATCTTGAGCCTTGCGAAGTGTTGATTTTATTAAATTCATCTAATACGATCGCATGTTTTGTTTTATCACTTATAGCTTTAATTACCACAAATTTATCTTTTGTTTTATGAGTTTCACGGGTTTCTTTTTCGAGTAGGGTGAAAACATCCCTGTCGCCTACTTTATAAACCGGATGCCGGGGTTCTAAAAATACCTTTCCGTTACAATTTATTTTGTCAATTTTACAAATAATATTGTCGCCGGTTTTAATATTGTATTCATCATAAAATTTTACCGGAAGCAAATATTTCTGGTTGTACTCTGCCAAAATAATAAAATATTCACCATCGGGTAAAGTAATTTTTTTCTCAACGGTAAAATTAAATTCGCTTCCTTCTTCGGGTTCCATAAAATATCAAGAATACAAAATTAACCATTTAAAAACTCTCACCGAAATTTTGATTATTATATCTATTTTTGAAAAAATCATTTTCCATGAAACAATTATTTTTTCTTTTGATTCTCGGATATTGCAGTTTAAACTCATTTTCCCAAAGTAAATTTATCACTTATTTCGAACGTTCCGGTTACCTCGAAACACCCCGGTATGATTCGACCATAGCATTCTGTAAACAACTTGCAAAAGCGACTCCCATGATTCATTTTACCACCTTTGGAATTAGCCCCGAAGGTCGTGCCCTGCCTTTGCTGATTGCCGATAAAGACCAGCTTACCGAACCGAAAGAAATAAGAAAAACAGGGAGAACGATTTTATTTGTACAGGCGTGTATCCATGCAGGTGAATGCGAAGGAAAAGATGCCGGGTTATTATTATTCAGGGATTTTATTACCAAACCCGAAATTAAAAAATTACTCGACTCCGTTTCCATTATTTTTGTTCCCATATTCAGTGTCGACGGACATGAGCGGTTCAGTGCCTACAACAGGATAAACCAGAATGGTCCAAAGGAAATGGGCTGGCGTACTAATTCCCAGAATTTAAACCTGAACCGCGATTATATCAAGGCCGAAGCTCCTGAAACCAAAGCCTGGCTCGATTTATTCAATGAATGGAACCCCGACTTCTTTATTGATTGCCATACCACCGACGGCGCCGATTATGTTTATCCATTAACCTATGGAATTGAAATCAACGGGAGCATGGATGAAGAATTAACCAAATGGCAGAAAGACATATACCTTCCATCTGTTAAAAGCGCTATGGACAAATCCGGATACCCCATTTATTCTTATGTTAGTTTTCGCGACTGGCATAACATTGACAGCGGGCTGGAAAGCTGGGTTACCCCTCCCATGCTATCGCAGGGATATACAGCCATGACCAACTGTCCTGGCCTGCTTATTGAAACTCACATGCTGAAGGACTACAAAACCCGCGTTTACTCGACCTATGCCATGATTCAATACACGCTTGAAGTACTGAACAAACAGGGTAGCCGGCTTCAGAAACTGATTAAAAAGGCCAATGAATATTCCGCTTCCAGCGAATTCAGGAACAAACCCTTCCCCCTTGCTTTTGACATTACCCATGATAGTGTTATGGTAAATTTCAAAGGTATGGAATATACTTCCGAAAAAAGCGATTTAACAGGTGGTATATGGTACAAATTCGGAAAGAAAGTAAAAGATTATTCCATTCCTCTTTTCAATCATATTATTGTTACTGCACAGACACAATTACCTGAATTTTATATAGTACCTGTTCAATACAGTTTTGTTAAAGAAATTCTGCAGCAACATCATCTGTTTTTTTACAACTTAACAAAGGATACTGTTATTAACGTGCAGGGATATCGTTTTTCAGATGTTACTTTTGGTGATCGCCCCTACGAAGGCAGGCAGAAAGTAAATTCATTTAAAACAGACACATTTACTTACTCTATGAAAATACTGAAGGGCACTGTAATTGTTCCTATGAACCAGCCTAAATCCAGGGTAGTTGCCCATATTTTTGAGCCAAATTCACCTGCTTCTCTTTTCCGGTTCGGATATTTCAATTCCATTTTTGAACAGAAAGAATACGGAGAATCTTATGTCCTGGAAGGCCTTGCCCGTGAAATGCTGAAAGATCCTGCAATAAAAGAACTATTCGAAAAAGAAGTTAAAAACAATCCTGATTACCCGAAAGATCCGTATGCTATGTTAAACTGGTTCTATGTTCACTCGCAATACAGAGACACGCAACAAAACGTTTACCCTATTGCTAAAAGTTTCGATAATGAACTGATGAGGAAATTGCCCTTGGTATATTTTAAATATTAGCGATACATTCAAAATCTTAAAGAAATTTTTATTCCGAAAAAAATAAAACTCATCTATTTATATTACAAACAATTACAATAACTACCATTTATATAAACAAATTATTAATGTCAAATTGACATTAATAATTTTAAATAATAGGACATATTGTCATTATTTGATTTAAATTCTGCCAATTGTTCTGAAATTTTCATTTGGAACATAAATTGAATTTCTCCGGTCAGAAATTATTATTAACTAAAAAATGGAGGAACCAAATTATGTTACCTACTTTAAGACACATCAGACCTGATTTTGTTGACCAGTTTTTTGGCAACGATGTATTCGACAACTTTTTCAGTACTAACCTTCCTGCTTTTAAAGGGACCATTCCGGCTATCAACATTATTGAAGGGAAAGACAATTACCGGATAGAAGTAGCCAGCCCGGGAATGAAAAAAGAAGATTTCAGAATTGATCTGGAAAATGATCTTCTTACCATAAGTTCGGAACAGAAGCAGGAGAACGAAGAAAAGAATGACAAATACATGCGCAGGGAATTCAGTTACAGTGGATTTAAAAGATCATTCATTCTTCCCGACTCAACCGATGCTGAAAAAATTGAAGCTTCTCACAACAACGGGATACTTACCGTAGTTATCCCAAAAAGAGAAGAAGCCAAAGTAAAGCCCCCGCGCCAGATTAACATCAATTAATGAGTTGTGTATATGAAAATAAAAAAACCGCTTTTGCGGTTTTTTTATTTTCAATAACTTACATATTTTTAATTTACAACTGGCACGTCATTTACAACAACTTCACAAGGGCAATCCTTCGCTACTTTTACCTTTTTATTATCTGCCGGTTCCCATCCCATCAACAGGTAAAGAACAAAGAAACCGATAATATAAGCAACCGTTACATGCCAACCTTCTTTGATCCATTTCACAACATGCCTCGATTCATGAAATTTATTAGTAATAGCCACACCGGCCGACGAACCGAACCATATCATAGAACCACCAAAGCCAACCGTATATGCTAACATCCCCCAGTCGTAACAACCCTGTTCCAAACACAGTTTAGTAAGGGGTATATTATCAAAAACGGCAGAAACAAAGCCCAGTATAAAAGCGGTAAGCCACGATGCCGGGGGAAGATCGTTCACGGGCATTAACGAAGCCGAAAAAACAAGGCAAAGTAAAAATATGGTTCCTTTTAAAGCCCCGGGAACTTCGCTCCAGGGAATTTTACTTACTAATGAACCGGCAATAATTGCTATCCATACACCTAATGCAGGCATGTCGTATAGAAAATTTGAAATTATAGCTCCCGCTAAAATAAACAAAACAATAAGTAATTTAATCCAGTCAACCCTCGCCCCTTTTTTTGCGTAATTGTGAATTTCCTGGTATTTATTCTGCTGACGGGAAGCAAACCATGCGGTAATTAACAAAGCTACACCCGCAGCTACGTATGCATGAAGAACATTAAAAGGAGATACCCCGTCAATCCACATCATGGTTGTTGTGGTATCGCCTACAACGCTGCCTGAACCTCCGGCATTACTGGCAGCAACAATAGCAGCCACAAATCCCACATGCACTTTGTTCCTGAAAACCACCAGGGCAATGGTACCACCGATCATAGCTGCGGCAATGTTGTCAAGAAACGAAGAAAGAAGAAAAACCAGGACTAAAAGCACAAAAGGGCCTTTCCATCCACCCGGCAGGTATTTCGGAATAATATCAGGAACGCCCGATTCTTCAAAAATCTTAGCTAAAATGGCAAATCCAAACAACAAGCCCAAGAGATTCAGAATAGTGGACCACTCTCCCTGTCTCAACTCTTTATTTTTAAGCTGGTCTATAAATGAATTTTCACCCCACATATGCTCCTGCAGATGAAAACCGGAATCAAAAATAAATTTAAAAACAAGAATCGATGTCAGCCCGATTATAGCCACCCAAAAAGTATGCTTGTGATATAGGGCAACCCCGACAAGAGTCAATGCAAACAATATAAACTCAAGACGGACAGAACCTATGGAAGGAACATCGCTCCCCTGTGCACATGCAAGTATGGGAATTATTCCAGCAATTAAAAAAAACAGAATTTTTTTCATTTAATATCCGTTGCTAATAATCTTTTTATTCTTGAAGTGTATTCCTCTCTATAAATGTTCAGCCCGCAGATATGGCAACCTTTTATCTGCCAGAACACTTTCGGTTCGATTGCTTTTTTATATAACTCCACACCCATCCAGTAAGGAATCGTTTCATCCTGGGTACTGTGAATAATTAGTTTTGGGATTTTTATATCTTTTATCAATTCAGATGCTTTGTATTTCGATACAACCAGTAGTTCTGCAAAAGGCTGAATAAAAAAAGGACTTATCTGAACGGCAATCTGATGGTGATTTGTAAAAGCACCTTCAATTACCATGGCATTAACTTCTTCCTGGTGGTCATGTGTTATTTT
Source organism: Bacteroidota bacterium (assembly GCA_037441645.1). Classification (GTDB taxonomy): domain Bacteria; phylum Bacteroidota; class Bacteroidia; order Bacteroidales; family GWA2-32-17; genus GWA2-32-17. The sequence continues at coordinate 17,612 of JBBIRU010000064.1, forward strand.
TACGGCAAGATGTCCTCCGATGGATCTGCCCAGAATTATCAAAGGAAGTTTTTTTTCTTTATTTAAATTTTCGAGGTATAACAAGGCACTTTCGGCATCATCGACTAAATTCTGATGGCTCACCTCTCCCTGCGATTTGCCAAAACCCTGGTAATCGAATATCAGAATATTGAATCCTCCCCTTCTCAAAATCTCAAGACTTTCAATCCGGTCGTTAATATCGCCGGCATTTCCGTGTAAAAAAAGGATAGAGCCAAAAACCGAATCTTTTGCCTCGACCCAATAACCGTTCAGCATATTTCCGTTTCTGGAAGGGAAATTTATTTTCTGAAAGCCAAGACTATCTGCCCTATCCTGATCTGAAAGAACCCGGTCGGGGTAATAAAACATTCTTTCGAAAGAACAACTGTTCAGAAAAATTCCGATGATAAAACAACACACAGCAACTTTTCGACTATTTACCAGGCTTTTATTCAACATCAATAAAAAAATAAAATCGATTTTAATTTGTTATTTCTTATAAAACTGCATTTAATTTCGATTCAAGGTCAATAAAGCGAAGCGAATCTTTCAACGGGATAAAGACTCTTTCATTATTCCATTTCGATTTGTCGGAAAATCCTTTTTTTAACGCACATGACAAAGAATCAATGGCAGCCTGGAAATTATTTGCATGAGCAAGCATAACACCATAAAAATAAGAAACATCCGGATTTGCAGGATCAGCCATAGAATAAATAGCAAGAAATTTCTGAGCCTGTTGCACATCGCTGTTTTTTAAAGCAGAAGAAACCAGCATATAACACGACATGCTTATATAACCCAGTAAACGAATGTCGCGATAATCGGCAGGCGATTTATCCTTTTTACCCGGCGCCTGGTTTAACATGGAAATTTTCTTTTTCCACCAGTCCAGATCCTTTTCTCCGAAAGCTTTCTGCAATTCCGCCTGGGCTTTTATTTCCGAAGCAAATGAGTTATTTACGGTTTTTTCAGCTATTTTTGATTCATACCCCGAAAGATATCCGTATACTTTGTTTTTTTCGGCATCGAATCCCGTATAATTTTCCATTAAATCCTTAAGTGAGCGGTAATTTACCATCTTTTTCCAGGCATCGCGTATAGGAATGTTTTTATTTTTGTTCAGTTCCGAAAGAATATAAGGCTTTACAGTTTCAACAGGTGATTTTTTCATGTTCAGTGAAATAGCGGCAAATGCATATTCCATCACCGAATCGGGAGGCCATTCGTGTTTTCCTTCAAAATATTTATAATTTGCCCTGATCTGGCTCTGTCGTAATACACCTTCGGTTTTATATACTTCAGAAAAATTAAAATCACTATATCCTGCAAATCCAATATACATAAAGCCTGTGGTGCGGATACCAGCCAGATCACCGGTACCTGCCCCGCAACCTATCACCCCGCGAAATACATTTTCGGTCTGGGCCATGTATGATGCTACCCTGGCGCCCCCGCTGAATCCCATAAGAAATACATATTCAGAATCAATGGGCACAAGGTTCATAACATCGTCGATAATACAATTAGTGAAGTAAACAAACTGGTCGGAAGACATCCCGTTCTGAATATTATTTGACGCCGCCAGGATAATCTTATACTTATCGGCTAATTCCTGGTACTGCGATGCTGCATGATTTCCGGCAGCATGAGGATCGAAAATAACAATGAGCGGATAACTTTTACAGGAATCTTTGGGAATGTACAAACCATACCGGCAATCCGGGTCGGTCTGCGAAGTAAGAATATTAAGAATGCCATGTTTTACTCCCTGGGGTATAATGGTATCTTCCGTAACGGTTTCTTTAATGGAAGTGGAAGAATGTGTATTGCACCCAAAAATAATGATACTTAGTACTATAATTAAAAACACTGGTTTCATACATGCTTGTTTTACTACAAATATATTCTTTTGAAAATTAAATTGGCTCTTAATTTCATTTTTAATATTTTTGTTTTACCTAAATAATTGAAAATGAAAAATTATTTTTTGTTAACAGCCCTTGTACTCCTGGTATTTTCCTGCAAGAAAAGCGATCACAACGACCTGGTAACTCCGAAGTATCCAAACATGCTGATCGTTGTGGAAAGCTCCATAACCAATGCCATAACTTCTAAGCTCAATACCTATATCAGCGATATTGCTTCCGGGGATTCATCGGCTAAGGTAATTTCCTGGACAGGTACAAACGCAAAACAATTAAAAGATACTATTGAAAAGTATTATACCAATTATCATATTAAAGGTGTATTTCTTATTGGAAACCTTCCGGTGGCTATGTACGAAATGGACGACTGGGGCGATCATGAGGAGTTTCCTTTCGATATTTATTATGCTTCACCCGGCACAGATTGGACAGATGCCGATCAGGATGGAATTTTTGATGGTCATACTTCCTATCATGTTTCCTATTTTACAGGAAGAATTACCGGAACCACAACCGAAATTAACAATTATCTTGATAAAGCCCACAAATACCGGACACAGGGCTCATCTCAGCCAAAGCGCGGATACATGTTTGTAGATGATGACTGGTATTCATATTATTATAATAACAAATGGGGCCTCGATTATATTTATTCCAATGTAAACATGTCGTACGATACCAATACCACTACAAAATCAGAATACCAGACCTATCTTTCGGGTTCCGGCGCCGAATATGTAAATCAGCTGGTACATGCTGCTTATAATATGTTATATTTTACCCATCACGGAGCATACCAGACCATGAGTCTTTCCGAATTGATTTCATTGAACCCCAAAGCCTGTTTTTATAATATGTTTAATTGCTCGGGCTGCCGCTACACCGAAGATAACCTGGGAATGTCGTATGTAATGAAAACCGATAAAGGCCTGGCTGTTATGGGAAGTACAAAAACCGGGGGAAATTACTATCCCCAGAGTTTTAACCTTGCTCTTGCCCAGAATAAAACCTGGGGGCAGGCTTTTGTAACGTGGTGGAATGATGGCGGTACTTCCCTGGAAGATAAATGGAAACTGGGTCTGGTAATTCTGGGCGACCCCATGCTTCGTGTTCCGGCCGACCACCCGATAAAATCTTCGCAAATTGTTAAAACACCTCCTGATCCTGAATTAGTAAAATACCTCGAAGAAATTATTTTAAAAGAAAAAGGAAACCGGAAATAGTTCTGTTTAAAAAATATTTTTCCATTAGGAAACTCAAATACGTTGTTAGGATATTCTCACCTGATATAAGATCAAATATTTAGTATACTTACTTAAAAATATACTATGAAATACTTTATCAAACGAAATTTAAGTACGTTATTACTCTTGGTTTATATAAATTAGCCCTTATCAAATTATTCATATAAATGAAATTCCTTCTTACCATATTATTCTTTGGTTTTGTATTTTTAAGTAATGCACAAAATTTAGTACTTAATCCAAGTTTTGAGGATACTGTTGCTTGTCCAACTGGAGCTAGCCAGCTCGAAAAATCAAAAGGATGGACAATGAATATTAATACTCCCGATTATTTTAATAAATGTTCACATAGTAATCTATCATCTATTCCAAAAAAATTACTTGGTTTTCAACACCTTGCAAATGGCGAATATGCAGGTTTTAGCGGAACTGGTGGCGGATTAAATACTTTTGCGGGCAACAGGAACAATGTTTCCTGAAAATGCACTTAACATAAAAAATATTTGCTTTTCAACATATCTTAATATATATTAGCTCCAACCAAATAACTATACTTCTCTTATGAAGTTCTTTTTTACAATATTATTCTTTTGCATTGTGTTTACAGGTACTGCACAAAATTTAGTGCCTAACCCGAGTTTTGAAGATACTGTTGCATGCCCTGATTGGATTTCACAAGTTGAGAGAGCTGCAGGTTGGTCACAATTCCGCCCAACTGCTGATTATTTTAATTCTTGTTCTAATTCAGTCTATACAGTTCCTTATAGTTTGGGTTATCAATGTGCCTCAACAGGCAATGCATACTGCGGTATATGGTGTTATAACTCCACATTATCTAATTTAAGGGAATATATTGGTCGCCAATTATCAACTCCTTTGATAATAGGACAAAAATATTATATCACGATTAGATTTAATTTATCTAATGGTGCTAATTGTGCTGTAAACAAGCAAGGTGTATTATTTTCAACAGTTGAGTATAATAATTCAAACTGGGCACCTATTACAAATTTTGCACATATTTATTCTACTACTATTATTTCCGATACGTTAAATTGGACAAACATTTCAGGTTCTTTTATCGCTGATTCTGCATACCAATATATTATTATAGGCAGTTTTTTTGATGATAACAACGTTGACACTTTTAAGATTAATAGTAGTAATAATTGTATTTCTTATTATTACATTGATGACGTTTGTATTTCTGCTGATTCTCTTACCTGCACAGATATTAAAAAAGAGATAATTGATTTTTCTTCTGACAGTATTGATATAAATGAAGGTAGTTGTATCTCTTTTTTCGTAAACACAAATGTAGCTTATTCGTTATTGCAATGGACTTTCATTGGTGGAAATCCAGCCAGTTCTGTAATACAAAATCCTGTGATATGTTACGATTCTGCAGGTGTGTATTCTGTAACACTTATTGCTTCAGCAGGCAATAGTTGCGGTGATTCAATTATAAAAACACATTACATTAAGGTGAAAGACCCGATATCAGTTCGTCAAGAATTTTTAAATGAAGATTTTGAGGTTTATCCTAATCCAGCTTATGATAAGCTTTTTATCAAAATGAATTTTAACAATAATAAATTATTACCAAAACATATTATTATCTATAACATGCTCGGTTCTATTGTATATGAAGATAAGGATATTAGAGAGAATCACATAAATCTAAAAAATCTCTCAAATGGAACTTTTTTACTTAAAATTTTTACCGAAAATAAAACTTATTGGAAAAGAATAAATATTCTCAAACTATAAAAACCAAAAATCATGAAAAAGAACATTAATTTCATTTGTTTACTTATGTTATTATTAACATTTGTAATTAACGAATCTTTTGCTCAAAGTTGGAAGAAAACTCAACCCAATATTTTGTACTCTGTTGATAAAAATCAAGATACTGCAGATGTGAGAATTGGAATTGGAATATCTAACCCATTATTTCCTCTTCAGGTAAAAGGTCAAATATTAACAGATAGCATGAGGATTTTAGGAAGACTTCATATTGGTTCGCATTCTTTAACATTAGGAACCATTGTAGATGCTCCAGGCGCACCAAATGTAATTTTTTCAAATGATGGTGACTTATACATACAATGTGAGAATGGTTTTCATACCATCCTCAATTGGGATGGAACTACTAATTCAATGCTTGGCAGCGTTGGCATAGGAACAGAGACCCCTTTTACCGCACCATCTTTGGCTGGTATATTGGGCTTGGAGGTTAACAATGATATTAATTTATCTTCCCAGGAACTAGGGCATGGTTACAGGCTTGGAGGCCCCGTTATTTTACACAATTTTGGCACAGCTAACATCCATGTTGGTGAAGGTGCAGGAAGTGCAATAAACTTAGGAGGGAACAATGCGTTTGTTGGATTTAATGCGGGTCATTCATGCAATAATGGGGGTAGAAACTCATTATTCGGAAATGAAGCCGGTACTAGTTTACAGAGAGGAGAAGGAAATACGTTTATCGGAGACCGGGCAGGATATAGCTTTATTGGAAATTCTGCTTTCGGACAAAACAACACGTTTGTTGGCCGCCATGCTGGTTTAAATACTACCGAAGCTTACGGAAATACATTTATTGGTTATGAATCAGGAATGGATAATGTTTCCGGATCAAATAATACTGCTATTGGCCCAAATTCAGGCAGGACTATTATTAATGGAGAAAATAATACATTTGTAGGTGAAAATGCTAACACGTCTAAAACAAATCTTACTAGTTCTACCGCAATAGGCCACTGTGCTTATGTTACACAAGATTATAGTATTGTATTGGGATATGTTCCGGGTGTTAACACTATTCCAGGCAGTTGGCCAAGAATTAATGTAGGAATTGGAACAACCGCCCCGACAGCAACCCTTGAAATTGACAGAGGTATTGCTTATACAAGTGGTTCTCCATATATTAGTGGCCTTAAATTCACCCAGCTTAATTCCGGCTACACACCACCCGCATCTCCGGTTTACAATAAGTTCCTTACAGTTGATGCAAATGGCAATGTAATACTGGCAAACGGAGGTGGTGCAGTAACAAATGCTAACAACGGTACAAGTGTTTCTGGCAGTACAGTTGTTTTAGGAAATGATATGGGAAATACCTCTGCAGAATTAATAAGCGACAGAGAAATACCAATGCATAATTATAATGTAGTGTTTACTTTACCCGGAAGTGGTGTTGACCCATTAAAAAACAGGGTTGGTATTGGAACCAATGCACCAAATTATCGTCTTGATCTTGCCAATGGCACATTTGGTTTTGGTAACTGGAATGCCCGAACCGAATGGAGAGACAATGCAGGTTTACAGGGCAATACGAATGGAACAGGCGCACAAAGCGGTTTTTACGAAACTTATAATCCTGTTAACTTTCCGGCAGGAGCAACAAGCTGGTGGCACCTGATAGATTGCCGCCACTCAAACCCTGCAAATAACTTTGCTTTGCAGATAGCCGGGAGCTTTTACGACCAGAAGCTTTGGTTCCGTAAAACAAATGATAACCCTGCCCAGCCCTGGACTGAAATATTAACAACAGCTAACGGTGTTATAAATACATGCGGAACTCCTGATATTATTCCTAAAATGACTTCTGCAAATTCCATTGGTTGTAGCCAGATTTATGATAACGGAACATTTGTTGGAATTAATACAATAAATCCATATTCTAAATTACATGTTTTTGATAACAATAATCCTGCTTTAAGCATCTCTACTTCATCAGCTATGCTTCAATTAGGAGTAGCAACTTGTAGTGGATGTTTTTCTGGTATAGCAACTCCAAATGATGTTGTGTTACGTGCTGATGGAGGTGGCACACAGGATTTAATTATAACCACAACTAACGCTAATCAAGGGGCAATCCGCTTTGCTGCTGGTAATGGAAATACTGAAATGATGACCATTAAACATAATGGCCTTGTTGGTATTGGCACCATTACTCCTAACAACTTACTCGAAATAAATACAACTGATCCTTTACCAAACACAACACCCGGTGGTAATAGCGGGTTAAGGTTTACCGATTTGTAAGTATCCCTAAAATTCCTACAGTTTAAAATTGGACAAAAATGTTTAATTTTAATAAATCTGTAGAAAATGAAAAAGACGAGATTTACCGAGAGCCAGATAACGAATGCTCTT
>JBBIRU010000065.1:0-24690 GCA_037441645.1 Bacteroidota bacterium
CAGTTTTAAGCCTCCGGGTATGTTTATTTTGTCAACTCCTGTTTTCAGTCTTTTGGAGTGTATGTATTTACGGTAGTATTCCCAGCTTTTCTTTCCTGCGATAACAAGGATTATTATTGCTGTTAAAACTATCAGGTATTTTATGGTTCGTTTCATGGCCTTGTTTTTTGTCATTTGTTTTAATAACGTGGACTTATTGTTTGTCCGACCGGTAAAGGATAGTAAAGAATAGTAAAGGACAGTAAAAGAAAGTAAAGACCGGTAAAGGATAGTAAAGGACAATGAACAATGTTACGGAAAGGTCAGGTATGAAAAACGGGGCAACATGCTATGCAGTGGTATCTGTGTTATGTTTCCGATGTAATTAAAAAGCCGGTGTTTTGATAAGTAAATGGCTTTTAAATGCCCTGGTTATCTTGTGAAATCTTGTAAAATCCTGTAAAAATCAGTAAAAATCAGTCTGCATCAGTCTGTATTTAGTCTGTACTCTGTCCGTAATCAGTCTGTATTTTGTGTGTAAGTTGTTTCAACTTTGTTTTATCCGGCAGCTTTGCCGGGAAAATGTGGTTGTGTGAAGAATAAGAACCGGCAGTTGAAGGCCGTACAAATAGTTAAAAACAAGGTATCATAACATAATCATTCAGTAAGAATGGAAGGTTTTTTGTTTTCTCCGGTGTTCTGCTTACAGGATGTACTTCAAAACAGGGATGAAAGGGGAATATTTAATACATTAAAAAAGGGTTGCTGAAAATGGCAACCCTTTTTTAATGTTTGCTTGTTTATGTTATTGTGGTATCCCGAATAAATCGAATATTATTTTTACCTGTTTAGGGGTAAAGGTTTTGCCCCTGTATTCACCGACCTGTTCCATGAAAGGCTCTAACCATATTCTGAATGCTTTAAGACTGATATGGTAGGCATCCGCAAGTTCTGACTTGGACATTGCCCTTATTATTCCCTTTGTTTCCATTGTCAGTTGATTTTATTCTGTTCTGCTTCCTGTATAAAGCGGTCTATTTCCGAATGGTGTATCTGCCATGCCCCGCCCGGTACTGCCTGTCGTGCTTTAAGTTTTCCTGTATTGCAGTAATGTATGATTGTTGTATAGGGCAGCCCTGTCTTTTTTGCAAACTCTTTAGGGGTGTAAAATTCTTTTTTATCCTTATTTAAAAGGCTTAGGATTTCAATTTTTACACGTTGGTAAAACTTTTCCAGGTCTTCTATTGTAACGAGCCTGCTTAATTCATCCCGTGTCATAGTGGTAAGTTTTTAATGTTTTTCTTACCTGTGAACGGTATATCTGGGAGAAAAACTGTGTTGCAGTGTTGTAACAGGTGTTGTACAACACTGCATAACACGATGAATGTGTGTGCGGTGTAATTAAAGAAATGTATAAAAGAATTACGGGTTTACATACTAAGGGTTTTCTTTCATCCGCCTTGCTTCATTTAAAAATTGTATAGCAAAGCATTTTAATTCTTCTGATTCTTTCCCTGTTAATGGTTTGGTGAAATTATTATATATGTAATCCCCGGCAGGGTTAATTGATTTCTTTGTTGTAAATATTCCGGCTGTGATTTTTGCAAGGTCTGTTTTGGAATAACCGCTATTTTTTGCGAGTAATTGCACCATTAATTTTATGATACTCGATAATACTTTGCCTGAATAGTCGGTTTCTATCTTTTTTGTAAGTGTTATCCCGTTTACGTGAAAAGGCGTTATTTCATAGTTGTTTAATTTGTTTTCTATGTATTGCATGGCTTTTTCTGTATAACTGGTTTGCAGTTGTATCATTAACCGTAATTTTCTTGTTTCGTGCCGTACTTTTTCAATATACCTTTTGTACAGGCATTTTTCATTGTCAGTTGTTTTTAAATCGTTTAACAGGGGAAAAAGGGGTATGATGTTTTCTGTTACCTGCTGCTGTATCAGTTCTGTTACATAGGTTAATTCATATCTTATGTTATTGAAAAATGTTTTACGGGCTTCTTTATCATTATGACTTAATGGCAATCCGGTTAATTCGTTTCGGTATTTCTGGTACAGGTTTTCAAGATACTGGCGGTATTTGCAGATATTGTCAAAGTTATTGTATCTTATCCTGTAATGAAAGGGTTTTACCTGTTTTACCGAAGGATTTACCTTTTTAAGCTCGGTAAGAAGTTGTAATATGTTGTTTTCCTTCTCCAATCTTTTCAGGCTTTGGGTAACGTTCCTTCATGGGTGTCGTGTTCAGCTTTTTTACAAAACGTGAAAGTAAAACGAAATAGTATATGTATGTTATGGTAATCCTGAAAATTGTTTTAAGAAATTCTTTATAAAAAAAGGGGCTTGTCTTTTGCCCCCCTTTTTTAATATATTATCTTTCTTTATCTTGCTATTCTTAATTGCGGGCGTTGTTGCTGATTTGTTAAAAGATATTCGAGTTCTTCTATTTTTTTACGTAATGCTTCGTTTTCTCTTTCTGCAAGACTTTTTACAGGTTCATGGTCTATGCTGAACCAGTTTTTCTGTTCTTCTGTTTTATCCAGATCCCACTTGTTCATGTGCAGTTCTCTTACTTCATCAACTATCTTTGCATAATGTATTCGTGTGGTTTCTATTTTGGTGTGTCCTAATATACTGCTTATTACTTCCATCGGGATACCCAGTTTAAGGGATAGTATTGCAAAGGTGTGCCTTGCGCAATGAAAGGTAATGTGTTTTTTAATGTCGGCATATTCCAGTATTTTCAATATTGATTCGTTGGTTTTTGCATTGGTTTTTACAGGGACTTCGTATAAAAGGTCGCTGTCTTTACGGAGGGTCAGGACTTCGGCTAATTTCCGGCGTATGTCTATGTAAACGGGTTTCTTTGTTTTTAACATCTTGCCTATGTTTATCCTGCCGTCTTTTATATGCAGTGATTTTCTCAGTTGTACCATATCTGAATATCTTAATGCGGTATATACTGCTATTAAAAAATGTTGCAGGGTATGATGAAGGGTTAAACCGTTTTCTTTGTTTAACAGTTCGCCTGAAATATACATTTTATGCAATGTTGACAGTTCGTCAAAATTAAGATAATCCTTTTCGGCAGCTATTGACCTGTCGTCAGTGTGTCTTATCGGGTTGTTTTCTATCAGTCCCCGGCGTTTTGCTTCATTAAGGTATTTTTTTAACATCTGTAACTGGTTTCTTAACTGGTTTTCGCCATTGTTCCTTGTGTTCTTGAGATACGACCATAATTCATTCAGTGTTTCTTCGTTTACCTGGTTTATTGCAATATCTTTAAATACTTCTTTAAAGCGTCTTATAAATCCTTCATGTTTTTTTATGGTAGGTTCTGAAAAAAGTTTTTGTTGCTTTTCTTTTATTATGGCTTCTTCTACGAATTTTATAAAGTCTGTGTGTTCACCTGACAGGTAACGGTTTTTTATTTCTTTGAAGGTGATGGGCTTGTTGCTTTCGTACATGTCAAGGATTATTTGTTCTATTTTTCTTAGTTCGCTTTCTATATAGTTGTTTATCTTTAATTTATTTTTGTCGCCCTGTTTCATTTTACGCTCCCTGAAATCGAAATATTTTGGGTTTACCCTTTTTTTTAAGCCGATGTAACGGGAACTCCGGTTTATGGTTATCCTTATATATAATGGTGAGCCTTCTTCGTTGGTTTCATTTTCCCGACATTCTATTTTTACTGTCGGTAATCTTTTTGCCTTTAAACTATGTGGTTTCATAATGCTTTCCTGTTTTTATTGTAACGTTTATAATTTTGTTTTATTACTGAAAATATTACTTGAACATGTCTTGAACCTTTATCAGTTTTATTGTATTTTTATATACAATAGGTTCTTAAATCAATGATACAAGTCTTTGATTTTCAGGTTTACTTAACTAAACCTTACAAGGAACAGAAATAAAAAAAGAGGCTTTCGCCTCTTTTTCTTAATACCATTGTGAACGATGGTCTTTTATATCTGCAAGTTTCTTTAAAGCATCGAAAGCCTGGTAATCGACCCGTGATTTAATTTCGTTATCGAGTTGCATTTTTGCTGTTTTGGCATCAATATTTGTTGCTTTTGCGGTATTTGTAACTGCAAGCATAAAAACTCCGTTATTTCCTTTAATGGGTTTTGATACCTTTCCTTTTTCAGTGTATACTGAGGTTGCAACCACATTGGGTTCGATTCCAACGCCTGGTAGTGAGAAAGAATTAAAGTTCAGGCCCGGAGCATCCTGTGGAATAATATTTAATTTTTGAGCGATAGCATCAATACTTCCTGCTGTTGAAGCTTTTTGAAAATCAGAAATAAATGTGTCGGCTTTTTTGTCTTTGCGGACAAGAGTAGTAAGTTGTTCTTTAATTTGTTCTTTAGGAGCTGTACCTTTTTCGCGGACTTCAGTTAAAACGGCAATCACAAATTTATCCTGGAAATCGAAAGGCTGGGAAACGTCGTTTTTGGATGCTTTATAAGCCCAGCGAACCATTTCGCGGGGTGATTCCAAGCCGGCCACATTCCTGTCATTTTCTCTTAAATTACTGGCTAATCTTTTTGTGAGCCCATCTTTGGTAACAGATGCATCGAACTTTTCTTTGGTAGTGTTAGCGCCGGCAAACTGGTATGCTTTTGTTTGAATGTTCTGATATGTTTGAGAACTTGGTTCAATTTTCCAGTTTATGAATGCGACTTCAGCTTTATTGCTTTCTTCACTTTTCTCAAGTACTTGTATTATATGATATCCGAATTGAGTTTCAACAATTACCACTTCATCTTTTTTAGCTTCAAAAGCAGCTTTTTCAAATGGTTTTACCATCATGCCCATTTTAAACCATTTCAGGTCGCCACCTTGTTGGGCTGATCCTTTATCGTCAGAATATTGTAAAGCAAGACTTACAAAGTCGCTTCCTTTATTAATCATGCTTTTAATGCTGTCGGCCAACGCTTTTGCCTGGTCTTTTGATCTTTTTTCGGATGGTGCAATCAAAATGTGGCGGGCGTGAACCGAATCGGGGAGATTTTTAAAGGAAATAAGGCGGGCTAATTTGTATTCATTATTTTCTACATAAGGTCCGTAAACAAAACCGGGCTTTTCAACAAAAATAAGGCTGTCGAGGGGAGGAGTCAGTGAGGTTTTTGAGAAAAATTCTTCGTTATAGGGAGTATCCGAATTTTTATTTACAAAATCGGATACATCGGTGGCTGAAACAAATTCTTCCCTGATAGAATTCATTTTGGTTTCAATTTTTTCGATGTCTTCTTTTGATGGTAATACGTCAAAAACAACATATTCAACATCGCGTGAGGCTTCCTGTTCGAAAAGATAGATATGTTCGTTGTAATATTTTTCAATTTCTGCATCGTTAACAGCTATGGTTGAATCATTAACATCTGCATATTTTTTCATGGCAAACCGGATATCTACGGAGTTGCTGCCAACTTCGGCATATTCTTTTGCTTCTGCCGAGGTGATATTTAATCCCTTTTTAACCAAAGTGTAGTATTTATTTATCAGGTGTTGATGTTCTAATTGTTTTTCGAAAGCAACCCAACTCAGACGGGCATTTCCACTGGGATCTTTATCGAGGTTGGAAATAAACTGAACAACCTGGTTTTTGTCGAACATGCCGGTTTGCTGATTTTTAAAAATGGGTATTTGCTGTACCTGCGGATCAATATTATTACCCATAATAATGTCCTTTAATTCATCCGGATGGACAGAAATTCCTAAATCATCGAGATTTCTGGCAACAACATAATCTGTTACCAGTTCTTCCCAAGCCTGGTCACGGATTCCCTGTGAGGTAGCTTCATCGGGTACAGATTCTTTGCCTGTGTTTCGCTGGTAATTTTCGGTTAATTCAGTTACTCTTTGTTCAAAATCCTGGATAGATACAGTTTCGCCGCCGATCTCTGCAACATCCGTTGTCTGTCCGGAATTAAATAAACGGTTGTTTGTAACCAAATCGCTTAAAATAAAGGAAAGCAAGGCTAGCCCGATAACTATTGAAATCAGTATTCCTGCTCTGTTCCTGATGGTTTGTAATGTAGCCATTTTATAATTAAATTAAATCAGTCTTTTTGAGGGCACGAAGATAAAAAAAATAAACGATTAAAAAATGGGTTATTTAGTAACGATATTTTTAAGATGAACTAATTCTATTCTGGTATTGGTAACACGTATAATTTTAAAGGAGTAATTTCCGATAATAATTGTCTCGTTAAGTTTTGGAATATTTTTATGATGGTGCAGAATTAAGCCTGCGATGGTTTCAAAATCACCATCATGCTGGAATTCCATTTCGTATTTCTCATTCAGATAATCGATTTCAAGTCGTCCCGAAAAAATATACTCGTTATCATTTATCTTTTTTTCTTCCAGATCATCGGTATCATGTTCGTCTTTTATTTCTCCAAAAATTTCTTCAATAATATCTTCAATGGTTGCCATTCCTGCCGTCCCTCCAAATTCATCAACCACAACAGCTACGCTTCTTTTTTGTTGTATAAATAAAGCAAGAAGTTTATTTGCCGGCATGGTTTCGGGAACAATAATTATTTCGTGAATAATGTCAGAAATTTTGGAAGGTTTATTAAATAATTCTGATGAATGCGTATATCCGATAATAGTATCGATGTTGTTTTTATAAATCAGGATCTTCGAAAATCCGGTTTCTATAAACTTTTCTTTAAGCAGTTCAATCGAATCGTTTATTTCTACAGCAGTAATCTCAGTTCTGGGAACAATACATTCCCGTAACTTAACATTACTAAAATCAAGTGCATTCTGAAATATTTTTAATTCATATTCTTCTTCTTCCACCCCATTTTTTTTCTGGATTCTTTCGTTAATATAATTATCCAGATCCACCTTGCCAAAAACAATGGAATTGTTTCTTTTAAGATTTGTTTTGAATGCTTTTGAAAGAATTATATCAGAGAATTTTATGGTGATCCATGTTATTGGATAAAATAAAAAATAAAACAGGTATACAGGAAAGGCAAAAAGATTGAGAAGATAATTGGAATTTAACCTGAAAATTGTTTTAGGTAAAAATTCTGCCGTTACTAAAATGATAAAGGTAGATAGAATGGTTTGTGTTACAAGAATTCCTGAGTCAGATGAAATATAATCTGAAATGGGTTTTTCCAGTAACCGTGCCATAAATATTCCATAAATAACCAAAGCAATATTGTTGCCAACCAGCATAGTAGCTATAAATTTTTTAGGATTATTTACAAAAACAGAAATAAGGTTTGCTCTTCTGAAACCTTGTTTTTTTTCAACTTCAATCTGAAGCCGGTTCGATGAAAGAAATGCTATTTCCATTCCCGAAAAAAATGCGGAAAGAAATAGCATGAGTAGTATTATAATCAATACGAGACTCACTTGCCTGATTTGTTATTGTCCTGGAATTTTCGTAATGCTCTCCGGAGAATGAACATGAATGAGGCTATCGCAGCTATTATATAAAAGACGTAACTATTGTTTATCCCGGTATTATAAAATCTATAGCTTCCGAAAAGAACTGAAAAAATGGCTAATGCCAGCCATACATATTCTAAAATTAATGCTCCTTTTTTATTCATCTTTAACGTTTACTGTTCCTTTTGTGTTTTTTAATTTCCAACGGGTAAAATACTGATCTGCTTCAAAACCATTTTTTCCGAATAAAATTCCATCTTCGGTTCTGACTCTGCAGAATTTATTGGTATAAATAATTTCTTTTACCTGGTCGAAATATAATAATTCCGTATTCAGAGTGTCTCCTTTACTATTTGTTACAATTACATTGTTTCTGGCTTCCCATAATTTGACATTTTCTTTATAAATAGCGTAATCGGCACTAATGCTTGATTCTATTATGGGGTAGTTTGTAAAAGATTCAACTTTTATTCCTTTGTTGAATTCGGAATAAGGATTGTCGTCATTTTTATAATATGAAAACTCAGGAGCATATGCTTTTATTTTTATTTTTCCTGAGTCGGTTCTTTCCATATATACTTCTTTTTCATAAATAAGTGGTTTTGAGCTTTTTTCGGGAAGGGCATTTACAGTTTCCAGGTCGTTAGAACAGGAATAAAGCAGAACTGTTCCGGCAAAAGGAATAACAGAAAAAAAGGTCTTTATTTGTATGCTATACTTCAAATTAATAAAAAACCGGTTAATTATTTAACTCGAATTTTAATGGTCTCGTTTATCCAGCATCCGATAGTAAAAGTATCCCCTTCTTTCATTTTATTAGCCAGTACGTCTTCTTTTAAAGGGAGATATGAAGAGTAGGATGCAATATTTTTGCCGGCTTCTTCCGAACAACTGCGATCAACAGTTTTTGCCTGTAAAAATTTATCTGTTGCTGCAATATAAACCATGGATTGAAGGAACGCATTTTCCCCGCAATTTTTGGCGCTTTGAGCGTAAAGTGTTCCAATAAGAATATATGGCTTTCCCCAGTTTTTCCTGAATTCTATAGCTTTGTATGCGTAACTGCGGGCGCTGTTTAATTGTTCCGGTTTAGTTCCTGAAACAAGTGCAAGTTCGTAATAATACTGTGCTTTTTTAGCAGCGTCAGTTTCCATATCGATGGCTTGTAAATAATAAGTCACAGCATTGGAATAATCATTCTTTTTTACAAACAACTGAGCAAGGGCATGTGATGAAAGTGACGATGGTTCAAGTTTATGTAATTGTTCCGAGGCATCAGCAAATACTTTAGAATCGGTACATTCCTGTTTACTTAAAAATTTAACAATAGTTCTTAAACCAGGAATATCATTTTTATTTGTTTCAAATTTTTTGGTAAAAACAGGAACCATTTTTTCGCAGGATGCTTTTCCACTGTTAGAGAGAAGAATATCTATATTGTTTTGTGCACTCTGCAGTTTTGATTTGATTGAGCTATCGGTACCCGCAGTAAGTTGTGAAGAAATTATTTCTGAGCACTTATAATAGTATTCCAGGTATTGTTCATCGGTGATTCCGTTTACTTTTGCAACATCATTTGCTGTTTTGAAAAGAGCTGAAATCACAGTTACATCTGAATTATTTCCTTCCAGTTGAAGCGATTTATCAAACATTTTTAAAGCATCTGTTTTTTTTGCAGGATAAAGTTTATTAAAGTCAATCGCTTTTAATCCGGTTACTTTTCCTTCTTCACCAAAGTTTTGAATTTGTTTATCATACATTAACATTAAAGTATCGGCAAACTTTGTTTTTACCGCCTGGTCAATTGCTTTATTGATTTTATTCCAGATAATTACATGGCCATGTATGTAAATGTTTTTGCTTGATTTCGGACATTCGCGAAAAACCATACTCCAGGGTTGATAGGCATCATCATAATTCTTCTGCTTGTTATATTCAATATATAATGATAAATTCGATTTACAGCTTTCAGGATTAGAACCATATTTTTCTGTATTTCCTTCGGTTTCCTGTGCAAAAGAATGAAAAGTAAGAAGTATTCCTGATAACAGGAAGGCCATTAACATACTTCTTTTGATTGTTTTCAAAGCTTTATTTTAATTAAATCTGCGTTTTACAAACCAAATATCGTACAAACTCAGGTTTAAAGAAAACTGAATATAATTTTCTTTAATCAGGCTTTCATTTAAGGTTCCTCTCTGACCGATTTCAACAGCAATATTAATTACTGGTGGAAGTTTTCTTCTGATTCCGGTAAACTCACTCTTGTCGGGTTTGCGAATGGGAAGGCCCAGGCCAAAACTAAAGCCAATGTCGTTAATTTTCTGGCCCCTTATACTCAGGTACGATTGAGTGTAATGTCCACCTAACCTGTAATTAACCATTTTTAAATAAGAGCGTTGACGATATGGATCAGGAACTATCTGGGTGCCGAATGAAAGAGTGTGGCTATCTATGAGGGAATCATTTGCTCCGAAAAACCGGGCAGCCGACCACTGTTGCCAGCGATAATCCAGGGCAAAAGTATATTTGTCGTGACTGACAAAAGCCAGGCCTACGCCTAAATTCATTGGGAAAGTAATATTTCCTTTTTTATTTACCTGATTCTCTATAGTATCAATAATAACTCTACCGCCGAGATTTAGATACTTTGTTACTAATGAAGTGTTTTTTGCATTTACTTTATTTTCGTTATCAAATGTGATTCCGGCTATAAGAGTATATTTGTTGTTCCTTTCCGATCCTTTGATTTCCTGTCGGTTATAAACGTATTGTGCGCCAAAACGGAACCCGAAATCATTTATTATTGTCCGGTTGGTAGTATACATGTCGAATAAATAGCCTTCATCAGGAAAAACGGATGCCGTTTTTCTTTCCAGCGAACCAAAGTAATAAGATGAATTTACTCCAAGAGATAAACTTTTAGTGTTATAATAGGTCAACGTTTTTTCAGAAGATTTTTTTTGGAGAGTATCTGTTTTTGTGAATAATCTGAATCCGTTTCCGATAATAAACTGGTTAATTCCTCCCATTCCTTTATATGTGTTTTCGAGGTATAAAGTGTCGATATTTATATTGTCGGAAATGTTATAACCTACATTACTGTATGGGATTAATCCGATACTTGCTCCCCACCAACGGGTAACCGGAAAACCTGTAGAAAAATTGGTTAAATCAATATTATTGACTTTTTGTTTTTGCTGGTTTGTAGAGAATGTCTCAAATCTGCCTGTAACCCCTAAATCAAAAATAAAGGATAATGTATCAAATGAAGTATAAGATGATGGATTCGAATTATTAACAAAGTGATTGCTTCGAAGAGCAATTCCGGTTCCACCCATTCCTAAACCGGGAACATACGAAATACCCGAAATATCTCCGATACCGAATCTTGAATAAGGAGAGCTTGAAAAACTTTGTGCATTGACTTTAACTGAAAGAAAAGCGCAAAAAAATATTAGTAGTATAACTGTTTTATGCATTATGTTTAAGGATTCTGTAAAGACCTTTAGCTATTAAATTTGGTTCTGCAAAGATGGGTTTTTTTAAATTTCTTTCAAAAAATTCGTAATCACCTCCGGTTATCAGAACGTGTAAATCCGGAAAATATTTTTCTGACTCTCTTCTGTAACCCTCTGCTTCATAGATCAGACCCAATTGTACGCCATTTTGTATGGAATCTTCCGTATTTTTTCCGGGATATTTATTAAGTTTATTTAACTCTAATAAAGGTAATTTTTGAGTGAAATGAGACAATGATTTATAACGGGTATTCAGTCCGGGTGAAATGGCGCCACCCATGTATTCTCCTTTATCGTTTAAAAGATCGAAAGTAACAGCAGTTCCGGCATCGATAATCAGGCAATTTTTGCCCGGGAAAACAGAAAAAGCGCCTATCGCTGATGCCAGCCGGTCAATCCCCAGTGTTTCAGGAATTTCATAAGTGTTTATAACCGGAACAGGAGTATTATGATTAAAAATTAAGAATTGTTTACACGTTTTTTCAAGCGATAAAATATTTTGAGGAATATTCTTTCTTACCGAACAAATAATTATGGAAGAAACTTTCTCTTTTATAAAATCCGAAATCCACTTATTATTAATATCTTCCTCCTTATCGATAAAAAAATGCCGATTTAATAAATCATCTTTGAACGATGTTATTTTTATTTTGGAATTGCCTATATCAATAGCTAATTTCATAAAGTCTTTTGCCGGTATCTGAAAACTTTTTATAATTTCAACGGAAGTAATTTACTTTTTTAATCGGATGAATACGCATATTCATATTTTTAATGCAAATTTGTATAATAATTTAAATATACAGTTTTTTTATTTAACAGTCAGTAAAAATAAAAATTTTCGGAATAAACTAAGAATGGGTCTATGAAGGAAAAGAAAATAATTATAGTTGAGGATGATAAGATGCTGCTGACGGTATTCTCTATGTTTATTCAGGAATTGGGTCACGAATTGACGGGAGCTTTCACTGCAGCTGAACCGGCTATTGAATTGTGTGCACTGGAACGCCCTGATCTTGTTCTTATGGATATTAACCTTCCGGGAAAAATGGATGGTATTACTGCTGCCGAAAAAATATTTTATGAATATGATATTCCTATAATATATGTCTCCAGCTATACTGATGAAACTACTGTTAGCCGTGCAATAAAATCATCTACTTACGGATACCTGGTAAAGCCTATCGATAAAGTAACTTTGGGCATCACCATCGATTTGGTTTATTCCAAACACAAAAGTGATCATAATTCAAGGTTGAACGAAAATTTAATAGAACATTTTTACGATGCCATTTTTACGATCTCCCTGAATGGTAAAGTTACTTTTTGTAACAAAGGAGCAGAACGTATTTTTGGGGTAAAGAAAATTGAAATTAAGGATTGTGATTTTTCCAGGCTTTTTAATGAAAATGATTCCGATTTTATACAGGAAAACGTAATAGAGAAAACTCTTGAAAATGAAAAAAATGAAATAGAACTTTCATTTATTAATCCCGATGGACAAAAAAAACATGTTTTTCTTACCCTTTCTTTATTAAGCGATGAAATCAATGAAGTTTTTGGAATCGTATGTTATTGTAAAGATGTTACACCACGTGTAGTTGCCGAGGAATCGGCAAGGAGCTATATAGCTAATTTAAAAGCTATTTTTAATGGAGCTACCGAAGCTATTTATCTTGTCGACAGGAACCTGACGTTGATT
Organism: Bacteroidota bacterium; assembly: GCA_037441645.1. Taxonomy (GTDB): domain Bacteria; phylum Bacteroidota; class Bacteroidia; order Bacteroidales; family GWA2-32-17; genus GWA2-32-17. Next base: position 12,631 of record JBBIRU010000065.1, read on the forward strand.
GAACTGAACCGCCTGGCATTTCAATATCATAATAAGCTATTTAATAAAGAAGCAAAACCCGGAGATTCAATTTTTAAAGTATTGTTTTTTCTGCAAAAGGAGGACCTTGAACACCTGTTTAAGAATACGCTGGATGGGGTTTCCCATTTCCTTGAACGCAGTGCAAATATTGGTAAAACTCTTCATTTTTTCAAGATTTCTATTTACCCGGTAATTTACGATGAAAGTTGTGCTATAGAACGGTTTTGTGTATCCATTGTTGATATTACAGAAAACAAAAAACTGGAAAAAGACCTGGAAGAAACCCGGAGTGAATTAAAACCCTTGTTTGATAGTAGTATTCAGCGATTCTATCTGAGCGATCTGAATTATAAAACAGTTGCCTTTAACAAAGCAGCCAGGGATATTATCATGAAAGAGTTTAATCACAGCATTAAACGGGGAGACAGTGTTCTTGATTTTGTGCCCGGCGATGAAAGGCAAAAACATTTTAAAGAAAGATTTGAAGAGGCCAAGCAGGGGCACAGTATCAGTTATAAAGAAAAAATATATGTTCGTGAAATAGAAGTCTGGAACGAAACCCATCTTGACCCGGTAATGAATGAAAGAGGTGAAATTTACAGGATTTTAATCTGGACCTTAGATGTTACCGAACGTGAGAAAAATCTGAATGAACTTCGCGAAACACAGGAGCGTTATGCCCTGGTTGCCAAAGGTGGCAACGATGGAATCTGGGACTGGGATATTTTAGCCAATACCGTTTATCTTTCTCCGCGCTGGAAAGCCTTGCTTGGATATGAAGATTATGAACTGAAAAATGAATTCGGTGTCCGCGACGGCTTTATTCATCCCAGTGATTATGACAGAAGTAAAAAGTGCCTGGAAGATTATCTTGATGGGAAAATTCAGATTTATGAAAATGAGTTCCGCTTAAAACATAAAAACGGGCAGTATGTCTGGGTTATCGAAAGAGGTGTTTTAATGCACGACGATTCCGGTAAACCGATCCGCCTTGCCGGTTCTATAACAGATATTACACGCCTTAAAAAAGTGGATGAAGAAATTCAGGAAACCAATAAAATTCTGCTCGACGAAAGGAATATGTTTTTGCAGGGAAGCGTTGTTATAGCACGCGTGAAGGCAAGTGATACAGCCAAAGTAGCATATATATCGGAAAATGTAAAACATATCCTGGGATTTTCGCCACAGGAATTTTTAACAGGCGAGGTAACTTACGATTCTTTAATTCATCCCGAAGACAAAGAATTTCACTTAAAAGAGCGATTGGAAGCCTTATCGAAAAATGCTTTTCATATTGAGTACTCTCCTTATAGAATGATGCGCAAAGATGGCAGTTATTTGTGGGTTAAAGATTTTGCAAGCAATATCCGCGATGAGGAAAATAACATAACTGATATACTGGGTTATTTTATTGATATAACAGAACAAAAAAATACGGAAAAAATTCTTATCGAAAGTCAGAAAAAGTATTTCTCCATGTTTAAGGAGGGTAGCGATGCTGTTATCATTGTAGATAAAGATGTTGTGTTTGATTGCAACGAGAAATCCGAAAATCTGTTTGGCTATTCGCGGGAAGAACTTTTAGGTCTGAATGTTTTAAGCCTTATGCCCGAAGTTCAGCCAAGCGGTACTCTTACTGCTGAGAAAAGAAAAAAGAAGATTGATGAAGCATATAAGGGAGAAAAAAGTACCTATTACTGGCAATATAAAAAGAAAGACGGCTCCTTATTCGATGCCGAAGTAAGTTTAACTGCACTTACATTCAATGATAATCAATACATGCATGCCAGTATCAGAGACATCTCCGAACGTAAAAAGATTGAAAAAACTCTTCGCGAAAGCGAACAAAAATACAAGGCATTACTTGATGCCATTCCCGATTTACTGTTCATTGTTGACAGAAACGGATTGTATTCCTACTTTAAACCCGATATTTACCATGAACTGGAAGTCCCCATTGATAGTGTTGTGGGAAAAAAACTGGAAGATTTCTTTAACGGTGAAATGTTAGAAAAAGTACGAGGATGCATTATCGAAGCTCTCGATACTTCAAAAATTCAGGTGGTGGAATATGAACTTAACTCACCTATTGGTATACGCCAGTTCGAAGCCCGTATTTCACCCATTGATAAAGAACATATTTTGATGCTGGTGAGAGATAAAGTTCAGAGTGGCGAATTCAATTAGGTGTAAATTATTTCTCAACAAATTTCACGAAGAAACTATTGTATTTTGAATAAGACTTTCCAGCAGTTGATTTGCTTTTTCAATCGAGGATACTTTGTCGAAGTGTAGCGAAAGTTTATCATTTTGTTCCTTTAAGCCGGAAGAAGTTCTTGAAGTTTGTAAATATTGAAGTATATTACTGAAAACAGGAGAACTGTAATAGGGTGAAGATTTATCATTGATAAAATAACAAATAAACCGTTCCTGTTTTAATATCATTTTTTCGAACCCCAGTTGTTTGGCCTTCCAGCGAAGGCGAAGAACATCAAACAATCCTGAAATTTCTTTCGGGATTTTTCCAAAACGGTCTTTTAATGAAACAGCAAATTGTTCCAGGCTTTCTTCATTCTCAATATTATCCAGTTCACGGTAAAGTTTGATTTTTTCTGACATATTCTCGATATATTTTTCCGGGATAAAAAGCTCGAGGTCGGTTTCCACCACACAGTCATGAGAATATTCCTTACTCACAGAAGAAAGGTCAGCTGTTTTTGGCGCGGGTGTTATATTCTGAAATTCGTTTTCATGAAGTTCCAGCATAGCTTCCTGCAAAATTTTCTGGTAAGCATCGAAACCAATGTCGGCAATAAAACCACTTTGTTCCGCTCCGAGAAGATTTCCGGCACCACGGATATCCAGGTCCTGCAAAGCAATGTTAAACCCGCTTCCCAATTCGCTGAATTCCTCTATGGCACGCAACCTGCGTTTTGAATCCTGGGGTAAACCTTCCAGTGGCGGAGCCATAATATAACAGAATGCTTTACGATTCGAACGCCCTACTCTTCCGCGTAACTGGTGCAAATCGCTCAGGCCAAACATATGTCCGTTGTTAATTATAATTGTGTTGGCATTGGGAATATCCAGGCCGTTTTCAACTATGGTGGTTGAAATCAATACATCAAATTTTCCGTTAATAAAACCGAGCATCAGTTTTTCGAGATCGGCGGGTTTCATCTGCCCGTGACCCACTGCTGTTCTTACTTCGGGACAGAGCCTGCGAACAAGTGCTTCTATTTCTGTAATGTTCTGCACATGATTGTGCACAAAAAATACCTGGCCGTTGCGGTTTATTTCATAAAGAATGGCATCCCTTATCAGGTCTTCGTTAAAAGTGTGAACTTCGGTAACAACAGGCTGCCGGTTTGGAGGAGGAGTGTTTATTATGGATAAATCGCGGGCGCCCATTAACGAAAACTGGAGTGTGCGTGGGATGGGAGTTGCTGTAAGGGTAAGGGTATCGACATCGATTCTTAATGAACGAAGTTTTTCTTTGGCGGCCACTCCGAATTTTTGTTCTTCATCGATTATCAGTAACCCTAGATCCTTAAATGTAATCTCTTTGTTAAGTAATTTATGGGTTCCGATAACTATATCTATTTTTCCCTCGGCCAGTTTTTTCATTATTACTCTTTGTTCGGGGGCCGTCTTAAACCGGCTTAAGAATTCAATGTTACAGGGAAAATCCTTTAACCTGTCGCTGAAAGTATAATAATGCTGAAGAGCAAGAATTGTTGTAGGAACCAGGACAGCTACCTGTTTGCTGTCAGTTACCGATTTAAAAGCTGCCCGGATAGCAACTTCGGTTTTTCCAAAGCCAACGTCGCCGCAAATCAGCCTGTCCATCGGAATGTCCTGTTCCATGTCTTTCTTCAGGGCTATTGTAGCCTTTTCCTGGTCGGGCGTGTCTTCATAAATGAATGAAGCCTCAAGTTCTTTCTGTAAATAAGTATCTGCTGAAAATGCAAATCCCTTTTGCCTGATCCGTTTCGCATACAGGTCGATGAGGTCGCGGGCAATGTCTTTTACTTTACTCTTTGTTTGTTGTTTTAAGCGTGTCCATGCACCGGTTCCCAATTTGTTAAGCTTTGGCACATCATCGTCCCTGCTTTTGTATTTCGAAATTTTATGAAGCGAGTGGAGATTTACAAACAGGATATCTTTATCTTTATATACCAGGCGGATTTGTTCCTGCCATTTACCATTGAGGTTTACTTTCTCAAGCCCGCCGAAGACTCCTATTCCATGATCGATATGCACTACATAATCGCCGGGATGTAGGTTGTAAAATTCATTCAGGGTAATGGTTTCGCTTTTCAGAAAATCATCGCGGAGTTTGTATTTATGATATTTGCCGAAAATCTGGTGATCCGTATAACAACATATTTGTAAATCGTGGTCAATGAAACCTTCATGAATGTCCAGTGATTGATTTTCGAATAGTCCGGGGATGCCCATGTCTTCAAAAATGTCATGTAACCGCTCAACCTGGTGTGGGTTATCGGATAGAATAACAACTTTATACCCGCTTTCCTTTTTCCCGATAAGATCGGTTCCCAATAAATCGAAATTTTTATTAAAAGCAGGCTGCTGACCTGTGTTAAAACTTACGGTTCTTTGTTCCTTTTTATTTATACTTATTCCCATGTCAATAACAGGGAATGTTTTTATTTCATTAAGGAGCTCTTCAAATGAGAAAAGTAATTCTAAATTATCAGAGGAAAACGCTGCTATTTGTTTTTCGAAAAACGAAGAATCTTTCATGAAAACCAAAGGAGAATCCGGGAAAAATGAAAACATGGATGACATGCCGGCAATATCATTGTTCAGAGAGAAGTCGGGAACTATGGCAAATTTTTCACATTGCTGAATACTTAACTGGTTTTCAATATTAAAACTGCGTATGCTGTTTACTTCATCGCCAATAAAATCGATACGATATGGATTTTCGTCAGAAAAAGAAAAAATGTCGATAATGCTTCCCCTGAGAGCATATTGTCCCGGTTTATTAACAAAATCAGTGCGTTCAAATTCATAGCTGACAAGAACCTCTTCAATAAAGGAAGTTGAAACCTTTTCTCCTTTATGCAAAAGCAGGGTGTTTTCTGATAGTTTTTCGCGATTAACAACTTTTTCGGCAATTGCTTCAGAATAGGTAACAATGAGAAGTGGTTTTTCTGACGAAGAAATTTTTTCGAGAGTTCTCGTTCTGATAAGAGAGTTTGCTGTATTCAGATCGTTGGCATTGTATTTACGACGGTATGAGGAAGGAAAGAATAGTACTTTAGATTCATCCAGTATGCTTATTAGGTCAGAATAAAAATTGGCAGCTTCTTCTTTTTCGGGGAAAATACATACAAGATGTTTTTCATAATTTTCAAAAACACCGGAAACCATAAACGAGGAGGAAGACCCGCTTAAGCCTTTAACAAGGCAGGTGTGGGGAGGTGTTTTAATAGCTTCCGAAAGGTGAAAATACAGGGGGTGGGTTTTAAAAAGATTCAGCATGAATTTTTAGTAAGTCAGCAAAAGTAGTAAAGTATGTTCAGAATTCTCATAAGACCCGGTTCTGTTTTTAAAAGAATAAGTTTATGGATATGAGTAGCTTAATAAAACATTTAGTTTGAATTTGTTAAGTAATCATCCGGATGATTCCAGCTGATATACTGGTTTCCCAGGTATAAGTTATTTTCAGTTCCACCGTATATTACAATACCATTATTATTTATTTCAGACAACTTTTTGTAATACTTCAGGCTTTTGAAATGTTCAATATTTAAAGTATCTGACATTTTAATTTCAACAGGAATTTCGTATTCCGGCTTTTCGATAATTCAAAAACAGTTTCTAAGCGCTGTCATTTGTTCTCTAAAAGTATCTCCATGATTTTTATCGCTGCAATGGCTACTGAGGTTCCTGGTCCAAATATTCCCGAAACACCCTTTTTGTATAAGAAATCATAATCCTGAGAGGGAATAACACCTCCCACAATAATCAGGATATCTTCCCTGCCATGTTTTTTCAATTCGGCAATAACTTGTGGTACCAGAGTTTTGTGTCCTGCAGCCAGGCTCGAAACTCCAAGCACATGAACATCGTTTTCCACTGCTTGTTTGGCTGCTTCAGCAGGAGTTTGAAACAATGGACCCATGTCCACATCAAAGCCCATGTCGGCATATGCTGATGCGACTACTTTAGCACCGCGGTCGTGGCCATCCTGGCCCATTTTTGCTATCATAATGCGGGGGCGACGACCATCTTTTTCAGCAAACCTGTCGGTGAGTTCACGGGCTTTCTGAAAGTCACCGGTGTCTTTGGTTTCTGAAGAATAAATTCCTGATATCATACGAATATTGGCTTTATATCGACCGTAAACTTTTTCCATAGCAAATGAAATTTCTCCTAACGATGCTCTTTTTGATGTGGCATCGATGGCGAGTTCCAGGAGATTTCCCTGGTTGGTTTCACAGGCCTTTGTTATTGCATCCAGTGATTTCTGAACTTCTTCGTTGTTGCGGTTTTTTCTGAGTTGTTCCAGTCTCTTAACCTGGGATTCTCTGACAGCGGTATTGTCAACTTCGAGAGTTTCAATAGTATCTTCCTTTTCGGGACGATATTTATTAACTCCCACTATGATTTCTTTACCGGAATCGATTCCGGCCTGTTTCCTGGATGCAGCTTCTTCAATTCTCATTTTAGGAATACCCGTTTCAATGGCTTTAGTCATTCCGCCCAGTTGCTCTACTTCCCGGATAAGATCCCATGCCTTATGTGCCAATTGATGGGTGAGATATTCAACATAATACGAACCTCCCCAGGGGTCGACAGTTTTGCATATTCCGGTTTCTTCCTGTAAGTATATTTGTGTGTTACGGGCAATTCTTGCAGAGAAATCGGTGGGCAAAGCTATCGCTTCGTCAAGCGCATTGGTGTGTAATGATTGAGTATGACCAAGTGTAGCAGCTAATGCCTCAACACAGGTACGTGCCACGTTGTTAAACGGATCCTGTTCAGTTAAACTCCAGCCGGAAGTTTGTGTGTGAGTGCGTAAAGCCATCGATTTGGGATTTTTCGGGTTGAACTGTTTAACAATTTTTGCCCAAAGCATACGGGCAGCGCGCATTTTGGCTATTTCCATGAAATGATTCATGCCCGAACCCCAGAAGAACGAAAGGCGGGGGGCAAATTCATCAATGGTTAAACCCGACTTTATACCTGTGCGGATGTATTCCAGGCCGTCGGCCAGGGTATAAGCAAGTTCGATATCGGCAGTAGCACCGGCCTCCTGTATATGATACCCGGAAATACTAATACTGTTGAACCTGGGCATGTATTGCGAAGTGTATCTGAAAATATCAGCAATAATTTTCATGCTCGGTTCAGGCGGATATATATAAGTGTTACGAACCATAAATTCCTTTAGAATATCATTCTGAATGGTTCCTGTAAGTTCTTCTAATTTTGCTCCCTGTTCAAGTGCTGCCACAATATAAAATGCAAGAATTGGAATTACAGCACCATTCATTGTCATTGATACTGACATTTTGTTAAGAGGAATCTGGTCGAAAAGAATTTTCATGTCCAGGATGGAGTCGATAGCAACACCGGCTTTGCCAACATCGCCAACTACTCGTTCATGGTCTGAGTCGTAGCCTCTGTGTGTGGCCAGGTCGAAAGCAACAGATAATCCCATTTGTCCGGCTGCTAAATTTCTGCGGTAAAACGCATTCGATTCTTCGGCAGTTGAAAATCCGGCATATTGGCGAATAGTCCATGGTTTTGAAACATACATGGAAGCATAGGGGCCACGGAGAAAGGGAGGAATTCCTGCTGCAAAATGAAGATGTTCCATGTTTTCCAGATCAGCAGCAGAAAAAACAGGTTTTACATCAATCAGTTCGGCGGTTTTCCATATGCTTTCAAAAGAAGTTTGAATATTTTTATTTTCAACACTTTCTTTCTTGATATCGATATTTTTAAAATCAGGTTTCATAATCTTTCTCCTCTTTCTACTTTAGTATTTCTGATTTTTGAATAATTAATTGTTGGAAATTATTCAGCGATTCAAGAACGTTGGATCTGGCATGAATAAAATGTTTAATTCCGGCATTTTTAAATAATTCAATATTCTCCTTTGGATAACCTGCCAATACAAGAATTGTGTTGTTTTTAATTTTATCTGCAATAGCCGGAACAATGTTTACATATTCATTATCTGAACTGCAAATAACAACGATCTCGGCATTTGAGTTTTTTGCTGCCGAGATACCTTCTTCAATAGTATGAAATCCTGGGTTGTCGATGATTTCAAAGCCTGCGCAACCAAAAAAGTTGGTTGTGAAAAAGGCCCGGGCTTTCCGATGAACCAGGTTTCCATAGGTGAAAAGGAATACTTTAGGAATCTTAGTCATGGATTCCGTTTTAATACGAAGATTTTCAAATTCCTCTGCTGCACGGAATGTTTTTATAGGTTCAGCAATTTTTTGTTTTTCTGAAGGTTTTCTTTTACTAATGTGTGTCGAAATTTTATTTTTAATTTTCTCATTCAGATCAGGAAACTGATTTACTCCCAGCAATATTTCTTTACGATTAGCTATAGATTCAATGCGTTTTTCCTTACTTGCTGAAATCTGTTTTTGAATCCATCCTTCTTTAAAAGCTTTTATATATCCGCCTTTTTCTTCTATTTCAAGGAAAAGTTTCCAGGTTTCATCTATGAATGATTGAGTGAGGTTTTCAATGTAATATGAGCCTGCAGAGGGATCATTTACTTTATCAAGATGAACTTCTTCTTTTAGTAAAGTTTGAATATTGCGGGCCAGCCTGTTTGAAAATTCACCAGGCAATGTATATGTGGAATCAAAAGGTTTTATACTTAAAGAATCTGCGCCGCCAATGATAGCCGACATAGCCTCGGTTGTATTCCTTAATAAATTAGTGTAAGAATCGCAGGATGATTTGTTAAAATCGGATGAAACAGAATGAATAAACATTGGAATTGTGCATTCGGAATCAAATGCTTTTAACAATTTGTTATAAAGAATTCTGGCAGCTCTTAATTTTGCAATTTCCATAAAATAAACAGAACCAACTCCAAAATTAAAGTTCAGGTGCTTTGCTATTTCTGAAACAGTAATTCCTTTTTCAGATAGTATAGATAAATATTCGGAGGCAATGGCCAGACTGTATGCCAGTTCCTGAACAAGAGTTGAACCTGAATTATGAAAAAGATAGCCGCTAATCCCTAAAACCCTGGAATTGGGAAAAGTAACTTTACAGTGATTTATTAATTCAGCTATAGTACTAAAATCTTTTTCTTCTGATTCAAAAAAACGCCCATTAAAAATCAGAAAATCAATAGGGTCGTAATCAAAGACAAATTTTGTCTTTGGTAACTTTGTTATTTGTTCCGAAAGAGCTTCTTCTATCAGTTTTATTAAAACCGGGGTTTTTCTTCCTGCTATAAACCGGATAGTTATTTTATCTAACGGCAGGTTATGAAGTATTGTTGATATTTGCCTGGATTCATTAATGAAAAAGCAGTGGTCGGAACTTGCCTTGTCAAGAAACGCAAAAGTGATTGCATCGGCCCCGTTTTTAAGTGCGTCTGATGCCTGGCGGTTGGCTGCTTCTTCGTTTTCAATAAATATTTCAGGTGAAATTTCCCAGTTGTTACCTGATTCAGAAAATCCTGTATGAGCCGGAATGTTTTTCAGATCAGTATGTGTATAAAACGGTTTTATTTCGATCCCTTCCGGACTTTGCCAAAGTAATTTTGAATAATCAACCCCTTTCAGTTCCTTTATTATTTTATTCTTCCATTCATCGTTTGTAGAAGAATTGAACTCACTGAATAATGTATCCGAATTTATTTCGTTCATGATTAAAATCTATTTCGCTGTAAAGTTAATTTTTCCCTGAATTTAATGATAAAGCAAATACCAGTATTTCGAAAATCCAAATAAAAGATAAATCACAAAGGGTTTTATTCTTCTTCGTGAGCCTTAGTGTGTACTTGGTGTGTCTTTGTGGTAAAATATTATTTTTTAATGGTTAATAATTTTTTGATATTCTTATAAGTTAATTGGAATATAGTCTTTTTGTATTTTATAATTTCATGCAAAATAAATCAGCTATGATAAGATCATTTATCTTATTGTTATTTATGACACTGTCATTTCATGCGTTTTCGCAGGATACGGTAGTAAACTATTATAAAAACGGAAAGAAATCCGGTGAAGGAGTAATGTACAAAGGAGCCGAGTATGGCCGGTGGAAATATTATGATAAATCAGGTAAACTGATCCAGGAAACCGATTTTATTAATGGTTTTGCACACGGTAAAATTATTTATTATTACCCTAATGGTAAAAAACAGAACGAAGGTACATGGAAATATGGACTGCTTAGGGGCGAATATGATGAATGGTTTGAAAGCGGTCAGCTTAAGATGAAAGGATTTTATAAAACCGGGTACAAGGATAGTTTATGGACGTTTTGGTATGAAGCCGGTCAGAAAAAGAAGGAAGTTTTTTATGACAGCCTGGGAGATAATAAACTGATAAATTATTGGTCAATTGATGGAAAACAGATTGTAGCAAAGGCAAACGGTGAAGTTCAGGATGTTTATTCAAATGGTAAACCAAAAGAAAAAGGAGCCATTAAGGACGGTAAAGAAACCGGGGAATGGACTTATTGGTACGATAATGGTCAGAAACAATCTTTTGGAACCTATACTAACGGAAAAAGAACCGGCACATGGTTTTCATGGTATAACGACGGAGTTTTGAAATCGGAATTAAGTTATGAAAACGGGAAAAATATTACCTATTATCATAACACAAAAAAAGAAATGGAGGGAACGCTTAAAGATAGCTTGAAAGAGGGTTTGTGGGTTTTTTATTATGAAAGTGGGCAGAAGCAGATGGAAGGTGAGTTTAACGCTGATATAAGAACTGGAATACACAAAAAATGGTATGAAAATGGAAATCCGGAGTCGGAGATTACTTTTGAAAATGGAAAGAAAAACGGTATGGCAAAATGGAATCTCGAAAACGGAAAGCTTGATATTGAAGGGAATTTTGTAAATGATATCCAGGAAGGTAAATGGACATACTGGCGCACCGATGGAATAAAGGGAAACGAGGGAAATTATAAAAACGGTAAAATGGATGGTCTTTGGACTTATTGGTATGGAAACGGTAAAGTATGGAAAGAAGTGAACTTTAAAGATGGGGAGAAGAATGGAAAGTTAACCGTTTATTACGAAAATGGTAACAAAGAGCATGAAGGAGAGATGGAAGACGGGCATGAAGCTGGCGTGTGGACTTCGTGGTACAGTAACGGCAACGAAAAAATGAAAGGCGATTTTACCAATGGCGTAATGAACGGACCTTGGGTTGGTTATCACGAAAACGGACAAAAGAAATACGAAATAACATATAAAGACAGTGTTCCCGACGGAACGGTAAAATACTGGTTCGCTAACGGCCAGTTGTTATCTGAAGAAACTATAATAAATAACCTGAACCAGGGTTCCTATAAGTCTTTTTATGTAAACGGAAAGCCAAATACATCAGGAATATATAAGAACGGAGAAAAAACGGGCAAATGGCTTTATTACGATGAGCACGGTCAGCTTCTGCGGCAGGAAATGTATAAGGATGGCCGGCCCGACGGAAAATGGTTAACATATTACCCGATGGGTACACTTGAAAGTGAGACCAATTATGAGAATGGCTTGAAAGAGGGAACCGTGAAATATCTGGAACCCAATGGTAAAGTTATTTTTGAAGCTAAATTCCAGCGCAATAAAATGATTAAAATTATTTCAGGAACAAAGCCCGAAGAAAAAGATTCGCCCAAACCGAAAAGGGATTATGGGGAAGAGTAAGATTTTTGTTTTATTTAGAAACTGTTTTGAATTTATTTTTCAATACGATTAAGCATTAATTTAATCATAGCAAGTCTGATCATAGTTTCGCTTGTGTCAGTTAGATATTCAAAATCTTTACTGAGTCTTCTATAGCTTTCAAA
>JBBIRU010000066.1:0-23569 GCA_037441645.1 Bacteroidota bacterium
TGAAACCCTATCAAATATATACATTTTTTATCATTTTACTTTTTTCGCCGGAAATACAGACCGGTAAATGTCACCCAAAAATATCTTGAATTTAATAACATAAATGGGAGTGTTAAAATTTTCTTCGATGGCCGGATTATCTTTTAACATTAACTGGTAGCCAAACCCGGCGCCTATTCCAAACCATTTAATAATCCGGTAATGACCCGAAACACTGGCTTCGTAATTTATTATCATACTCCAGTTATTCTTGAACTTAAAATCACCGTAACGGTATTCATAATGTGTATTGCCAATTCCAATCTGCAGGGGGATACTAAATTCCCAGCGTTTATCGCGATAAAAAACATATTCTATAAAATAACTCATATAACTCATTCTCAAACTTGATGGAACAGTATCTATAATTTTACCATCGCTTTCGATATACACGTCTTTGGTAATCTTGGAATTCAATTGATTATATCCACCCCCTACCCTGAACCTGTCTTTGAATTCTGCTCCCACTTTAAAGCCTACTATTTTGGAGGGCGATGTTGCGGTAAAGGAATACCTGTTATCGAGCCGTAAAGAAAGTTTCGGTTTTGATTTAACGGCTTCGCTGATAGAATCAACAAATTGTGCTTTTAACTGAACACTTATTAAAAAAAAAATAAACAGAATATTAAAAAATAACCTCACTTTATCAATTATTCTTGTGTGCCTTTGGGCAACTTTATTTTTACTCCATTGAGCTTTATTTCTTTATCGCCTTTATAAGTAATTGTCAGATAAAGAGTGCCCTGCATATCATATTTGTACCAATTTTTTTCCCGGCTACCCATCGAATAAAATCCCTCTTCGCGAACATACCCGTTGTTGTAGTATGTTTTAAATTTTCCGTCAGGAACTCCCTGTACATAATTTATTTCATAACTTAACTTTCCGTTAGAAAACCATCCTTTCCATATACCATTCTGCAATCCTCCCTGGTAGCTTCCTTCTTCCTTATCATCTCCGTTATCATAATTCCAGACACCTTCTCTTTCGCCATCAACATATTCACCTTTCAATATTACGGCTCCATCTTTATTGTACTCTGTTAAGGAGCCTTCTTCCACGCCTTTTATCAGGTTTTCTTCGCGCCATTTGTTACCATTCGAATAATACCATGTCCATAAGCCGCTGGGCTTATCTTTATTATATTTTCCGCGCTGTTCAATTTTTCCGTCTTCGTAATAAAAAATCCACTCCCCTGTTTTTAAATTATCTTTAAAGTCGCCTTTTGCTTTTATTTCTCCCGTTTCGTAATAATATTTCCAGGTTCCCTGTCGCTTATCGTTTTCATCCATACTTCCTTCTCCTATCAGAATACCCGTTTCGTCGTATTCTTTTGCTATTGTAACAGAACCATCGCGCGGATACTCTTTATGTATGCCAATGGCAACACCTTCTTTATATCCGCCCCTGAATTTTATTTTACCATTATCATAATAATCTTCAACCCATTTCACAGGATTAGCTTCTTCACTGATACTGTCGGTTAACAATGTTCCGTGTAAATATTTAACCAGCTTTGTTATTTTGCCGGACATATCAAATTCTTTATAATAACCGCTAAGCGTATCGTTTAAATAATTCGATTCAATGGCAATTTTATTGTTGGAATGAAAACTTTTCCATATTCCCTGCTTTAATCCGGCTTTATCTATTTGATTTATTCTTTCACGGTTAATTATATAATCATTACTGTACTCGGTAATTGCTATTATTCTTCCCGTTTTATCAAATTCTTTTGAAAGTCCCTGTTTTTTTCCATCCTTATAATTTACCGATCTTATCAGTATTCCTTTTTCGTAATAGTAAGATGTACCTTGTTTTATATCATTCAGATAAAGTTCCTTTGAAACAATACCACCGGTTTTTTTATTATTATCGTATAAATATTCGTAGGTTGATAAATAACCATTCTTTTTACCGTTTTTATAATCTATTTTCTGAAGAGTATCGCCCCGTTCGTTATAGAAAATCCACAGGCTGTCGAGCTCAAAATTAAAGCGGCTTCCTTCAGATTTTACGATTCCGCTTGGAAAATATGTTTTCCAGAAACCATCGGGTTTTCCGTTCCGCATTTTTCCTTCGCTTGATATTTTACCGTTTTCATAATAAAACGTATTGTAGCCATCAGGATTAATCTTATTTGGCTGGGCAAAAACAGAATTAATCGAAAATAATATTAAAACGCTTAAGATGACTAAAACTTTCGGCATTAAGTAAAGTTTAAGGCAAAGATAAATATTGTTTTATGTAAATAATAAGAAATTATTTTGAAGCCGAAATTTCCAGCATTCGTAATATAGGCTTCACAGCTCTTTCAATTATTTCTTTAGATAATGTTATTTCCGGTTTTTCGTATTTTAAGGCAACGTATATTTTTTTTAGCGTATTTAATTTCATAAAGTTACAATCATTACATCCGCAGGTAGAATCGATTGGCGGCGCAGGAATAAAAACTTTACCGGGCGAATTTTTCTGCATCTGGTGTAATATACCCGATTCTGTTGCCACTATATATTTATTTGAATTGTCTTTTGAACTATAGTCAAGTAAAGCTGCCGTTGATCCTATAAAATCAGAAATTATTAAAATGGGTTTCTGGCATTCGGGGTGCGAAATAACTTTTGCATCAGGGTTATCTTTCTTAAGTTTTAAAATGCCTTCAAGCGAAAATTGTTCATGAACATGACATGCGCCATCCCAAACCACCATATTTCTGCCTGTTTTGCTGTTTATATAATTTCCCAGGTTACGGTCAGGAGTAAAAATAATTTTCTGCTCTTTCGGAAAACTTTCCACAATCTTTACGGCATTTGATGAGGTACAAATAACATCGGATAATGCTTTTATTTCGGCAGTTGTATTAACATAAGAAATAACAATATGTTCTGGATATTTTTCTTTAAACTTTATAAAATCTTCTGCTTTTATCGAATCGGCAAGCGAACATCCTGCTTTTAAATCGGGAACCAGCACTTTTTTACCAGGAGAAAGAATTTTTGCCGTTTCAGCCATAAAATGAACTCCTGAAAATAAAATTATATCGGCACTATTATCAGCTGCTTTTTGAGACAATTGTAAACTATCACCTGTAAAATCTGCAATATCCTGTATATCACCCGTTTGATAATAATGTGCAAGTAAAATAGCATTTTTTTTCTTTTTTAATTTTGCTATTTCATCTTTAAAATTAATCCCCGGATCTGTATTTACATCCAAAAAACCTTTTTCTAAAATATCATTCATTAAAGTTTATTTTTTCTTAATACAAAATTACATTGCTTTCATAAACTTCAGTATATTTCTTTATTTAAAATATATTAACCAACTATATATTTATTATTATAAGCTATTTTAAAATATATATGATGATAATTATAGTCTGTTAAAATGGTTGAATTTTTTATTAAACTTAACTTGTTTTAGTTATTAATTAAATAAAAATAACAATTAATTAACAATGATTAATACAAAAAATCAGATAATTATGCTAATTAATAAACACTGTTAATAAACTCATTTTACAATAAAATATTAATAAAATTAATTAATAAAAATGTAAGTTTAGTGTTTAATACTTCTTTGTTATTTTAGTCAAAATGATTTTATAAATTCAATTTTAATAATAAGAAACGGTGTATTTATTATTAACAAGAAAACTTTTAGCATAAATTAAATACTTTTAGAAAAAATGTAAACAATTCTTAAATTTAAAATACGGCTGATTATAAGAATTTAAGAAAAATGGATTTTAATAATCATCTTTATACTAAAATATTAACATTGTTTAAAAAAGAATTGTTCATCATTTTATAAAACATGATAAAAAATTTTGATTTGTGGACTAATTTTGTAATGAATTAAAAAAATGAAAATGAAAATATCAATAGGTAGCGATCATGCCGGGTTTTGTTTAAAACAAAGCGTAATAAATTGGTTGAAAAATAAAGATATAGAAATAACAGACGAAGGATGTATGAGTGAAGAAAGTGTTGATTATCCTGATTTTGCACATAAAGTAGGTGAAAAAGTAAATGACAGAGATCGGAAGAGCAGAATAGTTATCTGCGGAAGCGGAAACGGGGTAAATATGGTTGTAAATAAATACCCGAAAGTTCGTTCTGCTTTATGCTGGACAAAAGAAATAAGCTTTCTGGCGCGGCTTCATAACAATGCAAATATATGCGCTCTTCCGGCACGGTTTATTTCTGAAGAATGTGCACTAGATATAATAAATACCTTTTTATATACAGAATTTGAAGGTGGCCGCCACCAGAATAGAATAGAAAAAATTCCTATAAAATAGTTATGAATATTGTTAATGGTGAAATTAAATAATTGTAAGCATTAGTTAATAAGCAATATGAAATTTCATATTGCTTATTAAAGATTGTTATTCAACACCTAATTATTATAATGAATACAACACAATAATTATTATACTACCTTTGTGTTTTATAATTCTTGTTTTGGCATCTGATTTTCTATGAAAAAAAGGCCAAATATAAATGACGGATAAATGATAACAAGGGCTGTGCCACATACATTTCATATCCCTGTAATGGGAATTGGCTATTCAATCGACAGCTCTGTTCGTGTAGCAAAATATGGTATAGATTCAGTTATTTCACTGGTAGATGACGGCATTTTAGAAAAAATGCGGCAATATTATAGCTATAAACTTAATATTCCGTTCGAACCAATTCCGGCCAATTCCGAAGATTACCGGGCGAGAAGAATTACTGCCTATTTAAATCTTATTGATGAGTTGGTAAAGCAATCATTCGAGGAACTGAAAAATTCAATCGAAAACAAAACGAAGGATTTACAGAAATACTTCGAAATGTTACCCGATTCAGCATGGCTAAAAGATAAATACGAAACCCTGGTTCAAAAACTTCAGGGTTCGGATGTTAAAAAATGGTTAAACGCAAATTTAATTTCGGGAGCCATTGATGTTAATATAATGACCAAACTGGACAAGGCTAACACTTTTCAGAATAAACCCCTGCCTGTTGAATATAACGACGCACATGCTGCCATGCGTGGTTTTGCGGTGAGCAATTTAACCAATTCATCTTTGGTATTGTCTGCCGGTCTAAATCCGCGGTTATACAGTTATATTGAAAAGTTCGAAGATTTTTATCCCGATTCGAACGGAGAATTAAAAAAGAAAATTACACTGAAAGTAAGCGATTTCCGGTCTTCATTAATCCAAGGAAAGTTTTTAGCTAAAAAAGGAATCTGGGTTTCTGAATACAGAATCGAATCCGGTTTAAATTGCGGAGGACATGCTTTTGTTTCGCAGGGAAGCCTTATTGGTCCGGTACTTGACGAATTCAGACTCAAACGCGATTTTCTTATACAGGAAACTCATAAAGTTCTTGTTCAGGCATTAAAAGAAAAAAAGAGGTATGTTCCCGAAACCCCTTTAAAAATAAGGGTAACTGCCCAGGGTGGCGTTGGAACGAATAACGAACATGAATTTTTATTAAAATACTATAAACTCGATTCGGTTGGCTGGGGATCACCTTTCCTGCTGGTACCAGAAGTTACCAACGTGGACGATGATACATTAAGACTCTTACAGGAGGCTAAAGAAGACGATGTATATTTAAGCGATATTTCTCCCTATGGAGTTCCTTTTAACAATCTTAGAAACAATACTAAAGACCTTCAAAAGGAAAAACGTATTGCCGAAGGAAAACCAGGAAGTCATTGTATAAAAAAATACGGTTCTTTTAATTTCGAATTTCCCGGAAATCCGGTTTGCACTGGTTCTGTCGAATACCAGCAAAAGAAAATAAAAGAGCTCAACGAAAAAAATCTGGATAAAATAACCTACGAAAAAGAATACCGGAAAATTGTCGATAAAGCCTGCATATGTGTTGGCCTGGGAACGGCAGCATTAATTAAGAACGGAATTTCTACCAATTCGGAAGGAGATGGAGTTTCGATTTGCCCGGGACCCAATATTGCCTATTTCTCAAAGATAGTTTCACTAAAAGAAATGGTGGATCATATTTACGGCAGGATAAATATTATGGAACGTACTGATCGTCCGCATGTATTTGTTAATGAACTGGTAATTAATATTAATTATCTCCAAAGCAAGATCGCCGACAATACAATCCCTACCGATAAATCGAACGAACTTATTACTGTATTCAAGAATTATTTTATGGATGGTATAAAATACTATCAAAATCTTTTTACAAATACGGTTGTAGATTCTCCTTCGATAACCCAGCAATCGTTAGAACTGCTTGAAAATCTTAAGATAAGATTGAATAACCTTTAGTGTTATTTCAATTACAGAATGCTTATTTATAATAAGCTAAACATCTTTTTAAGGAATTTTGATTTTTCCGAAGTTTATATTTTTCGTATAAAATTATTTACATATTAGCATACAGGTTCAAAAATTAATAATTTTGTCCATGCTACACTTATTTTTCATTGCTCTAAACATAGAAAATAAATGAAATACCTTATTTCGAAACAGAATAAAAAGATAAAAGGAGAAATAGTATTGCCTTCGTCTAAGAGTATTAGCAACAGGCTTTTGATAATAAAGACTCTGGCAAAAAAAAGTTTTGAAATTAATAACCTGTCTTATAGCGATGATACAAAAGATTTAATAAAAATACTGAAATCCGAATCAAATATTTTTGATGTTGGTAATGCCGGAACAACCATGAGATTTTTGACATCTTATCTCGCCAATAAACCCGGCGAATGGATTTTAACCGGTTCTGAACGCTTGAAAAACAGGCCTATAGGAATACTGGTAACAGCATTAAATGAACTAGGTGTTAAAATAGAATACCTTGAAAAAGAAGGCTTCCCTCCTATTAAAATTCATGGCACCAAACTGGAAGGTGGAAATATAGAAATTTCAGGAAGTATTAGCAGTCAATTTATCAGCTCATTACTGTTAATAGCTCCTACGCTTCCCAATGGGTTAAATATTAAACTAAAGAGCAAAATTGTATCAAAGCCATATATTGATATGACTCTTAATCTGATGAGATATTTCGGAATCAAATCAAAATGGAAAGAAAATAACATCATAATTAAAAAACAAAACTATAAATCAAAAGAATACACTGTGGAGGCCGACTGGAGTTCTGCATCCTATTGGTACGAGATGGCTGCAATAGCTGATAATGTTGATATTAAACTTTATGGTCTTAAAAAAAACAGCATACAAGGGGATTCAATAATTTCAGAATTATTCGAAAAAATGGGAATCAAAACATCCTTTATTTCCGGGGGTGTTCGCTTGAAGAAAGTGAGCAATCCTGTGATAAAACAGTTTGAATACGATTTTTCTGATAACCCGGATATTACTCAAACAATGGCTGTCACTTTATCTGCGTTAAATATTCCCTTCTCTTTAACAGGCTTGGAAACTTTATTAATCAAAGAAACCAATCGTATACAGGCTCTAAAAAGTGAACTGATTAAAACAGGCAATAATCTTTTGATAACAAATGATTCAATATCAAAATTTAAAACTAATAATACGGATCCTGATTGTAGTAAAACCTGGAGCTTTAAAACCTGTAACGATCACCGCATGGCATTATCATTTACTCCATTGGCAATGCTGAAAAATATTATTATTGACGATGCAACCGTTGTTAAAAAATCGTATCCCGGTTTTTGGGAAGATATTCAAAAAATAGGCTTTGATATCCAGGAAATAGAAGATTAATAAAATTATTGCACTCTTTTTTTTTCAAGCCTGACACTAACTTTATTTACTCTTCCTCCTACAGGCGGGTTAAGTTTTGATACTGTAAGATCTAAATGAATGATGGAGGTGTGGTTTTTAAATAAACGGTTGGCAATACGGGCAGCGATATTTTCAAGCAGGTACGATTTAATTTCCATTTCAAGTTTTATGTCCCTATAAACAGCCTGATAATCAAGCGCATCATCCAGCGAGTCGGTAACAGCAGCTTTTTCGATATCGGTTTCGATGCGGAGATCAACAATAAACTTTCCACCCACAATTTGTTCTTCTTTAAAATGCCCGTGATAAGCATAAAATTCCATTCCTTCAAGAATAATCTGTCCCATGTTATCGTATTAAATAATGATTAAGTATGGCTTCATTTATAAAACCTGAACAATATTAGTGAAATCGGATTATTTTTGCATTCTAAATAACGAAAATATTTATCATGAACAACGAGCCTAAAGTACCCGCAGAAGAAACAAGGCAAATTAATTTTATCGAAGAAATTGTTGAAGAGAATCTTAGAACAGGTATGCACAATGAGATTCACACCCGGTTTCCTCCGGAGCCAAATGGATATTTACACATTGGTCACGCAAAATCTATTTGCCTGAATTTCGGACTTGCCAAAAAATACAATGGTAAATGTAATCTTCGTTTCGACGACACCAACCCGGTTGCCGAAGATGTGGAATATGTTGATTCAATCCAGGAAGATGTTCGCTGGCTGGGTTTTAGCTGGGACGACAGGATGTATTATGCTTCCGATTATTTTCAGCAATTGTATGATTGGGCGGTTGTACTTATTAGTAAAGGAAAGGCTTACGTATGCGACTTAACTGCCGAAGAAGTTTCAAACATGCGTGGAACACCAAATATACCCGCTACTCCAAGCCCGTTTAGGGAAAGAGGCATAGCTGAAAACCTGGATTTGTTTGAGCGGATGAAGAAGGGTGAATTTGCAAACGGAACCAAAACTCTTCGTGCAAAAATTGATCTGGCATCGCCCAACATGCAGATGCGCGACCCTGTTTTATATCGCATTTTGCATGCCCGCCACCACCGTACCGGTGATAAATGGTGTATTTACCCGATGTATGATTTTGCGCATGGCCAGAGCGATTATATGGAGAAAATAACCCATTCTGTTTGTACCCTTGAATTTGAAGTTCACCGCCCGCTTTACGAATGGTTTCTCGAAGCTATTGAACTGCCTCTTCCGCGCCCGCGACAGATTGAATTTGCCCGCCTGAACCTGAGTTATACCGTAATGAGCAAGCGAAAGCTCCTGGAGCTTGTTAAAAACGGTTTCGTAAACGGCTGGGACGACCCCAGGATGCCTACCATTTGCGGATTACGCAGGAGAGGATACACGCCCGAATCGTTACGTAATTTTGCCGAAAAAATTGGAGTTGCCAAGCGTGAAAATATAATTGATGTTAGCTTACTCGAATTTTGTGTTCGTGAAGATCTTAATAAAAAAGCCATTCGGGTATTAGGTGTGTTGAATCCTGTGAAAGTTGTTATTACTAATTATCCCGAAGGACAGGAAGAAGAACTGGATGCCATAAATAACCCTGAAGACGAAAGTGCCGGTACACGTAAAGTTCCCTTTAGCCGGGAAATTTATATCGAAAGAGAAGATTTTATGGAAAGCCCTCCCAAAGGATATTTCCGTCTTGCTCCGGGCGTTGAAGTGCGATTGCGTTATGCATATTATATTAAATGTGAGAACGTTGTTAAAGATTCTGCAGGAAACATTATTGAAATCCATTGTACCTACGACCCGGCAACAAAAGGGGGAAATTCTCCTGATAAAAGAAAAGTCAAGAGTACTATACACTGGGTTTCTGTTAAGCATGCACATGAATGTGAGGTAAGGCTCTATGACAGGTTATTTAAAAGCGAAAACCCGGAGGACGGACAGGATTATAAAGAAGACCTGAACCCTGAATCTTTGAAAGTTGTTACGGGATTTGTTGAACCTTATGTTAAAAATGCCAAACCCATGGAACATTACCAGTTCGAGCGCCTGGGATATTTTATTGTTGATAAAGGTTCAGAAACCGGGAAACCAGTATTTAACCGCACCGTAGCGTTAAAAGATACATGGAGTAAAAATTTAAAATAGTCAGTCTGAGGCACTCGAAGACGACTATTTTAATGTCACTCTTCGAGAGCCTCAGGGTGACAAATAAGCTAATATTTGAAAACCCTCCATCCCGATAAAATCCCCTATCAGCTTATCAGCGACGAAAAAGGCAACTTCTTCGAAGACACACGTTATTTGGTTGTTGGCCGTTCGGGAAATAATTTTATACCTCTTAAAAAAGAAGATTTTATAGAACTTCCCTATGGAAGCGATTTCTTTTTTCTACCGGGAAGAAAATCAATTGGGCATAATGTTAAGACCGGTAAAATTGAAACAAATCATTCCGGACTGGCAGTTGCTGCATTTGTGGCACCAGCCTATACTGTTGCTTATAGTGCAGCATGGGAGACTTTTCCTGGTGCGCCAAGACTTCCGCTTTATGCATACTCTGCCATAGGGTGGTATAAAAATAAATTTTGGGTACCGTCACTAAGAATAGATCCCGATATACGGCAGGACTGTGACCAGTTTGATCAGAAAAAAGTAATTTCCGGAGCAAAAAAAATGCTTAAAAACAATAAGCAGAACCGGTTGCTTGAACACCTTTCACATTGTGCCTTGGTTTATTTCTGTCCTGCGGCACGCAATTACTTTTTAAACCGTTGGGAAGCACCATTACCAACCTCACCCACTTGTAATTCGCAATGTTTGGGTTGTATTTCATATCAACCGAAAGAAAGCAAAATTTCATCGACACAAAATCGGATAACATTTATCCCAACACCCGAAGAAATTGCAGAAATAGCAATAGAACATTTAAATACAGCTCCCAATCCTGTGGTTAGTTTCGGACAAGGATGTGAGGGAGAGCCTCTGCTAGTGTGGGAAACAATAAGAGATTCTATTAAAATTATCCGTAAGAAGACACAAAACGGAATCATTAATTTAAATACAAATGCCAGCAAGCCTAATGCCATTGAAGAATTGTGCAAGGTTGGTTTACAAAGCATTAGAGTAAGCGTAAACAGCTTAAAAGAAGACTTTTACAATGCCTATTATAAGCCCAGAAATTATAGTTTTGATGATGTGATGGCAAGCCTTGAAGTTTCTAATAAATACAACATCTGGAAATCGTTAAATTATTTTGTATTTCCGGGCACAACAGACCTTGAAAGTGAATATCTTCAACTTCAGAAAACCGTTTCATTGTATAATGTTAATATGATTCAATGGCGCAATTTTAATATTGATCCTGAGTGGTATCTTGACACAATAAATATTGATAATTCCGAAAAAACAATAGGGATATTTACTCTCATTGAAAAAATCAGGAAAGAATTTCCCGGCCTTTATCATGGCTATTTTAATCCGGGAAAAGCGATAATCAACACCCGGAAAAAATAATGCGTTGATAGTTAGCGAAGTAATGCCTGTGCAATAAAAAAATTGCAAAATAATTTGGCAATAAAATTATTGCATTGTGATAATATATAATGTTATATTTATGAATGAAAGTAATTTAACAGGACTGTTGTTTTCGATTTACCAATCAGTTTTTCAATTTCCTCCGGCCCGGCTTTCTGAATATTTTCCACACTTTTAAATTCTTTTAACAGCAGTTCAACGGTTTTATTTCCAATGCCTTTTATATTATTAAGGTCAGATGTTATGAACGATTTGGATCGTTTATTTCTGTGAAATGTTATACCGAACCGGTGGGCCTCATCACGCATGCGCTGAATTAGTTTTAACACTTCGGAACGCTTGTCCAGATACAATGGAATAGAATCGCCGGGTTTAAATATTTCTTCCAGTTTTTTTGCAATGGAAATCAAGCTGACCTTATCGACAAGTTCCAGTTTTTTTAAAGCCGAAAGAGCCGCACTTAACTGTCCTTTTCCGCCATCAATAATAATAAGCTGGGGGAGGTGTCCTTTTTCCTCTAAAATACGCTTATACCGCCTCTCAACAATTTCTTCCATGGAGGCAAAATCATCGGGACCTGTCACTGTTTTTATATTAAAGTGACGGTAATCCTTGTTACTTGGTTTGCCGTTTTTAAAAACAACACAGGAAGCAACAGGAAAATCGCCCTGGATATTGGAGTTATCAAAACATTCAATGTGCACGGGAAGGGAGGGGAGTTGTAATGCATTCTGAACCTCGTTTAGCAGGCGAACATTAACTTTTCCGTAATCGGCTTTCAGCTTTTGTAACAAATAATCGTGACGGTAAAGTTTCACGTTTTTTTCAGAAAGTTCGAGTAATTTTTTTCGATCTCCTTTTTGCGGAACAATATGTTTAACATCCGGAATTGTAAATTCGGGTTCGAACGGAACAATAATTTCTTTTGAATCGGATTCAAAAATTTCCCTGATATTCTGAATGGCGGTTAATAAAATATCCGAGTCGGTTTCGTCGGCATGATTTTTTAAAGAAATATTATGAGCCTGGACAATGGCACCGTTTTCAATTTTCAGATAATTTACAAAAGCCAGGTCGTTTTCTTTTAAGTAGCTGAAAACGTCAATATTACTCTGAAACGAGCTAACTACAACCGATTTAGATTGGAAATTTTCAAAAATCTGTAATTTTGTTTTAATGTTCTGAGCTTCTTCAAATTGGAGATTTTCGGAGAAATTCTTCATTTTGTTAATTAAAAAATTCTGTATCGATTTGTAATCACCCTTTAGAATTTTAATTATCTGGGCAATATTTTCGTTGTAATTTTCTTCATTTTGTAAACCGACACATGGAGCCAGACAATTTCCAATATGGTACTCGAGACAGACTTTATATTTTTTATTTTCTATGTTTTCTTGTGAAAACGAATAATGACAATTTCTGAGTTTAAATAAATCTTTAATTAATTCCAGAAGAGTTTTTAAAAAATAACCTGACGAGTATGGACCAAAATACAATGAGCCGTCATTAATTTTATTTCTGGTTTTAAAAAGTTTCGGAAACATTTCGTTGGTAATTCTTAACCAGGGATAAGTCTTGTCGTCTTTCAGAAGAATATTATACCGGGGCTGATGTTTTTTAATCAGGTTATTTTCTAAAAGCAAGGCGTCCGAATTTGAATTTACTGCTGTAAATTCAAGGTCAGAAATTTTATTAACGAGTATTCTGGTTTTTGCGTCGTCATGAACTTTATTAAAATATGACGATACTCTTTTCTTTAAATTTTTTGCTTTACCGATGTAAATTATTTTTCCGGTCTTGTCAAGAAATTTGTAAACCCCCGGTTTGTCGGGAAGATTTATTATTATTTCCGTTATTTTTTTATCAATAGGTTTCACGTGGAACTATTCGTTTTCGAACAAATTTACAAAACCGGGAACCCTGATATCAAACAAACCCTTATCGCCAATTTTTAATTCAGGTATAACCAATAAGGATAAAAAAGACATGGTCATAAAGGGAGCATATAATGTTGTTCCCAGTTCTTTTTTTGCAAAATCATTTATTACCTGGTATTTTTTTGCAACCCATTCCGCATTTTTTGACGTCATGAGACCGCCAATTTCCAGGGGCAGAAAATGTGAAATTTTCCTTTCAGAATCCAAAGCTACAATACCGCCTTTCTGTTTTATCAATAAGTTTATTGCATCAGCAATACTTTTATCATTAGCTCCAATACAAATAATATTATGACTGTCCTGAGCAATAGAACTGGCGATAGCTCCATTATTTATATTAAAATTTTCGACAGCTCCGATAACTGGTTTTGCGTGTTTTTCATACCTGTTTAAAACAACTATTTTATTAAAAGGCAATTTTATTTTTTTTTCTGTAGAAAAAACTTTTTCAACAGGATGTTTTTCCCTTTTAGTAATTAATTCTCCATCCTGAATAGAAATAATATTTATAAACGAACCTGAATTTTTACAAGACAGATCATTTATTGAAACAGGGCATGCATTAAAATTATTCAATGCAAAGCGGGTAGAAATCACATTTTCTATATCATTTAAATTATCTGTTCCATTAATAAAAACCGAAGAAATGTTATTGCCGAATTTATCGGAAGCAACTATAAAATCGGCATATTGTCCTGTCTGCAAATAACCCACGGGAAGTGAATAATGAAGAACAGGATTGATGGTAGCGCAACGTAAAACATTAAAATAATCCAGTCCTTTATTCCATGCTCTTTGTGTAATTAAATTAATATGACCATGAATTAAATCATCAGGATGCGAATCGTCGGTACATATCATTACCGATTCGGGATGAGAATCGATAAGAGGAAAAAGCTGTTCGAAATTTTTGGCAGCGCTGCCTTCCCTTATCTGTATTTTCATTCCTAAAGCTAATTTATTTTCAGCTTCCCGGATAGTAAAACACTCATGATCGGTACTTATTCCTGAACGGATATATTTTTTCAGATCCGATCCATTTATACCCGGTGCATGTCCATCGACCGGTTTGCCATATTTTTTTGCCAGGCGGAGTTTTTCATGTACTTCTGTGTTGTCATTTACTACACCGGGAAAATCCATCATTTCGCTTAAGAAATAAATCTCTTTTTTTTGAAGTAATCCATCAATTATTTTAGAATCCAAAACATTTCCGGAAGTTTCAAAAGTTGTTGCAGGTACGCACGATGGTGCGCCGAAGAAAATTTTAACAGCTGCATTTTTAGCATCCTTAATCATATAATTGATTCCTTCGACACCGCAAACGTTGGCAATTTCATGGGGGTCGGTGACGATGGCAACGGTTCCATGTTTTACTGCCTGTTTTGCAAATTCAACAGGCGACAGCATACTGCTTTCAATATGCATATGTGAATTCACAAAACCGGGAAGAATATATTGTTCTTCGGAAACATCTTTCCTGGTAATTTTTTCGATTTTATCGGAAAAAAGAATTTCGCCTTTAAATATTTCCCTGCTTACAACGTCAACAATATTTCCTTTAATAATATTCATAAAACAGTTTCACGTGGAACAATTATCTTCCTAAAAAAATAAGAAGAATGTTTATATCTGAAGGCGAAACACCTGGTATGCGTGATGCCTGACCGATTGTACGAGGCAAAATCTTTGATAATTTAGTTCGTGCTTCAGTTGACAAAGAAAATAGCCTGGAATAATCGAAATTTTCCGGGATGAGGTGATTTTCAAATTTGATTAGTTTGGCCGCCATGTTTTTTTCGCGTTCAATATAGCCTTCGTATTTGAGTGAAATTTCACAGCTTTCAAGAATTTCGGATTGTGGACAAGGGTAAATAAATTGTTCGGAGAATTCCTTTAATTCAGAAACAGAAGAAATCAAATCAGAAATATTAACCTGTGGGCGCGAAAGAATTTCCGAGAACTTTGTTTTCTGAGAAATAATGGAGGTTTCAATTTTTTTCAAGTACGGATTAATTTCATCTGGTTCGGTGCTGAATTTTTTAAGGAATTTTGTAAAAACCGAAACAGCCTCCTTTTTTGATTCAGAGAGTTTATAACGGGCTTCAGAAACCAAACCTGTTTCATATCCTTTTTTGGTTAATCTGTCGTCAGCATTATCCTGTCGAAGTAAAATACGATACTCTGCCCTTGAGGTAAACATGCGGTAAGGTTCGTCCACGCCCTTTGTTACAAGGTCGTCTATAAGAACCCCGATATAGGCTTCATCGCGTTTTAAAACAAATTCCGGGGAGTTATTCAGCTTTAAATGTGCATTTATGGCAGCCATTAATCCCTGTGCTCCCGCTTCTTCATAGCCTGTAGTCCCGTTTATCTGGCCGGCAAAATACAGGTTATTTATATGCTTTGTTTCGAGTGTGGGATGGAGTTGCGTTGGATCGAAATAATCGTATTCAATGGCATAACCAGGCCGGAAAATCCTGACGTTTTCGAGGCCTTCAATTTTTCTTAATGCATTATATTGAACTTCCCAGGGCAAACTGCTTGAAAATCCATTGATATAGTATTCGCTGGTATTTATTCCTTCGGGTTCGATGAACAGGTGATGACTGTCCTTGTCGCTGAATGTAACAAGTTTGGTCTCAATACTGGGGCAATACCGGGGACCTGTGCTTTGAATAGTCCCGTTAAAAAGGGGAGAATCTGTAAATCCGGTTTCAAGTATTTTATGAACTTCCGGGCTTGTATACGCAAGAAAACAGCTTTTTTGTATCAGGGTAGTTTTTATTTCGGGCAGAAAGCTGAATTTTGAAGGTTCTTCGTCGCCTTTTTGTTCTGACAGTTTGTTAAAATTGATGGTACGGCCATCCAGTCTGGCAGGAGTACCTGTTTTCATCCTGCCGGCAACAAATCCCAGCGATACTAACTGTTGGGTTAAGCCCGAAGAAGACAATTCGGAGATTCTTCCTCCCGCAATACTTTCGCGACCAATATGTATAAGACCGTTTAAAAATGTACCATTGGTAAGCACAACAGCATTTGATGAAAATACAACTCCCATGCGGGTTTTAACACCCCTGACAGAGTTGTTTTTTATAATTAATTCAATAACATCGTCCTGCCAGAAACTTAAACCCTGTAAAGATTCAAGTTCGTTTCTCCATTCCTGAGTAAAAAGCGTTTTGTCGCACTGGGCGCGGGGGCTCCACATGGCGGGGCCTTTAGAGCGATTTAACATTCTGAATTGTATGGTGGTTTTGTCGGTAATAATACCGGCCCGCCCGCCCAAAGCATCTATTTCACGAACGATTTGCCCCTTGGCAATGCCTCCCATGGCCGGGTTACACGACATCTGGGCAATTTTGGTCATGTCATGTGTTATGAGCAGTGTTTTTGAACCCATGGTCGCTGCCGCTGCCGCAGCTTCACAACCGGCATGACCAGCGCCGACTACAATTATATCGAAATAAAGTTCCATAAAACTGCAAAGATACAAGGAATATGAAAATTATCCGGTATTTCGGATATCACCGAAAACAAAATTGAAAAACAGTTTTATTCAAAGCAGTCACCCTGAGGCTCGAAAGATGATGTTTCAACCCTATCCATTAGAATGACCACCAACACTAATCGTCTGAAAATAAAACACAAATACTTTCTTCTTTAAATATTTCAAACCAGGGGGGTAACTTTTTACCATCTCATCCTGCTGTTTACTATAGGCATAATTCAAATACAGCAGTCATTTTAATTCACTGTAATTGTGATATTTAGAAAAACAGGTGAAAAACATCTCCATTTTTTTGGTTACTAAATGCCATCTTATTCGACTATGGGATAAAAACCAAAATTAAGTTAAAAAAAATAGCGAGGGGGGGTACCCTTCTGTAACGCTTACCAGAAAGTAATTTGAAGGCAAAAAGAATCACTTTTTGACCCTTCATACGTCTATATATAATAGAGAACCTCATTTTATAGAAGATGAAAAACTGTTTTTTTAATGAAATATTAATGTTAAAACCAACTTTTTTTGAAATTTTTTAAATCACATATACAGGTAATTACAACGATTTTTGAGAAAATATTTTCAAAAATTCACTTTACCTTTTTTAAAAATACACTCTATATAAGTAGAGAGGGTATTTTTTATGCCAATTTTTAATTCAATAATTATTAACCAAATTTATCAATTATGAAAAAAACAACGTTAACATTATTAGTGTTTCTTGCACTGTTAAGCAGTATAATTGCTCAGGAAGACACAGTATCGCAAAATATTTTGTTTGAAAGGAACATTTATTTTGCTACTAATAACTCTCAAAAAGAAATCGATCCTAATATTGATCCTAACGGGCCTCCAAGTGCTCAAACTACAAGTGGTAATTTCCAATTTTATATTGAAGATATTTTCCATAATCATAATTATGGTTTCGATGCACCAAACGGAGAAGGTCTGGGATATGTAAATTGTCTCGTTTCAGCATTTGAATATATAGAAACAGTTATTAATATTCCAACATTAACAGAACCAATAAAAATATATGTGTCATCTTCAGACCTCAATGTACTTGGACAATCTAATTTTCCAAATGGATCTTCTGATGGTTTAGCTTGGGCAATGCCATATTATGATCAAACATGGAGTGGGAGCAACACTCTGCCTGTATCATATAGTGGTGGTTATTTATACGATCATATAATTACAGGCAATCCACCGTCCGATCCGAACTATGATTTTGATGGCGAATTAGCATTTAATCTAACAAATATTACATTTTCATCAAATTGCGGAGGAGCTGTTCCACAATGTAGCTTTGATCTTTTTTCTGTGGCTCTTCATGAAGCAACACATTTACTAGGAATGGTATCTTCATTATATTCTATTGTACCACCTGTACCGGGCAATAATTATCCTTTTAGTCCAAACAACCCAATTCTATCGCGTATTAACACAAACCGATATTCCAAATTTGACCAATTGTTTTTATTTTCTTATGATATAAATACTCAGATTTTTACAAAAATTGTAGATGCCGGCGGGATTAACCTTGCAGGAATCAATAATATAAGTAACAACAGTATATGGTTAACAAACTCTGCTGTCGCAGGGTATTTTCCAAAAACCAATCAACCAATAGATAGCAGAAACATTTATAGCAGTGGCTCAAATTTAAGCCATCTTGATAATTCTTATCGTTGCAGATCATATATGTCGCCGCAATTTTCGCCTGACTATGTTATGGGCCGGGCTGGAAGGCCGGAGCACCGTTACCTGTACACTCTTCAGGAAGTAAGGACTTTACAGACAATGGGTTATAATATTAATGCAAATTTCCAAGTAAACAATAACCCTCAGAATGTTACAGTTGCATATTTAACAAATATACCACCCAGAACAATGTATGATGACCAGGTTCTTTTTCCAAATGCAAGTCCTGATTTAGATAACAACAGCGATTATTCTTATTTACTTCCAAATGTTTCTGCAAATGGATATAATACCTCATTACAGAATGATTTGGGTTCTCAAATAACAATTGTTTTAACTAACCCTAATTTATATGGATATATCGACGATAATGGCGATCCTATTTCAGTTTATCCGGGATCGCTGGTAAACATTCAGGGATGTGGTAATGGTGGAAATAATCATACTTGTCTTGATAATACTAATCCTCAGTTTATTATTTTTACTCCTCGTCCAAATTTTGTCGGAAAAGCCCAGTTTGGTTTTAATTTATATGATGGAAAGGAAATGGGAGCATTTGTTGTTATCACAGTTAATGTCACTTATGGAAATGCAGTAGGTAATAATCCTGAATTAGTGCTGAATGGGACTTATGAAGAAGGCACTGAAATGCTCACAACTTCACATACAAACATGTCAACAAATTACACTGGTTATCTTGGTAACCTAAATGTACTTGGTACTTCTGATTGCAATTATTATAATATGATGATTGTTCGTGATAGTCGTAGAATTTGCTATGCTCCAATGTATATATCGATGTTATATTTTCATACATTTTTTAATTACGAATTACCACCTGTTGGTGAGGGACCTGGTTCAGGAGTTGCTGATGACAATAGATTTAACCATCTTGGGAGTACTCTAAATAACACACATCCAATAAATTTAATGTTAAGTAATGACTTTACCCCGGGTTGTACCTATAGGCTTTCATTTGATATTGCACAAGATGGAGATTTTAATCCTGTAACAAATAATTTTAATCTTTACTATGGATTTGGAAACGATATTATGGCAATTTCTGTTCCTAATCCAAGTATGGTTCAGTTCCCTAATACACCGGGTACACCTTATCATCAGTTCAGGCATTTCACTACAGACATTGATGTTCCTTGTGGTATTTCAGGTAGTGTACTTTCATTATGCTTTCAAACAACGTTAGAAGACTGGCAACCATTTGTTGATAATGTCTCATTACAGTTAATTCCGAATAATTATACAATTTTATCAGGCACACTGACAAGTAGCCCGGCTGCTCATACTGTTTATGCTGTAAACGGAAACCTGTATATCAATGGTGATATTTCTATTACTGCCAGCGAACTCAGGATGGGTGCAGGATCATCCATAATAGTTATGCCTGGTTCTGTATTAAGAATACTGGGAAGCCACTTATATAATTCATGTACTGATATGTGGAACGGAATAACCGTTCAGCCGGGCGGTTCCATAAACATTCTGTCAACTACTTACAACAGTACACTCTATACCCCCATGATTGAAGATGCACTGGTGGCAGTTAATATCGAAGGAGGCTCTACACTTACAACCAATATTTTAAATGTAAATAATGCAACTTTTAACAGGAACCAGTACGATATAAAAATTGCTGGCTATTCACCCATTCTTGCCACTTACCCTTTCAGCATTTCCAATTCAGTATTTACATGCAGGGATATTCCTTTTACACCCAATTCCCTTACCTGGCCTCTGACCAGTTCAATAAAAGCTGCCAACAACCCGGTGTCTTCACCATTGGAAACTCCCTATATTAACAACAACACCTATTCGCAAACCAATGCCAATGCCTATTTAAAAAGTCCTCTGAGCGGGCAAAAATCAAACACTTCCATTGATTTGTCTGGTGTCGGAAATGTTGTAAATCCAACAACAACTCCTACATGGTACGAAATAAAAATAGGGGCTAATGGTTCTACCGTATATAATGTTTTTGATAACCATAGCACCTGTATTTATGCTTATGATGCCAACATCACTTGTGTAAACAGTATTTTTCAGAATACAATTACCACTGGTCATGGCGGAGGCCAGGGCGGTTATGGTGTAAACGCTGTTGCAAAAGGATTAAACAGGTTACAGATGATTCCGGGGACTGGCAGTTCTTATATAAATAAGTTTTATAATTGCAGCAAGGCAGTAAGTTCTCATGATTATTTTGAAAACAGTATTAAGTATTGCGATATTAGGAGTACGCAATCCAATTCAGGGGCTCCAATTATGCCATTTCCAAACCATGCCGGCGGTACCGGAATTATTGTTGCAACCGACAGGTACAGGGGTGTAATCTTTTTGCAAAATAAATTATACAATATTGAAAACCCGCTTGTTTTTAACGGTGTATTTGGCGATTTTAATATTAACGGTACTCCTTATACAAATTCACAGTATTCAGGAAGTATAAGTGTACAGAGCAATACCATTGCCCCTCATTTAAGCGGATACACAATAACCGACCAATACATTTACAATGCCATCAGGATAAATAACGTACTCCCTGCCGGAACCCTGCAATCGGTTCCGAATTCTGCCGTTTCTGTTTCATCTAATAACATTTCCAATGCTTACCGTGGTATTGAATGCAACAACTGGCAACAAAAGAATTTATCTGCTTACAGTAATACCATTACGCTTAGAAGCGACCCGTTTAATCCGTTGGGAAATACGATACAGTATGGTATCAGTTTTAACAACGATTTTCCCGAAACATTTACAAACACTACCATACAATCCAATACCATTACAGGCTTTAATACCACCTACCAGTATTGCAGGGCTATTTATACAAGTTTGTGCAACAATGCTTATGTAAGCTGCAACACGGTAACCAATACTTATTCGGGGCTGGTATTCAGCGGGCCACAAACCTTACAAACCAGGTACAACACCATGAGCAACCACCACTATGGTTTTGTATTAGATAATTACGGTGTCATCGGCAACCAGGGCTCGCTTACCGAACCTTGTGATAATGTTTATTTACAACCTTATACCACCTACTGGCCTGCCGGCAGCTATTTTACTGCAACATTAAACAATTCCTCCTCGCAAAATTCCAAAATGTATGTAAGGCAAACCGGCTATAATGCCAACCCGGATGGATATGGAATCTCTACTACTTTCCCATATAATAACAATAATTATGCATCTTCAAATGGTTCTTTGATTTGGGCAACAGGTGCCTTTATTGGTTGTGGCGGTGGCAACAGCCCTGCCGGGGGAGGTACTTTGAGTTTGTCAGGCACTATACAGGAAAGCATACCAGGAACAACCGCATTAGGTACAACAGTTCCATCATCCCAATTCACAACCCAATCGGCAGAATACCTTGTGTTAAATGCCGACAGTATTGCCGATTCCAACCCAAATTATGGTTTTATTGCCCAATACCAGGTTTATCGTATGCTTAAAGCGGATAATTCAATAATGGCAAATTCGGCAACATTGCAAAATTTTTATACAGCCAGCGAAATATCGAACATGGCTTTGCTTTATGGTATTGAAACAGACTTGTCATCTGGAAATATGAATAGTGCACAAAATAAAATAACATCGTTTGTGCCACAGAACAATGTGGAATCGAACTATATCGTTTTTTACAACCTATACATAAAATACCGTAACGAAAATTTAGCCGAAACTGACAGTACTGCATTATTTGCTTTGGCTGATATGTGCCCTTTTACAAACGGGGCTGTAGTATATTACGCAAGGGCTTTGTACAATGCCATATATGATATTAGCAAAGTGTTTAACGATAACTGCAATATTTCTTCTGCAAAAAATATGAAGCAAAACAATAATAAAGCAGTAAACGAAAACAATAACTTTGATGTAAGTATTTACCCTAACCCAAGTACCGGTAATGTATATATTGAACCTATCGGGATAAAGTGTGAAAATATCATTGTTAAAGTAACCGATTTAACAGGCAAAGAAGTGTATAATACCATGCTGCCTGTTTTGAATGGTGCTTCCAGCTTTCATTTAAACATAGATCCGGGTATTTACTTTGTTAAAATTAAAGATTGTGTTACAAACGAAAATATTATTAAAAAAATAATTTTTGAATAATTTTAAAAAGCGGTTGATTTTCAACCGCTTTTTTTAGCAACTTTATTTTTTTATTTCCGTCTAATATTAAAAACCTTATAATCAGTAAATGAAAGTATATCTTATATTTGGATTATTATTTCTCTTTATTAATGTATTTTCTCAAAATTTAGTACCCAATCCAAGTTTTGAAAACTATACAGTTTGTCCATCAGGCGGAGGACAATTATCGAATGCAATTTCATGGATAGCTAATGATGCTGAATATTTTAATTCTTGTGCCACAAATGAGTTTTATAGTGTACCAAACCAAGGCTCTCCTTCTTCATGTTGTTA
This sequence comes from Bacteroidota bacterium, assembly GCA_037441645.1. Taxonomy (GTDB): domain Bacteria; phylum Bacteroidota; class Bacteroidia; order Bacteroidales; family GWA2-32-17; genus GWA2-32-17. The sequence continues at coordinate 22,896 of JBBIRU010000066.1, forward strand.
TAATTATCAATATGCAAATTCAGGTAATGCATTTATTGGTATTTATTTATACAATGGAATTGATAATAATTATAGAGAATATGCACATGCTCAATTATTGTCTGTTTTACAATTAAATACATGTTATTATGTCGAATTTTATGTTAATTTAACTTCAGGTTCTACAGGAGGAAAATTTGCAGTTAATAATATTTCATGTTCTTTTACAAATTCAGCATTCAATAGTACTGGAAATGTTTTAAATCTTACACCACATATTTATAAGTTTGGAAACCCAATTATTAATGATACTTTAATCTGGACAAAAATATCTGGTATTTATAATGCGGCAGGAGGCGAACATTATATAACTATTGGTAATTTCAAAAATGATAGCAATACAGATACCTTAAATACTGGCGATGGAACATATCCTGGTTCATACTATTTCATTGACGATGTAAGCGTAATCCCTGTAGATAGCCTTAATATGCAAGCCTTTGCCGGTAATGATGTTGCAATAAACGTAGGCGATAGTACATTTATAGGACAGGAAATAACCAACCTTAACTGCAACTGGTATATATTGGGAGGTGCACAGATTGCAAGTAATATTTCAGGGCTTTATGTGAAGCCAACTGTAACAACTACGTATGTGGTTGAGCAGGATTTGTGTGGCAACATAAGTTACGATA
>JBBIRU010000067.1:0-23227 GCA_037441645.1 Bacteroidota bacterium
AAGAAGCCAAGAAAAGCTATAACGACGCATTGGCAATTAAACCCTCAGAACAATATCCCAAAACGAAGCTGTCCGAAATCGACAAACTGTTAGCCGATAAATCAGCCAAAGAAAAAGCCGATGCCGAAGCGAAATCCAAAGACGATGCCTACAAAGCCGCCGTAGCCAAGGCCGATGCAGCCTTAGGCGGTCAGAAATACGAAGAAGCGAAGAAAAGCTACAACGACGCATTGGCAATTAAGCCCTCAGAACAATATCCCAAGACAAAAATTGCAGAAATTGATAAATTATTGGCCGATGCTGCCCAAAAAACAAAGAATGATTCATATAATGTTTTTATAACAAAGGCTGATCAGGACTTTAGTAAAAAAGACTATGAAATGGCTAAAGGTAATTACCAGAAGGCATTAAATCTTAAACCTGATGAAACTTATCCGAAAAATCGTATTACTGAAATTGACAATCTGTTAGCTCAAAATAAGAAAAAAGAAGAGGAACAAAAAGTTAAAGACAAGGCATACCAGGATGCTATCTCGAAGGCCGATGACTTCTTTGGCAAGAAAGATTATCCTTCAGCAATCGCCAGTTATAAAATAGCTTCAGGACTTAAACCCGATGAGAATTATCCTAAGCAGAAGATATTTGATTGTCAGAATATGTTGAAACAGGACAACTTAAGCGAGCAGGCCAGGCTAGATGCTGAAAAGCAAAAACAACTGGAAGCAGCAAAAAATAAGAAGAAATTAGAAGAAGTTGATTTTACAAATAAAGTCGAGGTTGAGAAGTTCTTAAATGATTTAGGAAAAAAATATCCTGAAGGTGTAACAGAAGAATTGTATGAAGAAACCAGTAAGAAAATAAAAAGAATTATAGTTAATCATGGTGGCATAGCTTCTGAATACAGAGAAGTAACTCATAACTGGGGAGGGGTATATTATTTTAAAAACGGTCAGTCCATTTCAAAAAGTACATTTTCAACAGAAACCAAGAAATAATGTTCAGTAATGGGAAAATGGTTTTTTGGTTTTCTTTTCATCTTTTTTGCCTGTGGTTCTGAAAAGAATAAAGTAGATAAAGATGATGATTTTATCGTAAAAGTAAATTCAAATGCCAGGCATTTTATAATAAAATCTTCTCAAGATGGTTATTCGGTAAATGTTCTGAATCCGTGGCAGTCTTCTGCAAATGTTATGTATTGTTATCGTTTCAGCAAAGGAAATGAAGAAGAAAAAAATATAATCCGCATTCCGGTTAAACGGGTTATTTGTTTTTCTACCTCACATATTGGTTTTATTTCAATTCTGAATGAACAAAAGTCTCTTGTAGGTTTTTCCGGAATAAATTACATCAGCGATAGTGTTACACGGCAATTAATTAATGAAAAAAAGATTGTGGATGTTGGATATGAAGAAAGCCTTAATTATGAATTAATACTTTCCCTAAAACCTGATATTGTTCTCGTTTATGGTGTAGAAAGCGAGAAAGTGGGCTATCTTACAAAGCTCGAAGAATTGGGGTTGCCTGTTGTTTTTGTAGCGGAATATTTGGAAGATACACCTTTAGCTAAAGCAGAGTGGATTAGATTTTTTGGAGTCTTATATAACCAGGAAAGCTATACCGATTCGCTTTATGCTGAAATAATAAACGATTATAACAATATAAAATCATTGGCTTCATCCTTTAAGGAAAAACCTACCGTGTTCTCTGGCCTTCCTTGGAAGGATTCATGGTTTATTTCCGGTGGAAAAAGTTATGTTGCACAATTTATTAATGATGCCGGAGGTTGTTACGTATGGAATGATGATACTTCCCATGAAAGCTTTCCATTAAATCTTGAAAGAGTATATCATAAAGCAGCAAAAGCGGATTATTGGATTAACTCAGGAAATGCAAATAACCTGAATGACATAAAATATGTTGACGAAAGACTTACTTTATTTAAAGCTTATTCGGGAAAACAGGTATATAATAACAATCGTAGAAGTGCGAATTCCGACGGGAATGATTATTGGGAATCCGGGGTAGTTAAACCACAGGTAATATTGAAAGATCTTGTCGAGATTTTTCATCCCGGTACTTTTAATAATTACACACCTTATTTTTATAAACATTTAGAGTCAAAATGATGACTTTTCTTAAAAGAAAATATGTCTGGTTTTTAATTCTGATTAGTATAATTGTGATACTTGTTTTTATTGATCTTCTGACAGGTTCTGTGTCTTTCGGTATAAAAGAAACTTTGAAAATATTATTTAATGGTCCCGATACGAATAATTATCTGTCAGTAATCTTCTTTGATATACGATTACCCAGGATATTTACTGCTGTTTCGGCCGGAATGGCATTAGCCGTGAGCGGACTTTTAATGCAGACTTTATTCAGAAATCCTTTAGCTGGCCCCGATGTTCTCGGTGTAAGTTCAGGCGCCGGACTTGGAGTGGCATTGCTGATTCTTGGATTTTCTGCATTTGGTTTGAATGTTTCCCATATTTTAGGCGATGGAGGATTAATATTATCTGCCTGTATAGGTTCCGGATTATTTATGTTAATAATCTTTTCGGTTTCATTAAGGGTGAAAGATGTAATGACATTATTAGTTCTGGGGATTTTGTTGGGTTCTGCTGCCGGTGCAATAATAAATGTCTTTCAATATGCAGGTTCCGAGCAGTCGCTGAAACTATTTGTTCTCTGGACAATGGGTAGTTTATCAAATACAACCTGGTCTCAATGGACTATTATGACAATTGTTATTTCTGCCGGTGTTTTTATCGCATTTCTTACGGCATATAGTCTTAATGTATGGTTGCTGGGTGAAGAAAATGCAAAGTCTTCCGGTGTTAATACCCTTCGTGTAAGGAATTTATTATTTCTTTCTACAATATTATTAGCTGGCAGTGTAACCGCTTTTTGCGGACCTTTAGCATTTATTGGAATTGCTGCCCCACATATAGCAAGAATACTGATAAAAACCTCAGATCATCGATGGCTTATACCACTGAGTGGTTTAGTAGGAATAATAATGTTATTATTGGCCGATATTTTAAGCCAGTTTCCATCTTCGGATATTATTCTTCCCATTAATGTGACTACTTCATTGTTGGGAATTCCAATTGTTTTCTGGATTGTAATAAAAGGAAAAAGGATGTGGTCGTGAGTAAGGAATCTGAAAATATTATTTATACCCGTAATCTTGTAACTGGTTATGTAACCGGAAAAGGATTTATTCCTGTACCCCGTTTTCCGGTTAATATAAGTGCACGAAAAGGAGATTTAATAGCATTGATAGGTATTAATGGCTCAGGAAAAACCACCTTATTAAAAGCATTATCCGGATTGCATCCTGTTAAAAGCGGAGATGTTAATATTCTGAATTTAAATCCGGGAAATGCAGGCAGACTGGATTTTGCCAAAGTGTTGTCGATAGGTACAACAGATCCTGTTAAAGTTGCCTATACTACTGTTTTTGATTTTGTTTCATTAGGCCGTTTTCCCTATGCCGGTTTTTTCGGAAGACTTAACGATTCTGATAATGAGATTATTAATAAAGCAATTGATGAAACAGGACTGAATTATAAAAAAGATGCTATAGTTAGTCAGTTAAGTGACGGGGAAAAACAAAGGGTGATGATTGCCCGGACCCTGGCCCAGGATACGCCTGTAATATTGTTTGACGAACCAACAGCATATCTTGACATTCCGAATAAGTATGAGATTTTAAATTTGTTAAAAAATCTGACAGAAAAATACCAGAAGACCATTTTGTTCTCAACTCACGATCTTCAGGCTGCTCTTCAGATTTCTGACAGAATATGGCTTTTAACCGGGACCGGTTTGATGAATAAAATACCAGAGCAATTAATAATGGATGGAGATTTAAAAAAAGGTTTTAATACACCTAAAGTTCATTTTGATGAGGATTTAACAAATTTTGTGTTTTCCAGGAATTTATCGCAGATGATAGGTTTGACGGGAAAAGGCAAGAATTTTAATATAACATTTAAGGCTTTGTCGAGAATCGGATACAATGTGGTGAGTAACAAAAAGGATAAACTGTACGTTATAATCGATGAAAATGAAAATTCGATAAAAGGACAACTTTTTATTGAAAATGAATGTATTAACTTTAATCAATTGGAAGAATTATTAATAATGATAAAAGATCTCAAATTTAAATTGTAAAACTATGCTTAAAAGAATTGCTTCTTATGTGCTTGTATTCCTGGTAATAACTTTTACCGTTTTAGGTTTATTAGCTATTTGGGATGTGATTGAAATACAGGATGTAATGAGGAAAATATTACTCTCATTATTTGTTGTTTTTGTTGCATCCGTGGTTGTCTTATTTATTTTTTCAGTGGTAATAAGGGAAGATAGTAACCCCAAAAAATCATGACATTAAAATGATTAATTTAGGGGGCTGTCTCAAAAAGTAAATATAATTTTAGTCACATTGAGCGATCCCGATAACTATCGGGACGGAATGTGCTGAATCTCAAAGTTGTTTATTTTTCAATTCCCTTTCAGCATAGTTTGACTCTGTTCACTGTAATCCGGGGCAGACAACTCAAAATGACAGTTTTAAGTAGTTTTGATACAGCCCCTTTTTGATTTTATGAAATGCCATGATAAAAATTTATCACCAAACCGGTTCCGATAGCTATCGGAAGATTATCAGGGCATTCCATCTGACCAAATTAATAAAAAAATAAACAGATGAATAAACAGAAATTATTTCTTTTTAATTTTTTAATAATTTCCATTTTTTGGTTCAACTCTGTTTATTCTCAAAACATAAGCGACTCTATACATTCAAAAAGATTTTATCTTTTTACAGGAGCTACGTTGACCGGATATTCTGCTACTATGTTTTCACTTAATCAATTATGGTATAAAAATTATAGCCATAGTTCTTTTCATTTTTTTGATGATAGCGGCGAATGGCTGCAAATGGATAAAGCAGGGCATGGTTTTTCTTCATATTATTTAAGCAATATGTTAAGCAAAGGTTTTTCCTGGACAGGCATGAATCGTAAAAGTTCAGTTTTATGGGGGACAGGAATTGCATTTGTAGCCATGTCAAGTATAGAAATATTCGATGGTTATTCATCCAAGTGGGGAGCTTCATGGACAGATGTTTCTGCTAATTTATGCGGGGGATTGCTTTTCGCTTCCCAGGAGTTAGCTTTTAAAAAACAGGTCTTCCGCTTAAAATTTTCATTTCATCCCTCGGGCTGGGCAACCTATCGGCCCGATGCATTAGGAGATAATGTAATACAACAAATAGTTAAAGATTATAATGGTCAGACTTATTGGCTCTCCGGAAATATGAAATCTATTACTGGTTTTAAAGGTATTCCGGCATGGTTAAATATTTCCATTGGATATAGCGGCGAAGAAATGCTGGGCGGAAACGACAACCTGGATGTTAGCTGGGAATTTGCACAGGGACAAACTCCTGTCCGGTACCGTCAATATTACTTGTCATTGGATGCGGATTTAACCCGGTTAAAAGTTAAGAATCGTTTAGTTAAAGGACTCCTCAGTATATTTAATAGCATTAAAATACCTTTTCCTGCCTTGGTTTACGAAAAAAATAAATTAAAAATAAACCCTTTGTATTTTTAATTCTATTTTTATTAGGTATATTTGCTTTAAAATGTGATAATTAATAACAAATAATTATGACATGATTTAACTATTTAACAAAAAACAAAAAACAATCAATTATGAAGAAACAATTCTTTATTTTAATGTTGGTGGCTTTAATAGCTACCGGTTTATCTGCTCAAAAACTTGATAAGTTTGGTGCCGATTTAGGAAAAAAATCTGTAATGGGTAAAGAAGTCAGAGTACCTTATACAGACGTTATCAGTTATTACGGATATATTGCTCAGGGTGCAAAACCAGATGAAATGAGAGATGGCAAAAAATTCTATTATCTTTATTTATGGATTCCTGTTGCCGCTCCTGAAGTAGGTGTCAGAATGATTTCCCCGGTTCCGGATAAAATGGCACCCGAAGAAGGCGATTTTAAAAGCCCCGACTACGACAAAAACGTAAGCGATAAAACAAATTATTTCGACACGTGGATTACTCTGGAAAAAGCCTCAGGAATTACAAGTATTGAAGAAATTTCTGCAAAAGCTTCAGGTGCAAAATGGAATACTTATGAGCAAAACGATGACAGTGGTGAAATGCCTGCCCAGCCTTCAGGAAGTAAATACAATTCTTTAATGAGAATAACAAGTAGCACAAGTGATCCTTTAAAATCTCTTACCATAGGTCTTTATCGTATAGGTTTTACAACTTATAAAGTAGGCGAGGTTCAGGGAAGTTTTCTTGCCCAGGTTGGAGCTCCTGTTAAAATTCCCGGAGTAATGATAGCAAAAGACGTTGAAACCTTGGTAAAAATGCTTACCGAGAAGAAATAATTTCTATCATATAAAAAAATAAAAGGGGTAATGCCCTTTTTTTTATGTCATTTTTGCAACAACACTCATTTGGGGCGGATTGTGCAGATGTCTTTTTACGGTGCAAAGTTCAGCAGCATTTACTATGGCATCTTTATATTTTTCGGGAAATTCAGGCGGGAGAATTATTTCGATTGAAATAGAAGATATCAGATGTGTATTTTGATCAAAATCCATTTTTTGGGTTAAACTAATACCTTCGGTTGGAATATTTCTCTGATCGCAGAATGATTTTACAAAAATACCTGCACAGGTACCAATAGATGCCAGAAAAAGATCAAAAGGAGATGGTGCTGAACCATCGCCGCCTGCTCTTACAGGTTGGTCTGTAATAATGGTATTCCCATTAAAATCGGCAATAACCTTTTTACCACTTCCCAAAGTTATAAGCATTTCCATAAGTTATATTTTAAATGCAATTACTAAGAAACAATACGTATTCCCATTACAATATGATCATCAATCTGTTCCATTTCACCTCTCCATTCGAGAGCATCTTTTTCTATAATGTTACGTTGTTCCGATAATGGCTTGTCATGAATAGATACCAATAATTCTTTAAATCTCTTGTACATATACTTTCTTCCTTTATCTCCGCCAAACTGGTCGGCAAAGCCATCTGAGAACAGGTATACAATATCTCCGATCTGCATCTCAATATCCTGGCGCGAGAAAGGAACGTCTGCTTTATCATGTAATCCGATTGGCATTTTATCGCCTTTATATTCGGTTAATTCTTTGTTGCGAATTAAATATAAAGGATTATTGGCACCACTGAATTCAAGTTTACGAGTCTGATAATTATAAGCAATCAACGAAATATCCATACCATCTTTGGTTTCTCCTTCTCGTCCCGACTGATTTAATGATTCGATGATGGATTCTCTTAAATGATTAAGTACAGTATCTGAGTTTGTTACATCCGGCTTGATAATGATTTCATTCAGAAAACTCATTCCCAGCATACTCATGAATGCGCCCGGAACACCATGACCAGTACAGTCCGCAGCTGCGGCAACCAGAATGTGTGAACGTTCAATTTTTCTCAGGAAATAAAAGTCGCCGCTAACTATATCTTTAGGTTTAAAGTATATGAAAAATTCAAGATCAGGAATATTTATTGTATTTTCTGTTGGTAGCAATGCTTCCTGTATTCGTTTAGCATACCTGATACTGGCCGTAATATCTTTATTTATCAGTTCAATTTCTTTATTCTTGTCAAGGATTTCATCTTTCTGACGAACCACTTCAGCTGTTCTTTCTGCTACAATTCCTTCCAGTCTTCGTTTATCGGCCTCCAGTTTACGGGTATATATTTTTACAGAGAAGATCAGAATCAGTACTGCGAGAATTCCATACCCGGAATATGCCCATACAGTTCTGTACCAGGGAGGAGATATCTCAAATTCGTATTGAGCTATGGAACTTTCGGTTCCAAAAACATTAATGGCTTTTACTTTAAAAATATATTTACCTTCTTTTAGGTTTGTATAAACGGCTTTGTTATCGGATGACCATTTAGACCAGTTTTCATCGAATCCCTCCAGGAAGTAACTGTACTGAATTCCTGCTTCATCTTCAAAGTAAGGTGCGCTGAAATTAAATGTTAAGTTATTGAAACGGTACTTTAATGAAGGTTTCAGTTCATCCGGCTGGGTAAGAGTAGGTGTGCGCAGGGAATCTTTATAATGTGTATATTTATAATTAGTTCCATAAAAAATTACAGAGTCATTTACGTTTATACTAACATTTCTGATTAAAGTATTATAGGGAACACTGTATTTCCGTTTAAAGAAATTATCATAACAAAATAACCCTTCGGAACCGCCGATCCATGTAAGTCCGTCAGGTTCAGAGTATATTACCTGAACCGACATTTGCGGAAGCCTTCCGAAAGGAATCGTGTCGGGATTATAATCGGAATAATGTTTTACAAGCTTGTATACTCTGTTATCAATATTCATCCATAACTGGTTATTGAAACCGGGAAAAAATGATATGATATTTTTCTGATTCCTGCTTAAAGCTTTATCAAACTGGTTATCAGGGATGAATTTATTTGAACTTTTGTCGTATTTGTAGAAACCTTTAGCAGTAGCAAAGAGTAACCCGGAAGAAGTATAAGAAATAAAAATATCGTTCATAACCGGTAATCCGTCATTGGTAGAAAAAGTAGAAACAATACCTTCCGGCGATAATCGATAAACGCCATTAACTAAGGTGCCAAGCCATAGGTTTCCTTCTTTGTCTTCAGCAATAGACCTGATTTCTTTAGTGATTTTAACTTCGGGATTGAGAATTATAACACCGTTTACATATTTTGCTTCACGTAACCCTCTTTCAGTACCGATGTAAAATGTGTTTGGAATTGATTTTGAAGGGCAAACTACCTGTGCGTATATATCTGATTCTATATAATTTTTTATATGGTTATCCACAATTTCAAGAATACCGTAGCTTGTTCCAATTATTAAATGCGGTTTACCTTCAACCTCAATTATTTTCATTGAGTATACAGTCTTGTTTTTTAAATCAGGAATGGCTTTAAAAACCGGAAAACCATTTTTACTACAATCCAGATAAAATAGACCTAAGGATGTTCCACAATATAATTTACCTTCAAAACGAATTATATCGTAGACTGTTCCTGCTAATTTTGAGTCACTGCTAAAATAACGGAAAGGGCTGTTAAATTCGAATTTTGAAATACCGTTGTTAAGAGTTGCCCATAAAACACCCTGATCGGCACAGTAGTATAAATCACTGACTTGTTTATCCTGGACACCGGTTGAGTCTGTATAATTTTCTATGAGTTTACCTTTTTTCTCGGCAATAGCAATTCCTGCATTTATAGTAGCCCATGCAAAGAGATTATCGTCAATTCGGGTAGCTCCATAAGCAACATTATCTGTAAGGAATTTGTTGGTTTTTTCAAATTGTGCATTTTTATAAGGTCTTTCAATTGTTCCGTCAATAGTATTGTATATAAACAAACCATTATAAGTGAAAATAATCAGAAGGTCTTTTTTATAAGGAAGAATCTTTAAAATGTCTTTATCTATAAAGAATTCACCACCTTTTGCCTTCTCAATTTTATTGTTATTTAGTTTTAATAAGCCTCCTTCTTTATAATTGCTGATATATAAGTTGTTCTGGACATAAAAACTGAAAAAACTTTCAGCAGGTAGCTTAATAGGTTCGATTTTATTATGCTTGTAAATAAAAATATACTGCATGGCACAGAAATAAACTTCATTTTTATCATTCACATACGTTTTCCAGACATTTGAATACTTATATTTTGAAGAGTCGAGTTGGGTACTTAAAGAATGATAAATTAATTTTCCGGATGTATTGGGTTCAATGTATCCAAATTCTCCTACAGCGCCAACATATACAGTTCCGTTTGTGTCTATAGCTAATGAACGTACAATAGAATTATTCGGAACAGGAATCTGACGCCAGTTTTTGCCATCGTATTCCAGAACACCATTATTGTTGTTTCCAACATAAATTAATCCCCTGTTATCGCGTACAACTGCCCAATTGGAATTATGTGCTTTATATTCTTTAGGTGAAAAATTTTTAAAAAAGGGAATTCCGGTCTTGTTAACTTGTGAAAAACTAACAATATAAAGCAATACGAATAATTGCAGTAATCCTATTTTAATTAATCTGTAGTTCATGTAAAATCAACCATAAAAGTATTATTTTTCGACTGTAAAAAAAATAGTAATAATGATTTTTGTTTTTTTACATAATCTTTCAATAATTACTTCGAAAGTCAAAATACACTTTATTCCCTTAATTTAATTATTTTTGACGATATAAAGGATGAAGAAATTATTATGAAAATTGCTGTTGATTTTGATGGTACTATTGTTGAACATGAATATCCCGGCATAGGAGAAGAAAAACTTTTTGCCATTGAAACTCTTAAACAGATTCAAAAGCTGGGACATCAGTTAGTTCTCTGGACATACAGAACCGGAAGGGAATTAGATGCTGCAGTTGAATTTTGTAGAAGTAAAGGACTGGAATTTTATGCTGTAAATAAAAACTACCCCGAAGAGATTTGGGATGAGAATACTCCAAGAAAGATTGATGCCGATGTATTTATTGATGATCGCAACCTGGGTGGATTTGTTGAATGGAGTAAGATATGGCAGATGTTTACCAATGAATCAATGGAATTACTTGAGCAGGAATATTTAAAGAAGAGTAAAAAAAATATTTTTAAAAGAATATTCGGACAGACTTAATGGGTGCTGATTTCCCATTTATCAATTTCCCTGAATCCTCTCAGAAAATCCTGAATAGTAAGTTTTTTTCTTCCTTCCGGCTGCACTTCTAATATATTTAATAAACCTCCGTCGGCAGTTATATACAAATAGGTTTTATGGTCTGTAATTATCTTGCCAGGGGTTGAGTTATGCCGGCCGTCAATGATTTCCGTTGCGAATAGTTTAAGTAGTAATTTTTCCTTCTTTTCTTTGTTATATAACATTGTCCAGGCGGCAGGATACGGGTTTAATCCCCGGATATGATTGTAAATATCTTCTGCTTTTTTTGACCAGTCGATTTTACATATCTCCCGGCTTAATTTAGGCGCTTTTTTTAACTCCTGTTCCGGAATTGCCAGTTCCTGCTGAGATATGGAATGCATATTGCCCTGTTCAATGGAGCGAACTGTTTTTAACAGTAATTCAGATCCCTTTTTCATCAGGATATCGTGTAATTCTCCAACAGTATATGATGATTGAATATCTGTTTTTTCGAAGTCAATAATATTACCCTTATCAATTTCTTTTTCGATAAAAAAGGTTGTTACGCCTGTTGTTTTTTCGCCATTTATGATAGCCCAGTTAATCGGTGCCGCTCCACGGTAATCCGGGAGGAGCGAAGCATGCAGATTAATGGTTCCCCTGGGAGGCATATTCCAGACTTCTTCAGGTAACATTCTGAAAGCAACAACAACAAATAAATCGGCTTTAAGGTTTTGTAACTCTTTCAGAAAAGATTCATCTTTTAACCGGGCAGGCTGGAGTATCGGTACAGATAGTCTTTTAGCAAATTGTTTAACAGCGCTTTCTTTTATTGCAAGTCCTCTTCCGGCAGGTTTATCGGGAGAAGTCACAACAGCGCATATATCCTGACCGGCATTCATCAATACTGAAAGAGATTCAACTGCAAAGTCAGGCGTTCCCATAAAAACAATTTGCATATATTAGGCTTTTTTAATGATTTTGTAAAGTTACATTAAAGTTTTTTATCTGTTATTTAAGTTAAACAAATCATCGGGGAAATTTATTAAAAAAAGTTTTTCAGTGGTACGGGTAAAAGCCGTGTAAAGCCACCGAAGAAACTCTTTATCCATTTTCCTTTCACCATAAAATCCTGCATCAATATAAACGTGTTTCCATTGTCCGCCCTGGGCTTTGTGGCAGGTGACGGCATATGCGAATTTTATCTGTAAAGCATTATAATATGGATCGGCTTTTAGTTTTTCCATTTTTTTTGCCATGGTAGGGAGATCGGAATAATCATTTAATACACTATTATATAATTCGTTTGCCTGATTCTTCGAAATAGAAGGACCTTCCGAGTTGATTGAATCGAGCAATAATTTTACTCTTAATTCAAGGTGTGCATGATCGATAAGTTCTATGGTAGCCTCGCAAAACCGAAAACCATGCATTTCTTCGAATTTATGAATGCGTATTATTTTAATTATATCTCCGTTCGCAATAAAATTAGCAGGAGAGTCTTCCGGTAGCCAGCTGTAACTGTTTTTTACAACCATAACATAGTCGCCCTGTGAAATTTCATTCTCCCGAAACAAAATGCGATTTCGTATACCCTGGTTATAACGATTTGCCTGTTTATTTGACCGGCATAGAATAATGGTTTCGGCAATGCCTTCATGATCATACGATTCGTTAATTTTTTCGAGCAATTCATTTCCTGATACTCTTTCAACTTCAGGGTTGTTAATAATTTTTAATTGAAAGTCAGTATCCATACTTTCAATTCCACCCCTTATTACAGTGGCGTTGGAAAGAATACCTGAATCCTGTTCCTGGCGGACAACTTGTTTAAGTAAGACTTTTTCGACTTTGTAACCATATTGACTCATAATACCTGATTCAAGAGCCGGGCTGCCGGAAAGACCCACCGGCGGCAGCTGTGCAGTATCGCCCACTAAAATTACCCTGCAACCGGTTTTTCCGAAAATAAATTCAATTATATCATCCAGCAGGTGTCCCGAACCAAAATTTGAAAATTCAAACGACTCGTTGGATATCATTGATGATTCGTCGATGATAAAAACAGCATTCTTATGTGTATTGTAGTTTAAAACAAAGCCTCCGATACCGGAAGAATTATCTTTTTGCCGGTAAATTTTTTTATGAACAGTAAATGCTGGTCTTTGACAGTAATTTGAAATTACTTTAGCAGCTCTGCCGGTAGGAGCAAGAAGTTCATATTTGATTTTAAGTTTTTCAAGAGTATAGGTCAGCGATTTAATTAGTGTCGTTTTACCCGTACCGGCATGTCCGTCGATGATTAGAATTCCCGTATCTGAAGAGGGCGTAAGAAAATTGCTTAACGAATGTATAGCTTTCAACTGATCGGCTGTGGGCTCATATCCAAGATAATTTGTAAGAATAGTATTAAGATGATCTGAAAGCATAAAATTTATTGACGAAATTAGAATATTTTTTAAAAAGAATTAACTTTGCAGACAAAGCAATACAAAAAGAAAAGATTCAATTACTTTGTATTAATTATCAATGTTTTTAATCAAAAACTTTATTTGATATTCATAAATTGAATTATAATTTTTTATTTCATATCGCAGAAGTGGTAACAATTTATAGAATAAATTAATAAAATGCAGCAAATATCGCTTATTGACGAAACATTTAATATTCATAATTCAAATCATTATAAACTAACCATTCAGTGTATAAAGGATGGTTTTTCTTATGTAGTATTTGATACTATCAGGAAAAAATTTATTGTATTAAAGCATTTTTATTTTAAAAACAACCAGCATCAACAGGAGGAATTACCCTCTGTTTTTGAAAAGGAAGATATTTTAAAAGCCCCATTCGAAAATATAAAAGTTTATGTTTTTACGGATAGGGCGACGATTATTCCAAAGGCCTTTTCGTCAAAGGAAAAAACCGAACAGTTTATAAATTTTAATTTTGGAGAAAACAGTTCTGCCCGGTTTCGCCAGTGTCTGGCGCCGTTTGATACTATTCTTGCTTTCTCCCTGCCGGTAGATATCTGTAATTTGCTTGATTCTATTCAATGTCATACTTTTTTTCCTCATGCAGTTTCCGTACTTAACGAAGCATATAAAAATAAGCACCTGAAAGAAAATTTCACAGGGTTATTTATACATATTGTTTCTGATTTTGCCCAGGTAGTTGTTGTTAAGTCGGGGAACCTGTTGTTTTTTAATATTTTCCCTTTTAAAACATCCGACGATTTGTGCTATTTTCTTCTTTATTTATATGAAAGCTTTGATCTTGATAAGGAAAAAGATACCATTTCTGTTTCAGGGATAATTCAAAAAAACGATGAGAAAATAAAAGCATTGGAGCGGTTTTTTAAAAATATTAACTTTTCTAAAGTCGATAGCCATTTTATTTATAGTTACCGCTTTAACGAAATTCCCCAGCACCATTTTTCGAATCTTTTTATACCCGAATATGAGAATTATCAGCGGTAAATTTAAAGGACGGCATATAATACCTCCCAAAAACTTTTCTGCACGACCCACAACCGATTTTGCAAAGGAGAGTTTATTTAATGTATTAAATAATAATGTTGATTTTGGGAATGCTCATGTTCTCGATTTATTCAGCGGAACCGGTAGTATAAGCTATGAATTTATTTCGAGGGGGGCATTAGCCGTAACATCCATAGAAGTAAATAACAGGCATGCTTCGTTTATCAGGGAAACAGCCAAGGCATTGAATATGAATATTAACATTATTCAGATGAATGCGTTTTTGTACCTGAAAAAAACGAAACAACAATTTGATATTATTTTTTGTGATCCCCCATATCAGCTGGACGGAATTTTATCGATACCTGAACTTGTATTTGAGAATGATCTCCTAAAAAAGGAGGGATGGTTAATTATGGAGCACTCTTCTAAAATTAATTTTTCAGAAACAACCCATTTTTCAGAGTGCAGAAATTATGGAAGCGTACATTTCTCTTTTTTTAATGTGTAAAATAATTCATGTTGAATTTTGAAAAAATAATAATTTTATCTACTTTTGCACTCCTGATTAATTTGGTGCGGTAGTTCAGTTGGTTAGAATATCGGCCTGTCACGCCGAGGGTCGCGGGTTCGAGTCCCGTCCGCACCGCAAAAATCCATAAAAACCACTTGATTGTCAAGTGGTTTTGTGTTTTCAGAGGTTGTTGTGTAGATAAACACGTTTTTAAACCGATTTATTCATAAGCTCGAATATCAATGTTTAGAAACTGTTTTGAATTTTACCAATTATAAGAAAACAAAGATGTTGAAAAACTTAATTATCATTTTTTATATCCATTCCCAATGCCGTCATCTTGAGACCATGAGCGGAGTCGAATGGCCGAAAGACATGCACAATGCCCCACGCACTATTTCGACAGGCTCAATATGACCGCTGCTTTTGAGTTTTTTTAGATTTATTAAAATCAAAACAGTTTCTAAATTCTTATTTTCCTATCACCTCAAACTTAATGGTTACCGAAATCCCATTTTCATCAATCAGCATGAGTTTGTGTTTTCCTGCTGATGGGTTTAATGCCATCTGGTGAATTTCTTTTGTCTCGCCAATATATTCGTCGTCTAAGTGCCAGTAAATCTTGGTATTTATATTTCTGTGAGTAGCTTCAAATACGGTGCGACCCATACTGCCATCTATTTCAACAGGGACATAAATCTTACTGTTAGGCTTAGGATACAGAATGGCAATGGCTTTATCAGAAATTTTTGCGAAACAGTCTGATCTGAATTCCGGCAGGACCTTATAATTCGGGTGATTTGTTTTGTAGTATTTTTCAATAAGAGGAGGTAAGATAAACCAGGTAACATGTTTCATGTTATAGATCGATTCACAATCACTGTCAACCCTGAATTTGCCGTTTTTTGTCAGATGTACCATATGATGATATGGACAGGCAGTTGTATTCAGACAGGTTTTTGGAACCCATACCGATTCTGTTTTTTCACACAAATCGGATGCACGGTACCCGCTCTCACTACAAATTGTTATTTTACATTCTTCAGAACGGGGCTCAATAAACCATGATTCCGATTTGGGTAATTGTGAAAAAACATCAAACAGGATAGGGGCAGCGGCTTTTATACCAGTTAAACCAGGTCTTCCTTCTCCATCGGCATTTCCAACCCAGACTGAAACAATATAATCGGGCGTAATTCCTACAGCCCATGCATCACGAAAACCAAAACTGGTACCCGTTTTCCATGCAATTTTTTGGGCAGATGTAAAAGCTCTCCAGTTTCCTTCGTCATCAGGTCTGTTTACTTCAACCATAGCTTCGAAAGTGCGGTATATAGCTGCCCTGTTTGATTTATGGTAAGAAGAAAGATTTTCATTCTTTTCTTTCCCGGACTTCTTTGAGATAAATGTTATGGATTCTACGTCACCGTATTTTAATTCCTGTGTTAAATAAGTGTATGCCTTGTTTAAGTCGAAAAGTTTTACTTCTGCACCTCCAAGAATCAATGATAATCCATAATGCCGGGCAGGTTTATTGAGCGTTGTTAAACCCAGGTTTTTTAAGTCGAGGTAGAATTTTTCCAGTCCGTATTCATTCAGTAAATTAACCATGGGAATATTCAGACTTCTCGAAAGTGCCTTATTTGCCGGAACTGCACCATCGTATTGCTGCGAAAAATTCTTTGGCGAAAAACTGCCATAGTGTGTGGGAATATCAGGTAAAAGCATCGCCGGTGTTATGTTTCCACCTTCAAGACATTTCTCATAAAGGATAGGTTTCAGAATGCTACCTGTACTTCTTGGTGCTAATATACAATCCACGTCACTGCTGTTTTCAACATCTGTTGTTTTTGTATTTCCAACATAAGCCAGAACTTTACCGGTATTAACCGAAGTGATTAAAATAGCGCCATTGTATATTTTATTTTCCTGTAACAATTCACTGTGAGACTGTAACTGTTGAATCGCTTTAACCTGTATATTGTAATCAATAGTACTTGTAATTGTTTTTCCTGCATACCCGGTTTTAATTAATTTTACTAAAAGGTGAGGAGCCAGCTGGGGTAGTTTTAATGGTTTGTCGGGTAAAGGTTCGGTCAAAGCCAATTGGTATGTTGTTACATCAATTTTATTTGAATCGACTAATCGTTTTAATAAGCGGTTTCTCTTTTTTAATAACCGGTCGTGATTTTTACCGGGATAGATGAGTCCCGGAGCATTGGGCAATACCGCTAAGGTGGCACTTTCGGCCCAGCTAAGAGAATTTGAACTTTTTCCGTAATATCGCCACGAGGCTGCTTCCAGTCCAACAACATTGTTTCCGAAAGGAGCATGAGAGGCATAAAAATCTAATATCTCTTTTTTGTTAAATCTTATTTCCATCCTGGTGGCAAGTATCATTTCAAGAATTTTTTCGAAATAAGTTCTGGGAGGATTTTTTCTCATGATACGAGCTAATTGCATAGTCAGAGTACTTCCACCACTCACTACTTTTTTATGTTTGAAATTCTGTACAATGGCTCTTCCGATTCCATTTAGGCTGATTCCATAGTGGCTGTAAAAAGTTCTGTCTTCAAATTCTAACAGGCAGGTTTCAAATTTCTGGGGTACTTTTTCTCCGGGACTGAATCTCCATTGCCCGTCGGCAGCGATTTTTGCTCCCAGTAAAATTCCGTTTCGGTCTAAAAGAACGGTAGAAGTACTGTCATTAAAAAGTTTATAAGGCAAACATTGATAATACCAGATTCCGAAAATCAATACAAGAGCCATCAGAAGCCTGGTACTCCATGTTTTAATTATTTTCCGATTGATTTTTATTTGTTTCATAATCTTAATTACTAATTTGGTCGTCACACTGAGCTGCTTGCCCTGAGCCTGACGAAGGGGAGTCGAAGTGTGATTATTCAATTCAAAATTACGCGCTAATCAATGTTTATTTTGAGGCTTTTATTATTCGCTGTCATTTTAGTCGAAAAAGTTTTTTATTTTTGATTATGCGTGAAAACTGATTTTTCCATTCTATTTTGAAGAAAACATTCCTGATATTATTTCTCATTTTACACAGCTTTTTTGTTGGACTTTCCCAGCAATATAATTTTCATAATTACTCTGTAAAGGACGGTGTTGCGCAGTCACAGGTGTACAGTCTTTTGCAGGATAGCCGTGGATATCTGTGGATGGGAACGCGCGGAGGCGGACTTTCCCGTTATGACGGAGTGAATTTTAAGACTTTTTCGGTAAATGATGGTCTGGTAAATAATTATATCTTTTGCATTAAAGAAGATACTGAACATAATATCTGGATAGGAACCAATAACGGACTTTCAAAATATAACGGAATTTCGTTTTCGAATTATCTGCCTTTTAAAGATTCAGCCCAGGTCTGGGTGCAGGAACTTGATATTGATGCTAAAGGACGAAAATGGCTCGCTACAAATACGGGTGTATTATTAATGGATGAAAACGGTTTTAGAAACATTACCGACCTCTTAAAAGAAAAAAGGACAGTTATAAATTCTATACTGGTTGATAAAAGCGGAAATATATGGTATGGCAGCGGAGAAGGACTTTTTAAAATATCTGTAACAAATGATAAATATTCTTTAATTAAATTTGATAAATCACAGGGGTTGATAAAAAACTCGATAACGAGTATAAAAGAGGATAAGAACGGAAATATCTGGATTGGAACCTATGGCGATGGAGCCTATGTATACGACGGAAAGAAATTTTTCAGGATCGATTATAACCTTGAACTGTACAGGCAGTCAGTATTGGATATTTATTTTGATAATCATAACAACGTTTGGTTTGCCACTTTATCGCACGGTGTTGCCGAATATAATATTGAAACAAAAACATTCAGCTGGCTCACCGAAAATGAAGGATTAAGCAATAACCATATTCAGTGTGTTATACAGGATAAGAGCGGGAATTACTGGTTCGGATCATCGGGTGGCGGAATCTGTAATTATTTCGGTAAACAGTTTACAAACTATGATAAGTCATCGGGTCTGGCTGGGAATTTTATTTACAGTATTTTCCGCGACAGTAAAAACAGGCTGTGGATTGGGACTTCCGATAAAGGCTTAAGTGTTTTGGATAGTTCCCGGTTTGTCAGTTTTAATTCAGAAAATGGCTTCTCTGATGTAAAGGTAAAAGCTATGAATGAAGATAACAATGGGCTTGTATATTTTGGCACTGACGGGGAAGGAGTCTTTGTGTATGATGGAATTGAATTTAAAACAATAGAAGGGTTGACAAAGAAATATATTCGTGCCATAGAAAAGGATAAAAACGGAAACTTATGGATTGCTACCGCCGGTGCAGGTTTATTTAAACTGACAATAAACGCAGAGAAAAACAAATTACAGAATCTTACCACAGCAAATGGTTTACTTCATAACCGGATCACTTGTCTGCATTATGATAAACAGGGCAGGTTATGGTATGGGACAGAAAATGATGGTCTAGGTGTTCTTGTAAATGATAAGGTACAGAAAAGAAAATTCAGCACGAAAGACGGTTTGCTGTCAAATACGATTCGTTGTTTTACCGAGGATGCAAGTGGTTATTTATGGGTAGGAACTGCTGGTTACGGAATAGCAAGTTTCCCGTTGTATCAGGGAGATTTTAAGATAAATTGTTACGATTTTACCAAAGGGTTGACTTCATCTAATATTTATTTACTTACATCTGATAATCAGAATAATTTATTTGTAGGTACAGAAACAGGGTTGGATTATATTACACTCGATAAAGGCAGAAATCCGGTAAATATTAAACATTACAGCAAAGGAGAAGGATTTACAGGGGTTGAAACCTGTATTAATTCCGTGTGTAAAGATAACGATGGAACCATCTGGTTCGGAACCATTAATTGTTTGTCGAAATACAACCCTGCTAACCTTGTAAAGAACGTAAATGAACCCATAACAAATATCAATGATGTAGAGTTATTTTATGTATCTGTTTCAAATACACCATACAAAGAGTTTGTCGGTGACTGGAACAAGATCGCTTTTATGGATCTTCCCTATGACCAGAACCATTTAACTTTCGATTTTTCTGCCATAAATTTCAGTAATCCGGATGCAGTAAGATACCAGTGGAAACTGGAGGGGTTTGATAAAGACTGGTCGCCGGTTTCAAAAAACCATAGTATTCTTTATTCTAATTTAAGTGCAGGATATTATACTTTTTTAGTGAAGGCTTGTAACGAGGATGGTGTCTGGAACAAAGAACCAGTAAAACTTAGTTTTTATATTTCTGCTCCTTTCTGGCTCCGGTGGTGGTTTATTGTATTTGTTGTTATTTTAGTTTTTGGTATGGTGTTTTATGTTTTTAAATGGAGAGAACAGCGTATTACAGCCAAAGCTAACGAGGAGCAGAAAAAGCTTCAGCTCGAAAAAGAAGTGGTGGAGTTAGAGCAGAAAGCATTGCGGTTGCAGATGAATCCTCATTTTATTTTTAATGCATTAAATTCGATTCAATCACAAATCGGGAATGATAATGAGCAGGTGGCACGGTATTATCTTGCAAAGTTTTCAAGACTTATGAGACAGATTCTCGATAATTCACGTAATGCAACGATAAGTCTCGAGGATGAAGTAAGTACTTTGGAAAATTATCTGCTGATCGAAAAATTCTGTAACGGGGACAGGTTCGATTATAAAATTGTAGTTGACCCGACTATTGAAGTGGATTATGTTAAAATTCCTCCTATGTTGTTACAGCCTTTTATTGAAAATGCAATCAAGCATGGTTTAAAACACATGGACAATACGATTGATTCCCAGACAGGGCAGGTGAAGAGAGGAGAGATTGAAGTGGAATTTAAAGAAGTTAACAATGTGCTTGAGTGCTCTGTTACTGATAATGGGATCGGGAGAATAAAAGCAGAGGAATTAAATAAATTCAGTAAAGAAACGTATCATAAATCTACTGCGTTAATTGTTACGCAGGAAAGACTGGATTTATTGAAACTGGATGAAAATATTCTTTCACTCGAAATACTCGATTTGTACGACGAGCATAGTAATGCCAGTGGTACAAAAGTGATATTACGTTTACCTGTAGTTTAATTAAAATTAAAAGCGATGATAAAAGCAATCATAATTGACGACATTGAACAAGCTCGTATAACATTAAAAAAAGATCTGCAGGTGTATGCTTCCGATGTTACTGTTATTGGCGAAGCCAAAGGAGTGGTGGAAGGTGCAAAGTTATTGAAATCGGTTTGTCCTGATGTTTTGTTTCTCGATATTCAGATGCAGGATGGGAGTGGTTTTGATCTGCTCGATATTTTAAAGGATATTCCTTTTAAAATTATTTTTATTACTGCTTCCGATGCTCATGCAATTAAAGCTTTCCGGTATGCTGCTATAGATTATTTATTAAAGCCTGTTGATCCGGATGAGTTGATAGCTGCTCTTGATAAATTTCGTAAACAGAAGTTAAACGAGAATGAGAAGTATAAATTACTGAACGAATCGTTGAAGAATCACTTGAAACCGCATGAACGCCTCGCTTTGCATACACAGGATAAAATTCATATTGTTAATATTTGCGATATTATCCGTTGCGAAAGCAATGTGAATTATACCGAATTTTATTTTCAGAACGGAAAAAAACTTCTTGTAACAAAGACATTAAAAGATTTCGAGGATTTATTGTGCGACCAGGGATTTTATCGGGTTCATCAGTCACATTTAATAAATACAAAGTACATAAAGGAATTTATAAAAACCGATGGTGGTTATTTGTTAATGACGGATAGCAGCAATGTTCCTGTCTCCACAAGAAAACGTCCCGAAGTGATGAAGATGCTGGAGGAGTTGTAACAAAGAGAATGTTAAAGAAATTGAATAACATTGTGTTATGTGCAAGGAGATGATGCTGTATTAATAAAAAAGCCCTGATAAACAGGGCTTTTTAGAAAAACTACTGGAATTATTCGTGGATTATCTTATAAATTTTATGTTCGTTATCGACGGAAATATTTATAAAATACAGGCCTTTTTCGTATTTACTGAAGTCGAAATTTACTTTTTCCGAACCGGAGATATTCGTGAGGCTCTTAAATACAACCGGTCTGCCCAGAACATCTGTCAGTTCAATTTCAATTTCGGAAGAAGAATTTCCGGTAAACTCGACCGTAGTGAAGGTTTTTGCAGGATTTGGATAAATTCTTATAGAAGTTCCTGCAATATTATGACCTGTAGATAAATATATGAAGTTGGTGACATTTGAAACGGAGGTGCATCCGTTTGCATCTGTAACAATAGTATAATAAAGCCCGTCGGCAGTCGGAATAAAATCCTGCCCGGTTTCGCCGGTAATGATACCGGAAGTCTGTTCGTACCATTGATTTCCTGTTATTGCTGACGAACTCAGGGTACCTGAATTTTCAATAACCGTTACCGGGGAAACACTGTAGATATTGACAATTACAGGGGCAGAAGAGACCGTTGCAGGATTAGCACAGTTTACAGAGGAGGTCAGAGAACAGATAATTACCTGTCCGTTCGTATATGTACCGGTTAAAGTATTATTTGTTCCGGCATTTAACCCGTTTACAGTCCAGACGTAAGAAGGCATGCCTCCGTTGGTTTCATTTGCGGTAAATGTGATAGGAGTACCCGGACAAACAGAAGCGGATGGATCAGCTGTTACGGAGATAGTCGGAGTAACTGAAGCATTCACTGTCATTGTTACGGAATTTGAGGTGGCTGTTGAGGGATTCGCGCAAGGTGCGCTGGATGTCATCGTACATTCTACTACATCAGAATTATTTAATGATGAATTCGTATATGTAGAACTATTTGTTCCCACATTGGCCCCGTTCAGAGTCCATTGATACGTGGGTGTTCCTCCGTTTACAGAAGTTGCATTAAATGTAACCGGCTGACCGGAACAGATGGTTGTAGAAGAGGCTGCAATGGCAATAACAGGTGTAACGGACGAATTAACGGTCATTGTAATTGAGTTTGAGATGGCTGTTGAAGGACTGGCACAACTCAGTGATGAGGTCATGGTACATTCAACAACGTCATTGTTGGAAAGTGAACCATTTGTATATGCAGAATTATTTGTTCCCACATTGGTTCCGTTCAGTGTCCATTGATAACCTGGTGTTCCGCCATTAGACGGAGTTGCTGTGAATGTAACAGACGTGCCTGTACATATACTTGATGAAGATGCTGAGATCGAAACAGAAGGAGTAACAGCAGAAGAAACCGTCATTGTAACTGAATTTGACGTTGCTGTGGCAGGGCTTGCACATCCCAGGGAAGATGTCATAGTACAGACAACAACATCCAGATCAGATAAAGTTCCGTTTGTATATGCCGGGCTGTTTGTCCCCACATTGGCTCCGTTCAGTGTCCATTGATAGCTGGGTGTGCCACCATTTGCCGGAGTTGCCGTAAATGTCACAGACTGGCCTGAACAGATAGTTGTAGCAGATGCCGATATCGAAACAGATGGAGTAACGGCAGA
>JBBIRU010000068.1:0-22294 GCA_037441645.1 Bacteroidota bacterium
TTTGAAAGCTATAGAAGACTCAGTAAAGATTTTGAATATCTAACTGACACAAGCGAAACTATGATCAGACTTGCTATGATTAAATTAATGCTTAATCGTATTGAAAAATAAATTCAAAACAGTTTCTAAATTCCTGGTGCGAAAATAGAAAAAAGCTTAATAAACATTACATTTATGGCAAAGAATCTCGCATGAAAACCATTGGCCTTTTATCCGACACTCACGGGCATATCGATGATGCGGTATATAAATTCTTCGATAAAGTTGATGAAATATGGCATGCCGGTGATTTCGGAAATATACAGACAGCGGATATTCTTTCTGCATTTAAGCATCTCCGTGGAGTATATGGTAATATTGACGATTCTAAAGTGCGCGTTGTTTACCCGGAAAACCTGAGATTTTACTGCGAGAATGTGGATGTTTTTATGACTCACATTGGCGGCTATCCCGGTCGATACGAAAAAAGAATTTATTCAGAATTAATTTCTAAACCACCAAAACTTTTCATTACCGGCCATTCTCATATTTTAAAAGTGATGTACGATAAAAAATTCAATTTTCTGCATATCAACCCGGGATCTGCCGGAAAATACGGATTTCATGAACATATAACGATGATCAGGTTTATTATTGATGGTGAAAAAATTGCAGATATGGAAATTTATGAACGGAATCGGAATAAAATTTTTATTTAGGAATATTTTTTGTAAAATTGTTTTTAATGTTTAACTAAAAATCAGCAAAATGAGAAAAATATTATGTATTGCAACAATCATTTTAACGGGAACAGCTTCCTTGTTTGCCCAGAAGTATGAATATACTGTTTTTACGTCGGTTGAATCAATTGTGCCAATGGGAGTGGGACGTTCACGTTTGGTGCAGACAAAGCAAACCCTGGATGTTGCAAAGTTCACAACTTCAAGAACAGATGGCAAAGACAGTAAACAGGATGATGTTGACCGTTCCGATCTGAAAATTGACAATTTTGATGAAACAAAACTTTTAAATTTCTATAGCGGTGTTGGTATTAACTTTCAGAATATTGCCTCTAATGACGCTTTGATTTCTTCAAAAATTAATCAGATGATCAGTGAGGGCTGGGATCTGGCTTTCGTTGTCAGCGGTGTTGAAAGCGATGCAGGCAAAGATGATGGTAAGGGTATCTTTATTACGCGTTATATCTTCCGCAGAGCGAAGTAGTATCTTGTAATTTGCTATGCTATTATGACGTTCCTATCCCTTGTTGGAGTTATCTTCAGCAAGGGAATTAAAGAATTATTCTTTACGAATGGCATAGAATAATTCGTCTTTATATTCTCCATTTTTAATAACGGTTTTAATAAATCTTGCTTCCAGATTTAAGCCTGCTTTTTCGAGTACACGTTGTGATGCTAAATTTGTTCCGAAGGGACGTGCGAAAATTCTATTAATATCAAAAGTTTTGAATCCATATTCGATAATTAATTTTATAGCCTTTGTTACAATGCCCATTCCCCAATATTCTTCAGCAATCCAATAACCCATTTCTGCATTTTTACAATGAATATCAGTTTGAGGAAATACACTGATAGCTCCAATGGGTTTATCGTTAATTCTGATGGCAAATGCCCGGGGAGGATCATAATTTGCATAGGTTGTTATAAATTTTATGCCGTCTTCAATTGTATAGGGATGAGGAAATGCATCTGTCAGGTTATCTGAAATGTTCTTGTTGTTGGCATATTTTACAAGAATATCAACTTCTTCTAATTTCCAAGGACTGATGGTGATTTCATAATTAATTCTCATGATTATTGTCCGGATTACAATCTTGGTGTAAATATACTGTTTTTAAAAATCCGGCAAATAAGCGTAAAAAGTGTTTTAATTTCCTTTCAGCCAGTTCACAATTTTGTCACAATCGGGTTTTTCACTTGGATATGCAACATCTACAATCTTACCGTTTTCATCGATCATGAATTTCTGGAAATTCCATTTTATGGGAGCATCCGTCACTCCGTTCTTCTCTTTTTCGGTAAGCCAGGTGTAAAGAGGATGAATATCTTTTCCCTTAACCGATATTTTCTCCATCATAGGAAAAGTAACCCCGTAATTCTTTTTGCAGAATTCCTTTATTTCTTCATTTGTGCCGGGTTCCTGGCTTAAAAAATTATTAGCAGGAAAACCGATAATTACAAATTTATCCCCGCCGTATTGCTTATATAAAGCCTCTAGCGCTTCATACTGTGGAGTGAAACCGCATTTGGAAGCTGTATTTACAACCAGCACCTTTTTACCTTTCAGGCCGGATAAAGGGAAGTCGGTTCCGTCAATCGATTTTACTGTAAAATCGTAAAAACTACCAGTCTGGGCATTTAAATTAAATGCGTAAAACAGGGAAAATAAAAAAAATATGATTTTCATGATATTTATCTTTTGGTTATCTGCAAATTTACGAAATTTACAGCCGGTTTTTCTTTTATAGAAGGGGAATTGCGTGGAATTTAGGTTTTATTAATAGATAGCAGGATAAGGTCAAGATATTGTGATAAATATCAGGACATGATACTTGTTAAAAAGAAAGAAGAAAACAATGTGGCAGGTATTTATAGGTAGTATAATTTTAAGTGTGGTACATGCGTTAATTCCCAATCACTGGATTCCGTTAATAGCAATTTCAAAGACTGAAAAGTGGACCCGTAAAGAAACTCTTTCTGCCACTTTTATAACCGGCTTCTCGCATACATTAAGTACTGTAATTATTGGAATTATTGTTGGTTTTATCGGAATTAAAATTTCTGAAAACTATAGTTATATTACCAGGTATGCAGCTCCTGTAATTTTATTTTTAATCGGTGTTATTTATTTTCTTCTTGATTTAAGAGCATCTCATCATCACCATCATCACTTTGAGCTGGATGGTAAACAATCTCTGAAACAGAAATCAAAACTGGCCATTATTATTTCTTTAAGCATTGCCATGTTTCTTACACCCTGTATTGAAATTGAAGCGTATTATTTTCAGGCGGCAACCATAGGTTGGATCGGGATCTTTATTGTTTCCCTTGTTTACATGCTGATTACCCTTATCATAATGTTTGCTTTAGTTTACCTGGGATTAAAGGGAATTAACAGGTTTAATTCACATTATCTTGAACATCACGAAAAAAGAATAACAGGAGCGATATTAATTATTTTAGGATTAATTTCCTTTTTTGTTGAATTTTAGATGTTTCAGCATAAATCTACTTCCTTTAGTTATTACAATCTGCTTTGTTAAAATATTAATTTTAATATGAGTAATAATCAATTTAGAATCATATTAAAACTTAACTATATTTGATGGAATTTTAATATTTCATCTATGGCAGGTCTATTTGCAAAGAAATCAATAAATATTCTTATTGCTGAAACCACTGACGATAAAAACTCATTAAAACGAACAATGGGTGCCTGGAGTCTGATTGCTCTTGGAATAGGTGCAATTATTGGTGCCGGATTGTTTGTCAGAACAGCAGCAGCAGCAGCAAATAATGCGGGTCCGTCAGTTACTCTCGGTTTTGTACTTGCCGGAATTGGGTGTGCATTAGCGGGTTTATGCTATGCAGAATTTGCATCCATGATTCCTATTTCAGGAAGTGCATATACATATTCATATGCTACCATGGGCGAATTAATAGCATGGATAATAGGGTGGGACCTTGTACTTGAATATGCTTTAGGAGCAGCAACAGTAAGTATTGCCTGGAGCGAATACCTGAATAAGTTGCTTGGTTATTTTGATTTACAAATTCCATATGAGTGGAGTCATTCCCCTTTTGATGTTAGTACAACCGGGGCGCATGGAATGATGAATATTCCTGCCTTGTTTATTGTTTTTCTTTTGACCCTTCTCCTGATAAAAGGCGCCAGAGAATCTTCTTTGGTAAATGGAATAATTGTACTTACAAAAGTTAGTATTGTTATATTGTTTATTGTTTTTGGATGGTCATTCATTAATCCGGCAAATCATACGCCTTTTATTCCGGAAAGCAGTGTTTATACCGATGACCAGGGAGTTCCTCACAATTTTGGAGGGATTTTAGGAATATTAGGCGCTGCAGGAGTGGTGTTTTTTGCCTTCATTGGTTTTGATGCTGTTTCGACCGCAGCACAGGAAACAAAGAATCCAAAAAAAGCTATGCCTGTTGGAATTCTTGGCTCACTGGCTATTTGCACGGTATTGTATATTTTATTTGCTTATGTTTTAACAGGAGTTGGTTCTGTTGAAGATTTCAGGCATGCCGGTAAAGAGGCCTCCGTTGCCTATGCTATTCAAACTTATATGACAGGTTACGGATGGTTGGCAAAGCTGGTAACGGTTGCTATACTGGCGGGATTTTCTTCTGTTATCCTGGTAATGCTTTACGGGCAATCACGGGTTTTTTATTCGATGAGCCGCGATGGCCTGGTTCCAAAATTATTTTCCGATATTCATCCTACCTACAGAACTCCTTATAAATCTAACCTTCTGTTCTTTGTTTTTGTTGGGTTATTTGCTGCTTTTGTTCCTCAGGATATTGTCGGTGATATGACCAGTATAGGAACTTTGTTTGCCTTTATACTTGTTTGTATAGGTGTATGGATTATGAGAAAAACAAATCCTGAATTACCCCGGCAATTTAAAACTCCGGGTATATTTACAATTAGTATTAAAAACAGAAAATTTATACTTCCTGTAGTTCCTTTCTTAGGAGTCTTTGCATGTGGGTTAATGATATTTGGTCTTGGCTGGGCAAATTGGATCAGGCTTTTGATCTGGATGTGTGTTGGTTTTATAATTTACTTTGCGTATAGCAGATCACACAGCAAAATTAATAAGTCATAGAAACTAAACACTTCCGGTAATAATTTATATAATAAACATCTTATAAAGTACAATAAGCTTACTTTGTAAGATAATGTATTTTTTGATTAGCAATTAACTGTATTTCAAGTTTTCCGAATTTCTGAAATAGGGTGAAAATAAATATCTAACAAAGAGAATAATCTTCTTGGATTGTATATAACTTTGCCGAAATTTTTTTGTTGTGAAAACTACAAATATTTCAAAACTCAGCGTATGGGGAGTGATTATTACACTAGGAATTGTGTATGGAGATATAGGAACTTCTCCCTTATATGTAATGAGAGCTATTATTAATAGTTCGGGCGGAGTGCAGGAGAATATAATAATCGGTGGTATTTCATGTATTATCTGGACACTTACACTTCAAACCACCTTAAAATATGTACTGATAACACTTCGTGCTGATAATAAGGGAGAGGGCGGAATTCTTGCCTTATATGCACTAATCAGGCGCCACATAAAATGGGCATTTATTCTTGCTATTATCGGTGGAGCCGCTTTACTTGCCGATGGTATAATTACTCCTGCGATTACTGTTGTTTCTGCCGTAGAAGGTCTTAAACTAATAAGTGCAGATATTCCGGTTCTTCCTATTGTGTTTCTGATAATTGTTTTATTGTTTTTCATTCAGCAGTTTGGTACTAATTTTCTGGGACACTCTTTTGGCCCTGTTATGTTTATTTGGTTTCTGGTGTTAGGGATCCTTGGTTTTTCCCAGATAATGGAGAATCCAATTATCCTTAAAGCATTCAATCCTTACTATGGAATAGAACTCTTATCTAATCATCATAGAGGATTTTTATTGCTTGGCGCAGTATTCCTTTGTACTACAGGAGCAGAAGCTTTGTATTCCGATCTGGGGCATTGCGGACTTCAGAATATCAGAATTTCATGGATATATGTAAAAACTACCCTTATTCTTAACTATCTCGGACAGGGAGCATGGTTACTGCTTCATCCGGATATTTCCAGTGATACAAATCCGTTTTATTCAATTATGCCGGACTGGTTTCTCATTCCCGGTATCATACTGGCGACCACGGCTGCTGTTATTGCGAGCCAGGCATTAATCTCAGGTTCCTATACAATAATTAATGAAGCTATTTTGTTGAACTTCTGGCCACGTGTAAAAATCAGTCATCCCACCTTTATTAAAGGCCAGATGTATATTCCCAGCGTAAATAAATTTTTATTTATTGGATGTATATTCGTAATTATTTTTTTCAGGGATTCAGCAAAAATGGAAGCTGCTTATGGCCTGGCCATAACGATTACAATGTTGATGACCACGCTCCTGATGAGTTTCTATTTTTATGTGAAAAGAAAATCACTTTCTTATATTTTCATATTTTTGGGTGGTTACCTGCTTATCGAAGGATCTTTTTTTATTGCTAATTTGTTCAAATTTATTCACGGCGGATGGGTTACGCTCCTGATTGCGGGTATCCTGTTCTATATAATGTTTATTTGGTATAAGGGCAGGACTATAAAAAATAAATTGACTGACTTTGTTAATATTGATGATTATTTTTCCATGTTAAAAGACATGAAAAAAGACGATACAATAACAAAATATTCAACCAACCTGGTGTATTTTACACATGCAAATTCAATACATGAAATTGAATCAAAAGTTATATTTTCGATTTTTAATAAACAGCCTAAAAAGGCCGATGTGTACTGGCTGATTCATGTGGATGTGGTGGATGAACCCCATACAATGAGTTATAAAGTAAGCCCGTTGATCCCGGGAACTCTTATCAGGGTCGATTTTAAGATCGGTTTTAAAGTGCCTACAAAAATCAATTTATACTTCAGAAAAGTTATTGAGGATATGGTTTTAAATAAAGAAGTCGACATCACCTCCCGTTATCCTTCACTTCGCAAATATGCGGTTTCAGGTGATTTCCGTTTTATATTAACTGATAGAGTTCAGGGATACGATTTTGATTTTAAGCCGTTTAATCAGTTTATAATGGATAGCTACGATATTCTTAAAAAGATTGGTACACCTGAAGAAAAGGCATATGGACTTGACACCAGTAGTGTAATAACGGAAAAAATACCTTTGGTTATTAATAAGGGTTTGAATTTTCATTTAACCAGGATAAATGAATAAATAAGAAATTTCAAAAAAGTTTCTTAACAAAGCCAGATTTATAATAGAAACATTTTGATGTCTTTTTATAACTGGTCAGTTATTTTTTGTAAATTTAAACCAAAACTATTTGAAAGCGTAAAAATGAATTATGAGACCCGTTATATTCATATTATGCATGACTGTGTTTTCGTATGTTGGATATAATCAGACTGATATCGTAGCCAGGAAAGACAGTTCATATGTTATTTTAAAATCATTTAATCTGCGTTCATTAAATGAAACAAAATATAATTCAGTAAAGTTTCCTGATTATACCTTTGGTTTTAAAAACACTTCATCACGATTTACTTTATTTCATGATTCTTTATTTGTAAATCGTATGCTATATGATAATTATAGACACGAATATTTTTACAATGATCCTTTACAACCCTATGGTAATTTCCAAAGTGCTATAGTTGGCGGTACCTTAAATTATTTATTTTTGTTAATTAATAAAAAAAGATAAAAATTATCATTTGAATTATTCTTAAGCGAATACTCTCTTTAATAATTTGTTGTGAATAGAATATTTCCATTGCCCTTACCTCCGATTTACTAATATTTGTTAAACCTGGTAAGTGAAATTTACTAAATTTACGTATTCATACACGATGATTTTTAATTAACCAAAGATTTCAGGTAAAGAATATGATTCCAGCCATGAAAAGAGTAGTTTCCATAGGCTCATTTTCATCCCGTTTTAAAGAACGTGTTAACCCGTTTTTACGTGAAAACAGGAAGATTATTGCACAATTTATTTTTACTCTTTTTTTTATTGCCATTGGAATCTGGTTTATTAAACACGAACGTGCCGAATTGGTTGAAGTAAAAAATGTGCTGGCCGGTGCGGAGTGGCAATGGGTATTGGCAGGTATCGGTTTAACCATACTTTATATTTTATTGCAGGGGTTTATGTATGTTTATTCGTTTGCTTCGGCCCGCAATAAAGTTTCTTTAATTGATTCAACCGTGCTCTTTCTTAAAAGAAACTTTATCAGTGTCTTTTTGCCGGCAGGCGGGATTTCTTCCCTTGCATTTTTTACAGGCACAATAGAGAAAAAAGGAATCAGAAAATCGCAAATTCATTTTGCCTCTTCCATATATGGATTTGTAGGAATACTTTCTGTAATTATTGTTGCGGTACCTGCATTTATTTTTGCAATAATGCAGGGGACAATTGGCTCGGGAGAATGGTATGCCTTAGGCTCTGTATTTCTTCTGATAATTATTCTGCTTCTTATTTATCGCTCTGTTATGAATAAAGGAATATTTTACAGGTTATTTGTTAAATTGGTTCCTTCGTCAGAAGTTTTTTTTAATGATCTGCAGAACAGCGTAATTGAAAAGAAAAAATTTCTTCTGACCATTTTTGTGTCAGTAATCATTGAGTTTGCAGGCATAGCGCATTTGTATGTTGCCATACTGGCGCTCGGTTTAACTCCTTCCTTTTTTGCCGCAGTAATGGGCTACATCGTGTCGGTAATCTTCTTAATAGTATCACCGTTTTTGCGGGGGCTTGGAGCTATTGAAGTTTCAATGTCATTTGTTCTGGTTGGCTTTGGTTTTTCTAATGTTGAAGCGATAGCCATAACCTTTTTATATCGCTTCTTTGAATTCTGGACACCTCTGCTTGCCGGGGTACTGGCTTTTCTTTCGAAAATAAATAAATTGCTGATGCGGGTTCTGCCTGCCCTGTTCCTGATGGGGCTGGGAATTTTAAATATTGTTTCGGTATTAACCCCTGCTATTTCTGAAAGGTTAATCCGTTTAAAAGATTTTTTACCGGTCGGGATAATTCACGCATCCAATTACCTTGTTATGGTTACAGGATTATTTTTACTGGTAACCGCTGCATTTATGCTCAAAGGATTGCGTACGGCATGGTGGTTTGCTCTCTTTTTAAGTATGGTTTCATTTGTCGGGCATATAACAAAAGCCATAGATTTTGAAGAAGCAATCATTGCTGTTCTGGTAATTGTTGTTTTATTCGTAACAAGGAAAGAATATTATGTAAAATCCAATCCGAAGCTGCGAAATGTCGGACTTCAGACATCTTTTCTGTTAACCGCAGCAACCCTGGTTTACGGAATTATTGGGTTCTATTTATTAGACAAAAAACATTTCAATATCGATTTCAACTTATGGCAATCATTACAATATACTCTTCAGAATTATTTTCTGGCAGGAAGCGATGAATTAGTCCCGGCCGACTCATTTTCAAAACACTTTATTTATTCCATTAATATCAGCGGATTCCTTTCTATTGCTTTTCTGATCTATACTTTTGTCCGTTCCTATAGGCCTCATAAAAATGTTACAAATGAAGAATCTGCTCTGGCAAAAGAGTTGCTGAACTCATTTGGGAATTCATCCCTGGATTATTTTAAAACCTATAGCGATAAAATGATTTTTATTTCTGAGAGTAAAAAATCCTTTATATCTTATCGCGTATCCGGAAACTTCGCAGTTGTACTTGAAAACCCTGTAGCTGAGAATAAAGAAGGAATGAAAAAATGTATCAGCGAATTTGATATTTATTGTTACGAAAACGGACTTAAAAGCATTTACTACAGGGTGCCGGAAGAATCCCTTGATATCTATCACGAACTTCGTAAAAAAGATTTATTTATCGGGCAGGAAGGCGTACTTAACCTTTCAACTTTTACCATGGAAGGAGGCAGCCGGAAATCGTTGCGAAATGCTAATAAAAGAATATCGGAAAAAGGCTACAAAGCGACTATTCACACTCCACCCGTAAAAGATGGTTTACTTCAGAAAATAAAATCGGTGAGCGACGAATGGCTGCATGATACGAACAGGAATGAAATTATTTTTTCGCAGGGAATGTTTGTGTGGGAAGAATTAAAACAACAAACAATAATAACCGTTGAAAATGCAGAAGAGAAAATAATTGCTTTCCTGAATATTATACCTGATTATGCAAAAGGCGAGGCTACCTACGACCTAATCAGGAAAACAAAAGACGCACCCGGCGGTGTGATGGATTTCATTCTGATTGAGCTTTTCAACTACTTAAAATCCCAGAATTACACATATGTAAATATCGGTTTTGCGCCTATGAGCAGGCTCGACGATCCTCATACTTTTCCGGAAAAGTCGATGAAATTTGCATACGAAAAAATCAGGTCATTTTCACATTATAAAGGGTTGCGCGAATACAAAGAAAAATTCGACCCCGATTGGTATAATAAATATTTAATTTACCAGCATGATTATGATTTGCTGAATGTGCCGGCTGTGTTGTCAAAGGTTATTAAATCTTAAAGTTATGAAAAAAGGATTATTAATAATTGCTGGATTTTTGATGTTGGGAATAAAAGTAAAGGCAGAAGCGGTAGATTCGATGTATTATGGCTCCTTTGGTAAAGTATATGTTTACCAGCCGGCAACGGTTCCCGATGCCGTTGTGCTATTTGTTTCCGGCGACGGAGGCTGGATTGATGAAGTTAAAAGTAAAACAAAATTTATTGTAGAAAAAGGCGGACTTGTGATTGGAGTAGACATAAATAATTATCTTAAAAATATTAAAACCTCAAAAGTAAAATGTTACTATCCTGCCGGTGATTTTGAGGAGTTGAGCCTGACCGTTCAGAAAAAATATAAATTAAAACAATATCTTAAACCCATATTGGTGGGTTATTCCTCCGGGGCTACATTAGTATACGGTGCATTGGCCCAGGCTCCTGCCAATACTTTTAAGGGAGCTATTTCTCTTGGCTTTTGTCCCGATATTGAAATAGACAAACCTCTTTGCAACGGGTCTGGTCTTAAAAATCACACACTGATAGAAGGTAAATCATACTACCTTGAGCCAGGCACGAAGCTGACAGCTCCTTTTATTGTGTTACAGGGAATGATAGACCAGGTTTGTAAGTTAGCCGACATCAAAAAATACATGGAAAATATTCTTATGGGCGAATTAGTATCATTACCCAATGTGGGTCATGGTTTTGCGGTTACTAAAAACTGGCTGCCTCAATTCCTGGCTGCCTATACTAAAATTTTAAAAGAACCCGGTTATGTGGAAAAAAAATCGGAACAGAATAAATCGTTACTGTTTCAACAACAGGTACCTTTAAACAATAAATTACCTTTAACATTGATCCAGTCGTCGGTAAAAGACGATCTGCCTCTTGCCTTTTTTATTTCAGGCGATGGTGGCTGGACCAGTTTTGACCAGACCATTTGCGAAAAACTGGCCGAAAAAGGTATGCCTGTTGTGGGGCTTGATGCACAAAAATATTTCTGGAATGAGAAATTACCCAAAGAAGCGGCCGACGAAATTTCAAATGCGGTTGAACATTATATGCAACAGTGGAACAAAAATTCTTTTATTCTCCTGGGATATTCGTTCGGAGCCTGTGTAGCTCCTTTTATTGCTAATAATTTTTCAGATTCATTAAAGGAAACGTTAAAAGAGGTTTATTGTTTCTCCCCTGATGAAACCGGTGATTTTGAAATTCATATTACTGATATGCTGTCTTTGGGAACAAAAGATAAGTATGATGTGGTAAACGAAATAAAAAAAATAAAATCGCTTAACCCGGTTTGTGTTTTTGGTAATGAAGAGGATCTTGATATACGAAAACATTTTTCAGCAACAGGTGTGCAGGTTAAGCTGCTGCCTGGCAGTCATCATTATAACGATGATTTTAATACGGTATCGGCAATTATAATTAAAGACTTTTTACCTGGCAAATAAATATGCAGTGAAGATAAAAACAAATTACATATTTTTTTCCGCACTCACCTGCATTCTCGTTTGTATTGGCGAATTTGTTTTTATGTTTGTTTGTGGAGCATTTTACCCGGGTTATAACCAGTTGAAAGATACCATGAGTTCACTGGGTGCGTCAGTCAGCCCGGTTTCTGGTGTAATTTCTGCCTGGTGGGTTATCATGGGCGTACTTTTGGTATTCTTTGGAACCGGATTGAGAAATGCCTTTTCAGAAAAAAGAGGTTATGCCGGGCTTGCTTCATGGTTAATCATACTTTACGGCTTGGGCGAAGGAATCGGATCAGGTGTGTTTAAGGCCGACCATGTTGCCGGCAGGATCACAACATCCGGAATTATTCATGATATACTCGGGGGAATTGGCGTTACGGCTGCATTGTTATTTCCTTTAATTATGCTGAAAATTGTTGCAAAAAATGAAAGGCCTGTTTTCTACCGGATGTCACAGGTAGTTTTTGTTTGCGGTATTATTACAATACTTCTCTTTTTGTTCAGGTTTTCATCGGATGAAAATGACTTTTTTTCAGTTTATAAAGGCTTATGGCAGAGATTATTTATGTTGGATATTTATATTTATTTGACAACCATTGCTGTTATTATGATTAAAATGCAAAAAAAGTTTATCGGCAAATAAAGGAATATACAGACTTATTTTATATATTTGGTTGGCTGGAAATATGAACCTGTTTTAAATGAAACAGGAAATAAAACTGCCACTAAGGAATTCTCATTCCTGCCGGTAGTAATATTACAGTAAATATTTTTTGTTAAATGTTAATAAACACATTTGTGGTTTAGTGCAGATTTTTGTCAATTTCAAAGAATTTAAAATGATAGAAGCAATTAAAAATTTATTTGGCCTGGGTTCCAGGGTCGATTATTCCGAACTGCAAAAAAACGGGGCTATAATTTTAGATGTTCG
The DNA here is from genome assembly GCA_037441645.1 of Bacteroidota bacterium. Classification (GTDB taxonomy): domain Bacteria; phylum Bacteroidota; class Bacteroidia; order Bacteroidales; family GWA2-32-17; genus GWA2-32-17. The sequence continues at coordinate 12,692 of JBBIRU010000068.1, forward strand.
TTCCAGGCGTGAATACCAGGGAGGACACATCAAAGGATCCGTAAATATTTCAATTAACTCGTTAAGTGCAAACCTGGCAAAACTGAAAGAAACAAATAAACCGATAATAACCTGTTGTGCATCCGGTTCAAGAAGTGCTTTTGCAAAAAGTATATTAAAATCCCATGGGTTTCCGGAGGTATATAACGGGGGAAGCTGGTATAATTTAGAAAGTAAAATTAAAAAATGATTGCCAGGTAAATATATTGCCGGAAGTCCGTTTTTTTAGCCTAAACCGTTGTTCCGCTAAACCACTGTATAATACTTCAGCATTGTTTACGGCTTGCCTCAGGAGCTGTGTTTTCTTTGATGCCTGAACCTCAGTTTGTTTTTTACCTGAAGATAAACAGGTGAAAAATAATTTTATTCCTCATAGCTTTGTTTTTAAAACTGTTATTGTTTATATTTGAAAAAATATTTATAAGCGATTATAACTATTTTAACCGGTTATAAGTATTTAAGGTTGCGAGTAGCGACTTGTTACCAACAAGGCGAAGAAAAGACAGCGACACCTAAAATGACTGAGAAAATGGTTTGAGAATGAAAAACGAAATGACAATAAAAGAAAAAAGATTTAGTTTTTTTGCCGACCCGCAAGAAGAAAAATATTTTTCCTCTGCACATTGCACACATTTGCAAATCGCACAAACCAACCCACAATCCGAAATTTGCAAAAGAGTGCAATTATCTACCCACTTTGAGTCTTTATACAACATTGGAATTCATGGGATAGAGCATGCCTACAGAGTTTTATTACTAGTTAGAGAAATAGCTGCACAAGAAAAATTATCAACTAAGCTAATCAAACAACTAGAATTCTGCGCTATTTTTCATGATATTGGAAGAATAAGTGATGAAATTGATGATCTGCATGGAAACAGAGCTATTCATCTTTTAATAAAAAACAGCTTCTGGGGATTAGAAAAGTATGATAACCAATTGGTGCGTTTTATAATTGAGAATCATTGTATTGATGATAGCTTGTCGAGAATGACAGTTGGAAGCTATAATTTACACAATACAGAAGAATCAATATATTTGCTTTCAATTTTCAAAGATGCAGACAACTTGGATAGGTTTAGAATCGGTGATTTTGACCCATCCTTTCTTCGAATTCCTAATTCGCATAAAATTATTATTAAAGCAAAAGAGCTAAATTGCAATCAACAATTTTTAGAAAATACCTTGAATAATTTAAATTCAGAAATTATCGACTCAATACTAAAGTGATATGAAAAGTCTAAGCGGTTTTATGATAATGCCATTTTTATCTGAACAGGAGAAAAAGGTAATTGAAGATAGTTCAATTCATAATCTTCCTGTCTTAATTAAAAAGAAGCAGTTGAGTGAGGAATTCTATAGAAATATTATTATTAACGCCTGTGAAAGCACAATTGAAAAAATCGAAATAAGAAGAGCTGATGAAGTGTTTAATGAACAAGAAATTGTAGAAAAGATTAAGAATGAAATTGAAAAAAGCGATATAGTTATTGTTGATCTAACATCATTCAGACCCAACGTACTTTATGAACTTGGTATTGCACATTTTATTGATTATAACAGGACAATATTAATATCTCAAGATAACTACGAAGACTTACCTTTCGATGTTAGAAAATTTGATACTTTAAAGTACAACTCTTGTCATGGCAGATTTACAGGTGAAATCAAAAAAAGAATCAATGGAATAATTGAGTATCATAGAACAAAGGAGATTTGTATTGGCATTTCGCCTTTCCCAGAATTAATGATTATACAAAAGGAGTTAAGGGATAATAAATCTAAGTTGGTGGTCAGGAACATACCTTGGAATGAAACTTTAAATCACTTTTTTGAAGGGGAGAAAGTTGATATTGTAATTTCTAATTCTGAAGTTTGTCATGATAAAAATAGAAACAATCCAACTAATTATATTTATCGTGGAGATATTATAAAGTATAATTCTTTTTATGTTATTTCCAAAAAAAAAGGAATTAAAACTTACAAAGAGTTGAGCGAGGAATTTCCAAATACAGAAGACTGTATTATCAAAACAATGGAACAATTTAATTCAAATGGTGATACTATAATTTATGCATGTAATAAAACAGATCATGCTAAAAGCTTTAAAAAGTTTAATGAAATGTATGGGAAGCCACTAATTAAAAATCCTATTATTAGAGGAGACGGATCTTCTAAAGATAATTTGAAAGACTTTATTCAGAAAAACGGAGATATTTATATCGGCGGAATTCCCGAAAGAATTAATTTGCTAAAAAATCCTGAATATAGAATTATTATCGAGTTCAATGACATCAAACATGATGAAAGTTTTGCCAAAATTAGAGATGGATTACAACAAAAGAATGGAATAGTCTATCATCGCATTAAGGAAAGAGAAATACCAAATATTGATGAAATTGTTAAATTAATTGAACACGCATGGAACAGCGGTTATTCAAAAATACTTAAATCGAAAAATAGAAATACAGAACTCATTGATGAATATTTATCTGAATATAATAATTCCGAATATGTAAAAACTTTTAAATTCAGAGAAATGGTGCTAACTATTTCAAGTAAGGATTTTATAGAAAATTATTTGGACGAAAACTTAATCTCAATTGAATAATGGGACAATTTGACTGGAATCAGTATATAAAAACATGGGGCAAATCTGCTTCGGAACCAAGTGGAAATCATGCAAGCAACTTGCCACTTGATACCGAACTGTTGAGTATATTAATGGAAAATCATGTTTCCATGGATTCCTTTAATAATTCATTATTGTTTAAAGAAGTTAAATTCTCAAAAATTGAATTAAACTCAACTCATATTGTAGGTTTAAACATTTTGTCTGGACTACAGAACTTAAATAAGTCTGATTGTGTTAGTGTTTTTCGGGCTATTCGTTATCCAACACCGAAAAGAATCTTAAAAATAATGTTAGATTCTGGAATTTCAACAATTAATTATGAGCACCAAAGGCTGCTGAAAATTTATGAGGATAAAGAGTACAAACTGAAAAGAGATCAATTGAAAATTGATCCAAGATTTAGTTTTCAACCCCAAGAAAGAATTGTCCCCGGACTACCTATATTTTTTAATGTTAATGATGCTATCCACATACATCGAGCTTATAGAAGTGAGAATGATTTAATTGTTGTTGCAGTTGCCTTTATACCCTACAATCAAATAAAAAATGACTCTATTGAGATATTTTCCAACTATGCATTAGTACAGAATTATTCAGATTTAGATGGGGATAAGAAAATTAATCATTTTCGAAAGCTAAACAACGGGCGAGTAGTTCCGTTTTACAAAGCTTTAAATTTAGAAGGTAACCTCGTTTATGAAACTTATTGCACTGGTATTCCTCAATCACTTAATGATTGCAAAATAAATGGTATCGAACAAAGGTTTTTTTTAATAGAGCTTTACAAACCAAAAATAGATTCAAAGCAAAAAACAATTAATGGAGTTTCCTTTTCAAATGACTTAGTGTCGAATGATTCTTATTTTTTATACGGGTTTTGGGGAGATGATAATATTTTCATGCGCAGGCCTTCTGAATATTTGCCGAAAACCATTCATGAAATAATTCTTAAATAATATGTCAGACCAAATTCAAATATCAAATCTAAAAAAATCATTTCTTCGAAATGGTGACACTCAATTAGTTCTTGAGATTCCTGACTTGATTATTAATAAGAATGAATTTGTTTCATTAGTTGGTGCTTCAGGATGTGGAAAAACAACTCTACTTAATATATTAGCTGGCTTCATTCCTTTTGATTCTGGAAGTATTAATTTTTTTGGAAAATCAGATTTGAAGCCAGGTTCTGATAGGGCATGCGTTTTTCAAGAAGATGCTGTCTTTCCTTGGATGACGGTAAGAGAAAATATTGGGTATGGCTTAACTAGAAAGAGAATTAATAGAATAAAAAAAAATGAAATAATAACGCACTATTTAAATTTAGTTAATCTGGAAAATGAGGGTGGTCAACATCCCAAACAACTTTCGGGCGGAATGAGAAAACGTGTTGATTTAGCAAGGGCAATGGCTAATTCTCCTGATACAATTCTGATGGATGAACCTTTTGGAGCACTTGACTACAGAACAAGAAAGGACTTACAAGAAAGATTTATTAGAATTTTGGAATTAGAGATAAAGACCATAATTTTCGTCACTCACGATATTAGTGAAGCACTATATTTAAGTGACCGGGTTATAATTCTTTCCCAAAGTCCAGGACGAGTTCTTTCTGATATTAGAGTACCATTTACAAAACCTCGAAACAGAATAATTTGCGACACTCCTGAGTTTATAAGTTTAAGAAACAAAATTGAAACTATAATCTCAAGCAATGTCAATTCATGAAAACACTTAAATTTAAATTAATTAGCACCATTGCAATAATAACAATTATTGTTTCATGGTATTTGTTTACAAGAGATCAAACAAAGTCTCAAGAGTTATTATTTCCAAGTCTTGAGAAATTGTATAATACCTTTATAAATAATTATAGTTACATCCTTAACTATTCTTTAATTACTTGGTATAGAGTAATTGTAGGATTACTAATTGGTATAGTTTCGGGTTTCTTTTTTGGTATTATCATAACATGGAGTAAATACTTAGAAGCAATTATTGACCCAATTATTGAAATTATTCGGCCAATTCCACCAATTGCCTTAACTCCCTTTTTTATATTGTGGTTTGGTTTAGGAGATTTGGGGCAACTTTTACTCGTTTCATTAGGATGCTTCATGGTGATTGTTGTATCAACAGTAAATGCAATAAGAAACATTAATGTTATTTACATTAGAGCAGCAAAATCACTAGGTGCGAGTGAACTCGATATTTACAAAACAATATTTCTTCCGGGTATAATGCCCGCTATTTCATCTGCAATTCGTGTTGCTGCTGCCACTGGGTTTGGTCTAACTGTTGCTGCTGAATATCTGGGAGCACAGGGTGGTCTTGGGTTTTATATAAGAAACGCAAGAGTGACCTTAAATACCGAAGCTATTTTATTAGCTGCATTGATTTTAGGAATATTGTCTCTTTTGACAGATCAATTAATAAGAATGGCATTTCGATTTATTAACAAGTGGAATAATAATTAACAATTAAAATAATAGAACATGAAAACACTTAAAATGATTCTTTTGGTTTTACTTTCTGTTTTTTATGGTTGTAATCATCAAGCAAAAAAAGAGAGTAACAAAGTAGTTTTTGGAATTTCACCATTCCAAGATACATTTCTGCCAATAATTGGTGATATAAAAGGTTGGTATAAAGAAGAGGGCTTAGACGTTGAATTCAAGATTCTTGGATGGACTGAAATACAAGAAGCTCTTTCTTCAAAAGCTACAAACCGTATTGATATAGGGATTAATAATATATCATCGGTTGTTGCTACATATAACAATAATCCCGAGCTAGTTTACTTATATGGCTTTAACACATTTGATAATGGTTTTGCCCTAATGATTAGACCTGATGGAAAGATTAAACCACTATCTTACTTTTTAAGTCAAGGTTATAATAGACCTGATGCTATTAAGTTAACAGCACAACAACTTAAAGGTAAAAAAGTAGTTACAACTTCAAATACAGATATGGAGCAAGGCGTAGCAGCAGCTGCAAGAAAAGGTGGCTTATCTTTCAAAGATGACATCGAAATTATCAATTTAAATCCAGACGAGGGCTTAGCTGCTTTTTTAACTGATACAAAAGGAGAATATGCAGCTTACATTGGAGGCATCCCACAAAGAACACGTGCCGGAAAGGAAGGAATGATAGAAATGCTTACTGGTATAGATTTGGGACCTGCTCCAATTAATGGAATAGTTTCAACAAAAGAATTTTATAAAAATCACAAAAATGAAGTTACAAAAATTCTAAAAGTGTGGTTCAAGATTGTTAACTACGTTGAAAACAATAAGGATGAGGCTGCATCTATAATTGTGAAAAAATTGAACGAAACAAGTTCTGCAAATTTCACAGTTGAAGATTTCAAAAAATTCTGGAATAATTATGAGCATTACCCATTATCGCCAAGTCAAGTTGATGAAGAAATTCTTTCTGAAACAGGTAGAAACTACTGGAAAGCACGTTGGGATGATTGCAATAATTACTTCTTTGAAATCGCTAAAACAATACCAAAACCAGTAAAACCAGAAGATGCTTTTTATATGTTCGAGGTTCAAAAATTACTAAAGGAAAGTTATAATTAATGGATTGGCAGTACATTAGATGCTTCTCAAAAAAATGTTTTTATGTGGCCGTTAATAATAGGTGCGGGTGCAGTTGCTCTTCTTCTTCAAGCACTATTTGAAGATGAGAAAGATTCAGTCAAAGAAATAAAGAAACGCATCTTTATCAGCTTCGCAATTGAGGACGAGCAATACAGAGATTATTTAGTCACACAGGCTAAAAATGAAAGGTCGCCTTTTTCTTTCGTTGACATGTCAGTTAAACAACCTTGGGACGAAAAAGTATGGAAAGAAAAGTGTTGCACAAAAATAAAATCATGTGATGGCATGATAGTTCTTTTAAGCAAAAATACTTGGCATTCAAGCGGTGCAAGATGGGAAATTAAATGTGCAAAAGATGAAGGTGTTCCTGTTATCGGAATGCACATAAAAAAGAACGATAAAGGTGCAATACCGCCCGAATTGAAAGGGAAAAAAATAATCACTTGGTCTTGGGATAACCTGAAAAATATTTTAAAATAAAAAACTATGTCATTGTATTCAAGTTCATATTTAAAAAACTTAGCGAGTAGCAGACCTATTCAAGCTAAAACAAAACTATTTACCGAAAGTCGCAAAATTGAAACAGGATTTGATGTTTTTCTTTCACATAGTTTTTTGGATAAAGAAGAAGTCGAAGGATTATATATTGAACTCACTGATTTTGGATTAAAAGTATATGTTGATTGGATTGTTGACCCACAACTTGATAGAAATAATGTTACTAAAGAATCCGCAGCACTAATAAGAAATAGAATGAATACAAGTAAATCGTTATTGCTTGCAATTTCGACAAATGCTTCTACCAGTAAATGGATGCCTTGGGAACTCGGATATATGGATGCTAAAACCACTAAATGTGCAATAGTTCCTGTATCAAATGCAGCAATACTCCCAAAATCATATAAAGGTGTTGAATATCTTTCGCTTTATCCTTTTATAAAAAAATTACCTACTGATTTGAACGTAGATAAGTTGTGGATTATTGAAGAATCAAATAAGTACATTGTTTTTGATGATTGGTTCTATAAAAATCAGAAACCATTTATTCGTAACACAAATATTTTTTAAATATGAGAAAAGCACTTATCGTTGGAATTAATGATTATTCCTTTAGCCCTTTAGATGGCTGTATACCTGATGCAAATAGAATGTTCAATTCTTTATCAAGGGATTATGATGATTCACCAAATTTTACTTGCAAAAAACTGATTTCTTCAGAAGATACGATTGATATTCCAACACTGAAGGAAAATGTTATTGATTTATTCTCTTTTGATAGCGATGTTGCCTTGTTCTATTTCTCAGGTCATGGGTCTGAACCTACTGATACAAGCCGTGCATGTTTAGTTACGCAGGATGCAAAAAATTATAACGAAGGTTTAGAGTTAGATTATTTAATGGAATTAGCAAATAAGGCAAAAGCTAAAGAAGTTGTAATTATTTTAGATTGTTGTTTTAGTGGTGCCGTTGGTAATTCTACTTTTATAAAAAATATTTCTACGTTAAGAGAAGGCGTATCCGTTTTAGCTTCAAGTCATCATACACAAGTTTCAAAAGACAGCCTAACCGGTGGTGTTTTTACAAAAATTGTTTGTGATGCGCTAGATGGTGGTGCTGGTGATACTCTTGGCTTAATTACTGTTGCAAGTATATATTCATTTGCGGATAAATTACTTGGTGCATGGGAACAGCGACCAGTCTTTAAATCTTATGTTTCAAAAATGATACCTTTAAGAAGAAGTAAACCATTAGTTGCTATTGAAATACTACGCAAATTACCTCTATATTTTAAATTAGCAACTGACGAATTTCAATTAGACCCGACATTTGAGCCAGAAGCAGAACCCAAAGGGCATGATAATGAAAAAATATTCGCTGATTTACAAAAATACAATCGTGCAAGTTTGCTAAATCCAGTTGACGAAGAACATATGTATTTTGCAGCAATTTATTCTAAAACCTGTGCTTTAACTCCTTTAGGCAAATATTACTGGCAGTTAACAAAAGATGGAAAGTTATGAGAATCGGAATTACTGGGCATCAAAATTTAAGTTTTTCAATTATTAATTGGATTAAGCAAGAGATTCTAATTGAATTAAATAAACTTAATGTCGATGAGGCTTATTCCTGTTTAGCAATAGGCGCTGACCAAATATTTGCTGAAATAATTTTAGAAAATAAAATTCCATTGATTGCTATTATTCCTTGTGTGTTATACGAAACAACATTTGATAGCAAAGGATTGATTTCATATAACAATCTATTAAAACAGTCCAAAAGTATTATTCAATTAAGCTTTCAAAAACCATCTGAAGAAGCTTTTTTTGAGGCTGGTAAAACTATTATTTCAAATTCTGATGTAATTTTTGCCATATGGAATGACTTACCTGCAAAAGGTTTAGGCGGAACTGCTGATATATTTTCAATTGCAGCTAATTTGAATAAAAAGATAATTCACTTTAATCCAATAAATAAAACAAAAAAACTTATTAATTATGGCAAATAAGGTAGTTTTTGTTGCATTTGCAATAGAAGATGTAAGGCATAGAGATTTTCTTAAAGGACAATCTCTTCACACCAAATCTCCTTTTGAATACATTGATATGTCAGTAAAAGAGGCGTATGATAAAGACTGGAAAGAACGTGTGCAAACAAGAATAAGGCGTTCAGATGGTGTAATTGTTCTTGTTAGTAAAAATTCTCTAGCATCAAGTGGTCAAAAATGGGAAATACAATGTGCCAAAGAAGAAGGTAAGAAAATTAGAGGAATCTGGGCATACACAGACGACAGAACCGACTTAGAAGGAGTTAATACAAGAGTTTGGACTTGGGACAACATTAAAGATTTTATTGATTCACTTTAAGATAACGCTTCACAGCCACACACATTGCCAAGCCACACAAGCCAATGCTAAAGCCAAAGCTTGCCAAAGAGTGTGTCTGTCCCAACGCTGACTTTGCCGACACTGAAAAAACTAAATCTTTTAAGACAGAGAAAACGGAATGACTGAATTGAAAAATTATCTCAAACCATTGACAGACAAGAACGCCCAGTTGGTAACACGGCATATAAAAAATTGGGCAGATAGTGCTAAATTTCAAGTGTTTAGCTCGCATTTATTTTTGTGCGGTTTGACAGTTAATCGCTCCGTAATGCCCAACTTTTCATATACCCATCCGTTATGCCCAAGCGTTGTGACGTCCTAAAATATGTCTACAAAAAAACAAGTAGATATGTTAAAAAATAGACAACCCATCCGACGTTTCAGTGAAAGTTTAAAATTAAAAATCATTGCGGAAATCAGCAAGGGAAAATACACA
>JBBIRU010000069.1:0-19677 GCA_037441645.1 Bacteroidota bacterium
TGGAAGTGAAATAATAAAACCACAATACCATAAGATTTTTCCATTTGGAGAATATAGAAAAGAATGGGCGTTAGTTGAGAAAAATGGATTATTAGGATTTATCACAAGTGATGGAGGTGAAATTGTAAAGCCACAATATGAAAATATCAACAATGGGAATGTTATAGAAGGAACCATCAATGGTAAGAAGGAAGAAATAAAGCACTAAGCATAACACACACATAGTAAAACCTGGGCGGGTGGTGCATCCCGATAGCTATCGGGATGACAATGACAACAAATTACAAATATGGTAACGGTATTGACGAAAATAAATTTTGTCAATATTTTAAATCTGACACCCCCTGCAAGAATCCCGATGGCTATCGGAAGCACGGTATTGGGCAGCTTCAACCGGTTACTTAAAAGACAATTATTATTCATAACTTTGCAAAAACCAAAAAACAAAGCAAAATGAAAACATTTTACACCGTTATTTTATCTGCACTGATTTGCACCATTGCAAATGGTCAGTGTAATACTTCAATGGCCGGCACATTTATTCAAAGGGATTCGTGCAACGGATATTCTCAATACCAGTCTACTACTATAAGTATTGTTTCGGGTACGGGTACGGATATAATCATTCAACATTTTGATGATATATTTCCTTATTACGACGCAACTGTTACATTGGATTGCAGCAACCATACAGTTGTAATGCCGACTCAATACCCTGGTATGATTACTATCTGGGGCAGTGGAACATTCTCCAGTGACTATAATTACATGACTTTTAATTACAGTGTTGACTTTGGCTCATACACCAAGACATGTGTTGCAAAATATTACCGGCAGGGATATGGTATTTTCGAAGCAAAAAGCGAACAATACCATTTAGATGTTTTTCCAAATCCCTTTTCAACTTATACAACTTTACAGTCAGACATTTCTTTCAAAAATGCAACTCTCATGGTTTACAATTCTCTCGGTCAGGTAGTTAAAAAGACAGACAATCTCTCCGGGCAAACAATTATTTTTTACCGGGACAATTTACCAGGCGGACTGTATTTTATTTGCCTGATGCAAGACAACAAAACTTTTATGGCAGACAAATTAGTAATAACGGACAACTAGCTGAACGGCAGACAACCTGACAATAAGAACAAAGCATAAGATCTCTGACGGTTTGGACACGTTCCGAGACACCGGGATGTCCGCCTGATTCTTACATAACAAAAAATGAAACCCAGGATAGAAGTTTTATCTGAAAAAAAATTAATCGGCAAACGCCTTAAAATGTCATTAGCGGACAATAAAACTCCTGGACTATGGAAGAGTTTTATGCCGCGGCGAAAAGAAATCAGAAATAACCTTACTACCGAATTGATTTCAATGCAGGTGTATGACAAATCATTGGATTTTAAAAATTTTAACCCAAATACAACATTTGAAAAATGGGCTGCTATTGAAGTTGCAGACTTTGACGCTGTTCCGGATAAAATGGAAACATATATCTTAACAGGCGGACTTTATGCTGTTTTTTTACATAAAGGCGCTGCCAGTACAGGTGCAAAAACATTCCAATTTATTTTCGGCACCTGGTTACCGGGTTCTGACTACTTACTAGACAACAGGCCACATTTTGAAATCTTAGGAGAAAAATATAAAAATGAAGAGCCGGATTCAGAAGAAGAAATATGGATACCAATCAAACTGAAAAAATAACGCTTACACCAAACACCACCTGCAAAAAAACGGGCAAACATGTGCAATATGACAATAACAACGATAAATAAATCCTGTAGCAGTTATACAAAAATTACAGGTAACCCGATCCCAATACTATCAGAACCATCGGGAAAGAACATATAATAACAAATTGAAAAATATGAAAAAACAATACCGTTTTTTCTTCTTACCAAGAGGTTATTTATTTGTCGTGACCGGATTGATTGTTTCTTTGCAATGAAAAGGCGTTGTACTATCATTAATAATATCTGAATTCAGAAACCTATAACAGGGCAACTTTACATATCAAAACAACGTACATATTTTTTATGATTTGGAAGTGCCGAGCATACTCAACACAATTGAGATAGGCTACAAATAGTTACTCCACAATCTTCATTTCCGTTCTCCGGTTCCGGGCGCGTCCTTCTTCATTATCATTTGTTGCAATGGGTTGGGTATCGCCATAACCTTTATAAACTAAACGTGTAGCAGAAATACCATGAGCCGCCAGGAAACCGTAAACCGACTTTGCCCTCCTCATGGATAAATCAAGATTATAGGCCGATTTGCCTACATTATCGGTATGTCCGCTGATTTCAATCCTGATCTTTGCATTGGAATTCATGAAAGTAATCAGTTTGTTTAACTCCGATTCGGAGGAAGGTTTCAGGTTGGAAGAATCGGTATCGAAGAAAATATTATTGAGTACGATTTTCTGTCCTTTTGAAATTTTAGAGAGCGAAATATCCTTCTGTACGGGCTTTAGAGAAGATGCCGGGATAGTAAGATTGATATTTTCGGAATAAAACATACTGCCTTCACTGGATACAAATAACCCGTAATCTTTTCCCCGTGTAATGCAGATAAGAAAACTGCCATCATTTTCGTTAACAGTGGTCTTTAAAATCGTTTTCCCGGTTTCAACATCTTTCAGTTCAACATCGGCTTTTAAAGCTTTGCCGGTTTCTTTATCAACAACCTTTCCTTTAACATATGTTACTTCTCCGGGCCGGGCTTCTTTATACAGTTCAAACTCGTAAATATCAAGTAACCCTGCTCCTCCGTCGCGCGAAGAGGTTATTAAAGCTTTATCGCCTTTTGCATTTACAATTAACCCGATTTCATCTTTAACGGTATTTATCGGGTAACCCAGGTTCTTTGGTTCAGACCATTTGCCATTATCATCCATTTTTGAGAAATAAATATCGAACCCGCCTACACCCATGCGTCCATTTGAACAAAAATATAAAGTACGGCCATCGGGATGAATAAACGGCGATTGTTCTTCATATTTCGTATTTATAGTTGTATCAAGAGGTATTGGTTTTTTCCATTTTCCATATTCATTCCTGGTGGTTACCCAGATATCAGTAGACCCTACCCCGTCAGGACGATGGCTGGCAAAATACAATGTCTGTCCGTCCGAAGAAATACTGGGCTGTGACTCCCAGAAAGCAGAATTTACATTACTTCCCATATTGGTAGGCGATGTCCATTTTCCATCTATCTTTTTTGAAAAATAAAGATCGCACTCTCCTAACCCGTCGCTACGGCTACATGCGGCCAGCACCATATACATTCCATCGCCCGAAATGGTCTGGGCGCCTTCGTTGTTACGGGTATTTACGGTTCCGGGCAATCCTTTGGCTTTTGACCAGTTTTTTCCGTTCCATTCACATACGTAAAAATCTTCCTGGGTATTATCTGAGGCCGGGTTGGCCCCGGTATACTTCGGAACTCTCCTGGTAATAACAAGAGTCTGCTCATCGGGAGATAAATAAGGGTAATATTCGCTGCAGACGGAATTCACGGAATCGCCCATGTTTTGCGGATTAAATGGAACCGGGTGATTCATCATATCCAAGGAATAGTCGCACCGTTTGATGTTATCCCCGGCCATTATTTTCATCTCAGGCGTAACCGATTTCTGCTGAAGATAAACGGTATAGTTAGTCTTTGCTTTCTGTATTTCTCCCAGACTCATATAACAACTTCCAAGCAGAAAATAGGCATTTGGATATTTCTTACCACAACTCCTTACCATTTTCTCGTAAACTTCTGTCATCAGGTTTATCTTTTCATTTTCAAAATATACTTCTGCCAGGAACAGATAGGGTTCGGTATAAGTGCTATCTTCGGCCATTATTTCCCTGATTATTTTTAAAGATTGCTGTATGTCGCCATTTACAAAACATTTCTTTGCATAGTCATATTTTTCTTCCATTTTTTTATTTTTCTGGGCAAATGAATACCCGGAGGAAATAAAAAACAAAACTGTTAAAGCAAGCAAAAATCTCATTCCGTCATTTTTTTGAGATACTAAAGTAATGATATTAACGAAAACTCGCCGGGTTTATTAAAATTTAATACGATTTTATAAAAATCAGGGCATTCTTATCAGCCGTCCCGAAGAAGTCTGTCCGGTCAATGTTATCTGTCCCGGGTTCCCGTAAAGGTTAATATTTCCTTCGCCATAAATACTGTAATCCAGCACATCATTAATATGCACACTGCAATCGCCCTGCGAATGGTTACTAATCAGACCGTAACCGGCGCTTAAATTAACCGCATCCACCGACATAATGGCAAAATTCCAGATTTTTAAGTTATTGGTATTACCTCTCAGGGTAAGTTTTCCTCCGCAGGGGTGAATATTCCAGAAATAGAATATATTGTTATTTAGTTCAAGGTCGGCCTGGTTAAGTTTACTGCCCAAAATAATTCCGAATTCATTCGAAATTATGGGATTCACCGTTTGAATATTACAGGTTTCAAAGGCGGTAATCTTTTTAGGCCGGTCGGAACTGATATACAGTTTAATTTTATTGTCTCCGGGCCTTAACCATTTTAACTTTGTTGTGTTTTTAATTTTAATAACGTTATTATCGGTTTCGATTATAACATTTTTAATCATATCTTCATTTCCTGATACTTTAACCGAATAAACCGTATCCTGGATCAAATAAACATCGAACACGCTTTTAAGTTCAATTTCATCAAAAGCAGGTAAATTATCATGCAAAACGGATTTCTCCGTATTTTCTTTTTTACAGGAGAACAGAAAAATAACAAAGGTTATTAAAATAAACCATCGCTTACTTTTTCTCATATACCATTCATAATTTTATTCCTATTCCAATTTCGGGATAATCTAAAATATACAGGTGCGATTTCATGGCAAGCCTGAATGTAAACCGGTCGCTTATCCTATATTTCAATATTCCCCTGTTATACATAACATTATGATTCACTTTATCGGTAAGAAGCAAATAAATTCCTTCCTGGAATTCGAGACCCAGCCTGTTATAAACAAAAGACTGGGAAATATGAATTCCCGATCTGAAATCGTCCTGTTTTTTATACTCACCGGACTTTACAGCAAACATTTCCGATTCTGTTGAAGTATCGTAAAAAATATCCGCTCCTGCACCTATATGAAATGTGCGATACATATTCCAGGTAAATTCTCCCGAAACAGACGAGGTAAAATAAAATTCAGAATCGAGCGCACGGGCATGTTTACCTCCAATACTATAAAACCATTCGCAATAATGAATCCTGTTTAAAGCGTCCAACCCGTGTTTAACAATTTCCGTTTTCTTACCTAAAAGATAACTCAGGCCACTGTAAGCGGTAAGCGAATTAATCCCGATATTGGGTTCATGGGAATTCCCGTTTGAAAAATGATCAAATGAAAGTCCGGCATGAAAGTTAAATTTGTCCAGCAACTGGTACCTTATGCCTAATTTCGTATTAAAATGGATGTTCAGATGTGAGCCGACAACTACGTTCTGATAATTTTCAACCAGGTCGAACTTTTTATTCACATAACCAATACCAACCCCGGTTTGATTATAAAAGCCGAACCGTTTATAATTAACAATGTCCAGGTTAAAATAAGGATAAAGCGCTATTTCGCGGCCATACACACGGTCGTTTCCGAGACTGGTATAAAATAAAGATAAACCGTATTCGGGATAATTATATAATTGTTCCCAATCGTTTTTCCCGGTCGTTTTTTTTGAAATATTCAGACTGGCCGACTGAATATTATCATTTACCACGTATATAAAATTCTGGTATTCGGGAATTACGTATCCGTAATGATATTTTGCCGTAATCCTGAGATCGTCGGTAAACTTACCCTGGGCGTTAACTTTAAAAAATAAAAACAAAAAAATCACACATACATAAGTTCTTATACAAAATACCCATTTGCATATTCCAATACCAATTATTTTGTTTTTCCTGGCTTTCATTTATATATGACTCATTAGTATCCGTTAATAAAGCCCGGTGTCTAAGCAAAAGCCGGTTCCGGGGCTTCCGAAGTCAAAAAAAAACCGGGTTTACTGCTGTAAACGGGTACTTCTTCGACGAGACAGACATTATAAACAAACACTAATTATTCAGCTTTAAAAGTAATGATATTCTATTATCAAAGAATCAGAAAAAAGTATGATTATTTTTTGAGATACAATAAATTCATGTCATAAAACATATTCATATTTGTGTTTTTTGAAAAAAACATTAAGTTTGCTTAAATTTTAACAGATCGACAATGAAATCTATTCAACGTTTTTCATTTTTTGTGTTGATTTTTTGTGCCTTCTATTTCACGGCATGTAATTCCGGTCAGAATAACCAGGCGGATAACACAACCGACACTACCGAAACAGATACCGTTGCTTCAGATGAGATGATGAATGAGGTGGTATACCAGATTCCCTCTCCTGACGAGCTTTTTGCCCTGATAAAAAATTCGGGCTGCAAATTCCGTGACGATCTTCTGAATTCCGATAAGAGTGTTTATGAATCGAAAGCGGCACAGGAATTAAACCTGGGTATTTATGCTGCCGATCTTGCTTATCTTGCTGCATTTGAGAAATTCCAGCCGGCGCTTAAATATTTTGCAAAGGTAAAAAGCATGAGCGACCAGATTGGTCTTTCAACAGCTATTGGAAGCGAAATGTACGGCCGTCTCGAAAAAAACATTACCAATTCCGATTCGCTTCTTGACATTACCAATAACTCATATTATAATGTGGTTCAGAAACTCGAAGAAAGCGGAAACGGAAAGACCCTGGCTATGTTAATGACCGGTGGCTGGATTGAAAGTATCTATATTTCAGTAAACATTGTTGATAAGTTTGACGTAAAGAATCCCACCATTCAGCGTATTGCCAGTCAGAAAATTACTTTCGGCAACTTAATCAAGAATCTTGAATCATACAAAGACCAGCCCGATATTGCCGACCAGATTGCCAAGTTCGAAAAAATAAAACAACTCTTCGACCAGATTCAGAAAGAAGTTGTTGATACTCCTGCAAATACGGATACTTCAAAAGTTATTATAGGACAAAAAAGTAAATATATTTTCACCAAAGATTTATTTGAATCTTTTAAAAAGGAAATTATTGACCTTCGTACTCAAATTATAAAAATGTCTTAATCGGAAAGGTTATGAAAAAAAGTATAATTGCCTTTATATCGCTGATTTTTCCATTGGTTATCTTCTCGCAGAATTGTGCAGAGCACATGAATATTCAGAAAAGCGGCATCAGGTATCCCTGGAAATATGATTCGCAAAGCAAATCCGGCTTATTTATGGCCGGAAAAACAGCACAACTGAACGTTGTTTGCAACGAAGGGAAAGATTATAAAATATCATTTCTTACTTCTACCAACATACTTAAGTTTACCAGTATTAAAGTTACCGATGAAAGCGGTAAATCTTATTTTGTAATGGGCGATGATCCTGACAAGAAGAAAGACTTGGAATCGAAAAAACAATTTCTTTTATCGCTTGAAAATTCAAAAATTAAAATCAAAACCGGTAAAAAAAGGATTGAACTGGATGCAAATATCAATAACCTGAAACTGGAAATTGAAAAATACCAGCAGGAGATTGATCAAAACAGTTATCAACCCAAAACCATGTTTGAATTTACCCCGGCCGAAACCATGAACCTGATTATAACTATTACCGTTTCGGAGGCATGTGACAACAAAGGTTGTGTAGGGGCTTTAATTACCAATAGGAAAGGCGAAAAGTCGGGATTTTAAAAATAAGCGTGAAATTCATAAAACTCCGGTTCAAGGAGTTTTTTTATTTAATTACCCTTATACCATTCTCGTACATAACAACAAATGCACCCGACACGCCGCATTTCTGCCGGAATATGTCGGCATCGTCGCGGGAAATAAAATCACCGATTGTATATTTGTATAAGCCGTCCATATTTTCTTCATTAACATAGGCGGGGGCAGCATATAATTCTGATATTATTTCTTTACCCAGGCGTTTTTTATAAGCTGCAATCTGAACCCTGTAAACCGTTTCCTGTACCAGGTTCTTTTGCGGGATAACCGGCTTAAAACCAGTAATTATTTTATTTTCCGGTTCGTTTGTAATTTGTTTGTTATCATTTTTTACCTGGAAGGGAACAATTTCCAGGGGAACTTTGGTTCGTTGTTTATTCTGTATGTAATGAAAATTTCCGTACAATTCCTTGTAACCGGCAATGCGTTTATCTGCCGTCACGGAAACAGAGACTGTAACTATTGGTTTTTCGGGTAATTCAATCCAGATTATTTTCAACAGGTCGTTTTGAATAATACAGGTAGCCCCGCCGGCATCAATTTTTCCCGGCCTGAAACCAACCGGCAGAAAAATTTCCAGCCTGGCAAAGCCGGTTAAGTTATTTTTATAAATTTCGAAACTGATGGTGAATTCTTTTCCTGCTTCTATATTTTCGGGGGCTGTAACATTAATCTTTACAGTATTTGCAGCAAATAAAATAACAGCCTGAAATAAAAGCAGGGTCAAAATGATCCATTTATTCATTTTCTCCATTTTATTTGAAGAATTCACAACCTGAGACACATAACCGGGCTTACCTCACGGTTTAACCGGATAAGGCAATTGTTGTAAAGATATTTATTAAATCGAAAAAAAATAATATTATTTGAACATTTTACCCAGTATCCAGAGAACAAAGCTTAAAACAGCGCTAATAACAAGCATTGTAGTTAACGGGGCATAAAAGGAGAAATTCTTTTTCTCAACTTTAATGTCGCCGGGTAAATTGCCAAACCAGCCTGATTTACCGGCTCCGAACCAGATAACAATTCCAGCAATAATTAATATTATTCCGGATATTATTAAGTATTTACCTATTCCGGCCATATTCATATCATTCATTTGCGCAGAACCGTAACATATATTCCTGGGCTTTAAGAAAATCGAGACTCCGGGCTTTTTCCCAATCATGACAGGCTCCTATTTTATTTTTCAGGGCATAATATGCCAATCCCCGGTAATAAAAATATTCACCTTTATTTGGTTTTAAATCAATTGCCATACAAAAATCGGAAAATGCTTTTTCATTGTCCTGTAAATCGTAATAACATTTTCCACGCTCAAAAAAGTAATCGCAATTCCATTCGTTCTTTCTGATACAGGATGAGAACAGTTGTAATGCTCCATTTAAATCTCCTTTTAAATAAACAGCTTTTCCTGCCTGAAAAAGGACATTAACATCCAGAGTATCATATTTATAACATCCGATAAAATCTTCTTCAGCCCCGGTAAAATCTTCTGCTTCCATTCTGGAAAATCCTCTTTCCTTCATATACTTTACATTCCAGGGTTGAATTTCAAGTATGGAAGTGTAATCGGCCACGGCTTTTTTACTTTTTCCTGTTTTTCTTAATATTTCGGCTCTCATACTTAACACATCAACTCTTGAGGGATCGTATTTAATAGCAAGATCGAGGCTTCTCATGGCTTCTTTGGGATTATTTCCGCAGGAAAATGCCTTAGCCCGCCACAGCCATAATTCAGGTTTACCGGGAAAATGATTCAGGGCGCTGTCGAGCACATCAAAAAGCTCATTGTATTTATCATTTACCGACAGATAATAAATATCGCCCAGGTAGTTTTCGTATAAACTATACCAGTTTTTCATCCATATCTCATTCCAGAGACCTGATTCTTTCAGTTTTTTAAAAACCGTATCGGTTTTAACCACATTCTCAGGTATCTTATCTGTTCCGGACAAATATTTTTTCAGCCACGATGCCGATTGGCTCAGGCTGTCCATCAGCGAATAACAACTTGCAATTTTATATTTTATCTGACCGGAACCTTTTGCCGATGCTGCTATGTAATCCGGCAAAGCATTTTTCAGGTCTTTGTTTTTATAATATAAACCGGCTCTTTCTTCGAAATACAAGGGATCGCTTTTTTGTTTCAGGGCTTCCGAAATAAATAAAATTGCCGTATCGATCTGCTTATATTCCTCAGCTATTTTTGCTTTTACAAAATAATCGAAATCTGATTGTGAGTATGTAATAACAGAAGAACATGTAAAAAAGAGGAATCCTAAAAACCGTATCATTCTACGCCTGAATTTTTAAGCGTTGCTATATGTATAAATCCTGTGATATTTCTTTTTTCGAGACCCGAAAGCCTGGGTTCATATACATCACAGATATAATAATAAACTCCCAGGGGCACCATTTTATTGGAATCCATATCACGCCCATCCCACTTAATATCCGGATCATTTGTCTGAAAAACCAGCTTGCCCCAGCGATTGTATATCTTCATGTCCACTTTATCGACAAATGAGTGCGGGCCGGGAATAAAAAGATCGTTCTGATTATTTGCATCAGGAGTAAAAATATTGGGCAATACGTAATAATTACAGTTATCAATACATATCCTGGCCTTCAGGCTGCTTTCGTTCAGGAAGGAATCCACGGCTGTAACAATATAACACCCGGCCATGGAGGTGACCGGAAAATGATCGTATACGGTATCATCAGGATTATTTATCGTTTCTATGAGGTTCATCTGGCCATCCAGTGTGGGAGAATAATAAATATTATACCCGGTAACATCGTTACAGCAATAATGATTGGGATTTTTCCATACCAGGTGATTGTAAGGCTTTATTGAATCGCAGTTACTCTGCAGGGTCAGCAAAGGAGGACACGGAGGGGTTGTGTCAACCGGAACCGAACAGATTTCCTGCGACCAGTTTATAAAAGGCATATCGTAATTCCCGGTAACATATTCGCCATAGCTTTTTATCTTATAACAGTACTCCGCGCCATTTATAAGCCCTGAGTCAGCATATTGGGGAAGCGTTGTTGTACCTATAGAATCGAAGAGCAGGGTTAAGGTGTTTTTACGATAAACATCGTACCTGTAGTTCGTCCAGGGCACATTCTTATTAAAGTGCAATAAAATTTTATTGTCATCCGGGTACGGCTGAACAAATACTGATGAAGCAATATTGGGTGTGCCAATAAGAAAGCGGTTTCCGGGAGCATCATTATAGAATTCAATTTTATATGAAAGCGGCGACTGTACGGTATTCAACAGAGTATCGTTATACATGGTATCGTTAATATTGCCAAGCGAGTCTACAAGCTGAAGCGATTGTCCCCACAGGTCGGCAGAATGATATACCAGGTATTTATAAGGGCCTGATGCTGCAATGGTGTCGAAGTTTGCAGGTTTCGACCATTCAATATAATTTTTCCCGGTTGTATTGTCGGTTTTATCAACGCTAACATGTGTCATAACCGGTATTCCTTTAACCAGTTCGGTACAGGCTTCGTTGGAAGCATAGCTTTCTGCGCCGTCGGCAAAAACCGCATCGATCCTGTAACAATATTCATATCCAAGAGGTAAACCCAATCCGTTGTTATTATCGAGATAGCCTGTTGAAGCGGAACCGTTCACTGAACCTATCATCTGAAAACCGGTATATGCAGGGACTCCCGTTTCACAGGTATCGGGATTCCAGCCCGAAGGGCCGTCCCGCCTGTAAATATCGTACCGTAATGCCTGTGAGCAGGGGCAAACCTTCCAGTGTAAAAACACTGAATTTGTAGTGGGTTGAAGGGTGAGGCTGTCAGGTGCCGGGCTGACTATGGTTATATACACTTTGGCCTGGTTCACAAGATTTATTTCCGGGTTATTATCTTTTGCCCTGAATACTATCAGGTATGGAAATTTCTTCACATGAGTACAGTTTGTGTACCACAAAAAATGCTGAGAAAGAGGCCCATATCCAATAATAGTATCAAAAACCGCCGGGCTGCTTGCAACCTGAAAAGGGCCGCCATAGGCATTTAATGTAATTTTATTATTGTCAGGATCCGTAGCCGTCACAGGAAAATCAATGGTATCTCCTGCTTCTACGCATAAATCGTTTAATGGAGAAATAACAGGTTCCCTGTTATCTGACCTGATTACTTCGATCTGTATATCACGTAATATTTCGCTAATCTTGATATAGGTATGGGTATTCGGATTTAATCTCCATTCTTCAATAATCATAGCCACATTATAAATCCCGGTTTGCTGGGGCGAATCCCAGATCAGATCGCCGTTAACAGGGTCGACAAATAATGTATTGTTTGCATAAGGATATGTGTACCCCGGGATAATAACCCCGTTATCGCCAAGACACATGGTTAGTTTATACGAAAGGCTGTCCCCGTCGGGATCGAATGCTCCGGGGTTATGAATAAACGGATGATATAGCAAAGCCTTGTCGATAGGCGGATATGTTAACACAGGAGTTGAATTACTTCCCACTGTTGAATTTATATTAAGTGTGGTTTTTATAGTAAACGGAACATTTACAGAATTCGGAATATTTTGTACTCCGTAATTACGGTTCTGGTCCATCATTACCATAGAATAAACGCCGGGTCCGGGAAAGGTATGTGTTCCAATATAAGTATTCTTAAAATAATAATCAGCTAAGGTAATCTGCGATATGCGGGAAACAATAGACGAGGTGCCGTCGCCCCACTCTACTTCCAGTTCGGGACGGTCGGCCTGCGATAATGTATAGGTATAGGTAATCATTATTATCTCATATGTATATCCGCTGACATGCTTATACCTGATTTCTCCGGCACGGTTATGTGTGGCATGGGCAAAGACAGAAATTAACAGAAAAAACAATATGTATATATACTTATTCATGTCAGGAATTAATCTGAAAAGAAGTTGTGTTTTTATTTAATGTATACCCATTCTCTGTTTCGTTAAACCTGACAATAACAAGGTTTGTCATATCCGGGTAAAGATCATTTAAAAGAGTATTGTTCACTTTCAAAAGATTTATTCTCTTTGAAAGCGGATATCTGAAATATAGCCATAAAGCACCTTCACGCATTTCTTTCTTCAAAAATTTCAACTTCTTATTGGCAAATTTATCATTGTTTATCGAGATACTGAAATTATTCCTTACATATTCGCTGATATAATTGTCTGAGCCGGTAATTTCATCCGGTTTTCCGAGATTTAGTACAACATTATATTTTTTTGAGACAATACTTTCAATGTCGTCTGAAAAAACTTTTATGGAAACATCGAATGCTTTCTCATCAAGGTTAAAATCAATATTTGTTACGGTAACATGTACGGGATGCACCGAACCTGCACCACAAACAATAACAAATAATAGTATTACAACCGGTCTTATGCACATAAAATATTTCAAACAATAAAGTTACGATATTTTTCTATTTTTACCTTCCTAAAAAGCGTTAAATAATGAGTACTTTTCGATTATATTTTGATCTTGGCATTCATCATATTGCCAACGTAACCAGTTTCGATCATATTCTTTTTATTACATGCTTGTGTGCCGTATATATTCTTAAGCAGTGGAAACAAATTCTTGTTCTTATCACTGCATTTACCATCGGACACAGCACATCGCTTGCCCTTGCCACTTTTAAAATCATTTCTGTTCCCGCTTCACTGACAGAGTTTCTGATTCCTCTTACTATCTTTATTACAGCCTTCTGGAATTTATTTTTAAAAAAAGACGGAGTAGGCACAAAAACTCATTGGGTAAAATATATTACGGCTATATTCTTTGGATTGATTCATGGCCTGGGTTTCTCGACCTACCTGCAAACTCTGTTAGGCGACGAAAACAGCATTATTCTTCCTTTATTTTCTTTTAATGTGGGAATTGAAGCCGGGCAATTATTAATTGTAGGTATAGTTCTGGTATTTAGCTATATTCTTACCTCATGGCTTAAAGTAGCCCGGCGCGACTGGGTGTTAATATTCTCCGGAGCCGGCCTTGGCGTTTCCCTTTCAATTATGATTGAACGATTTCCATGGTAAATTTATTAATTTGTTATTGCATTACTTTTTTACATTAAAAAAGAACAGATTTATACTTTATATGATTACAAAAAAGAGACAAGGAACATAAGGATATATGGCATACAGTGTGTGGAATTCACATATACCCTTATACCATTTTTTATCACTTTTGTTCGACTAATTTTTATAATTATATATATCGTACCTACGGCACTTTTTCTGTTTTTTGTAACCACTTGCATTACAAATATATCGTGCCTATGGCACTTTTTTTAAGCCTCGTAGAGGCGACATATTTGTAAATATTGAAAACAGGTTGATTCGTGATATGTAATACTGATGTGATTTATATTTTAATCCAATAAGTATAAATCAATCGGCACAAACCAAAGTAGAAATTATAATTCGTCCGGTTTGGACTCTTATAAATTTTTCACTTTGGTATAAAATATTTTAGCCGGACAACAGTGATTTTTATACTTAATTGCAATAATTTAACCCTTTCAAAGTATCTTATATATACAAGATAAAGCAAAAATTATTACTTTTATCCAAAATTGTTTTTGAATGAAACAGACTATTTTATTTTTAATAATCCTGAATTTCATCTTTATAAGCTGTAATAAAAAGGAAAGTTATAAAGACATCTCTGATGAATACAAAAAATATTTTTTGTTTAAAGAAGGAAGTTCGTGGATCTATTACAATTCAAAAATAAGCAACAAAGACAGTATTATATTGCACAATATTAACAGTGTGGCAACCAAGCCCGATAACAGTTGTTCGGAATACCGTTACGAGTATAAAATGCAGTTTACCAATGTAACAACAGGAACTCTTTTTCATTCCCAAACAAATTGTATTAAAAGCGCTGAAATAAATGATGGTTTATGTTCTGCCGTAATCACAGCACCTCCCCAATTACCAACCAAGTTAGTTGACACTTTCTATGTTGATACTTTAATGTTTCTGAAAGTGCTTGTTTACAATACGTATGACTCTATTAATAACCGGAAAGTTATTTGTGCTTACGCTCCCAATGTGGGAAGAATAAAAAGTTTTGAAACTGCAAACGGGGATACTATTGTCGATTATAAAATTCTAAGATATCACGTATCTCCATATTAGCTTTTTTCACCTGGTAATACCTTGTTGTTCAGCATAGCCTGAACGCCTAGAACGTATGAATACAAGCCAAATCCACTGACAGAGCCAGCACATTTACTTCCCACAATGGAAAAATGACGGTATTCTTCGCGGGCAAAAATATTGGATAAATGCACTTCAATAACCGGAACAGAAATGCTGCTAATAGCATCGGCTATAGCCACTGATGTATGTGAATATCCACCCATATTTACAATTAATCCGTCGCACTTTTGTCCTTTATCCTGGATGGCATTTATCAATTCACCCTCAACATTGCTCTGGAAAAAAATAAAAGTTACTTCGGCAAATAATTTTTTCAATTCCGGGATAAAATCTTCAAAGGATATGTTACCGTATATTCCGGGCTCTCTTTTTCCAAGCATATTTAAATTCGGACCATTTATGACAGCAATTTTCATATTTGTAAGGATAAATTTTCGGCATCCAAATTTCGTTTATTTTTTCATACTTTCACAGGATTTAAAACATGAGTTTTCTGCGAAAAGTCTTTTTTCACCACACAGGACGCTAAACTCAACGTTTCACTAAAATTAATTCTTTAATATTCAAGCCCTTGTAGTATTTATACTTCCGAAACGGGGATGGCATAAATTATTATTATTTTTGGCGGGGATTCTGACATAAAACAAAATATTTTTTTGAACTGGCCTATTCAAACGAAGGAATTTGAGTCGTATCTGAAGCTGGAAAAATCGCTATCGGAAAACTCTATTGAAGCATACAAACGCGATGTTCAGCATCTGATCAGTTTCCTGGAATATAATAAAATGAACATCAACCCGGAAGATGTTGATCTTTTATTACTCGAAAAATTTATCGGATGGGTAAACCAGATGGGAATTCACCCGCGCTCACAGGCACGCATGATTTCCGGCATAAAAGGATTTTATCGTTTTCTTTTATTAAACGAGTACATTGATAATGACCCCACAGCTTTGTTAGAAGCTCCGAAACTGGGACGCAAACTCCCAACCGTCCTGGGAGTAGAAGAAATTGATTCGTTGCTGGGAGTTATTGATCTTAGCAAACCTGAAGGTCATCGCAACAAGGCTATGCTTGAAACCCTGTACAGTTGCGGACTACGGGTAACCGAACTGGTAACATTAAAAATATCCAATCTCTATTTCGACGAAGGTTTTATTAAAGTAACAGGCAAGGGTGATAAGGAAAGGCTTGTACCTGTCAGCCCCAAAGCTATTCGCGAGATTCATTATTATTTCGATAAAACAAGAAATCACCAGGCAATACAAAAAGGAAACGAAAACTTTGTTTTTTTAAACCGGCGTGGAAAAAAGCTTACCCGTGTTATGGTTTTTACCATTATAAAAGAACTGGCTGAAAAAGCAGGAATAAAAAAGAATATCAGTCCTCACACTTTCAGACACTCCTTTGCCACCCACATGGTGGAAGGCGGTGCCGATCTCAGGGCCGTCCAGGAAATGCTGGGACACGAATCCATCATAACAACGGAAATATATACCCATCTCGACAGGGAATATTTGCGGGATACCATTATCCGGTTTCATCCGAGGAAATAATTTTTATTTTCATTGATTTTTTATTGCAATTAAATTACAAATTTGAATTATCATTGTATTTACTAAAATAAAGAACAAATAATTTATAACAAATTGAAATTATAGAACTATGGCAAAATCTACCTCAAAACCCGTATCAAAAAAACAGGGTAAAAAGTATGTGTATTATTTCGGCGGAAAAAAAGCCGAAGGTGAGGCAAATATGAAAAATCTGCTTGGTGGTAAGGGAGCCAACCTGGCCGAAATGGTAAATCTCGGATTGCCTGTTCCCGCGGGGCTTTCTATTTCTACCGAATGTTGCACCGATTATTATGCCAACAACTGCCAGCTTCCCAAATCGCTTTACGATGAAGTATGGAACGGTATGAAAAAAATGGAGGCCGAAATGGGTATGAAATACGGCGATGCTAAAAATCCCTTATTATTATCGTGCCGTTCGGGTGCACGTAAATCCATGCCCGGTATGATGGATACTGTTCTTAATGTAGGTTTATGTACCGAAACTATTCCCGGCCTGATTAAAAAAACCAACAATCCCCGTTTTGTATGGGATTCATATCGCCGCCTCATCATGATGTATGCAGACGTTGTTATGGATAAGGCTGAAGGGCTCGACAAAAACATCCGTAAGAAACTCGACGATATGCTGGATGATTACAAGAAAAAGAAAAAAGTTAAAGAAGATACCCAGCTCAGTGCCGATGATTTAAAAATACTGGCAGGTGAATTCAAAAAAACCGTTAAAAAAGAACTCGGCAAAGAATTTCCCGATGATGCAAAGGAACAGTTGTTTGGTGGCATTAAAGCCGTTTTCAAAAGCTGGAACGGTAAAAAAGCTGTTTCGTATCGCCGGATTGAAGGAATCCCCGATGATTGGGGAACAGCAGTAAACGTACAAGCCATGGTTTTCGGAAACATGGGCGACACTTCAGCTACAGGCGTTGCTTTTACCAGGAATCCTGCCACCGGTGAAAACCTGTTTTATGGCGAATGGCTTGTAAATGCACAGGGCGAAGATGTGGTTGCCGGAATCCGCACTCCCAGTCCGTTAAACGATGAAACAAAAAACGAGCAGAACAAGCATTTGCACAGCATGCAGGAAGCCATGCCCAAAACCTATAAAGAACTCTGCAAAATCCGCCAGATTCTCGAAAAGAATTTTAAAGATATGCTCGATATCGAATTCACTATCCAGGAAGGAAAATTATTTATGCTTCAGTGCCGTGTAGGTAAACGTACCGGAACAGCAGCCCTGAACATGGCCATGGATATGCTGAAAGAGAAACTTATTGATGAACAAACTGTAGTATTGCGTGTTGAACCTGCCCAGTTGGATGAATTGTTACATCCCATCTGCAATCCTGACGAAGAAAAAAAAGTTTCTGTATTGGTTAAAGGATTGCCTGCCGGACCCGGGGCTGCTGTCGGTAAGCTTGTTTTCACAGCTGAAGATGCCGTTAAATGGGAACGTAAAGGCGAAAAAGTTATTCTTCTCCGTGAGGAAACCAATCCCGAAGATGTGGAAGGAATGCGTGCTGCCGTTGGAATTCTGACAGCCCGCGGCGGAATGACCTCACATGCTGCCCTGGTTGCCCGCGGATGGGGAAAATGCTGTATCGTAGGTGCCGGTAAACTGCATGTTGATGCAAAAACTAAAAAAGCAAAAATTGAAGGTTCGGATATTATTCTCAAAGAAGGTGACGTTGTTACACTAAACGGAACAAGAGGACATGTTTATTTTGCTGCCCTTAAACTGATGGATGCTACAGAAAATCCCCGGTTCAAAACCTTTATGAAGATTGTGGACAAATTCCGTAACATGGGTGTACGTACCAATGCTGATACTCCGCAGGATGCCAAAGTTGCCCGCGAATATGGCGCCGAAGGTATCGGACTTTTCAGAACGGAACATATGTTTTATGGCAAAGGTTCGGAAAAACCTTTATTCCTTTTAAGAAAAATGATTCTGAGCGAAGGAGTGGAAGAAAGAGTGAAAGCGCTAAAAGAATTATCGGTTCATGTCAAGAAAGACATTAAAGACACATTGTTGGCAATGGATACCTTACCCGTCACCTTCCGTTTGCTCGATCCTCCCCTCCATGAATTTGTACCTCAAAGTACCGATAAACAGGCTGAACTTGCCAAAGCTCTCGGAATCACTTCCCAGGCAGTAGCTAAACGCGGTGAAAGTTTACATGAATCTAATCCTATGATGGGTCATCGTGGTGTTCGTTTGGGTGTTACCTATCCGGAGGTTTCGGAAATGCAGTTCAGAGCTATTTTTGAAGCTACCGTTGAATTAATTAAAGAAGGTCATAAGCCCCGTCCCGAAATTATGATTCCGGTTACATGCGAACTGGCTGAACTGGATTTTACAAAAAGAATAGCCGACAAAGTTTATGCTGAAGTTTGCACTAAATATAAAGTTAAATCCATCGATTATTTATATGGAACCATGATTGAAATTCCCCGTGCTTGTTTAACCGCCGATAAGATTGCAAAAACCTGCCAGTTCTTTTCTTTTGGAACAAATGACTTAACCCAGATGACTTTTGGTTTCAGCCGCGATGATATCGGTGGTTTTATGAATGAATACCTGGATCAGAAAATTCTGGCAGCAGATCCTTTCCAGACTATCGATCAAAACGGCGTGGGACAACTCATTGAAATGGCTGTTCAAAAAGGCCGCAACACCCGTCACGATCTGAAAGTCGGAATTTGCGGTGAACAGGGCGGTGACCCTGCTTCTGTTGAATTCTGCTACAAAACGGGGTTAAACTATGTAAGCTGTTCTCCTTTCAGAGTTCCTATAGCAAGGTTAGCTGCTGCCCAGTCATCCATTCGTTTTCCCAAGAAAACTGCAAAAAAATAATCTTTAACATTATACCATAAACACACTGGTATAAAATAAAAAAGAGGTTAATTCTAACCTCTTTTTTATTTTCATTTCTTCTTCATCGTATAACATTCACAGGCCCGCTCCTCACATGCGCAATATGATCTCCATCGTAATACTTTACTAACCAGGTATAACTGCCTACAGGCGCTGCTGATCCGCCTTTCACGCTTCCATTCCATCCGTATTTTTCGGGTTGCTCGGGA
>JBBIRU010000070.1:0-19224 GCA_037441645.1 Bacteroidota bacterium
GTCCAGAACATTCTTGCCAGCCTCATACTCTTTAAGAGCATTCGTTATCTGGCTCTCGGTAAATCTCGTCTTTTTCATTTTCTACAGATTTATTAAAATTAAACATTTTTGTCCAATTTTAAACTGTTTTTGTCCAATTTTAAACTGTAGGAATTTTAGGGATACTTACAGAATGATTATTTTTTCTTAATGCGATTCCATGTGAACATTAAAAAATAAGAAAATAAACACATGAAAAATATTTAGCAAAATGCGGTTACTAAATGCCATCTTTTTCGACTATGGATGTCCATGTAATGAAATTTTACCTGTAAAAAGAAGCATTGCAAACAGAATAAATAAAGTCACTAATACAGAAGTCGTATTGTTTTCGAAAAACATACTGTCTAAACACATTTAAATTAATTTGTTTTAAAATGTTAATTAATGCTGGGAAACAGGGCTGTTGAAAGAATAATAAACGCAAAAAATAATTAGTAAGAATAACAATTGCACAACTATTACTGAAAATAATTTGTTAAATTTAAAAAACAATCATATATTTACCTGATTATTATGTCAATAAAATATTGAACGATAAAATGAATCAAAACAATTATATATTTGAAAAAACTAATTATGGAAAAAAAATTATTATAATAGTATTATTAATAAATTGTTCATTATTTAATCATATCTATGCACAAGTGCCTTGGCTTCAGATAGGGTCAAAATGGTATTATGAAGAATTATATTTTATGTCTAATGATACTGGATTTTCAATTTATGAAGTAGTTGGTGATTCAATAATTAATAATATTCACTGTTCTGTAATTGAAACAAAACCAGGATTTTGGTATTTGCCATGTAATGTAAATAAAACTTATACGTATTTAAGTAATGATACTGTTTATGTATTTGATTTTTATAATAATAAATTTCAATCAGCTTTCTTTTTTGGAGCACAAGTTGGTGATACTTTATTAACTACTTTAAACTATTGTGATTTCCAATATAGAGTAGATTCTATACAAATTATGTCTGTCTTCGGGTCTCCCAAGAAATGCTTCTATATTAGGCAACTTGATAATTGGATTCAATACAGAGTGCTTGAAGAAATTGGCGGGCTTGATCTTGGTCTTTTTATCTCTGATGGATTTTTTTGTTCTACTTTAACTTATGATGGTGCAACAGTAAATAGATTAAGATGTTTTGTAGATAGTTTAGGGAATCAATGGTCAACTAATATTGCTTCTAATTGTTTGTATTCAACCTTAAATGTTAACGAATCTTTAATAAATAGTAATTATATATACCCTAATCCAACAAAGAATGTTATAAAAATTTATTCTGATAAAAAAATTACAGACATTTCGCTTTATAATATTTTTGGTAAAATAATCTTTTCTCAAAACCATATTAATTCTTTAGAATGGGAAACTAATATTTTAGAAAATATGTCAAGTGGTTGTTATTTCTTGAAATATCATACCGAAACAAACATGTTCTTATCAAAGATAATTAAAATCGAATAATTTATTAAATAAGTATCAAATAATTAATTTTCAATTCATTAGTGTTAACGCAATAAAATATGAAAACAATTTTGGTATTACTGACTGCAATACTTTTGCAATTAACTTCATTTTGTCAATTTTCTGACACTATCATTTCTGCATTTAAGAAAAAACAATTATATATTTGAGTGTTAGTAAATGAAAATTAAATTCTCTGAATTTGAAAAAAACGAATTATGAGAACAAAAGTTTATTGTTGTATTATTTTATTGGCATTATTTTCTGATAATTTATTCTCTCAGGATTTTGATTTTTTTAAAAATTATTTTAATAAAAACCATTCCGGCTCCAAGGTGCAAATACCAATTACTGGTTGTTCATGGACTTTTGAGCATAATTATTTTCCATGCGACACAACAAATGTGAAATTAGTTTTTTCTCAAGACCCTAATAATATTTGGCAAATAGGGAGGCCGCTAAAACCCCATCCATTGGATACTGCTGTTTCACCGCCAAATGTGTTAATTACCGATACTGTAAATCCTTATCCGGCAAATAATACTTCAAACTTTACTATTTATATGAGAAAACCTCAGGGAGCTGAAATGGCCTGTTGGAGTTATATGATACTTGAGATTATTTATAGGATCAATACAGACTCACTCAGAGATGGTTTTTATGTTGAGATTTATTACAATGGAAGTCAGCAATGGAAAAATGTTATTTTTGATAACATGGCTGACACTATGAGTGATTCAACAAATACATATTCTTCTAATGACACTTTATTTAATAAAGAACCAGGTATTTCTTACCCAAAAAACGATATCGGAAATGGCTGGAGTGGGTTTCAATTTGTCTGGCAATGGAACAATGCTAATGCGCATTTGATTGATTCCGTGGCTATTAGAATTACATTTGTAAGTGACAGTATAAATACATATAAAGGTGGTGTTCTAATTGATTATCTTGATTTTGAAGTTGCCGATAGGTGTAGTATTATAGGAATAAATGAAGTTAATTATAACCGTTTTTTCAGTATTAATCCTAACCCTATAG
Source organism: Bacteroidota bacterium (assembly GCA_037441645.1). Lineage (GTDB taxonomy): Bacteria > Bacteroidota > Bacteroidia > Bacteroidales > GWA2-32-17 > GWA2-32-17. The sequence goes on from JBBIRU010000070.1 coordinate 2,556, forward strand.
AATATGAGTCTGTTATTGAATTTGATGAAGCAGGAATTTATGATATTACGATTAATGATATGACAGGCAGATTGATAAATAAATCAATTATTAATGGGTCTGAATTTTTAATAGGAAGACTCGACCTGCCTGTTGGTATATATTGTTACAGAATATCGAATAACAGCGATTACTTTAATGGAAAATTTATTGTTCAACCCTAAAATAATTCCTTATGAAAAAAATTAAATGTTTTTTTAATGACATCAAAATTCTTTAAATTTGAAGAAAAACGAATTATGAGAAAACTGTTTAATTTCCTGCTCTTTATTACGCTACTTCAAATAACAGCAACGTCATTTGCCCAGAACACTTGGATAACCATGTTGCCCGATACAGGTACTGCAATTAAAATGATACGCACTAATGATGGTAAATATCTCGCTGTAAGTACCATTTTTGCAAATGGCTTGGCAAGCCAAAAAGTAGCTCTTTGTAAAGTAAACAATAACGGACAGATAGAATGGTATAAGAAATATGGTGCAGTTATGGGAGATACTGGTTCTTTTTCAATTTATGATGTGGCCCAATTATCAAACGGAAATTACCTTATTGCTGGTGAGTATGATTGGTATCCTTTTTTATTGATGATTAATAACAATGGGGATTCATTGTGGAGTAGGAGATATTTAAATTATTCAATTGATACAAAATATGGTAATATCATTGATTTTAATTTAAATGAATTTTGGCTTTTACCAATAGGACCTAGCGTTAATCATTTAATCCATAAATTTAATATGGTAGGTGATATTATTAAAATTGATTCTTCTTTTATTCTTCCAAACGGTGTTATTGGTAAAATTTTAAAAACTGCACAAGATACACTTACTTTTATAGGATGGACTTATAATAAGAAGCATTTTTATAATTATGATACAAGTCTAACTACAATGTTACAACATACTCAGTATTATATAAACCCACAATTAATTATTAAATTACCTGATGGTAGGTACATGATTCACGAAGATACAAATTATGATCCCCAGCTTGGTTATTATAATGGGAAAGGTATGGTTTGCCTTTCATCAAATCTCGATTCGCTTTTTAAAGTAGAATTTACCCAGTATTACAATTATGGAGCTATTATGGGACCTCCGTTTGATATGCAACTGCATTCGCACAACGGCCTTGTTCTTTGCGGTACCATGAACTGGGTAGATACATACTACCCCTATTTAATAGTTATGGACAGTACTTACCATTCAACGGTAATTAAAATGTTTTCGGGAGTGATACCCGATAAAGCTATAAATGTATTTGAAGAACCAGACAGTGGATTTGTAATGTTTCAATGCCGGTACACATACCCGCGAAGAATGTACGTGGTAAAAGTAAACAGCCAGGGAAACCTTACTACTTCCAGTAACAACTATTATATTGCAGGCGGAATAAAAATGATTCTTTTTCCTAATCCTGCCGGTAACGAATTTAAAGCAAAGTTTACGGCAGAAGTAAGCGGTAGTATTGAACTTTACGATCTGACCGGGAAATTAATACGGCAGCAGCAACTCGAACAGACCGGTGAAATAACAGTTTGTACTGAAGATATACCACAGGGTATTTATATAGTAGTATTAATGAATAACCAAAAACAACTGATAAGCTCGGAACAATTGGTAATAAGGTAAGTTTAATTTAAATATAACAAATTATGATTAAGTATTATGTAACAGGCATACTTTGCCTGATAGGGATAGTATTATCTCTTAAAACCCAGGGACAAATGAATGGTCCCGAGGGATGGCCGGGTATTGTTGATACCAACGCTGTTGATTTTGATTACAGGACTAGCAATTATGCGCCTTTTGGCGGTGCATTTACCCCGAATGGAACCTTTAAAGTATTAGTGGTTTATGCAGGACTTTATGAACCTGGAGTTTTTGATGAAACGGAAGGAAATGCCTATATAAATGGTTGGCCAACAAATAGTGGTTTTCCTGATTATATTCATAACACTGTTCCTAATTACGCACAAGGTGGCACACCCTTGGAATTATTTTTCAATGATACGGCCCAGCTTTTCGATCCGCAATATGCAGATATTGTTAATCTTACAAGATATTATTATACAATGTCGAACGGTAAATTTAAAATGCTGGGTGATGTATTTAAAGATCCGGACCCAAACTCTGCTACTTACGGACAACCGATACGAATAAATGTAGATCCTACAGGAGCAGCCAATTGGCAAGAGTTAGGCATGCGGGTTAAGCAAAAAATGTTTACGCTGTACGGGTCTGATACGGCCATTTGGAATAATATGTGGTTGCCATATGATAATCGTACAAATAGTCCCGCATTTCAGTATGACAATAGCGTATCCTCGCCAGACAATAAAATTGATTTTATAGTTATTCATTGGAGGTATAGTACAAGTTGGATTCCACAGCCTCTTGACAGCATGGAAACTTGGGCCAACAGCGGAAACGCTTATGCGCCTGCTTCGTTAGGGTCAGTAAATGGTTATAATTTTAACGAAGGTTTTGTAATTATAAATGGCGAAATGTCGGCAATGACCAATGTGTCATTTTACCCTCACGAATTTGCTCACAGGCTTTATTGTAATACACACTACTTGGGAGCCAATTCTGTTATAGGAGATTATTTTAACAGGCCGGATGCCGGGTGGGGTATGATGGCATCAAATTGTAAAACAAGTGTCAGTGCCAATTCCTGGGAAAGATGGATTTTGGGATGGGTTGAACCAAGAGCTAATGGAGAGCATACAGACTTACAAAATGCAGATAGTTTAAATGCCACCGGGATATATACTTTAAGGGACTTTTTAAACACCGGTGATGCCATAAGAATAAAAGTGCCAAACACTACAAGTACTTATTTATGGATTGAGAATCATACAAAAACGAATCTTTTTGATTTTAAGCCCTGGGCAGGGCATGCTCCATCGCCCCAGGGAGAAGCAATTCCAAATGCAGATAGAGGTATTTATATGTTTGTTGAAAATGAGGCCCCATCAAGAAATAGTTTTAACATGAATGTGACTATAAATGGTATAAAACCTATAAATGCCCAAGGAAATTATGACTATACCCATTCTGCCCTACCCCTCGAATCATCTCCTGATACAATTGATCCGGCGTACTATTGGCATAACATCGTTTATACCTACCAGAGAACAAACGAAAACCCAATTTCAGGCACAAATCCCTGGATAACTTTTACTGATGATTACAGAAAATATAAAGTTGTTTATGATGTAAATCATGTAAAACACGTTGTTTTGGAGTCTCCGCCCAATGGTTCGATTTCATTTGTTGCAAGTGGCAGTCAAGGTTGTAGTTATTGTGAAACATTTCCAATGGTAAGAGAAACTAATGGAACAAATTCAGCTATGACTTATGCAAACACATTTGGTATAAATAATGAAGCTGACAGTTTATTTGGAAGAAGAAGCGATATTTTCCAGGTCGGCGATGAGGTTAGTAAGTCAGGCATAGTACCTGTATTAAATATGCCGACAGGCAAAGATCCGGTTGGCGAATACGTTTTAAACGGATTAAGAATAAATATTTTAAGCGAAGATACCGCTACCGGAAATATTACATTGCAAATTGAATGGGATGATTATGACATAAGAAGCGATAAGCGTTGGTGTGGTAAAATTGGTTTATATAACCTTACAGGAGATAGTTATGAAGATTTAGTTATTAATGAAGGTATGGAATTAAAAATAAATAAAACAAGAGTTCCCAACAGAAAAACCAAGGTTAATAATGAGTTTTTCCAACCTTCTTATTTTACGAGCTATGGTGCTTATATACATCAGTTAGATAGTTCTACTGTTAAAGTAGAAGAAGGAAGTACCCTAAAACTGAATTCGGGAAGTAAATACCGTTTGGCAACAGGGGCGTCCTTAAAAATATTATCCGGTTCAAATTTCATAATGGAATCCGGGAGCGAGTTAATTGTTGACGAAGGAGCTTCCGTTATTATCGACAGTTCTTCATTTTTTCATTTCAATGGAGGAAATATTGTTTTATCAGGAAATAATTCATTGATTGATCTATCCGGCAGAATGGATATTATTCATGATGTTATGTTTACTTTTACAGGAAACGGTTATCTCAGATTAAGCTCGCCGCTTGCATTATCTGAAAATGTGTTTTTATCATACAATTCCGGTTTTTCATTAAATGGCAGTGGCAAAAGTGATAAAATTCTCGAAATCGACCAGGAAAGCTTTTATACAGCAAGGTATATTTCTTTAACAAATGGTCTTGTATATATGAAAAAATCTGATGCCCGTATATATGTTTTAGACACCAGTTCTGTAGTAAATATTAACAATGTTAAGTTTAGTCCGTTAACTGCAAACAGAACAAATCACAGGGGTCTTTGGTTGTTTGGCCAGAATAATTGTACAGTTGATTCCTGTGATTTTGAAAAAGGTCAATATGGAATATACGACTATATAACAGACGGCAATCAAAATATATTTACAAATTGCACTTTTACAAATAACAATTACGGAATTTTCTATCATGGGAAGGCAGTCCAGGCATCATATTGCAGTTTTAATCAAAACATATATGGATATTTTGGAGAATATACTACATCAGAAACAAACTTAATTGATCATTGTACTTTTACAAGCAATACCGCACCAATACGCTATATAAATTGTGAAGGAGATATAATGTTAAGATATTCGCAATTAACATACGCAAACGGAAGTTCTGTATATGTAACAGGAAATCATAATTTCAATATGTTGTGTTCTGAAATTAGTGGTGTTGCGGGAGCTGGATATGGTTTAAATATTGCCGAAGGTGCAAACTTAAATATGGGAACTGGTGCTCCAACTACGGGAGGTAATAAAGTAACAGCTGTTGCTCCATTGAGGTTTACCAATGCTTATTATTTTAATGTGGACTGGGGGTGGAACTATATAAATAAAACAGGCGGATATCACATCTATGGAACTGTATCAAAATGGGCTTGCCAGGCCCCATACCCAAATATTTATGCAAGAAATAATCAGTGGGTTCCATCTACTCCGGTAAAATATGTAACAAAGTATAATTGTACACCAACAGAGGCATATACGGTTAATTGTACTTTCCCTATTACTTATGTGCCATGTGGCGGATCATTTATGTCACAAGGCAACAGTGGCTCAGATTTATCCATTTCAGATATGAATTATGTTTCGGGTACAACAGCATTACAAACATCTGAAACAACCGGAAACTGGGATTCCCCGTTTACTTTTTTCGGGCAAGTATTAAACGGACAGATTCCAACATATACAAATGGTAATGTAAATCTTTGGGAAAACTCGTGGGAAAAGATGAGACATTGCCTGAAAGAGATGTACACAGCAAAACAGCTCTCAGGTACAAATAACTCAAAATTTGTTCAAACTATTGCTGCAAACAATAAAATGAGCCAGTTACAAGCAGGCAATTATTACCGCAAATTCCAAGTTGACCTTGAAAAGGCAACCCTTTATCGCATGGCTGGTGATTATAATACAGCAATTACATTACTTACACCATTAACTGCCGATACCTCAGCATCCAACAGAGAACAGGCAGAAGCATGGCTTTGTACTGTAAAACTTGAAAAACAAATTTCCGAAGGAACTATAGATAAAAAAGAGATTGAAAAAGCAAGGGCTGAATGCCCAATGTATCATGACGAAATGATTACAAAATCGATGGAGATTGAAAACAATAATTCTGCTGATAATGAAAAAAACATTACTGAAAGCACTTCATGGTTAAATATTGTTCCTAACCCAACTGCAGAAAATTCAATATTATTTGTAAATACCGGAAGCGATATTGCCTGTGAAGTTGAAATAACCGATTTGTTTGGCAGGCTGATCAAAACAGTAAAAGTTGAAGCAGGATATACCGAAACACCATTAACATTTACTGAATTTTCCGAAGGAATTTACATTGTTTCGCTCATGAAAAACGGGCAGACTATTGCAGTGAACAGGGTAACGATAGCGAAATAAGATAGAGTAACGCAAAAAAATAATTATAAAGCGGCCTCAAAAGGGTCGCTTTTTTTTGCATTGGTATCCCGGATAATTGTATATTTACTTCAACAAAAAATATTACTATGAAAAAATTTTTACCTGTTATTTTAACCCTGTTGTGGTTCACATCCAATGCCCAGATTACCGTTTACCAGCAGGATTTGCCCCAGCCCGGCGATACGTTTATGCTTTACGTGGATAAAACGCCTTCGGTGTCGTTGGGAAATGCTTCGGCTTCTGCGCAAAACTGGAACTACAGTGCGTTGGGAAACGATTCAACCAAATACGCAACCTATGGAATTACGGCGAATCTTTCATTTGCTTCTTCATTTCCTGCATCCAATTCTTATACCTACGGACCGGCTGTAATGTATGGCGGGCCAGGTGCGCCCAGTCCCGGGGCAGGTGTGGGCTATACCATGTGGGCAGTGAACAGTACCGGCATGTGGGTAATTGGTTACCGCAGCGATTATGACGGTCAGGGCGAAAAAAATATTCTTACCAGCCCCAACGAAATGCTGATGCCTGTTCCCTGTACCTATGGTCTTAACCAGTCATACGATTCGAAATGGGAAGTAATGATAGATTATGTACCGGCCGATTACGATACTCTGTACAGGAGCCGGACCCACAAAACCATAAACTGCGATGCCTGGGGAAGCATGACCACTCCTTACGGTTCCTTCGCGGATGTGATAAGGGTTCACGAATTTTCGGTCACCACCGATAGTGTTTTTGTTAAATATGGCTCTGTTGTTTTGTTTTCCATGGAATGGAAAAAGGATACCATAAATAAATATTTGTTCTGGGCGTCTGCTGAAAGACACCCGGTTGCCATTGCCTATTGCAATAATGCCGGAGTATTACAAAGAATAGAATATGTTTCCTGGGCACACTTATCGGTTCCGCAGGTAGCAGAGAATAAAACACCGGTTACCGTTTATCCGAACCCTGCTTCAGAATATGCTACTATTAAAATTCCGGAAGATTTTAATAATGAAAATTTCTCTCTCCGCATGTATGATATTTCGGGTAAGTTAATTTCAGAGCAGCCGGGAAAAGGAAATCAGGTTACTGTTTCTGTAAAAGGATTTGACCGGGGCATGTACTTTGTTGAACTGAAAACAGGATCGGGAAAAGTTTTTAAATCGGAATTAACGGTTAAATAGCGGGATACTGCCATTCCTTTTTCTTGGTTAAGTTGAATCAATACTTTATCTTTGAGTAGGTGATACAATTTTGCCAATATCATTGAAATTTTTATTGCCGAAAACAGGTAACCGATATTTGATGCTAAATAATACGGGTATCTTTAATAAAATAATTCATGTATTTATACTATGAAGCAAGCGATTAGATTACGCGGTTCGGAAGATCAGCCTGAGGTTATTTTTGATAAGGATAAAAATGAATTTAAAATAAGCGGACGTTCTTTACCCGAAGATTCATACGAATTTTATCGCCCGTTAATCGACTGGATAGATGAATATGTTAAAAATCCCAATGCAGTAACTCATTTTCATATTTCTCTCGAATACCTGAACTCAAGTTCTGTAAAACAAATATTTTTCCTTTTATCAAAACTTGAAATTATTATTAACAACGGAAAAGAAGCAAAAGTATCCTGGTATTGCCGTCCCGACGATGACCTTATGCAGACAAAATGCAGTATATTTAAGAAGTTGTTAAAAGTTCCTTTCGTGATGACAGAACATGATAGGGATTTTTCAGATACTAAAACCTGACGCCTATTATCAGCAGATCATCAATTTGCCTGTATTTTCCTTTCCATTTATTTATAGCCTCTTCCAAAAGCGATTTTTGTTCGCCGGGATGCTTTTCATGAATTTCCAATAAAAGATTTTTAAACCGTGGTATATTAAATTTTGTGTTTTTTTCGCCACCAAACTGATCTGTAAAACCATCACTGAATAAATAAAGGATATCGTTTTCAGAAATGCTGATTTGTTTATCGGTAAAAGAAATATTTTTATTTATGGCAATTCCGCCAATAGCATGTTCATCCGGAGTCAGTATGAGAATTTCATTATTCCTGATAATATATACAGGATTCATAGCTCCGGCATATTCCAATGTTCCTGATTTTTTATCAAAAACGCAGAGCGATAACTCCATCCCATCTTGGCTGCTCAGATCGCCGGAGTTTTGACGAAGTAAAGAAACAATTCCCTGGTGCAGTTTATTTAATACTTCTGAGGGTCGTGTAATTTTTTTCTCATTTATTATTTCATTCATTAAAGAATACCCGATAAACGACATAAACGCACCCGGAACTCCATGCCCGGTGCAATCAACAGCGGCAATAATTATTTTCTGACCGGCTTCTGAAAACCAGTAAAAATCGCCGCTTACTATGTCGCGGGGCTGGTAAAACACAAAAGAATCGGGCACTATTTTTTTTATTTCCTTGTCGCTTAATAAAATTGATTGTTGAATTCGCTGGGCATAATTAATACTATCTGTGATTTTTTTATTTTTTTGTTCCAGGATCAGGTTTGCGGCTTTTTTTTGCCTGTGATTTTTATATATAACAAACAAAAATAACAAAATAAATAAAGAAAAACCCATTACCAGGATAAGTACCCTTCTTTGATTAGAGATAACTTCTTTCTGTACTGCAATATACTTTTTTGCTGTCGAGAGCTCCTTTTCTGCCAATAACAACATGGCCTCGCTCTGACTAATGATAACGGAGTCCTGTGCTGTTTTTATGTTTAGTTTGTCTTTTTCAATTTGTTTGCGTATTAAAACAAGTTCCGATTCTCTTTTCTTTATATCACTGTCTGTTATGTTTTCAATGTCAATATTTTTCAAAAGAAATGGCGATAAAACAGGTTGCTTTGCCGGATTCGTATTTCCCGGCTTATTCTCCGGTGTTTTTTTATTGTTTAAGCGAAGTACGGAAGAATTATTTTTATTCTTTAAAATTGCCTGCCTGATAAGTGAAACGGAAGGATTTTCAATTTTTTCTTTTGAAAAAATGCCTTTTCTGATTTTAACATTGGTTTCTTCAAAATCCAGTGATTTTTTATCAACATTATAAAATAACCTTCCAAATGGCTTAATCTTATTAAGCGATTCATCCGGAATATAGCTGTTCAGAAGCATTTCAAAATTTTCAACAGCCAGCCCTTCCGAAGCAATTTCGCCGGGAACATCTTTTAAATCGACCAGCAAACTGCTTTTTGAATACCCTGCCTTACTTAAATCTACCTGGTATTTATTTCCTGTTTTTAATACTAATTGAAAAAATCCCTTTTCATTTGTGTTAACTGTTATAATTATTTTTCTTTCCTGCAAAACACAAATGGTAACTCCTTCTAAAACACCTTCTAATTTAATCTGACGATCTTTCTTATTTACAATATTACCTGTGTTATGATAATATCCTGACACAATACCCTCGATTAATAATTTTTCGGGTATACGTTTCTGTGAAGAACATATGAAAGAGGAGAACAGGAAACAGATAACAGGTAAATATTTTTGAATGGGTTTCAATATTTTTCAGGATTTTTGGTGTACAATTGCTAAGCAAAAGTTTGAGCACGTTTTTTTCAATTGTAAATATAATCATTTGATTTCTATTCCACAGAATCTCTTGAAAATGACCCGGAAAAATTCTGCACGCATAATACCTTTTCAGATCAGGTTTTGATTAAGGGAGGTATTCTGATGAACTGAAAACCGGTACGGGAAGATTAAGCAAGCCTGAAGATGTTGTTAAATAGCATGATGCGGCACGTTTTTTTTCATAGTTAAATGGAGCGAATATTTTATCTTTGAGCAGGCGAAATATCCATTTTGCTTTTAACTTTACAATTGTAATTCTGAAAAAAATCTCAAATGAGCGAAAAAAATATATTACCCGATTATCTTTTTGAAGTAAGCTGGGAAGTCTGTAATAAAGTAGGTGGAATTTATACGGTTATATCCACCAAGGCAAAATCTATTTCAGCAGAATTAAAGGATAAATATATACTGATTGGCCCGGATGTCTGGAAAGAAACTCACCAGAATACCGAATTTATTGAGGACAAATTTCTTTTTAAGACCTGGCGTAAACTGGCCGAAGCTGAAGGACATAAATTTAAGATCGGAAGATGGAATATTGCCGGAGCGCCCATTGTAATTCTGGTCGATTTTACCCCGTATTTCAGTCAGAAGGATAAAATCTTTTATGAATTCTGGGAAACGTACAACCTCGACTCTCTTCATGGCCAGTGGGATTATATTGAACCCTCGCTGTTTGGTTATGCAGCGGCAAAGCTGATTCAGAGTTTTTATGATTTTTCTGTTACCTCCAAAGATAAAATCATTGCTCATTTTCATGAGTGGATGACGGGTTCGGGCATCTTATACCTGAAAAAAGAAGTACCCCAGATAGGCACGCTTTTTACTACACATGCAACTACTATAGGACGTTCCATTGCCGGCAACGGGTTACCGCTTTATAAAGATCTTTCGACATATAATCCCGGCGTGATGGCTGAAAAATTTAATATTCAGTCGAAACAATCGCTGGAAATGCTCTCGGCAAATCATTGCGATTCCTTTACGGTTGTTAGCGAGCTGACAAATAAAGAATGTGTTCAGTTTCACAAAAAAGCAGCCGATGTTATTACTCCTAACGGATTTGAACCCTCTTTTGTTCCACCTGTCAATGAATTTACCGGCAGGAGGTTGATAGCACGGAATAAATTGTTTAATGTTGCGGAAGCTCTTCTTAACCAGAAGATTGATCGAAAGAGCCTGCTGGTAATCAATAGCGGACGGTATGAGTTCGGTAATAAAGGAATAGATTTATATATCGATTCCCTGGCCGAATTGAATAAAAATGAAAATTTACAGCAAAACATCGTTGCCTACATAACTGTTCCGGCAAATCATGCAGGGCCCCGGACCGAATTGTTGGAACGCATTCACAACTGCGATTTTAATCGCCCGATATTTAGCGAGTATTTAACTCATTCGCTGCACAATAGCGAATGCGATTCTGTGCTGTATCGTTTACAGGAGAAACAACTGTTAAATCGACCGGAAGATAAAGTTAAGGTAATCTTTTCACCTTGTTACCTGGATGGAGTTGATGGAATATTCAATCTCCCGTATTACGAATTGCTGATTGGTTTCGATCTTTCCGTTTTTCCTTCCTACTATGAACCCTGGGGATATACACCACTCGAAAGTCTTGCATTTCATATTCCAACCGTAACAACGACCCTTGCCGGGTTTGGTTTATGGGTTAAACAATTCGAAAAGAACAGTGAATCGGGTATTAGAATTATTGAACGCGATGATTTTAATGCAGCCGGAGTAGTAAGCGAAATTTCGAAATTTATCCTGCTGTTTAATTCTTTAAATCATGATGATAGAGAAAAGGCACGAAAAAAAGCTTTTGAAATATCCGAAACAGTGTTATGGTCAAACCTGGTGAGTTTTTATTTTAGGGCATTCGAGATTGCGCTTGAAAAAACAGAATTGAGATTCGAGAAATTTAAAAACAAACAACTGCCGGAAAATGTCAAAACCATAAAAAATGGCGATACTCATAAGCCTGTCTGGAAAAAGGTTTTTATTAAATCGAATATTCCGGATAGCTTACATAAGCTGCAAAACCTTACCAGAAATCTTTGGTGGTCGTGGAATTACGAAGCTCACGAATTGTTTGAATCGATTGATCCTGATTTATGGAAAGAGGTCAATCACAATCCCATAGTATTGCTCGAATCGGTTACTTTAGAGAAATTCCGTGAACTCGAAAAAAATAAAACATTTCTCGAAAAACTCGAAAAGGTTTATGGTTCTTTTGAACAGTACATAAACACCGGCCCTGATCCGGATAAAGATATGATTGCTTATTTCAGCATGGAGTTTGGCATTCATGATACATTAAAAATATATTCAGGCGGTCTGGGAATTCTGGCCGGTGATTATTTAAAGGAAGCCAGTGATTCAGCCGCAAACATTGTAGGTATCGGGTTACTTTACCGTTACGGTTATTTTTCCCAATCCCTTTCTGTTTCAGGCGACCAGGTGGCCAATTATATACCTCAGCGCTTTGCTACCATGCCTGTTCAACCGGTAAGAAACGAAAAAGGGGAATGGGTAGTTGTAAGCGTACCTTTTCCGGGACGTACCTTGTATGCTAAAATCTGGCAGGTGGATGTGGGCAGGGTGAAGTTGTTTTTAATGGATGCCGATATTGAAGAAAATTCTGAAGCCGACCGTTCTATAACATACCAACTTTATGGTGGTGATCTTGAACACCGGTTAAAACAGGAAGTTTTGCTTGGAATCGGCGGTATAAAGACAATACAGGCATTGGGATTAAATCCTGAATTATATCACTGTAACGAAGGACATGCTGCATTTATAGGTCTTGAACGCCTCAGAAGACTGGTGGAAGTTAAAAAAATGAATTTTTATGAAGCCTTTGAAGTAATCCGGTCGTCAACACTGTTCACAACACATACCCCTGTTCCTGCCGGTCACGATGCATTTAATGAAGATATGATCCGTACGTATCTTTCTTATTTTGCCGATAAGCTCAATATTACCTGGGAAACACTGATGGGATTCGGAAGAACGAATGAAGATGATCTTAAGTCGAAATTTTCCATGAGCGTACTTGCCTGTAAATTTTCACAGGAAGTGAATGGTGTCAGCCGCATTCATGGTAAGGTGTCGAGGGAAATGTTTAATACCCTGTGGAGCGATTATTTTCCGGAAGAATTACATATCGGATATGTAACCAATGGGGTTCATTTTCCTACATGGGTGGCAAAACCCTGGTGGAATTTATATAACGAATATTTACCCAAGGAATTTTTAAGTAATCAGTCAAGCAGGGAATCGTGGGAGAAAATTCATTCCGTACCCGATAAACATATTTGGGAGGTACGCCAGCAACTTCGAAAAGAATTATTCGAAACCATTAAACAAAGGCTCATGGATAATCTCGAAAACAGGCAGGAGAATCCAACCCTGGTACTTGAAACGGTTGAAAAGTTAAATGATAAGACATTAACCATAGGTTTTGCCCGCCGCTTTGCAACCTACAAAAGAGCCCATCTGATTTTCAGTAATCTGAAAAGACTTTCCCAATTAGTGAATAATAAAGACAGGCCGGTACAATTTATTTTTGCAGGGAAAGCGCATCCAGCAGATAAAGCCGGACAAGACCTGATAAGAAAAGTGGTTGAAATTTCACGTCGCCCGGAATTTATTGGAAAAGTTCTTTTTCTCGAAAACTATGATATTGAATTAGCTAAAAAACTGGTTCAGGGAGTTGATGTATGGTTAAATACTCCTACACGGCCTTTGGAAGCTTCGGGTACCAGTGGCGAAAAAGCGGTTATGAATGGTGTAATAAATTGCAGTGTTCTTGATGGTTGGTGGGCCGAGGGTTATGTTCCTGGTGCCGGTTGGGCATTAAAAGAAGAGCGGACTTATAATAACCAGGATTTTCAGGATGAGCTGGATGCAGAAACTTTGTATTTCCTTTTTGAAAACGAAATTGTTCCGACCTTTTATTCAAATGATCGCTCAGGAATTCCTTCGAAATGGGTATCTCATATTAAAAAGACCATCTCAGATATTGTTCCTCGTTTTACAATGAAACGGCAACTGGATGATTATTATGATAAGTTCTATAAAAAAATGCTTGACCGAAGAAAGAAATTAAGAGAAAATAATTTTGAAATGGCCCGTAACATGGCTGCATGGAAACAGAAAATGATTCGTGCCTGGGAAAGTATAGAGGTGGTTTCGCTGAATCTGCCCGATTCTACGGTAAAACCTCTTTTGTTAGGGGAAGATTTTGTTGCCGAGATTGTTCTTAATCTGCATGAAATTCCTTCCGCTGATATTGGTATTGAGATTGTTTTTGGCCAGAAAGTTTTTGATAAGGTTAAAGAAATCCATTTTATCGAAGAAATGAAACCTGTTTCAGAAAACAACGGTGTTGTAAAGTTTATGTGTAATGTTGCCGTTACAAGGTCAGGCGTTTACGATTATTCCTTCAGGATCTTTCCCAAAAATGCTGATTTGCCCCACAGAATGGATTTTCCTCTGTTAAGATGGATATAAAAAAAGCACGGAAATTTCCATGCTTTACTTTTGTTGCTCTTGTTCATTACTTTGCCCTGGCGATGGTTTCTTATTACGCCCTTCTTTTTTTAAAGCCTGGTCAATAATCCATTCCATTTGCCCGTTGATACTCCGGAATTCATCGTCAGCCCATTTCTGAACTGCTTCCAGAGTTTCCTCGTTCAACCGTAAAACAAAAGCTTTCTTAGCTGCCACCAGTGTTTATTTTTTTCGATGTATTAAAATATAAACAATAGGTAAAATTCCGAGAGTATTAAAAACGGCAATGCAGATAAACCAGGCTACCTGGTTAGCTCTTGCGGCCTTCCACATGGCAATCATTTTCCAGGTAATATCCCAAAGGGAAACTATTATCAGAACGGGAATTAACCATGCAATTGTTGTTAAAGAAATCGGTTCCATATTTTTTATTTTAATGGTGAAGTGTTCCTGCATTTACAATAGGAGCTGCCGATTTATCGGAGCATAAAACAACCATCATATTACTAATCATAGCAGCTTTCTTTTCTTCATCAAGATTTACAATTCGCCTGTCGGATAACTTGGCTAAAGCCATTTCAACCATACTTACGGCACCCTCAACAATTTTAAAACGTGCAGCAACTACGGCGGTTGCCTGCTGGCGTTGCAACATGGCGCTTGCTATTTCAGGAGCATAGGCCAGATTACTGATACGGGCTTCAAGCACATTAATTCCTGCAATTTCTAATCTTTCGCGAATTTCCCCTTCCAGTTTATGGTTTATTTCGTCTCCGCCGGAACGTAAACAGATTTCTTTTTCTTCGTCGTCAAAATTATCGTATGGATATGAGTGAGCTAATTTTCTTAAGGCAGATTCAGTCTGAATCTTAACGAAGCTTAAATAATCTGCAACTTCAAAGGCCGCTTTAAAGGTTTCTTCTACTTTCCATACTAATATTACTCCGATTAATATAGGGTTTCCGATTTTGTCGTTAACTTTTATTAGTTCACTGTCAAAATTTCTGGCTCTCAGGCTTATTTTCTTTTTCATATAAAATGGATTTACCCAGAAAAATCCGTTCTGTTTTATTGTCCCCATATATTTACCAAACAGAGTAAGTACACGGGATTCGTTTGGGTTAACCACGATCAGGCCGGTACATAAAAAAATACCGATAATCGCAAGAAAAATGGTAATTCCCGTGATCGCCGGATTCTCAGGGAAAGCAATGTTGCTTAAGGGAGAAAGAATCATTAAAAGACCTAATAGCAGGACAAAATATCCTGGTGATGCGGTAAGATTTTTTTCGTTATTCATAATGAGTGATATTAAAATGATATCACAAAGATACTATAATGAATATGCGAAATGCAAATATTTCTTCAAAATATTGCAAAAATATTTCACAATACACTGATAGTGAGCAATAATAATTTTCGAAATTAATATGAATTTATTGCCGACAGAACAAGAACAACGGGGTTTAGTTTAACTGCGTTTGGATTAGAAGAGGAGAATTCCTGGTCACCAACAATCTTTGTATAGGCATCCGGTTGATTGTCGAAGCCTACAGTACCAAGAGTAATCGCCAAACCTGCTTTTTCGAGTTTACCTTTGTTCCATGAAATAATTTCTCCTCCATAATCCCATCCCAGGCCATAAAATGTAAAATCTTTGCCATTTAATTCAACAAGTTCTTTTAAGCTTGTTCCCAACGAAATACCGGTTTTCGATTTCCAGAATTTATGAAGCATGTATTTTCCTGTTTCGTTATCGTAGCCACAGTTTACAGTTAACGAAACAATTTTAGAATGAGTAAGCGTATCGTTCCACGAAATAATAACTTCTTTGGGAGTCTTGGCAAAAAGTTTTGTGCCCATATAAAACATTCCCTCCGCACCCCAGATAGTGTCAGTTGTAATATTTTCTTTTCCGAATTTTTGCGCCAGTTCATTTTCGTTTTTAAACTTAAACATGTCCTCAAGAAATACGATGTCAGTAATAGATGAGGTGTCGCCTGCTATTGTTAAAAGAGAATCTGTTTGATTGAATATTTTTTTTTCATTTGATTGGCAGGAAAAAAGTAAGATTGTTATAAAAGAAAGATAAATCAGTTTCATACATGTTTTTTTAGTAAAAATAAAAATATTTTTTGATTAAAAATTGTATCTTACATCTTATAGAGATGGATGTCTTAATACTAAAAGAGGAAGCTTTACGCTTCCTCTTTTGTTATTTTTCTTTCATAAGATAGAAGAACCCCTTTTCCTCGTATTCGGTATCCTTTTTACCCTTAGCCGTAATGACATAGAAGTATTCCCCCGGCGAAGCCTCCGATCCCCCTATTTTACCATCCCAATAGCCGTTGACGTCGTCCCATTCGTAAACCTTTTTTCCCCATCGGTTGAAAATAATAGCCTTGAACTCAATAATAGACTCCCCGTGAACCCTGAAAATGTCATTCTGTCCATCTCCATTTGGCGTAAACACATTAGGAATTTCGAGTACCGGGTAAGCAT
>JBBIRU010000071.1:0-18694 GCA_037441645.1 Bacteroidota bacterium
ATACAAATAATTCTTATATTTGTATAAGTACTGTTCAAGTAATGAAAACATACAAAAAGACATATTTAGTATATGTCTTTGGTTTTAAGTAAGTTCTTACCTTACTTGGAATACGTAAAAAAACGGCGAAAGCCTCTTTTTTTTTCATCTCTATCAAAAAACAAGAATTATTTTATATTTTTAAACTCATTTTCACAAATGAGAAAATTTGTATTTTATACCATTCTGATATCTGTATTATTCGGGATTTTTACTTTCAAAATCTCTATAGGTCAGAATTATTATCACAGAGTTTTTACGGTTCAGGACGGGCTTTCACAGTCTTCTATTTTCTCGCTCTGCCAAGACAAAAATGGTAACCTGTGGATTGGTACTGTTGGTGGCGGTATCAATATTTATAATGGAGTGTCGTTTAAAACGATTTCAAAAGATAACGGTCTTGCCGGAAGCATTGTTTACAGTATTTTTGAAGATAAGCAGGGTAATATATGGGTAGGAACCGATAAAGGACTCTCTCGTATCAAGGGTCACAGAATTACAAATTATTTTACCGAACAGGGGCTTCCTGATAACTGGATATGGAAAATTTATCAGGATAACAAAGGAACAATATGGGTAGGTACAAACAACGGACTAGCATCCTTTAACGGAAAAAAATTTGAACCTTTTATAAAAAACTCTGAGCTTTTGAAGTCTTCTGTCATCTCACTCTTCGAAGACAACCTTTTACAACTCTGGGTCGGAACAAAGAACAATGGCGTGTTTTTACTTGGCAAAAATTCTATTAAACAATATACAACTAAAGACGGACTGGGATACAATCAAGTATGGACTATAAATCAGGATTCTCTGGGAAGATACCTTTTTGGCACCGGAAAAGGAATTACCGTTATGGGAAAAGACACCACTTTTACTATTCTTAACAATTCATTTGTTACCTCATATAAATCAAAATTAAGTAATCGAATATATTTTTGTACATATAAAGAATGTCTGTTAGGTATAAGTAATGCCAATCCATATAACACTAAATTCGAACCCAATATTCAACTTCAGGGTTATTCATTCAGATGTGTTATTGAAGACAGAGAAGGTAATTTGTGGTTAGGAAGCGAAAGCGGGTTAGTGCAGATTCCTCCTTTCCCTTTTCAAAACTGGAATAATAACCAGGGAATGGTAAATAAAAACATTTATTCCATTACTGGCGGAAATAGTGAAAATGAGTTCTGGATCGGAGCATCCACGGGTTGCGGATATTATTTTAATGTTAGAGATTATCAGAAAAAATATTTTTATCCTACTGAAACTTTCAGGGTGAATTCATTACAGGAAAAGAAATTAAAACAAAAAGACTTACTGAAGGCAGCAAAAAAAGGTATTATTGGAAGCGTTGTTCAAACTATTACGAAAGATAATAAAGGCAGAACATGGTTCGGAACAAATTACGGAATAAGTATTTTTAATCCTTCCGACAGCTCTTACATTCATATAACAAATGACAGCGCTGATATTAAATACGGATGTAACGTAAACTCTGACCTGCCAAACAAATATATTAATTACCTATACTCAGATAAGGAAGGGAACATCTGGGCAGCAACTTTAGCCGGACTTGCAAAATTTACCGACACGGGAATTATTAATTTTAACAAGGTATTTCCAGAATTAAAAGATGCTTTTATAACCCATATTTTTCAGGATAAAGAAAAGAAAGTGTGGTTAAGTACCAGAGAAGGATTGTTTATTTATACCGACAATAAATTAACACATTACACAGAAGATAATGGTTTTATAAATTCTCAGGTAAATACTGTTCTGCAGGATAAAATGGGATTTCACTGGATCGCTACCAAAGAAGGCTTATTCCGTTACAATGGCAAAACTTTCGACAAGATAGACAAATCCAAAGGTCTTTCTTCCGATTATCTTTTCCTTATTCAACAGGACGGACTCGGAAACTTACTGATAGGAAGTAATGTGGGACTTGATAAATTTGACCTTACTGAATATAATAAATCAGGAAAAGTCAATATACGATATTATGGCAAAATGGAAGGTTTTATGGGTATGGAATGCAACCGTAATGCAACTTATACGGACAGCCTGGGCAGAATATGGTTTGGTACCATTGACGGAGTTACTATATACGATCCGAAACTGGATAAACTTAATAAAGTAAAACCTTCCACAACCGTTACAAATATATTGTATAATTTTAAAGACTTTGACTGGAAACCATATTGCGACAGTATTGATTCAACCAGCGGCCTTCCTGTAAACCTGGTTCTTCCTTATAACAAAAATCACCTTACATTCCAGTTTGCAGCCAACTGTTTAACTATTCCCGAAAAAGTAAAATACCGTTTCATGATGGAAGGTATTGACACAACATGGTCGCCGGCCTTGTCAAAAAATGAAGCCGACTTTCCTACCCTGCCTCCCGGAAAATACACATTTAAAATTATTGCATGTAACAACGATGGAGTATGGAATGAAATTCCCACCACTTTTTCTTTTCAGATTCTTCCTCCCTGGTGGTTAACATGGTGGGCCATCTCGATTGCCATATTAATTGGCATCATAATTATTATTGCTTTCATAAAATACCGCGAAGCCGCCCTGAGAAAAGATAAAATACGGCTCGAAAAAACAGTTACTGAAAGAACTGCTGAAGTTGTACATCAGAAGGAAATAGTAGAACAAAAAAACAAAGATATTACCGACAGTATAAATTATGCAAAAAACATCCAGGAAGCGCTTCTCCCTACAAGAAATGAAATAAGAAAACATTTTCCGGAATCATTTATGCTTTATAAACCCCGTGATATTGTAAGCGGAGATTTTTACTGGATTTCGCATCGCGAAAACAAAACTTATTATGCTGTAGCCGATTGTACGGGTCATGGTGTGCCGGGCGCTTTCATGAGTATGCTTGGAATCGCTTTTATGGATGAAATCATGGGACTGAACAAACAGATGTCGTCCGACGAAATATTAAATATGTTAAGGCAAAATGTTATTTTGTCCCTGCGCCAGATGGAAAAAGAAAGCGAATCGAAAGACGGGATGGATATAACATTGGTAATTGTCGACTGGGACAAGAAAGAAATAGAATATTCGGGTGCTAATAATCCCCTGTACCTGGTCAGGAATAATTACCTGATTGAATATAAAGCCGACAAAATGCCTATCGGGGTTCATATTAAGAAAGACCCCTTCTCTATTCAAAGAATTCCTTTCTCATTGGGCGATTCGATTTATATGTTTTCCGATGGCTATGCCGACCAGTTTGGCGGGCCCGATGGTAAAAAATTCAAGTATAAAACGCTAAAAGAATTAATCGTAAAAATCTCTAATAAGCCCATGAGCGAACAGGGTATAATTTTAAACACTACCATTGAAGAATGGAAAGGTGAAATGCCCCAGCTTGACGATATAATAATTTCCGGGATTCATTTTGGTAAAGAAACCATGGGAATTTAACAATTTTCACTATGCTCATTTTTCCGAATGCAAAAATAAATTTAGGCCTTCATATTCTAAACAAAAGAACAGATGGCTACCACAACATTGAAACCCTGATGCTGCCGGTTGAATTGTGTGATGTGCTGGAACTTATTCCCTCAGAAAAAACGACTCTTTCTACAACCGGTATTTCTATTGATGTTGCCCCGGAAAAAAATCTCTGTATGAAAGCATACCAGATGCTGGCCATGGAATATTCACTCCCTTCTATGGATATCTTTTTGCATAAAGTTATCCCATCGGGCGCCGGATTAGGCGGAGGATCGGCAGATGCAACATGTATGCTTAAAGCATTAAATGAATATCTAAACCTACGGTTATCTGTCCAAAAACTAATTCAGGTTTCTTCAGAAATAGGGAGCGACTGTCCCTTTTTTATTTATAATCAACCATGTATTTCTACAGGCAGAGGCGAACTCCTGGAACCTTTTCAGATAGATCTCAGTAAATACCATATATTAATTATTCATCCCGGGATACACATCAATACTTCCTGGGCTTATAGTTGTTCGGTACCAAACTCCGACAGACCATCTATCAGTTCCATTATTTCAACCCAGTCGCCCGAAAATTGGAAAAAACTAATCGTTAATGATTTCGAAAAGATTGTTTTTCCAAAATACCCTGTAATTAAAGAAATTAAAGAAAAACTGTATTCTGCCGGCGCCATCTATTCATCAATGACCGGAAGCGGTTCGGCTGTTTATGGAATTTTTTATGAGATCCCAAAAGGCATTTCCCTGATATTCGATTGCTTTACCTGGCAGGGAAGGTTTAAAGGACAATAAAGGTAAGAAAATTCTCCCTTGGGAGTTGGAACTTCATTTTTGCCGAATCAGGGATCAATAGCCCCCTCGTAGATATCAATTGTTTTCAGAAAATCAATATTTTCTACAATATATTTATGTGCGGGTAAAGGTTTTGGTATTGAAATATCCTGCAATAAACGCGAATTATCAAATACCTGCCCCAGTTCAATAAAATCAAAATAAGGTTCCAGTCCGGCAAATAAAATTCTAAGTCTTCCTTTTTCAGTTAGAATGTTTTGCCAATAATCGAGATATTTACTGTATTCAAGCAAATCGCCTACATTATTATCTTTACCTTTAGCCCAGAATCGCATATTGTTAGCAAGTTTTCTTTCGACAAACTGATGACTTGGTTTTTCAGGAAAGAAGGTTTCAATACGAGTGGTTACAGACAGGCTATCGGTTGAAGATTGTTCGCCTGCCGAGATATGGTATACATCATAATTACGTTTTGCAAATAATAGTGCCGTTATTGCTTCAGCAGCATAATCAACAGGAATAATATCAATTTTTGAATAAGGATTAACCGGGATCAAACGCAAATAATTGAAAGCTGCTAAAGTCCATAAGATTACAGAAGAACGCGGAACTTTATTTTTACTATCGCCCATGATAATGGAAGGTCTTACGACCAATATTTTTTCTTTTGGGAGATATTTCTTCAACATCATTTCGCCCATCATCTTCGTGTAAGTATATGTTACCAGATGGTGTGCATGAGTATTGGGTGATTCTTCTTCGCGAATAGTACGATTTTTAATATCTTTTCCGCAAATGGTAGCCGTTCCGATATAAGCAAAAGTAACGAGTTTCTTTAATTCTTTCGCCCAAACCAGTATGGATTCAAGACCATTAATATTTACCAGCTTTACAAGATCATCGGCAGATTTTGAAAAGGAAGTGTTTGCTGCAGAGTGAACAATCAGGTTTGTGTCTGAAAGTCCGGGAAAATCGGTTAATTTCGAAATCAGGTCATTATCCGTAAGGTTTGCAATTACAGGAATTATCCTGTCGCGGCGAAACTCATCGCCATGTAATTCAAAGATATGTTTGATCCTATTGAAAGCATCTTCATCACTTTTTGCCCTGATAAGACAATATATCTTTTTTATGTCTTTTCTCTTCGATAAGGTTATAAGTAACTCTCCTCCAAGAAATCCTGTTGCTCCTGTTAAAAATACTTTCATCCGCCAAATTTAATCAAACATTTCCAATCCAATAATTCCTGCAATTATAAGTAAAATTGAAATAACTTTCATTACTGTAACCGGTTCATTAAACCAGATTATTCCAAGGATAGCAATTAACGCTGTACCTACACTTGCCCAGATTGCATAAGCAATACTGACATCCATCTTTTTAAGAACAAACACCAGGGCAGCTAAACTAATCCCATAAAAAACAAAAACAAGCACCGATGGCCAGAGTCTGGTAAAACCTTCTGCAAATTTCATCATTACCGTACCCAGTACTTCAAAAATAATTCCTATAGATAATACTAACCAAGCCAAAACAATTTGCTTAAATTTATTTATAAATATTAACTCCGGGTAATAATTATGGACACAAATCCTGCCCGGCATCCATCTCCCCATATTTCTTTAATTAAGTAATTCATTGTTTTTTCTTTACAAAAGTTACAAAGGTAATTAATATTTTAAAATTCAATTTCAAAAAATCTTAAAGAAACATAAAGAGAAAATCTGAAAACAGTTATTATAAACAAATTTAATTAAAACATAAGCCCTTGATTTAAGACAAAAAATAAGCCAGAGTAGCTGCACCCTGGCTTATTTAATTTACTTTGAAGGAGGAGGAGGAGGAGGAGGGATAGTTGTTCCGGGAGGGTCTGTAGGAATTGCATTTACAGTACCGGAAAAACTAAGGCTGAGAATAGCAACTATTGCTATTACACCAATTGTTTTTAGCATCTTTTTCATAAGAGATATTTTTTTGGTTACAACCCATAGTCGAAAAAGTGGGTGATTAGTAACCTCAAAAAACCATCTTTTTTAAATAAATTTTCAGGAAACTGTAAATTCCGTATCTTTGCAAAATCAGTTTTTGCCTGAGAATGAAAGAACTAATTATTCTGTTCTTAATATGTTCTGCTTTTAGTTTGTCAACTAAATTGATTCAGGCTGGCAGCATAACCAACAACAACGAAGAAGCTATTGATTACCAAATAGAACGCGGCACAATTAACTTATCGCAAAGCCAAACCGACAGCGCTTTATTTTATTTTAAGAAAGCCCTTATTTCAGCCCAAAAAAAGAATTTAAGTCAAAAGGAATTAATAATTCATTTAAAAATCTCTGATTGTTATTCATCGTCAAAAGAATTTAATAAAGCAGAAACCGAATTAAATAAATCACATATAATATTAAATTCAATTAAACCAACTGCTGACTTAGAATCAGGCTATTATAAATCATTAGGTTATTTTTATTATTGTAGGGGTAATTTTGCAACTGCTGAAATTACACTCAAAAAAGCTTTGGTAATTCAAAAAATACCAGATGTTTTCCTTTTGCTTTATTTAGAAAAGAGTTGTTTTAAACAAATGAAAATAAGTGAAGCAAATAACTATTTAAATAAAATTAAACTTCTGCCGGATAACGAGTGGTTGGTTCATTCAATGAATATTGACTTTGCAGTGCTTGAATTAGCTTTATTAACACGCAACAGTAAAATCAGTAATATTGAGATAAATCTAAAGCCTATATTAAATCTGATAGAAAAAAAAGACACTTTTTGTAAAATTTCAGCAAAAGCCTATCATTATCAATGTTTAGGTTTCACATATAGTTATCTGGAAGAATACCCAAAATGCATAAATTATTTAATAATTGCTCAAAAAGAATATGAGTTATTTAAGGACAATAATAAATATAATTCATTGGTTTCGATCAGTAATGAATTAGCAAATATTTATTCAAGAATTAATGACTTCACTAAAACTGAAATAAATTTAAATAGAGTATCCCTTTATAAGAAAAGACTGCGCTCATTTAGTGTTTCAGATATGTGTAAATTGTATTATACATTTGGAATAAACTCTTACAGAAAAAAAGATTATTTAAAATCAATTTCATTTTTTGACACTGCTTCCACTTATATTAAAAATACTGAACCCGATTTGAAAGCCAATCTTTATAATTACTACGGATTGATTTATTCAGCTTTAGGTGAGTATACAAAGAGCCAGGATAACTTTAAAAAAGCCATTCTTTTCCGACAAAAAGAAAGTCCCGTTAATACTCAAAACTTATCGAAAGATTATCAGAATTATTCCGAATTGCTCTCGAAAATGGGGAAGGCCAATGAAGCCATTGAAATGGGAAAGAAATCCTGTAAATTAATTCAGCAGGTAACGGGGCAAAAAAGCAGTTCAACTTCCACCGCCCTGGCTTCGCTGGCAAATATTTATTTGGAAAACAAAGATTATAATAATGCTTTAGCTGCTTTCGATAAGGCTCTGTTAGCAGCCAGTTCTGAATTAACTACCGATAAAAACACTTTATTTCCAGAACCATCTTCCATTATTTATTCGTTAGAATATTTAAGGGCATTAAAAGGAAAAGCATCTACTTTATATACATTGGGCAAAACAATAAAAACCGAAAAAGAAAAATATTCTGAAAATAGCCTTTCGTGTTATTCAGAGGCTATGGAACTGCTCGAAAAAATAAGAAGCAGTTACCAGTTTGATAACGATAAATTATTGTTAACCGAAAATGAAAATACCGTTTATAACCAAGCCGTTCAGGTTGCTTATGAATTATATAAGACAACCGGTAAAGAGGAATATATAAATATTGCATTTTCTGCTTCGGAAAAAAACAAAGCAACCGTTTTACGTGAAAAGATTTCTTTGCTTATGAATGTTCCCGAAGGAAGTAAACAATATTCTTTATATTTAAAAGACCAGGAATTACGAAAAAACATTTCGATACTGGAACGTAAAGTAGCATCTTCGAAAATCAACACTTTTAAATGGAAAGAACAGCTATATAAATTATATGACGAACAGGAAGAATTCTTCTCAATGCTTAAATCGGAATACCCTAAATATTATAATTCCTGGGCTTTTACTGTTTGCATCAGCTTACCTGAGCTACAACAAAAATTATTAAAAACCGAAAGCCTGATCGAATATATTCTGACAGACTCAACACTTTATACAATAGTTGTGAACTCAACAGGTAAAGAATTTATAAAAACTCCATTACCGGATAATTTTAAAGAGACCGTTTATCAATACATGGATGAAGTTTCATCTTCCGGCAATGATGCAACAACTTTGCAGGGATTTAATTCATTTATTCAGAATTCATATGGACTGTACTCTACACTTATCGGTCCCATTCAGAATTACATTTCACACAAATCACTTATTATTGTTTCCGACGGTTTATTAAACGTATTGCCTTTTGAAACTTTGCTGACTAATTCCTATAAAAATTCCCGTGTCGATTACCGGCGTCTTCCTTATTTAATCACCAGACACACTGTAAGCTACTCAAATTCTGCCACTTTATTCGGCAATCCCTATAAAACAGGCAATAAAACCGACCATAACATTCTGGCTTTTGCCCCGGGTTATACTTCTTCTAATTCTTCCATTGCAGAAGCATTCACCCGGTCATCAAATTCCACTTTAAAAGGAGCACACGATGAAGTAAGCAGCATTAATGAAATTATAAAAGGCGACTCTTATTTTAACCAATCGGCTACAGAAACAGAATTTAAAAAACTGGCTCCCGGCTATTCCATTCTTCATCTGGCGATGCATGGCGAAGCGGACTCCGATGATCCCGGTAATTCGTGCCTGATATTCGAAAATGGAGGTGATGGAAACGATGGTAATCTTTATGCCTGGGAAATTTATAATATGCAGTTGAATCCGGCTATGGTAGTACTGAGTGCATGCAACACCGGAACAGGAAAACTGAGAAAAGGAGAAGGTGTTATGAGTTTAGCCCGTTCTTTTATGTATGCCGGCTGTCCGAGTGTTGTTATGACGCTCTGGTCGATAAGTGATTTAAGCAGCACCGATTTAATGAAAATATTTTATAAGAATTTAACGGCAGGAAATAATAAAGCAGAAGCTTTACAGAAAGCAAAAATTCAATACTTAACACATACCGGCCCCATGAACTCACATCCGTATTATTGGGCGGGATATGTTGTTTTAGGTGACAAATCACCGGTTAAAATTGATGCTCCTGCAAATAAATTTGTTTTTACATCAACCGCATCACTCACTGTTTTTGTTCTTGTATTCCTGTTTATCAGGAGGAGGAAATTAAAACATTAAAAATCTTTTGCTCTGCACGCCAGCCACAGTTTCGGAAAAAGCATCCGCCTATTATGTTTCTCTCTTGGTAATACCCAAGTGAAATATATACACAGGTCGCAGGTCTTTCATAATAAGGGTCTCTAATTTATTTCTTTCAGTAATTTCTCTGCTTTTTGTTCATAAACTGATTTATTCTCTATCAGTTTTTTTAATATGGAAGCTGCCTGTGCCGGTTTCTCCAACTGAATATAAGTAAGCGAAAGATACCATTGACAATCGTCATGCAACCCGTTACTTTCATCTTTTGAGGCTAATAATAAAAATGTTTCAGCCATTTTAAAGTTGCCGAGTTCCATGAACGACAAACCTTTTACAAGATTTACCGAAACGTTGTCGGGATAACTTCCTGAAGACAGTATCTGTATACATTCTTTATACCGACCATCCTGGTAAGCAATAAATCCTCTCTCAATATTCATTAGCGAATCATCAGCTGAACGTGAAACAGCATCCATTTTCAAAGGCATATAATACTGTGCATACAATTCTTTCTTCGTGTATTTTGAAAATAACATATAATATCCCATAACAGATAAAGTAACAACTATAACAACAGAAGCAGCAATTTTATAAAACATAATTCTATGCTTCCTGATATTCGTTTCATCTAACGGGTTTTGAACATTAACAGATTCAAAGTATTTTGATTCTGCTTCATTTAGTGCCTTTTTAAACCCGTCTCTGTCATCCATATTAAGAATAACACTATTCACTTCATTGTACACTAAAAATTCATTATTAAATACCTGATCTTCGGATAATCGTCTTAGAAAATCCGTCTTTTCTGTTTCAGGCATGCTACCATTTAGGTATCTCTCGAATATTCCATGGTTTTCCATCTATAAGTTCTTTTAAAAGTGGGTCATTATAAATTTTAACAAATAATTCTTTTTTACATTTTAATCGTCTGTTTTTAGTAACCTGATCGTTACTCATATTTAGTTTTAAAGTAACTTCTGAAACTGAATATCCTTTCAAAAACATTCTTAGTATTTCCCTGCATTTTTCTCCCAGTTCTTTGAAATGTTTTTCAATAAGCCGTACCCTGTCTTCATGAGTTATCGTTCTTAAGACATCCGGGGCCGATTCCATGGCCTTTGCCGATTCTAATCTCACATGAATCCTGCCAGTTCGAATTTTATCTATCATCCTTCGCCTGCAAATGGAAACCAGAAAAGTAAAAAATTTGAACTCGATTATTAAAGGCGGTTCGGTACACAATGCTGAATAAACCGTTAATAAAGCATCCTGAAAGATATCTTTTGCATCTTCCGCCCTGCCATTATAATCATATACTATCATTCTTTCTACCACCGGGTAGTAATTTTTATATATTAAAATCAATATTTCGTTATTATTCGACTTAAACCCTTCAATTATTTTTTCGTTCGTTAGATTAGCCTCGATACCCATAGTCGATAAAAAATGATTTAGTAACCTCCAAATGTAAAAAATTTTACTACCGAACACCGAAATTATTAAGAACACCGTCTATAACCCCTATGAATACTGGTCAAATAAAAATCCTTGCATTTGCTATTTATTTTGAATCTAAATATGCCCGCATTACACACTAATCTGCTGTAAAACTCTCCGGACAGCATCATAAGGACTACGTTAATTAACAGATATTATTGGAGTTATATTCAACATCGAAGTTCTATATATCGAAAACAATTTCATATAATATCTTAGCAATCAACACTTAAATACTTATCTGCAATAGCTCTTTCATTGTTTTTTACGTCAATTGTACCGTTTTCGATACTCATAATGTAAAAAAAAGAGAAATAATAATCCCAAAATGAAAAAAATCATACTCTTTTTAAAAAAAAATCAAAAAAGA
Source organism: Bacteroidota bacterium (assembly GCA_037441645.1). GTDB lineage: Bacteria > Bacteroidota > Bacteroidia > Bacteroidales > GWA2-32-17 > GWA2-32-17. Next base: position 11,543 of record JBBIRU010000071.1, read on the forward strand.
AGGTTACTAACAGGTACCTTTTTCGACTATGGACAATGCTAGCTTAAATAAGCAAGTTCAGGTAAATTAAGTATAAAATTTTTAACTATTTGATTATGAACAATATTTCAAACAAAAGGTTATGGCTTTCTGATTTTGAATATGAGCCGGAAGTTGAGGCTACCACCCCCTGGTTTACGACAGAAGACTCAGGCAGGTACAGGAAAAGTACCGGGGTAATTATTATGGTAAATTATTTTTTTGAAGTTCAAAAAATGAAAATTGCTAAAAAAGGAATACAGGAAGAAATTGTAACTGATCTTTTTAAAGATATCAACAGGAGCAACGAATACAAACTTAAAATTTTGTACACAAGAGATATTGCAAATGCACTTAAAGTTTTTGAAAAACTGAAAGATCTCTACTGCTATGCAGAAGAATAATTTTTCTGAATATATGTATTTGTGTCATTAAAAAATTAAAACTACAAAAATGAAAATGCTTAAGATCAGGAATTCAGAGGAAGTGGTTAAAGTAAAAATAAAACAAAAATTTGAAGGCTTTGGAGTTTATGCTTACGAAAAGCATCCAACAGCCAAAGAAATATATTCCACCGATCAGGAACCTCCCCTTCCGTTTCCACATGAATTTACTATTGGTAAGGGAAATGACCTGAAAAAAAACTACAGGGGCAATATCTGGGAAATAACCCTGATAAATCTTGAGCAAAAAAAGCTTAATTACAATTTAAGTTTTGAATGGTACCAGGGTAACGACAAAAAACCCCTGTACACCTGGCCCGAAAAAAATAATGAAAAGGAAGGAACTCTCGAAAACGGAAAACATGTTACATTCAGAGGGAAGTGCTTCTATGTGTGATTGAGAAGGAAACAGCAAATAAATATGTAATACCAAAGTGAAATTTATAAGAGTCCAAACCGGACGAATTATAATTTCTACTTTGGTTTATGCCGATTGATTTATACTTATTGGATTAAAATATAAATCACATCGGTATAATTAAAAAAACTCGAAAGGACTCGAACCGATCCCCACTTTAAACTGTATAACAATTTATTACATTTCACACAATGGTTATAGTGTACTAAAAAAAGAATGGGGGAACATTCCCCTAACTCTTTTAAATCAACATTATTTTTCAAAATTTTTGAGTGAAGAACTATCAAAAATACTGCCAAGTGGTGAACCTCACTGCCCTACGTTCGAACCTTTTCTTACAAGATTTACAAGCTATTTATAAGCTTAAATCAATCCTATAATCATTTCACAGATTACTCACTCAAAAACAGAAAAAATCATGAATCACATAGCCATTACCACCGGAATCCGTCTCGAAGTGCCACAGGACATTTATGAAAGACTATTAACTGAACAGGAAAAACGCAGAATAAAAACAGGTAAAAAGCCTGCACTTGCTGCTATTATTATTGATTTATGTTCCATTAAACTTGAAGAAATCGAAAATGTACATTATGATGTTCATTCTGTACAAAAAAATGTACAAAATCCTGAACATACAGATTCAGTAAAAGAGAATGAACTGTTCAATATTGAAAAAAGGCTCAAAAAACGGGAAGAACAGCTTGCTATCAGGGAAAAATCCTTACTGGAACAAGAAAGGAAATTAAGTGAGCGGGAAAAAGAAATTTTCAACGATAAAATGGAAATTCTTGATATGAAAAGCAAAGTGCTGGATGAAAGGGAAAAACTTCTACAAAAAACTCTTGAAGGAACAGAATCTATCATTGAAATGAAACTCCTGCAAAATGAATCAAAACACAAAGACGAAAAGATTCAGCAGTTAAGAGAGGAACTTAGTAATGCCAAAAGTAAACTCCAAAAAATCAAAGAAGAACGCAAGGAAAGCGAACCTAAAACGTTCTGGGAGCAGATCAAGCCTTTTTTACCTTTTATATCGGGTGGCCTTGGCCTTATTGCCGGATATTTTATTGTCAAAAAAAATAATAAACCGGAATTACCCCCTGTATTAAAAGAAATCGCTGGGTTATTTGACCACTTATCCGAGGAAGACCAGAAAAAACTGGGAGAAAAACTAACGTATTATGCTAATCTACATACGGTTCCGGCTAAAGAAAATAAAACGCCTTAGCTTATGTAATTCCATCTTGTTTTTATTGGCTTAATTAGCTTAACAAGAATCTTATCATTTTACAGGATCTGATGAAGAAGCGATGGGTTCTGTTTTCAGCGCTTTCAAAATGTCACTAATCAATAATAGTAACTCATCAGTATCTTTTAACAGATAATCTACATCGTATGATTCCAGCATCTTTGTTTCGAGCATAAGCCGTAACCAGTAGTGCGTTTTTTTCGCTTCTCTGTAGGCTGCATTTATTTTTGCGAAATATTCATTTTTCGTATGGGCAATAGTAGCTTCTTCCAGACAAGAGCCAATCAGAGTTCCGCATTTAACAAAGTATCTTGATAAAACAAATTCCTTATTTCCATGCATCACAAGATAATGCCTGATGATTTCTTTTGAGAATTCAAAACTTTTTTCACGGGCAAGATTAAGCTTTGTTATTGTTAACATGGGAAAGAAAAGTATTTCCTGTTTACTTCCCTTTTTTACTTTCAAAACCTTCTGCAAAGAATTCTTCCAGGGTCATATCAAAGGCTTCAATTATCCTGACAAGGGTACTGAACCGCAAATCTTCTCCACGCTCATATCTTCCAAACTGGGCACGTGAAATATTATGCTCATAGGCAAAATACTCGTAACTGGTATATCCTTTACTAATTCGTATCTGCCTTATTCGTTCTCCTAATTCCTTCAGGTATTTTTCTTTGGAAGGTATTGTTGCAGTTTTTTCACTTTTTTGTTTCATGATACAAATCTTATGAATATCCATTATTTTCGTTACTCCTTATAAGTACCCTACTAATTAGTATCTATTTGAAATTAATTATTTATATTTGTGCTTGTTAAATAAAATGATGATAACTATATGCCAAATGACAATCAGAATCTGCAAATGATAAGAAACAACTTGCATAATTTATGAGACTGTATCTGCTCGTCCATACCATAAACTCTCCGTTATTAAAACTGAAATTGGAGCTTTATCTTTCGGAGATATCGGATATTATTAACCAGGAATGTCAATATAGCTGTTGTACATATGAAATACAAACCGGTTTATGCAAAAAGGAACTTATTAAATTACTAAAAGCATTTGTTAAAAGCATGAGACTTTGCGAGGACGAAAGGGTTGTTTTATATGACCCTGAAATTTGCTCTGACATTTTTGAAATGCCTGATAAAAACGAAAAAATATTACTTCATGGTGATTTTGCTAAAGAAATCCAGGTTGACAAAATAATGATTACGGTTTTTAGACATATAAAAATGAGAATGGAATTGGAAAAAATTGAAAAAAAATATTTCCGCTCATTGCCAAAAAACAAAGAATCTTAGATTCAAGCCGGACAATAAAAAAATGATTATGCAATTAGAGATTGCTTCTTCTAAATATAGATAGTTTTGTGTGGAAAGAGTTAAATCCAATTTCAAATTAATTATTGAATCACTATCTGTTGTAAATTCGATTTTGTTGTGCTGATTTTTCATCTTTTTAATTTTTTAAAAATTTGTTTCTGTCTTAATATGGATAGGTGCTTAGATTTTTATTGCCTTATATTAGCCAACTAATATAAGGTTAAAATATTACATATAAGATTGTTGAAGAAGATAATTAACGTGAGTTCGATTTAAGCAACCATCATAATTCCATTATTTTTAACGGTTTCAATATTTAACGATGGCTTTTTTGTAAAATACGAGTATGCAATTAATCCTGAGATCAGATTGGTAATAAAATTATTAAAGCTTCTATGTCTTGTGTGCTCAATTTGGCAAATGTTTTTTAATTCGTCATTCACCGTTTCAATAAGTGCTCTTTTCTTTAGCAGAAGCTTATCATGAATATGCATCACGCTATTTTTCATATTCTTTCTGAGTTTTGTTACCATATGTATTCTATCAATAAATAATAGTTCGAAAAGACTTTGACTGATATAGCCTTTATCACCAAATAATTTTCCAAAGATTTTTTTATGAAAAGCTTTACTTTTTAATGGTTCCCTGTCATCTACATTTCCTCTGCTAAGCATAAACTCCAGGATTTCGCCTCTGTCGTTAATGATCAGATGAAGTTTGAAGCCATAAAACCATCCGATAGAACATTGACCCTTTGTAGCCATTCCGTTAAAAACCTTATTCGATTTTTCTCTTCGTATATGGCAGGCTCGTATTGGGGTTGAATCAATAAAAGATACACCTGTACAATTACCGAGACAATGCATTTTCAAAAAAAGAGCCATCGGTATTAAAGCTTTTCTCTGTAACTCAACAAAACGATTGTAAGAAACAGTTTTTGGAAACTCATTCTTTAAGTGTACTTGAACGTAGTGAGTATAAAAATGTTTAAGGTTACGAAAACTATAAGAATGAAATAAAATCAAAATCGTGATAACCTCGCTATCGCTTAAATTACATGGCTTATTGCGGTGTTTCTTCTCAGTTTTTGAAGATAATTCGTGACCAGATTTTACTTTGTGAAATTCTTTGCAAAAATCATCTACCTGACAAAATATTTCAATAACTTTATCCTTCGTAATCATAGGTTTTTCTTTTTTTGATTGATTGGCCTCTTTCAAAGATAAGAAAAACTTATGATTATAATATGTTGTATGTTAAATAATTATGAACATTGACATGTTCATTTAAAAGTGACTTTTTGGAAATTCTTATATCGAACTCACGTTAATTAAGTAAATAATTAATACATGAAAAAATATTTTATTTTTTATGCAATCTTTTTAGATTCTTTACTGTTTTATAATTAGAACGGCATATAAGTTTTTTGTAATAAATATTTTCAAAGATGAAATATGACAGCAATAAATTTATTAACATTTTAACAATGATAAGTCCGGAATTGTCGTTTGTAAGAAGAATTAATATTTTATTATATGTAAGAATATCAATACGAAAAGCGTAATAATCATAATATCAGTCAAATGCAAATTACATGAAATACAGGTGATTATAAAAGATAATATGTTGTATAACATACTTTGTTTTACAAAAACAATTTTAAATTTGGTAAACTAACATTAAAACCATGAAAGTTATAATAAGAGTATTGTCGGTAACACTTTTTCTTAGTGTGATATCCTGCAATTTGTTTTCGCAGCAGGTATTTATAGTAAACAGCCCTGATTCGGCAAATTTCAAAGCATTTGTTACAACGGTTGACACATTAGCCGATATATTTGTAAAAAATGTTGAATTACTTGAAGATGCAAATAGTGATGGCTTTTTGTTCCCGGTAACAGATCCATTACAGGCAGAACTGAAAGTATATTTTACCACAAATGAAAGCGAATCAGATATAAAAATATACTATGTAACAGATGAGTCATTAGTAGGTTGGAAAACAAATAACAAAAGATATCTTTTCAAATCTTCGCAGTAAATAACAGAATGATACTGTATGAAAACAAAATTATATATATTCATAGGAATACTTGCCATATTATTATTTGGTTTACCAGATAAAATTACCGCACAAACAAATGAAATAATTATTGGTAATGGCACCAATCTGTCAAAACAATTTCCTGTAAACAGGCAATTTAATTATTCCAGATGTGAACTGATTTATACCATGCAGGAAATGGGACAAGTGGGCTTTATAAAAGAATTGTCCTTTTATAAAGGAAATAACGGAGCAGGTGGAGATATTTCAGATATCAAAGTGTATTTTAAATATACAACCGATTATGAATTATACAATGGAGTGTGGGATTCAACAGGATATACTGAAGTTTTTTCCGGGACGATCACAAATGATACAACCCCCGGGTGGAAAACAATTACCCTCAATGAACCCTTTTTGTATAACGGGCAGAAAAACCTTGCAATAACAATTGATCATGGATTTCAGCAATTGACAAATGACATACCAAAATGGCAGTATACCAAACTTTCAAACGGTACCAAACGCTGCAGGATTGGCCAGAATAACTTAATGTTACCCGATAGTATATTTATCCGTGCCGGAAGACCCAATATAAGAATATTAATAGACCCTATACAAACTGAAACAAATCTTCTGACCATTGGTTCGGGGACACAACGCTCAAAGCTATTTCCCATTAACAGGCAATCGAACTATTCCCGGTGGGAAGGATTATATACAAAAGATGAAATAGGCCGAGAAGGAGTCATTTACACAGTTTCCTTTTATAAAACCAATAACCTGTATGATAGAGATATCACTAACGTCAAAGTATATCTAAAACATACAAACCAGAATGAATTAATAACAGGAGACTGGTCTGTAACCGGGTATACCGAAGTCTTCAGCGGAACCGTTTCAGATAGTGCCGGTTCAGGATGGAGAACAATTACCCTGATACAGCCCTTCAGGTATAATGGAACAGATAACCTGGCAATAACAGTAGAACACGGCTATCAGCTATTTACAAACAATTATCCCGAATGGCAATATACAAAAACCACCGGGTATAAAAGATCAAGAGCCGCCGATAAAGACAACTTTATACCAGTACGTCTGAACGAAAAAACAGGAAGACCTAATTTAATGATAGATATTGGGTGTAAATTACCTGTTGCTCATGCAGGTAATGATCATTTTCTTTGTTCAGGGTCTTCTGTCGTTTTAGGAGATAACCCGGCAGCAACCTTTGGTTTTCCGCCTTATAAATATATATGGAAACCATCTGACGGGCTGGATTCATCAACTATTGAACATCCGACGGCAACTCCTCTAAAAACTATCCCTTATAATCTTATCGTGGAAGATAACGTAGGATGTGTTTCTTACCCCGACATGGTACAGGTTACAGTAAATAGTTCTGAAGATCGGTTTTATTTCAGGAAAGACACGGCAATTAAAGTATGCCAGGGCAGATTTTTTGACAGTGGTGGAGAAAAGAATGAATATTCCTATAACGAAGACTATACAGTTACCATATATCCCTGTGATGTTTATAAAAAAGTAACCGTGAATTTTTTGAAATTCGACCTGGAATACGGAAAAATAGTGAAAGACTATTTAAGCATTTATAATGGTACCAACACGAGCTCACCTTTGATAGGGA
>JBBIRU010000072.1:0-17394 GCA_037441645.1 Bacteroidota bacterium
GGAATGGAAAATGGCAGGTTTTTACCGCTTCAAATTATACATATTTTGTGGCCACGGCTACGGATTTACAGAAAAACACCTCCGTATTGTCGGGCGCTTTCTATCATCACCCGGTTACCACAAAACTTATGCAGCCGAACTGTGACATTTCAGGAGTATCCGGCGGACAACTCCTGACAGCAACACCTGTTCCCGGTGCAGTGTTATACGAGTTTCATGTGACCGATGAGACAGGAGTTCTTTCAGAAAATATAACTAAGAACACAAATTCCTTTTACCTTTCCGAACTGGCCATTCCCATTTACACAAGTACCATTTATTACATTTCCGTAAGAACAAAAATCGGGAACCTGTGGGGAAATTTTGGTGAAGTATGTAAAAATAAAACATCGTCCTCGCAGGATATATCTTCCTGCAAAACGGATACTATGTATTATACCTGCGATACCAGCCTTACCGCTCACAGCAGCCTTGAGATCACCATACATATGCCACAGGGAATAACCGCAATGCCGGGAGCGCATTTAAATAACGGCACGGTGTTGTCATTTGACAATTCCAATGCTTCCGCCCCCGTATATACCATCACAGGATTTTCCGATACCCTGACCCTGTTTTTTCCTGTGAAAGCAGGGTGCAGTACCATTTCAGCCTCCACAATAAATTACCTCGATACGGTAATAATAAACGATAACAGCCAGTACATCCTGACCGACAGCATTCCTTTTATTGTACAAAGCCCTTATCTCGTATTCGATACTGCCAATTCAGTAAACATCGATTATACTCATGACTATTGCATGTCAGAACCTTTTGAAAGAACCATTGCCTATAAAAACACGTCCGATCCACTTTTAGAAGGCTATTTCTATTTTACAGATACTATTCCTCCCAGCATTATTTCACCTTCCTTTAAATTTACAGGTCTGAGTTATTCGCCTAACCTGACACTTATCAGTTCCGGTGTAAGCAACCGTGTAATAACTGCAAAATTTTATGTTCAGAACCTTCAGGGAAATGCAGATTTGTTCATTCATGAAAACATTCAGATAACCAACCTGACTAACGGGAGTAATAATTTTTCGCATTTCAGCGCCTATTACGGTTGCATTTATGATTCCCTGCCCTGTATGGAAATACCTGAGAACACAGCCAAAGTAAACATAAATTCCTCTTATGTTCCACAAATTTCCTATACGCTTCTGAACCCGGGTTATGATTTCTGCTGGACAGAAGGAAAACAACGGTATTTTAAAATTACCAATACCGGGGCATGTGATGCTAATCCTTTTGAAATAATAATTCCAAAGGCTTCACAGCCAAGAAATATTACGGATATCGATACGAATACCATAGAGATTGCCAGTGATATTAATTTTACCCAGCCGGTTACTTATACCAAACACCACATCAGTTCTTCGTATTATTATTACAGCATGATTATTGACACGTTGTTACATCCCGGCGATTCCATCTTTATGACTTATAATGTAAAATACGATTGCCCGGTGGCAGCGAACTACAATACCTATTTAAACAACGATATCAGTGTCAATTACGAAGGATTCCCTAATGTAATTTTTGATACCATTTTTCCTGTTATTCTTAATAACCCTAACAGTTATTATGATGGGTTAACATCAGGAACTTATTCTTACCACCAGTTTTTCAATAACATGAACGGGGTACTTGTCGGTGACAGCGCAGGTACTCACCCTGCATGGTTTAACATAAACAGCGCTATTCCGCTTTCTCTTGGAAACATAATACAGTTCAATTATCTCGACAGCAGCCGGATCATTACTGAACTGGAACTGGGTGACGGTCTTACTTATACAGACAGCATGCACCTGCATTCCAACATCACGGGTCAGGATATTTATCCCGAATCCGATACCATTCTCTTGCCTTATCCGGGTACAAGAATGAGATTTGTTTTTGCTTTTCCTTCCGGTTTCTCTTTCCCTTATTCAAATTATGATTTCATTGTTGACCAGTTGGATTCCAGTTTTATTAAGTTCTTCAATAATTTTGATGTCCGGTTCAGGATTACACCTCTTTGTCCTGCTCCTGCCGGGCTGACACCCATCAGGGAAAAGATATTCTATACCCCGAAATATTCCTGCGATTCGCTTTGTCTCCTTCCCCTTGCAAGCGTAGCTGATTCAATATTTGTGACCTGTCCCGGATGTCTGTTGCCCGGATGGAATCTCCTAAATGCTGCTTTTGACATTAACAGGAAAAATTTTGGCTACAGGGATAATAACGACAATAACTTTCCCGACGGGAACCCTTTACTGTCAGCCGATCCAAATCTTGTAAACAAGAATAGCATTCTTGTGGGTGATACGATCATATATACCATAACAGCGAACACTTCTGACGGGGCAACATGGAGGTTTGACAACATCGGTTTCCCGTTCCGGTTTAACCAGCTATATATCAGCGGGCCGTTAAATAATTTCCTTGAATTTATTGATGGTGATCTGTTATACATTCAGGGTAACGATACCCAGAGCGTGTTTATTCCTCACCATGCTGCCTTGTTTCCTTCCGGTTCGGGTTCTTTTTATTTTGACCTGAGCATGGATACGCTTCAATTGTACGGCTTAAATGCAAACATTGATTCGGTACGCTTATATGATAATATCATTTTTAAACCACGATTCAGGGTTTACAGGAACCTTGTGAATGTCTCCAATCCCAACACCTACCTGTCAACAGAAAATCTGGATGCGCAACTGCTCATGTCAGGTAGTCCGTTTCAGGTGCCCAACACAAAGATTGATGCAAATATGATGGAACCCGGTTTTGATACTCTGACCGTTGAATACATAAAAGATTTAAGCTATTACTGTACCGGGGGAAGAGGCAGGGTAAAAGCTGTCGGAACTGATTTTTATAACGATGAATATACTATGATACATAACAATTCGACAAGTAACTGTTATAATGTATTATATCACTATATCCTGCCGGAACTGGGGCAGAAAGCCGATTATTCCCCGAACTCTGTTAACTCAGGTTTTACGAGCGGGGATAATAATGCAAGGAATTCATTCCCTTATGAAATCCGTAATCTCTGGCAGCTGGATTCGGTAACCGTTACCTATCCGTCACAGTTTACAGTTGATGCGATAAAAATAATTGGTACTCAACTGACAAGAAACACCAACGGCATGCTTGTTTTTTCCGGCGGTGGTTTAGGGACTTCCCCGGTTATCAGTTATGATATGAATCAGGCTGAATTTACTTCAAACAGCGTTACTTTTTATCCCAATCACTATCTCGATACAATTTCATCATATATGAACGGGTATTCAACATGGGGAGAAGTAAAACGAATGGCTTTTTATGTGCAGTACAGGCTGAACAACTGCATTAACAACACCACGTGGGCTGTCGGGATCACTCCGAACCCGCTTATACCCACCACTCTCGATACGTCAAAAGCCATTTGTTATTATTCCGGCTTCCCGGGCGCTGCAAGCGGGGATACGGTTATAACAAATATTTATGACAACAACATGAATTATACTTACTTCAGTATTCCATCCACTATGTTGACATTTCAGGCGGTAAGCACGAATTATGTAAACGGCAGCGTGGATGCCGACCTGAATTTAGATATTAAAGACAGGTTCAATTATTACAGTTATCAGGGCGATCAGAAACAGGCGCGGTTGAGAAGTGATAACACGTTTATCAGTTTTGTCTCTCCTTCGGGTAACATTACCGTAAACTCCGTTCAGAGCAATTCTGTAAATGTTCCTTCCATGACCAATGGTAATGGCCAGCTTTTGTATACGCTTGGTATGTTGTACTGCGACAACGGGGCATGTAATGGTCAGGTGGAAAAAAACCTGCATCTGAATGCTGCGGTAGATTGTTCCCACCTTACCGGAAATAAAGATTCAATAAAGGTCATTTATGGTTGGAACTGTTTTGATTACCCTGCCGATATTGCCAATGCCTGTTATGTTGATTCAACTTGGTTGCGGATAGATATTCCTGTTACAGGTTTAACCGTAGGTTTAAATATGCAGGATAGTATTTCTTTCTGTGATACATTGTGGACTGACATTAAGTTCAGATCAACAGGGTCGGGAGAAGTTCACGGAATGACCATTTCATTACCGGTTTCAACCTATTATGGTTATTCAGGAATTACTGAAATAAATTATCATGGAACCATTTATACCAATGTTCAACCCCAGATTGTCGGTCAGAATTATATATGGAACCTTGATACTTTACCCACCAACGGATTTGAACTGGACAGCCTTGTGGCTCACATCGGTTTCCTGCCGGGTTGCGCTTTGGGAAATGACAGTATTATGAGCTTTCATTTCAGCGGGATAAATGCGTGTAATTTTAACTTTTTTAATGAAACGTTAATACTTTCTCCATATATTAATAATTCACAGGTTCATGATTCCCTGACGGTTCATGCTATAACCCCGGTTTATAATACCTGTTTGGGAAGTTCGGTTGTATCCTTTGTTGTGGTTAACAGCGGGCTGAATGTTTCAGGTATAAACCAGTTAAATATTGAATTACCTACGAATTTTGTATATCTCAGCGGTGATCCTTATAACCAGTTTTTAAATAACCAGTACGTGTTTAACCTTCCCCCTGTTCCTTCGGGGGATTCCACGATTATCAGTTTCAGCATACTTGATACCAACAGCCTGACAACCGGAACTTATCCGGGTACGGCTCTTTTGGTACAGCCTGTGACTTGTCATTCTATAACTTGTCAAAATATTTTTGAAACGTACGGATTTTCAATTCCTGTTAACAGTCAATTAGTGACTGCAACAGCAAGCTCTAATTCTCCGGTTTGTGAAGGGGAAGCTTTATATCTGTATTCAGGAGGCGGTGACTATTATTCATGGTCAGGCCCCGGAGGTTTAACATCCACTTTGCAGAATCCTCATTCTAATCACTCCAGTTTAAGTAATGCCGGATTATACTCTGTTACGGTTACAGATACTTTTGGGTGTTCTGATACGGCTTCGGTATGGGTTGTGATAAATGCTTATCCGAATGTGTCGTATTCTATTACTTCCGACACAAATTGTATTAAACAGGGTATTCCTGTACATTTTTCTGCAAATATTCAACCCGGAATAAACTACACATGGGATTTTGGCGACAGTACAATAGTTTACGGGGATACTGTTAGTCATATATTTAATGATTTCGGGTATTTTAAGGTTAGTTTATCTGATTCTAATTCATGCGGAAGTAATTCCTTTTGCAAAGTGTTATTTGTTAACCCGCCAACTTATGATTGCACTACAACATTTGATATTTTGACAAATGCAGGAATTACCGGAACTGTAACATGGGATAATGTTTCGTATCCTTCGGGAGTAAAAGTGAAAGGTGATGTGTATGTAACAGACAGTTCTAATCTGTATATAAACAGCACAACTGTTCGTTTTGCTCCCAAAGCAAGGCTTATAGTTAAAAAAGGTGGCCGGGTGTATATGGATAACAGTACTCTTACCAGCCTGAACGGAACGGATATGTGGCAGGGGGTTGAAGTATGGGGCGAAACCACTTTTCCATCCACCGATTCGTTACAGGGAAGGATAATTATGAATCAAAGCAACATCAGCAATGCTTATATTGGCGTTTTGCTTGGAACAAGGATAGATTATACCTGTAGTACTGTATTTACGGCTGCTAATGGCGGTTTTAGTTCACAAAAAAGCGGGGGTGTTATTGTTGCAAGAAACTCTGTTTTTAAAGGAAATGGGATTGATATTAATTTCACGTTTAAGGGTAATCCCGATGGAACAGCAAATGTACTTGACACTGTATATTTCATTTGCCCGGATACTTTAAAAGACCGGCATTACAATCTTTTAACAACAAACCATTATCGTAGCGATCAGAATCCCTGGGCAGGTTTTGCTAACTCCAATAAGCGTACTATTTATGGGATAAATTCAGTAGGGGTAAGAAATTTAAACATCAGGAAATGTACTTTCAGAAACCTTGAATATGGTATTTCTACTTTCAGAAATGAGCAAACAACTGTATTTAATTGTGAATTCAGAAATCTGAGACAGGGAATTCATGTCAATAACTACTTACCAACCATTCTGAACTCTTATGATATTTCCAGATGTACTTTCGATTCTATACCCGGTAATACCGCCGGTAATTTCCCTGCTTCTTTACCGGAAGATAATGGAACGGCAATATATATTGCAGGAGGGATTGGCGATAAGGTTTATGATGGGAATGAGTTTAGGAATACTTTTTCTCCAACAATTCCATCTTATGGTATTAAAACCAATCAGGCTTTTGGTTTTGATATTGCAAATAATTATTTTACTGGTTTAACAAATGGTATAATCATTCAGAACTCTGATACATCCGGAGGCAGTGTAATGGCTAAAGCAAGTACAAATCCTTCATACGATTGGGTGGGGAATGTATTTAATCAATGCAAAACAAGTATTATTACAAAGGAGATTAATTCGGCTCTTTGTATAAGATGTAACGACCATAATAATAGTTCAACTTATTTGAAAAACTGGAATACTGAATCAGGTACACTTGCCGATCAGGGATATGCAGGTTGGTTACCTAACGACACCACTATGAATAATTCGAGATATGGAGCTGGAAATAAATTCTTTCCAACAACTTCAAATATTGTAAATTCTGTTTCTCCATATAATTATTATTATCATAATGATCCCGGTTACGAACCCTCAGTGAACATCCCTATTACAAAGACATTAATGACCGGGGTTCATTTTAAAACAAAAACTAAATCCTGCCCGCTTCCTTCCAAAAAAGCAATTATAAATTTACCAGTTTCATTAAACGATCCTGTGTTTCTCAGGTTGGATAGTTTTGCCAATGTTATTTCCTCAATTGAACAACAATACACTGCAATGGTAAATAATGCAGATAAAGGACAGACACAGCAATTATTAAATGCTATTAATTCTACTCCTCCTTCGGGGCAATTAAAGAATATGCTTTTAGCAGATTCTCCATTGTCCGATACGGTTCTTATAACATTAAATATAATAAATCCATTATCAAATGGCAATTATAAAAATGTAATGGAACAAAACCTTCCGGTAACAAGGAACGTTGTCCCATCATTTTATAACAGGGTTGAAACATTACCTCCGGGTATCAAAAACCAGTTAAAAGCAAAACAGGCATCAAATCCGGGCAATATTACCATCGGTTATCTCGAAACTATCTTGGGACAGACAAAACTAACAAGGCAAATGTATTTCAATGAAATTATCTCACTATTGTTGTCTCCTGCCTATAACCGCAAAGCCGATGCCATTACTTTATTTGAAAAGGAAGGAACTCCGACAGCGAATATGGTACTTGCTGCAACTTATATAAGCGATGGAAATTATGCTCTGGCAGCTTCAAAAATTGCTTTGCTCCCGGATGATGACCCGCAGTTTGCCGAATGGAAATCGTATGCGACTTTGTTGCTGAACCAGTTTGCACAGGGCAAAACATTAGAGGAGTTAGATGAAAATCAGGTTGCATATATACGGACAATAGCTTACGAGTGTCCCGAAGGAATGGCTACCATCAATGCTAAGGCTGTTTTATCTTATCTTTTTGCTGAACAGGTTCCGGCTTGTCCCGAAAACGGTACAAGAAGCATGAAGTTTGTAAATAACACTACAGTAAAAGAAAAATCATCTTATCTTGGCGATAATTATCCTGATCCTTTCAGTAAAAACACCATTATTCCGTATTACCTGCCCGAAGGAGCAAAAGGTGAATTAATAATAAAAGATGTAACCGGGAGAATAATATTAAATTTAACTTTGCAAGTAGGTGAGAACAAAGTAGAAATTGACAGTAAAGATTGGACTGATGGGATTTATTTTTATGGAATGACTATAAACGGAGAAAACATTGAGAATAAGAAAATGGTTAAAACAGAATAATACATTTCGCTATATGAAAAAACAAATTTTTATAATTATTCTGTTACTAAATGTATCAGCGGGAATATCACAGCAATGGATTCCTGATGTTAATAAGAAATACAGTTTTACAAGTGCTTGGCAAATTGGTCAATCCTTATATGCAGTTAGTGACACACTTTATGTTGGAGGCTCTTTTGCCCGAATTTCTAATGTAAATGCATTTAATATTGTTCGTTATTATAATGGCAACTGGTATCCGTTAAAAGGAGGAGTTTATGGAGATCCTCTTGATTTTCTTTATAAAAACGGAAATTTATATGTAGCAGGAGGTTTCTCATGGGCAGACAATAAACCCGGAACAAGCGGGCTTGCCCGCTGGGATGGAAATAACTGGTATCCTATTGGTTCAAATAGTGATTGTTTCAATTGTGGTAAATCCTTGGAATATTACAATGGCAAATTGTTTGCAGGAGGGAACATGTCAGCAGTTGGATCAACTGTTGCCTATGGTATTGCAGCTTTCGATGGAACAAACTGGATTAATGTAGGTGAATTACCTCCGATTGATTATTTGAAAAGCTATAACTCGGACTTATTAGCCGGAGAAAATATGGGTTATGGATTTCTAAAGTATGAAGGAGATACTTCTTGGTCAACTGATCCCTATGGTGGAATTTATGGTAGTATGTCGAGAACTGAAAAAGACACTATAAATAATTTGATTTATGTGAGTGGTAATTTTTATTTTGTAAATAAAAATAATCCAATTGAATCGCATTATATTGCTAAATGGGATGGATTTGATTGGCATTCTATGGGTACAAATTCAGGTTATATTTATTGTATGAAAATGTATAATGGATATTTATATGCAGGATTTACGAGCGATACTTTAAGTAATGGTTCTCCATCAAATTGGATTTGTAGGTGGGATGGGAATCAATGGCAGCCTCTGGGAACAGGTTTAAATCAGGGAGCAAATGCAATGGAAGAATTCCACGACACTCTTTTTGTTACAGGAAATTTCACTACAGCCGGGGGCGATTCCGCTTATGGCCTTGCACGCTGGTATATGCCCGATACGAATTGCGCTTTTTTACATCCAACCATACACACACTGGCTTTGAAAGACACTTTTTACATTGCACAGGGTCATGCCGATGTGCAGTTTTTTAACAATAATGTTTATGCTCAGAGCTGGCAATGGAATTTTGGCGATTCCGGCACAGGTAATACCCAAAACCCTGTGCATTCTTATACCAACGACAGCGCCTATACAATTACTGTTACTGTAATACAGAATGGCTGTGTTAAAACAGATACGGCACATATAGTTGTATTATGGGGATCTCCCGTTGAAGAATATAACAGGGATAACCTGAACTTTAAAGTATATCCCAACCCAACAGGAGGTGACTTTACCATAGAATGTACCTTACCACAAAACAAAACCGGAAAAGTCAGGGCCTTCAGGGACACAGGCTCTCAGTTAGGAGAACACTCATTAGAATCGGGCAGTAATAAATTTATTATGCCTTCAAGCAACTGGAAAGATAGTGTTATTCTTGTAGGGGTTTATGTCGACGGGAAACAGGTTTTTGTGGAGAAGGTTGTAAAAAAATAAGTTGCAATTTTAGATTTATTATAGCTAAACTTAATTAATTAGGTTTAGCTGTAAGTTACCAGCAAGGCTAAGACGACACCACTTAATAATTAAGAAAATATGAAAATAATTTTTGACAGTAATGTTTGGCAAATAGTAACTCTTCCTTCGGACTTTCCGAACGAACCACTTATTGCCGATTTTGTAAAAATCAATCAGGCTATCATTGACAAGAAAATTGTGCCCTTTTTATCGGAAACAATATTTACAATTGAAGCCATTAGAAAAGTTGAAAGACAAGATTTCTTTTCATCAACGACAGCAAAAATTACAACGAAAGAAAAAGCAACTGACGATGGTGCTATTTCGCTTAGCTTCACTATTGGACCAAATGAAAAAGACGCTATTGACTTTGCCGAAAGACCTATACTTAAAAAGTATTTTGACGAAGCAATTAAATTAGGATTTAACATTGCAAGACTTCCCCGAATTGGCGGTTTAGTAAATCCAGAAGTTGACGCTGTAAGATACAAACAAGACGAAACCTCACTTTCAGCCTATCTTGAAAAAGTAAATGAAGTAAGTAGAAAAATAGAGAACGCAGGTGCAGGTATAACACAAATTGAAGAAATTGGCAAACAGTATGGCAACCCTGTTTGGCTGAAAGGTTTAAAAAGTGCACCTGAATCTGACAGAAACAAAATTGCTAAAGCAGCGGCTGAATGGGCAGATGGAGACTCTGTTGCAATTTCAATTGCTCTTGGATGCGACTACTTTTGCACAAGAGACCAAGCAAAAGGTGCAGGTAGCAAATCTGTTTTAAGTGCGACCAATTTGGCTTGGCTCAACGCTGATTATGGCTTCAAGACAATATTGCCCGAAGACTTAGCTAAACTTGTTTGACAGATGAATAAATGCAGAAAATAGCCCTGCTGGTAACACAACACATATTATTGGGCACCAGTTTCATCATACCCTGTATTTATTGTATATATCTTTTCTCACCGGGCACTGGCAGATAGAACCATCTCCAAAACTCAACCTGTACCGGCATTCATGCTTCGGGCAATCGATAAATAATATTTTGCCGTCAATGCAACTATTCACTTTTGCAACCGTGCACATGTAATTTTTATCTTTCAGGCATTTAAAATCATGTAAGCACAGGGTCGTTTTTTTCAGAGTCAGTTCGTCTATTTTCATGTGAATTGTTATATTTTTATTTTTTGTATCAGCATTTGTATTTTCTGAACTGAAATATTCATTCTGCACATGTTTTAATACCATCAGAAAATGTTTTCTATTTATCCATCTTCTGATATTCTCCTCCACCTGATTTTCTGCTTCCTTATTTCCGTTGAGCAATATCTTTTCACATTTGCCTGTTTTTTCAAATGCAGTCCATTTTTCCGTATCGTACAACACAACTCTTTCCTGTGTTTTCAGTGAAAGTTCTTTTAAAAATGAAACGAGCAGCCGGACAAGCTCGTTTTTTTCAATACCGGTTTTAAACTCATAAAAGAAAACATGATTCTCCGATTCAAAATTGGTTATCACTGACAGGCCGGAAAGATATTTTTCAAGCCTGTGTTTCTGTTCAGGAGAATTTAAGGTATGAACAAGCAAAAATGTTTTCATAAAAAGAGACATGGGTCAAAAACTTTTTCGCATCCCAGGTCTCGCGAACCTTTCAACGGAAATTGTTTATGCCCATGCCATAGCACGGACAGTAACTTTTTTCCTCGTTGAAATAGAAACTTGCGAGGTTTGGGAGGCAGGAACAAAAGTTAAGTCCTATATTTTTATTTCAATTGCAAATTTATGAAAAAAAGATAGTACTAACTCTAAATCAATATCTTTTTTAACTGAATAGATGAACTTTTCAAATTTGTTTTATATACTTTATTTCAAAAACAATTTAGAAAAAATGGTCATTGAAAAATTTTTCAGTTTTTCTCTTATTTTTTTACCGAAAATTTTGTGTCATTTTTTAGAAATTTCTGGCGATTTTTAGAAATCGCCCGGAAATTTCGATTTTTTATAAAGGCGATTCAGGAATTCGCCGGAAAAATGCCCGAAAAAAACAAAATGTACATTTTGAAAATTATTCCGCACACGGATTTTATCTTTTTTTTGCATAAAAAACGTCTGGTTTTTACTTTTTGCACATGGAAAAAAAGAAATGTGTGCAAAATAAATTCCCTGAATACCATTATCCGGTTGTATCCATCCTACCAACCAGGTCTTGAATACAAGTTGAAAACGCTCTACTTTTATCGCAATAGATAAAAATGAAAACCTTACCATGCGAAAAAACTGTAAATACAAACAGGAAGAGATGTTTTTGGCGATCGAAATATGGAAAGAAAGTGGGATGTCCCAATACTCGTTCTGTAAACGCGAACAATTATAAATAAAGAATCAGTCATCTATATTATGGCTCTTAACATTGTTATTAAATTTGCATATACATTTCTGAAAAATCATAACTTTTCTTATTTTTATAAAAAAAACAACTATGAACGTACCCATTTCAAAGAAAAATAAAATAACCGTAGTTGGCTCCGGTGATATATTCCCTGTAATGCAGGAAATATTAAAACACGAAAACCATGTTGACCGTGAAAAAGAACATTTCTGGATTATCGGACTAAATAACGGGAACACGATCCTTTTCATCGAACTCGTTGCATTAGGCGGTACAAAAGCAGTAAACGTAGAACCCATGAATGTATTCAGAGTATCAGTCCTGAAAGGAGCAACAAAAGTAATCCTCGTGCACAATCACCCGTCCAACACCCTGAAAGCAAACGATACAGACAAAGATTTAACAGACCGGCTTATACAGGTAGGAAAAATACTCGACATCCAGGTAATAGACCACCTGATAATTACCACAAAAAGTTATATAAGTTTTAATGATAAAGGACTTATGGAAGAACTGGCAAAAAGCATAAAATGGACACCCACCTATGTAGTAGTTGAACAAATCCGTAAAGAAGAAAAGAAAATAAGACAGGAAGCAATACAAACCGAAAGAAAAAAGGCAAAAGCCGATAAGGAAAAAGCTTTAGAAAAAGCAGAAGTAGAAAAGGAAAAAGCCATAAAGAATAAAGAAATTGATTTTGCAAGAACAATGAAAAAAGAAGGTGAGCTAATTGAAAAAATAATAAAATACACAGGGTTAAGTAAAAAAGAAATTGAAAAGATTAAATAAAGAATTTCTTCTGATTTGCTTAAAAAGCAAGTAGTTTTTTATCAAATCTTTGTAATGGTTCCGACTTAATCTGACAGTTGTTATTTATTTCAACTCCCTATCTCGTTATTAATCATTTTAACCACTTCTGTTATTCCCAATCTTTCATAATATTCCCTTACAAAACGCAAATCTTCTTTTGCAGATTTATCATTTATTTTTAACGGGTTTTGTAGTTTTTTGTAAATGTTGTCAAAGTTCTTTCCGGTCAGAAATTGTATGAATCGTGCTATTTCCGTTTTGTCCACGTTTTTTACCTGCATGAATTTAAAAAGATAATGAACTGCCAACACCTGTCGTGCTGTGGTAAAATCTGTGTTTTTTTCTTCGGTTTCTTCTGTTTCTTTTCCAGAGAGCAATTGCTTTTTTCTTAATCTTTTTTCGATTCCTTTATTTAGTTTTTCTGATTTCAAAAACTCACTAAACTTTTCATAGGCTTTATATTCTGAAAACATCCGTACTAATTCCAGATCCGAATATTGATCTATGAAATAAGTTTCCGGTTTCTTCTTAGGAATGGTTTCGTCAAAAGTCGGGGTTTTATTATCCGGTGTTATTTCAATAAAATCAAGCGTATCATTGATTATCTGTTTATGTATTTCTTTACGTAAAACTTTTATAACAAGTGAGAACTCTTTACCGATTTTATATTCTTGTTCCAGTGTATTGACAATAACTTCCCTTTCGCTGGCTTTATACCGGATTTCCAGAATCGCTCCGCAATATTTTGTGAATTCTTCATGGGTATATTCCTTATCATGGGCTTTTGCCATGCGTTTTTTGTAAATATTAACCAAGCGACTATAATAACGTTCGGTAGTTTCAGTAAAATAGGTATCGAGATGGGTTGACATATCTTTATTTTTTTTGATTACAAAGTTGGTAATTTTTGAATTTCATTCCTTTTCTTTTCATCTACAATTTTAGCATAAATTTCCGTATGGCGAAGATTGACATGTCCCAGAAGTTTACTTACGGTGTAAATGTCCATTCCATAGGTCAGGCTGATGGTTGCAAAGGAATGACGGGCTACATGAAAATGCATATTTTTCTTTATCCCTGCTTTAGCTGCCCACAGTTTTAGAAGATTCCGGGCATTTCTAGGGGTCGGAAAATCACAAAACACTTTTTCGGATCGGTTCTTTTCCTGTTTCACTTCATCTAAAATTGCAACGGCTGATCCGGTAAGGGGTACTTTTAATAATTTACCGGAGGTGCTTTGTGTTTTGATGGGACGGATATTTAAAAAACATATCCTTTTTTTTGATTTGTCCTTTTCTTCGGATATATCTTCCCATAACAGAGCTTCGCAATCGGATACTCTGAGTCCTGTAAAACAGGAGAATAAAAATACCAACCGGACATGAGGATGGGAAGGAAAAGGGGTTTTAACAAGCTTTTGTACTTCTTCCGCATCCAGCGTTGTTCTTCTTGTTTCCTGCTCATGGGGCATATCAAATTTGTCAAACGGGTTGATTGTGATTATATCCTGACGGTACGCATCTTTTAGTCTTGCCCTGAGTATTTTCAGATAACCTTTTGTTGTATTATGCGATACCCGTGTTGAAAGATGATCCTGAAAGCGGCCTATCCATTCGGGAGTAATCTCCATGAACTTTACATCCTGACCCTCTGTAAAATTATCCAAATGATAAATGAGTGTTTTTATATGAAAATCTCCTTTCTTCCTTTGATATGCCCGAAGATATTCAAGTGCAGACCGGTGAGTTGTTTTTTGTTTTGTTCGTAATCCTTTGATTTCTCCGGCCAGTTCCATTTCCCTTTTTTTACGGATGTCTTCTGCCAGATCAACAATATTCCTGTCGTCTGCAATAATATTCTTTAGTTTGCTGTAATCTTTCTGTGTATAAAGTTTCAGAAACTCATACTGGCGTTTCTGATTTCCCTGATCGTCCGTTGAGAAAATATCAAGATAAAGGCTGTATTTTCCTGATTTGAGCGGTTTGTATCGAACATATATCATAATAGTACTGTTTATTGTTCACTGTTTACTGTTCACTGTTTACTGTTCAGTGTTTACTGTTTGTGATTCGCTGTTTGGTTATTAAGTTATTGAGTTATTTGTTGTCTGATTTACTTAATTACCCGATAATTTAATAACTGTTTGATTTTTCTTGCTTTTTCCTGTTTTTTCTTTTGCTCTTTGTGTTTATTCTTTCTTTTTTTCTTTCCATGAATGCCGGAAACTTCTGCACTTCCTTTTGTTTCTTTTCATCTATTATTTTGGCATAAATCTGTGTTGCATCAATACGGGTATGTCCTAATAGCTTGCTAACGGTATAAATATCTATACCGGAAGTTAAGCAGAGGGTTGCGAAAGTATGACGGGCGACATGAAAATGAAGATTTTTCTTTATTTCCGCTGCTTTAGCCCATTTTTTTAGCCAGTTGTTTATTATTTGTTTGTGTGGTAATGCATCAAATACCAAATCGCTTTTTGAACTGCTTTTTACTTCTTTGATAATTCTTAAAGATTGTTCTGATAAGGGCGCTTTTAACAACTGGCCGGATGTCCGTGTCGTTTTTTTGGGTCTGATAACTAATGATTGAAATGGTTTTCCTTCTTTGTCTTTCTCTGTCTGAATATGTTCTTTCTTTAATGTCATTATATCCGATAACCGTAACCCTGTGAAACAGGAAAACAAAAATGCCTGTCTGATTTGCGGTTCACAGTTACAGGGTGTTTCGTTCAGTTTTTTTACTTCATGCAGTTCAAGAAAAGTACGGTCAATATCCTGTTTTACCGGTAATTTATAACGGACAAATGGATTTACAACGATTATTTCCTGACGGATTGCCCTGTTGAGTATGGTTTTGAGAGCTTCGAGATAAAGAATTGTCGTGTTATGTGAGGTTAGTTTTTTAAGATACAGGGCAAAGTTTTCAATAAAAATGAGATTTATATCTGAGAAAAGAATATCCCTTCCTTTGGAAAAGGTTACCAAATGTTTGATAAATGCCAGATAACTTTTCCGTTGGGTTCGTGCCTGTTCCTTTTTTACAAAGTCTAATACTGATACATTTACTCTTTTGGAACTGGCATTTAATCCTTTTACCGTTCCATAGAGTTCCAGTTCTCTTTTGGAACGGATGCTCTGTGCCAGTTCCATCAATGGCTTGTCTCCGGATGTGATTCTTTTGGAATGGCTGTAATCTTTCGATACATGAATTTTCAGAAACTCATATTCTCTTTGGGATTTTCCGTTTTTTCCCCTGACTGTATAATCAAGGTAGATGCTGAATTTTCCGTTGGAGAGTTTTTTATAACGCAGATTTATCATAAGCTATTTTTTACTCATTCTTTCGTAAATACTGAGATGATAAGTTCCGGAGACGTTTAATAAACGTTTCAGTTGTTGTTTTCTTGCTCCGTTCTCTACCTGTTTCATGGCGTAGGTATTACGTGCCATACTGAAACAGACGTCTGTTTCGATTCCTGCCATTGCTCCCCACAGATGCAGCTTTATACTGATGTTCGGCTTGTTCGGTATATGTTTAAAAACGTTTCCTGAGAGTTCACAGACGTTTATATTAACGTTATTATCTGCCTGAAATTTACTTTCTGACCTTTTTTTCTCTGGAAATATTTTAAGTGAAGCTACTTCTTTCAGAATTTCAACTGCGGTATCTGAAAGTTCATTGGTATAGACGGCAGATTTTGAATTTCCGGTAATTGTAACTGTCCATTTTTCTTTTTTCTTTATCTCCTGTTTTTCAACTTTTATTTGTTCCCATGTTAAGGTTATTACCTGATCTAAGGTTAAGCCGGAATGAAGGGAAAAGAAAAAAGCCAGCCGGATCATCGGGTTAAAAGTTGTTGAAACGGATGCAAGGTTTTCAATTTCGGTATTTGTCAAAAAGGGTCTGTCGTGACTATATCTGATATATTTATATTCCGATAAAGGGTTGGAACTTTGAAAACCTGACTCCACTGATTTATCTAACAATGTGCGTAAGATTAAGAGTAATTCGTTCTGATAAGATTCTGCCAAATGTTTTTTAAGGTAGGATTCAAAACCTTTTATCCACTTTTCGTTAATTTCTTTAAATGAGATATCCTTTTTTCCGCTGAATAATTGCAGGTGTTTAATGAGAAGCGGATTTTTGGATGGAGAGACGCCAGTGGTCTGGATAAATTCAAAAAAGGAGGGGATGGTTTCCTTTTTATGAAAATTTGTTGTTTCCGGTATTGCAGATGAAAGTTCCTGAACTATTTTTTTTGCTTTTTCTACCGCTTCAATATCTTCTTTGGAGATAAATTTTGTTTTTGAGTAGTCTTTCGATGAACGAAGACCTGTAAATTTCCGTTCCCGTTTTCCGGCTGAATAAATGTCTAAATAAATGCTGTATTCTCCGGTGCGTAAAGGTTTGTAGCGTATTGTAATCATCTTTTTGTTACTTTTAACCATTTGTCACTCGTGGGTAACATTCAGGTAACGTAAAGTAACAAAATATTTGCCAAAATTACAAATTTATATTTTGTGTAAATTTTTGCAATACGTTGTAATAGCTGATATATAAAGAATAGAGACAATATTAAATAATATTACAAAATATATGTACACTTGATGTCG
>JBBIRU010000073.1:0-16501 GCA_037441645.1 Bacteroidota bacterium
TGTGTATTTTCCCTTGCTGATTTCCGCAATGATTTTTAATTTTAAACTTTCACTGAAACGTCGGATGGGTTGTCTATTTTTTAACATATCTACTTGTTTTTTTGTAGACATATTTTAGGACGTCACATGTTGCTTGATTTACGGTTTGAACTCTAAGGATTTTTCAATACGAACGTCAGGCTAACAATAAAAATAAATAAATATTTTCACATATTGTTGGTTTTTATAAAAAGAACTATATTTCCATAAATTATCCGGATTATGTATAAAAACCTTTGCTCTTTATTATTATTCATTTTTTTCTTATTTGTCAGCACAGTTGCATTTAGCCAATCTGATATAAAAGAAATTATTTACAGGGATACCATTGTAAGTAACGGGGATCTGATGATCCGGATAACCGAAGCCCATTCCGTTGAAGGTTTATTTAATTGTAAGATGGAAGTAATTCATCCGTTAAGAGAATATATGGTTATCCGGAAGAACGGAATCTCTCTTTCGAATGAAAGCAGTACATTTTATATGGAAAAGGATATTGAACTATTTCCGTACAGGAAAAAAAAGATAAATCTCCAGATAAGAGGAAACTCATTACTGAAGGGATCATTAAAATTAAAGTTTAACAATGTTCTTATATCATCCGACTCTACTCATATTATCAATATTGACAGTATTGCCATTCCGGCCAGGCACAATGAGCAGAAAAATTATGGCGACTATAGTCTTGTTTTTACTGATTATGACAAAGGTAAAGGTATTGTACTGGTACAATATGCTTTCAAAAACAATAGCAACAATATTGTATATTTTAACCATTCAGAAGTAAAATTATCCGCCTCAGGAATAAAATTAGAACAATATAAACCCAACCCAAAACCTTACCTTATATTACCAAACGACAGCCGGACGTTTACTACTAAATTCATACTGCCTGCATATATTAAAAAGAAATCATTTTCCATAGACCTTGGAAGCGCTGCAGTTGAATCTGAATTAATTCCTGCCAATACTCCCGGAGAAACAATACTGACCATTGATTACCAGCAAACATCATTAAGTAATAAAGCTACAACGGATAAACTGATTGAGGTTTATAAACCGGAAAGCATTATTTCAGATACAAATAAAGCCCTTATTAGTTCGGCGGATAATTTCACAAGCTTTAAATATCAGAGTGTTCTGAAACCATTTAACGAAATTTTATTCAGGGAATGTTCAGGCAATAGTTTAAAAGCGGATTCATATATCAGGATAATCCCTGTAAAATATACAAACAGATTGGAAGACATTAACAAAAGAGTGTCGGATCATATCCCGTCAGATTATAGAAACAACGACAATTACAGAAGTTATGTTAACGCTTATATATACAATCAGTGCTATATTGCTAAAAACACTATCATTAAAAATAATATCTATGTAAATTGGATGGAAATGGAAGAATACCTTGAAAAGGTACTTTACAAAACAATTCCCGTTGACACAATTAAGAAATATGATCTGAAAATATTTATTACAAATGATCCTGATGTAAATGCATATGTTGTAGATGACGGATCCATATTTATAAATGTGGGATACTTTGCCAGCATAAATAATGAAGCTGAACTGGCCTCTACAATTGCACACGAGGTGTCTCATTACCTGAGCAGAGACATGTTTTTTGAATACATAAAAGCAATTCAGCAATACAACAGAAATTCTTTTGCTGTTTCCGTTTATGGATTTTATACTATTAATTTTGGAAAAATGTTAGTTGAGAGTTATATCCGGAGCTATTCAAGAGAATGCGAATCAAATGCAGACCTGAATGGCTTAATATTAAGCCGGTATTCGGATTACGATCAATATGCAGGAGCAGGGAATTTTGAATTATTTTATCACCTTGAACAAAAATATTCAAAAAGAAAAAAAGATAACAACAGGTTAATTATTGACTATACACATCCAAATGCTGAATCCAGATACTATGATATAATAAAGAACATTAAACCGGATTCGGCTAAAAAATTATTCATGGTTGACGAATGTCTTTTCTATAAGCTGAAACAACAATCCATTTTTGAAACACTTGATTTGCAATTAAATGGCGTTTCGCCATACGAAGCTTTGGAATATGCGCTAAACTTATATTTAAGAGATCCCGGAAATCAAAAGTATATATATTATGTAATGGAATCTTTAAGGCGGGTTACATACAGGGAACCGGCATTAAACAATGAACCTGTTTTTATGGATAACTATTTGGTTAAAAATTCGGATAGAAAAACAGGAAACGACCCTGAATATAAGACGTATTTATCAAATGATATTACAGATCTTTTGTGCAGGATTTTCTATATTAAACCCGATGATTTCAAAAAATTCAATATTATGGAATTGTTTACAGATGGTAAATTTAATCTAATAACATATAAAGAACTGTTTAATAGATTTTTGCAAAAAATAAATAAAGATACCTGTACCGAATGCCTGCTTACCGCGGGCTTAAAAAGATATACCGACGACGAGAATTATTACGATTATATTAAGGAATATACCACTGCTGATAATGCAAAATATAAAGATTTTGCTTCTGTTGTACTGAAAAATGATCCGGTTTACAAGGTTGGAGATAAGGAACTTCTGGTATGGAATAACTGGTATGCATTAGTTGGCGATGATAACCCGAGAAAAGACGGATTGGAATACATAAAATCATCTATTCCGGTACATTATTTATACCTGCAGAATGCGCTGAAAGAAGAATTTCCGGGAGTCACCACGGTTCTTAACATAGATAACACTGGTTTTGATCTTTCTGAGAATATTGTTTTTAAAGGATTAACCGACTTTTTAGATAATTACGAGGATAGTTATAACGAAAAATTAAATGTTTGTTTATATAACCCGTTTTATTATAATTATTTCAAATCTAAAAATATAGGGAAAATTCACTTTTTAGATATTCAGTACATTAGTAATGAAAAAGAAATAAGCAGGTTCTGGCTTTCGTCAGTTAATTTTAACCGGATGAAATATCAGGTAGTTAAAAAATTCAAACAAAGAAATTTAGTTTTAGATAAAGATGTTTTTGTAATAGTCACATCAGAGGCCTTAAAAAATAACAATAAGTTTTACTTGAAAAATTAGTATGGAAAAAATGAAGAACGACAATTAGGAAAACAACGGGCAGATATGAGTAATCTACTTGTCGGTAGACAATGAAAGCAAAATATAAGTATTATAGCGGTTTGATACGTTTCGAAGTTTCGTACGTATCAATAAAACCGTAGTAATACACTTCAAAATTATTTACGGTTTACCGCATGTGCCGTGTTACCTGATGGTAGCTGAGTTTAAATATCTTTTACCGGAAAATATAACCATTTTACCTTTGCCTCTATACTCACCTGAATTAAATCCAACAGAACATATTTGGGATTATATACGTGAACAAAAAGAATTTACCAACTACACTTTTAATTCAATTGATGAAGTGGACAAGCAATTAGGCATTGCCTTATGCGATTTGCATAATGAAAAAAGCACTATTAGTTCCATGTGTAATTTTGATCGGATTAATTCAGCTACTTGTTATCGGTTTAATATTAAAAGATATGCCGTCTCATTTCCGTGATGCCAGGTTAGACGTGAAACAGCGCATCATTGGTTCGATATTTCCCGGGAAGTTGATTTTTGAGAAAAATAAAGTTCGAACCACTCAAATCAACGAGGTAGTAAAGCTGATTGCAAACATTGGTAAACCTTTTGGAAGAAATGAAAAAGGACAGTTCTGTTTGAAATCTGAACCGTCCCATCAAGTGACCCTGGAGGGATTCAAACCCCCAACCTTCTGATCCGTAGTCAGATGCACTATTCAGTTATGCTACAGGGCCGGATTGCAAATATAGTAAAAAATGAAATTGATATTTACGAAGCTGATTTTTTATTCTGTTTTCCTTTATTTCTTCTTCTTAAGATATTGATAATCGAGATAATAAATAGCCTTTATCGAAAAAGTATTCCATTGAGGCTGGTCAAAAGTGTTGGAGAAGTTTTTACCGAAACTGTTAATGATAACATCTGATTCACTTAGAATTTCTTTTTTCCACACAAAACTGAGGTTGCTGCCGGGTGCAAATTGCCAGTTAAAAACCAGGTCAATATTAAAAGAGTTAAAATTGAAGTTTTCGTTAAAATTTAATGGAGTTTTGCTTAGAGTTCCGTCATCCAGCAGGTTGTAATACTCATCGTATATGCCTTTTGACCAGTAATGCCTGATTCTGAGACTTAACGATAAATCATTCTTGAAAATATAATTTCCGCTGAAAGTGTTTGTAATTGTATTAACATCCCGGTTTCCAAATACAATTGAGTCGCCGTTTAAGGTAGCAAATCCTTTTTCATTCTGCTGATTATCAATTCTGAAATTATACCTGAACGAAAAATGATCCGAGACTCTGATCAGGGGCCCGATTTCAATTTGTTTAAAGTGATCGTTAACGTCAGGCGTTTCGTAAATTCCTATATACCAGTCAAGAGCAAAAGGTTTTCTGTAATCGGAAGAGTATCCAAATGAAAAACCATGTGTCTTTTTCTTTATAAAATACCGTCCGTCAACCCTGGGCTCGTAGTAATCATAAACATCGCTTAATATGACAGTGGCATTTCCCCATATGCTCAGGTAATTCAGAAATGTTCCCCAGAAATTATAGTTAATACTTAAATCTGATAAATTTCTGCTGCTATAGTTAAATCCGTTGCTTATAAATACATTGTTAAATAATTCTCTGATTTTCCAGAATGGTTCGTAAATATTATAACTTAATGATAAATTATTGTTGATGTAATTGTTGTATAATGTCAGGCCGACATCATTTGCATTGTAATTCTTATCTATAAGAGAGTGATAAAGTTCAAATTTAAATTTCCCATTAACTTTACCGCCGCCAATAGAATATTTTGTTCCGGGAGAAGGTACTGCAACACTATCGGGATTCCCTCCTCTATAATAAAACTGGCTGTATCCACCATTTGCACTGAACAACCATGTGTTGGTTTTGTCAAAAAGTTTCAAGCCTCCGGCTGTAACATCGGAATTATAAAATTGTTTATCCCGTGTAAAATTACTGTTGGAGATAAATACCGAACTATTGTTTTTTAATGCCTGGTCTAAAACCAGGATGTTATAATTTGCAAAAGGTTCAGATAATATTTTCCGGGTTGTTCCATCCGTTTTATTTATAATGGTCCATGTATCATTGGTAACAGCGTTAAAGAATCCGATGGCTAATCCCTTTTTATTTCTGCCCGAAAATTTTGTGGCATTTAAAAGCTGTGCCTGTGAAGGATTTTTCTTTATAGTCTCCCCGCTGTCGAGCATATATTCTACGTTGTAAAACTGTTCGGGGGTTTTTCCTATTCTCCGGGAATAAAATAAATCACCTTTTGAGAATAGATCAACAGCTTCATTAAAGAATGGCCTCTGTTCATCATAAACGGTTTCAAAAGCGGATAAGTTTTTTATTTTGTTATCGGATTGTACCTGGCTGAAATCGGGGAGGAGTGTCATATCTAAAGTAAAACTCTCATTCAATCCGTATTTTAAATCCAATCCTCCGGTAAAAGACCATGATCTCTCGGCATTTTTGAAATTTTTTAATGAATATATATCGAGGCCTGAAGAAATATAAGGATTAAATGAAAGCCGTAAAGGTGTTTCAATATTTTTTAACCCATGTAATTTTCCCCAGTATATCAGGTCGTTCTGGGAACCTTTTAATTGTAATGCCCAGTTTAAACTTTCACGGTTTCTTCTTATATAACGCAGGATTTCAAGACCCCATATTTGTTCTTCTTTTACAGGAAAACGAATGGCAGAGTAGGGAATTTTTATTTCAGCAATCCAGCCTTCATCCGTAATTTTTGTCTTGCTTTCCCATACTGCATTAAATGTTTCGTCCCATTCCCGGCTGTCATTCTGAACACCCGAAGCGGATACTATAAAAGTATATGCATCCAGTTGGTTGTTATAGGTGTCAAATTCAATTCCGAAATAATCAGCATTTAAGTTTTCAGCATCCCTGTTACCCAGTTGTTTTAGAATACTGTCAGGGTGTGTATCATACATCTTTGCAAAAATATAGATTGCACGATCATCGTAAAGTATCCTGACCTCTGTTTTTTGTGTTGGCATTGTGTTATAAACCGGTGTGTACTGAACAAAATCGGTTATTGCCTGCGATTTGTTCCATTCCTCTTCCATTATACAGTCAATCCGGGGAGGAATTGTGGCACGTGCTGCGTATGCTACCTTTGTAGTATCAACGGCAAATGAATAAAAAGAAACAAAAAAAATGAATGAAATAAAAAGTAAAAATTGCATACAAATTATTGCAGGTCAACAATGGCTTTTCTATCAGGGCCGACGGAAACATAAATTACCGGAACTTTAACAAATTCCTCAATAAAACGGATATATTCTTTCAGTTCCAGGGGAAGTGATTCCCTGTTTGTGCATCCGGTAATATCGCTTTTCCAGCCTTTGAATGAAGCATACATAGGGGTAATATCCTGTGAAATATCAAATGGAAGATTTTCGAAAATTTTGCCGTTAATATTATATCCGACAGCCGCTTTAATTTCATCAAAATCATTCATTACATCGGCTTTTGTCATAATAAGACCGGTTACTCCGTTAATCATTACAGCATAACGCAATGCAACCAGGTCGAGCCACCCGCAACGACGGGGACGTCCGGTAGTTGAACCATATTCGTTTCCGTATTTTCTTAACAATTCGCCCTGTTCATCATTTAATTCTGTAGGAAAAGGGCCGCTTCC
This sequence comes from Bacteroidota bacterium, assembly GCA_037441645.1. Taxonomy (GTDB): domain Bacteria; phylum Bacteroidota; class Bacteroidia; order Bacteroidales; family GWA2-32-17; genus GWA2-32-17. Next base: position 6,826 of record JBBIRU010000073.1, read on the forward strand.
TACGCGTGTGCAATAGGCTTTAAAAAGACCGTATACATTTTTGATAGCTGAAGGAGCGATGCCCAATCCTGTACATGCACCTGCACAAACTGTATTTGAAGATGTTACGAAGGGATAGGAGCCGAAATCAATATCAAGCATGGTTCCCTGCGCTCCTTCTGCTAATATTTTTTTTGTTTCAAATTGATGTATAAATATTTCACTGTCGACTAAAGAAAATTTCCTAAGATTGATAAGAGAATCGAACCATTTCTTTTCATCTTCTTCGAGTGAATACTGAAAATTATACATGTTCAGGATTTCCATGTGGCTTTTTTTAAGAGCTTCGTATTGCAGTTTAAAATTGGGGTTTAAGATATCGCCAACCCTCAGACCCGAACGGGCAATCTTATCGGTATATGTAGGTCCGATTCCTTTTAAGGTTGAACCTATTTTGGCATTCCCTTTTTTGGCTTCATATGCTGCATCGAGCAGGCGGTGAGTTGGAAGTATCAGCTGGGATCGTTTGGATATAAATAAGTTTTTATAAATATCGGGACAGTGGGGTAAGAGCTGGTTAATTTCTTTTTCAAAAATAACCGGATCTATGACAACTCCGTTGCCGATTACATTTACTGTATTGCTTCGGAAAACTCCCGAAGGGATGGTATGTAAAACGTGTTTCCGGTTTTCAAATTCAAGAGTATGGCCGGCATTTGGACCACCCTGGAAACGGGCAACCACTTCGTAGGTTGGTGCAAGAACATCAACAATTTTTCCTTTTCCTTCGTCGCCCCATTGCAGGCCTAACAGAACATCAACATTCATAGTAATTTCAATAAATTAAAGTACATTTTATAAAGTCTTTAAAATTAGTAATTAAATTTAATTTATTAAAAAAATGATTCTTTTGAATTAAATAAATATGATAACTCCATCCCTAAAGGGTGAAAGTTAATTTAATACTAAATTATACCTGATTAGTAATATTTTTTCTTATTGATATTGAAAATATTATCTTTACATTAATTATAAATATAATTTTTAAGTTTGTTATTTATAAAATAGATTTTAGAAATAAAAATTTAACAAATGATAAAATATTATATTATAATTTTTAATCTTTTTTTTCCTGTTTGCCTTTTTGCTCAGTTTAATACAGATACCATTGTTTCTGACTCTGTAATTATTAGAAAGATTTATGACGAAAAAATTTATTATAGGATAAACGATTTGATAAATCCTATTGACAGCGCAATTATTATTCAATACCAGCCTGATTGTGCAGAATCTCCTAAATGTATGAAAGTAATAAAAAATGGAAGGTTAGTTCAGGCAAAGCATTTCAGATATTACGCAGAGACATGTAAATTAAACGAAGTATTTTATGTTAATGAGAAAGGGTATAGAGAAGGGGTTTATGAAAAATGGTATTCGAATGGATTAAAACAAATAGATGGACAATATAACAACGTTGGTAATAAGGTTGGAATCTTTACTTTCTTCAACTTTAATAATAATTATAAATACTACAAAATTTATAATATTTCAGGAAAAAGAATTATAAAGTTTGATTCAGAAGATTCACTAAAAACAAATCTTAATGTTAAGAATTTTATAAGTATAGATTTATTTTGTTTGCAGATTAAAGAATTAAAATTGGTTTACGAGAGGTATCTAGGTGAAAGGCATCTTTTAAAACTTGAATCTGATTTTAAACCAAGTCACCCACAGCAAGGTACAATGATATTTGATTTGTTTTCTTATAATGATCCATATATTTATATTGTTCCGAGAAGATACTTATTTTCAATTGAACATCAGAATATTTTTGGCTACAGTAAGTATCATTTTTATTTACAAAGGCATCCGTTTTACGTTTCATATGGTTTATATTATTTGAAGAAGTCCTATGATAAAATAATTTTTCATTATATCATGGGTGACGATGCTTATGGAAATAATTATGATTGTATTAAATCAGAATTTTCAGATAATTATGGTATGAGAATTTTGTTAGGTAAAAAAGAAATTTTTGGTAAAGTTGATAGTAAAATTAATCAGATATTAGATTGTTTTATAGGCATTGGATATTGCTATAGCTATAACAAATCAACTGTTTTTGGAAAAAGCAGACCAACAACAAACTCTAATAAAGAAATTGTTATGTATACTGAGCCTGAAGTTATGGTTAATGAAAAATTAATTCCTTCATTTTTTATTGGATTCAGATTAGGTTTAGGTTGGTGAAAAAATAATAAAAATAAATTTGAAAATACTGATAAAATATTTGAAGAATTTCCTGAAAGAAGATTTCAGGCTTGTTACCTATTTACCGGTTCTGGTTTACCTGGCTTGCTTGATTTCTATTAATTATACATATGATTTCGAACATAAAATTCTTGATAATTATGTAAACACTTTTAAAGGTTTTCTTTTTTTCTTTTTATATTATTCTGTTGCGTATTTTCCTGTGGCTGTGTTTGTATTGCTTATTAACAAGAAGAAAGAAATATTTTTTAATAAATGGTTCTGGATAAGAACTGTCTTTATTATCAGCTTGCTTGCCGCTTCGGCATTTTTTTCTTTCTATAGTCAGGTGGTCAATACTTTTTCGGATCCAGATGAAAAGTATTTTATCAGAAAGATTCTGATAAATTCCCGGAATGTGTTTATGATTCTTTTCCCGCTTGTTTTTTTCTGGTTTGTTTTAAAACCGGCAAAAAGCGGGTTTTTGTGGATTCGTTTCAGTAATCTTAAATTAAAGCCATATCTTCTTATTTTGTTTATTGTGGTTCCTTTGATTTTTATGGCTTCTTTCGGAACTGATTTTCAACAAACATATCCGACATTTAAACCCTGGCTGATTAAGAATGATGTGTTTGGAATGGAGAAATGGATGTCAGGTGGAATTTATGAGGTATTCTATGGATTCGATTTTATTACGGTTGAAATGATTTTTCGTGGAGCTCTTATTGTAGGTATGGTAAATCTTTTAGGAAAAGAATGTGTTTTACCAATGATAAGTGTTTATTGTTTTCTTCATTTCGGAAAGCCCATGGGTGAAGCAATCAGTAGCATTTTCGGAGGTTATATTTTAGGAGTTATTGCATATAATACCAGGAGCATTGTCGGCGGAGCTATGGTTCACATGGGCGTTGCCTGGATGATGGAGATTTTTGCTTATAGCCAGCATTTGTTTTAAGAAAAAAGAATAATGTTATTTTCTTAAAAAATGGTTTAATAACATATTTATTATTGTTCTACAGTACTTTCTCATTATTCAAAAGGCTTTACATTTGTCTACTAAATTAGTAGACTAATAAAATGAATTCGTATTACGAATTATTAAAAAAAGATGTACGTTTTGAAGAAGGACTGAATGCCTGTATTAACTGCGGAACATGTACTGCCATTTGCGCAGCTTCAGAATTTTATAACTATGATCCCAGAATAATTGTTGATACGGTTCAGACTAAAGATAACGACAGCATTGAAGAACTTTTGAAGTCTGATATAATATGGTATTGCGGCGAATGTATGTCGTGTAAAACAAGATGTCCGAGAGAAAATGTCCCCGGTTTAATTATTATGGCCTTGCGCTCACTTTCACAGGACTTAGGATTTTTTACAGAATCGGAAAAGGGGCGACAACAACTGGCAATAAAAAGAACGGTAGGTGAATGGATTCTTAAACATGGTTACTGTCTTTACTTAGAAGGTGTTGGGACTGATCTTCACCCTGAACAGGGACCGGTCTGGGACTGGAAACAAAAAAACTGGGTAGATATATTTGATCGGTTAGGAGGTAATTATAAAGTTGAAGGACCTGGAATACTTAGAAAAATTCCGGAAGAAGCACTGGATGAAATTTGCAGAATTTTTGATGTTACAGGCGGAAGTGAGAGATTTAATAAAATTGAAGAATACTCTAAGTCAAAGGCCGGCGAAATGGGTATGGAAATCGGAACCGGTTTAAGCAGTGAATATCTGAAACATATTTATACAACAAATAACAATAATCATTAATAGTTATTAGTCAATGGTAATTTAAAAACCGTAAATGGAACTGACAGGAAAACAAAGTATCTGGAAAGAATATCAGAAGGAAATAGCCGATGACAGGTATTTCTATGTCAGAAGTTGTGTAAGGCAAAATTTTTTTCCCGGTTCAGAAACTACATTTTTACGGATACTAAAAGACGAATTAAATAAAGATATCTTTGAACATCCTTGTCATACCACTTGTACCGGTATTGGATACCATGGTGATATTGTGCCATTTGATACAACAATGACGGTTATTGCGCGTCAGTTTGCATTAATGACAGAAGCCGGATACGAAAATCTTGTTCCATCGTGTGTTACTTCATTTGGCCTGTATTCAGAAGTGCTGGAAACATGGCACCATTTTCCCGAAGTTGAAGCAAAAGTCAGGGAATTTTTAAAAAAAGCTACGGGACGCGAATTTAAAATTCCTGGGAATGTCGCTCATGCAAGCGATGTTATATTTAAGTTTCGTAAAGAAATTGCTCGGAAAGCAAAATATAAATTAGTTAATGCCGGTACAGGAAAACCGTTAAAAGTAGTAGAACACATAGGATGCCATTATTCAAAAATGTTCCCGGCTAAAGGTGTAGGGGGAGCGGAGTTTCCTTATGTGCTTATCGGTATGGTTGAGGAGTGGGGCGGTGAAGTAATTGATTATCCCGAAAGGCGGCATTGCTGCGGTTTTGGTTTCAGACAGTACCTGATTCAGGCAAACCGTGGCTATTCTATAGGTTGTTCACATAAAAAGTTCGAATCAATGGAACCCTATGAACCCGATATGATAATAACAAATTGTCCGGGTTGTCCGATGTTTCTTGATAAATGGCAATATGCCATCAGTGAAATGAATGGTAAAACATATGGCAAAAACGGTCAGGGAATTCCGGTTTTTACATATGAGGAAGTAGCCGGGTTGGTTTTAGGATATGATCCGTGGGATATCGGTTTACAGGTGCACCAGGTATCGTGCGAGCCGGTTTTACAGAAAATGGGGGTGACATATGACCCCTCGGCTAAATATTTAGGACTCAATGGCAAGAATCTGGGAGAGCCAAAAAGACCATCTGTTTTACAGAATTAATAACTTTTATAAATGAACAAAAGCGTAATAATAATCGGAGGTGGAATAGCAGGAATGGAAGCTTCTGCTTATCTCTCGGCTATGGGGTTTAATGTTACATTATTTGAAAAAGATGAAAAGCTGGGCGGTCATCTTTTGAACTGGGAACGACTTTTTCCCACAAAACGCCTAGGCAGTGAAGTGCTGACCTTTCTTGAAAAAGGAATTCACGAAAAAATAAATGTTCATACCTGGGCAAATATCTCAAAAATTGACTCAAAAAATGGAAAATACTTTGTGACTAATCATAAGAATGAAATATTTGAAGCAGATGCATTATTGATAACAACCGGGTATGATTTGTTTGATGCACGAAGGAAAGAAGAGTACGGCTACGGAATATATGATAATGTTATTACTTCTGCCGAACTCGAAGCCATGTTTTTAAGCGGCAAGCCTATTGTAAATAAACAGGGAAAAAAACCAAAAAGAATTGGATTTGTGCACTGTGTCGGTTCTCGCGACAGAAAGGTTGGCAATGTTTATTGCTCAAAAGTATGCTGTGTTACAGCTGTAAAACAGGCGACAGAAATCCGCGAACACCTTCCGGATTGCGAAACTTATTGCTTCTATATGGATTTAAGAATGTACGGTTCAAAATTCGAGGAACTATATAATGAAGCCCAGGAGAAATACGGTGTTACTTTTATCCGCGGAAGACTTTCAGAAGCAAACGAAACAATGGATGGTTCCTTGCTTGTTAAAGTTGAAGATACTTTGGTAGGCCGCCCGCTTAAGATGACGGTTGATTTACTTGTATTAATGTTAGGTTTTGAACCAAGTAAAGGAACAAAGGAAATTGCTGAAATGTTAAACCTTAAAACAAACTCTAATGGCTTTATTGAAGTTGCAGATGAACATACACTTTCAAATGTGACAAATAAAACAGGTGTATTTGTTGCCGGTACATCAACTGCTCCGAGAACCATTACAAATACTATTAATGATGCCAGGGCTGCAGCAGCAGAAATTGCAAGTTATCTGAACCATTATACTACAGAATCGAGAATTAATAAATAAGAATGACTGAATTTGGGTATAAAATACAGGAAGACAGGCAAATTAATTATGATGTTAACGATCGTACATTATTCTATTTTTTAAAACGCGTAGAACCTTCCATTTCTTTGTGTATCGGATGTGGAACATGCTCTGCCACATGCACTGCAGGACAGTTTACCCGGTTCGATCTGCATAAAATTATGCTTTATGTCAGAAGAGGAGATAAGGTTCATATTGCAAACGAAATTAAAAAGTGTATGCTTTGCGGGAAATGCTCTTTAGCCTGTCCCAAAGGAATTAATACACGTAATATTATTTTTCAGACCCGGAAATTTCTTCATTCCAATAAATAATGAACTACGACCCTTTTGTTTTGCCGTTTAGTATTGGATTAGTAATAGTCATTATGCTTATTTTGTGGAAATATTTCCGCTGGATATTCTCTCATGAAAGAGTAGAGAGAATTAGAATCATTAAGATTATTTTCAGCCTGAAAATTTTCTTAGTTGTTAAAGAAATTTTCATGGAAGTTCTGCTACACAGGCGGATTTTTAAAATTAATCCGATGTTAGGGTATATGCACAGCAGTTTTGCATTTGGATGGTTTTTACTGATAATAGGAGGAACGGTAGAATCAAAATGGCATAGTCATCATGCATTTAATATGTTTTATGAACCCATTTTTTTTAAATTCTTTAATCATAATATTGATAATTTTCCATATGTAAGTGCATTTAAGTTTATTATGGACTTAATATTACTGTATATTTTATCGGGACTGGTGTTGGCGATGGCAAAAAGGATATACAAAAAGATGTTTGGAATAAAGCATACTACGAAATTGAAATTAGTTGATATACTTGCGCTTATTTCTCTATGGTGTGTTTTTCCATTAAGGCTTTTGGCAGAAAGCTTTACTTCTGCGCAATATAATAATGGAGGATTTTTAACCGGAAATTTAGGCCACTTCTTTGCTTCATTCATGCCGGTAAACCAACTGGAATATTCTCTATGGTGGACATATTCCATAGCTTTATTTGTGTTTTTTATAATGTTACCATACAGTAGGTATATGCACATACCAACCGAAATGGTATTAATAACACTTAGAAGAGCGGGCTTTAAAACAGAGAAAAAATATTCGGGTTTTTCTAAAATAGAAGTTCAGTCATGTTCGCGCTGTGGAATCTGCCTCGATGCTTGCCAGGTGTATGCTGCAACCCAGCGAAATAAAATGTTACCTGCTTATTTTTTACAATCTGTCCGCTTTAATAAAAAAGGCAAACAGGGACTTTATGATTGCCTGATGTGCGGTCGTTGCCAGGAAGTTTGTCCGGTTGGGATTGGTATTAATGCAATCAGGAGAGTTAAGCGAAATGAATTATTTGATGTAAAGGGAGCCGAGTTCGGATATTTGCAGGAAACCGTATCTGAGAAGGCAGATGTGATTTATTTTGCCGGATGCATGACCCATCTTACTCCTTCTATTAAAAAATCAATGGTAACATTGTTACAAAAGACGAAAATTAATTTCTGGTTTATGGATGAAGATGCAAGTATTTGTTGTGGGCGACCATTGCAGTTGTCAGGAAAAGAAAAAGATGCGAATATACTTGCCGGTAAAAATCGTGAAATAATTATGAATACAGGAGCCAGGCTGCTGGTGACTTCTTGTCCTATTTGTTATAAAATATTTAAAGAAGAGTATAATCTAAATATACAGGTTCAACACCATACAGAATTTTTAAATGAATTAGTAAAGATTGGTAAGTTAAAGCCTGCGAATATGAATTTTTCGGCAGTTTATCACGATCCATGTGATCTGGGAAGAGGCGCCGGTGTATATAACCAGCCACGCGAACTTCTTGGTAAAATTGCAACCATGAATAAAACTGAATATGAAAAAGAAATGGCAATTTGTTGCGGAAGCAGTTTAGCTAATTTACCGGCCGGGTTTAATGATAAAGAGCAAATGGCAACAGATGCAGCTGAAAAGTTATGTGTGTCTAAACCGGATAAACTTATAACTGCATGTCCGTTATGCAAGAAAACCTTTGTTCAGACATGCCATAGCAGCAATTCAGGTAAAAAAGTTGAAGTAAAAGATATAGCAGAAGTTCTCGCAGAAGCTGTTGTTTAAATGTTATTAATGGGAGCAAGATATAAGTCGTGAATATTTTATTAAATGCAATAGTGACAATGTTTTTAAATTTTAATATAGGACTTATACCGATGTGATTTATATTTTAATCCAATAAGTATAAATCAATCGGCATAAACCAAAGTAGAAATTATAATTCGTCCGGTTTGGACTCTTATAAATTTCACTTTGGTATTAATTGACGACCCCATTAATAAGTCAAGGGATGACCTGTATTGAGTTCACATCGTTCAGTTTCAAAAAATGGCGTAAAACTTTTAATAATTGACGGTGATTTTTTGAAGATTTGATAGGCAAAGAACAACGAACCGTTGACACCACCTGCCAAACAACAGGCTTACATGCGCAAATTGACCTTAGAAATAAATTTTATTTTTTAACATTTTCTTTGTATCTTAGCTAAATGAAAAGGGAGAAACAAAAAGGACTTGATTTTATAGTCGACAAATTGACTAATTCAATTGAAAATACTTCTACTGGAGAAGTTTTTGACACAGAAATAGTTAAATTAACTATCAAGGATATTGCTCAAATTAAAAAATCTGGTTGGGTATTCGATTGGACTAAAGAACTCCATGATAAAAGTAAAACAGTTTATAAACTCACAACGACAAATAACCCAACCATTATTCAGGGACTGCTAAGTATTGAAGATAAGCAAGATCATATTTTTATGCATTTGATAGAGAGTGCAAAATTTAACAAAGGCAAAGACAAAATATATTTTGGTGTTCCGGGAAATCTTGTAGCTTTTGCTTGTAAAGTTTCGGTTGACAAAGGTTACGAAGGATTTATAGCATTTGACGCTAAGACAGAATTAATTAAACATTACGAACATTCACTTGGAGCAACTCATTTCCGTGGACTACGCATGTTTATTCAGACAAATGCTGCAATAAAATTAATTTCACAATATTTTAAATCATAAATTTATGGGACTTATTAAAGAACCAAGAGATGTTGACTTTACTGTAAAATCTGAACCATGGACTGAAGAAGAGCTTGCTGACTTCAGAAAACTGATGAAAGAAATAAAAAGTAAAAAAAACAAAATTAGACTCCCTTTGACAAAATCTAAACGGAAAAGAGATTTAGTTTGACCCAACTGACAAAATCGCACGAAAGCATAACACCACCTGCGAAAACAACGAGCAGTGGTATGCAACTTGACAACTTTTACATTAAATATAATTCTTAACGGACACAATCTGCATGTAAATGCTCGTCGTTTCGTAGCTTCAACCGTTATGCTTCATTTATAAAAAATGTGACGTCCTAAAATATGTCTACAAAAAAACAAGTAGATATGTTAAAAAATAGACAACCCATCCGACGTTTCAGTGAAAGTTTAAAATTAAAAATCA
>JBBIRU010000074.1:0-14864 GCA_037441645.1 Bacteroidota bacterium
ATAAAGCGAGTAAACCATTTCATAGGAATATAATCTCATGTAATTTTTACCTGCACCAATTACCTTGTCGAAATATTTAACTGATTCTTTTTTCTGACCCAGGAACACTTTTGCCAGGCCGGAATACATTTCCATCTCAATTAAAATGGAATCGGGATATGTTTTTTTAGAAATATTTCTTGCATTTTCAAGGCTGGTGAAGGCTTTTTTATATTCATTAATATTAAAAAAATACTTGCCTTTTAATGAATAAAAATTAAATAATAATTCCCTGTTTTGTTTATCAGAATTAATAATTTCGACAACATCAAGATAATACCCGGCTTTAACTAAATTATTTTTGCTGATATATGCTTCAGCAAGACCCAACAGGGCTTTGGATTTTTCTTCTTTTAAATTATTTTTTTCTGCAAAATCCAATGCTTTATTTAAAATAAATACCGAACTGTCCAGTTTATGATTTAAATAACATTTTTTTGCTTCGGAAAAGATGGTTAAAATATGCTTTTTAACGGAAATAGTGTTCTGGGCGGAGCCCTTTAAAGGCAATACAAATAAAAGGAAGTGTAAAACAAACAACGTGCATAAACGTTTCATTAATTTTATTTTTTTGCAAAGAATTCAAGGAATCAAACCTAACCATTTTTCAAAAAACTTACATTGTAAAATGACAAGAAAAAATTATGCGCCGCAATTGAAGGCCGGTAAAATTATGATTAATTAAATCATTTATTTCTCCAGCACAACACAATCTATTGACAATCAACATGCAACGATCGGAAAATGACATTAAATATTTTTACAGGGGGGGTACCCTCGGGAAACCGGCGCAGGGCAATGATTTTACATCAAAATGAATCACTTTTTGACCCTTTCTGCGATATATATATATAGAACTGTCCTTTTATTAACCTTAAAAACCAAAATTTTATGAAAACAAAACTGAAAAACCAAAGGCCATTCAGGTTCTTCGATGATCCACCAACACCTCCACCACCGCCTCCGCCAAAAAAGTAAAAAGAGGTTAATTTTTGTGTGTTCCAGAAGGCCCGGGTACCGGTTGCAAATATTAATTCAAATTAATATTGCAGCCCCCCAGGCCCGATTTTCTTTAAATAATACATGTAATATATAATATGGAGACAGATCTTCTAAAAGGCAAGCAAATACTAATTACCGATGATGATTATACATGTTACAGGTATATTCATGCGGTTCTCGAAAAAACAGGCGCCGATTTTCATTGGGCCAATAACGGGTTAAATGCTGTTGATTTTATTAAATCCAATCCATCTGTTGATCTTATTTTTATGGATTTAAGCATGCCCATAATGGGAGGTAAACAGGCTATTGAACATATTCATTCGATTAATAAAAACATTCCTATTATTATACAAAGCGGAGCAATTAATGAATTTGATACCTTCAATAAACTACATGGGTACTTTGAATTCCTGGAAAAACCATTTAAACCAAACCAGGTTTATACAGCTGTAAAAAACATATTAAAAATAGATCCGTTAATACAATAATTTTCAATTCGCCTCTTTAAAAACCAGCGCTTCGTATACATATACCTCAGCCTCTTTCCATCCATCCCATCCTATTCCTGCTTTATCCAAGGAACAATGGCCCAGGAATTCTTCTTTTGTCCAACCTGTTTGAGTTGCTACCTGGGGGAGGAAAGTACCGGAACGAAAACCTTTTTTAATGTATATCCCATGCTTTCCCAGTTCTATGTCATCAATAGAGTTTATTTTTTTCATGGGCGTGAGAACCGATATTTCAATCTCAATGGAATCCATTTCTGATTTTTTTACTGCCGGAAAACGGCTATCTCTGGTAGCCGACGCCAGCGCCATTTCCTGAACCACCAGGTAAAGCGGCTTGTCTTCCGAAAAACTTCCTATACATCCTCTTAGTTTCCCCTCTTTATGTAACGATACAAAGGCGCCACATTTTGTTTTACCACTCCGGCTTAAACCGGACGTATCTGTTTCTATTGATTTACTTCCACCCAAATATTGTTCTATGGAAGTTCTGGCAATTTTGAGCAATTGTTTTTTATCCGGTTCCGAAAGAGAAAATTCATCTCTGTTTCCCTTTTTCATGACAACAGCAATAGCATTGTAACCAACTACCCTGTCGTGATCACCGTAAGGTGAATCGCCACTGTTTAAATACTGAACGTTGTGGTATGTGAAGTCAGGATTGCTTTCAGTCATATACATAAAAGTAAGTACCGAAGTCCAGCCGCACAAACTGGTAACCAGACCTGAAATATTTTCTTTTTTGTTTTGAGCAATGGCATTTATCAGTGAATTGGGATTGTTTGTAATAATGGCATCGGATGTTTGTTTGTCTGCTTTTTTTGCATTTTCAAAAGAAGGATAATGGGAAAAATCGCTGCTTATAACAAATAAATTTTCGCTATTTAAATAAGGTCTTAAGGCTTCGGCAATTTTTTTGCATTCTGCCGGGTCATCGGTTCCCAATATAATCGGCACAATCTGGAAGTTGTTCCCGAGTTTGTATTGTAAAAATGGCAATTGTACTTCAATAGAATGTTCACCCATGTGAGCGCGGGTATAATTCTGAAAAATATCTTTATGATTATTTACCATATCTTTTCCCAACTGAGTATTAACCTTTATTTCTCCCAGGGGCGTTTCGTAATTTCCATCGCAATATACCGAAGCCCCAGCAAATGCCACCTGGTGACTGGATGCCAGGATGAAAATATTTTTATATTGTTTTTTATTGTCTACCTGGTTAAAGGCTGAGGCAGCCACCGTGCCTGAAAACACATAACCGGCATGAGGAGAGATAACGGCAACTACATTTAAATACGTGGAAGGTTTTGCATTTAAAAACATTTTTTTCAGATCGCCTGTAAGCTCTCTTTTATCGGCAGAATAAAATTTACCTGCAACATAAGCAGGACGGTTTATCGGTTTTTCCATTTCTGTATTTTTTTGTCCTTTACAATTTTCCAAAAGAATAAGAACAGAAAACAACATCAGGAACAAAGATCTTTTTATGGACATTCTATCTCTATCTTTCAGAAAATATGGTCTGTAAATTTATGAAAAAACAAAGAGAAATTATGTTTTAAAGATTGAAAATCACTATTAAAGCCAATAATAATATAGTCATCACGGACTATATTGCTTTCTGGTTAAATATTGATTTTTGAACTGCACCTGAGATATTATTTTTCACTTCCGGAAAGATATTAGGTATCCCGGCTATCAACCCTGAGGGCCTATAATTATACCGGCAGCGGTTACCGGGGAAACCTCGCCCGACAATACTTTCTGTTCCATTTCAGATAATTTCTGTTTTATCCCGGGCTGGTTATAAAATTTTTCTTTTATTCTTCCGTAAATTACTTCATACATCCAGTTTTTTGCCTGTAAATTACGGCGGAGTCTGAAATAACCAGAATGTTTGATTGTATTAAAATACTCTTCTGTAAGTTCCCATAATCCGGTAATTCCCAGCTTTGTTACAGCCGAACAGGTAACCACCTGAGGCTTCCATCCCGATTCAGAAACAGGGAATAACTGAAGAGCATTCCGATATTCTACAGCAGCCATTTCTGCTTTCTTTTTATTTGATCCATCGGCTTTGTTTATGGCAATAATGTCGGCCATCTCCATAATTCCGCGTTTCATTCCCTGCAATTCATCGCCTGCTCCCGCAAGCATCAACAGGAGAAACATATCGACCATTGAATTAACCACGGTTTCGGATTGTCCCACCCCTACGGTTTCTATAAAGATAACATCAAACCCTGCTGCCTCACATAATATTATCGATTCGCGCGTATGCCTTGCCACACCTCCCAGTGTTCCCGAGGAAGGGCTGGGCCTGATAAAAGCATTGGGATCGTTGGAAAGTTCTTCCATGCGGGTTTTATCTCCCAGTATGCTTCCGCCTGACTTTTCACTACTGGGATCGATTGCCAGAACGGCTAACTTATGGCCCAAGGATGTAACATACTTACCCAATGTTTCAATAAATGTGCTTTTGCCTACCCCGGGGACACCTGTTATGCCAATTCTGGTTGATTTTCCGGCATAAGGAAGGCATGCTTCAACCAGTTTGCGGGCAATTTCCCGGTGTTCGGGCAAAGTGCTTTCGACAAATGTTATTCCCCGGCTCAGAAAAGTTATATTTCCTTCCAGAATTCCTTTTACCAATTCACCGGGAACTATTTTATTTTTCATTTTTTATTCATTTTGGAATTCATAAGGAAATTTGTTAAATACCCTCTTTTCAGCAATCTTTTAATTCTTTCTGTTCCGCTACAACACGAGCAAATTCCCGCCCATGCTCAACGAGCATATCACGGGTTTTTCCAAAGGGGAAAAATTTTACAGCAACTCCCTCTCTAATAACATTTAACTTTAAAGCTTTCAGGGAAGCGTCTATTATTTTTACCGCCTCGCCACTCCATCCATAGGAACCGAAAGAAAAGGCCGGTTTCCCGTGTTCGCGAATCGGGTTAATCATCGAGAAAATGTTATAAACCGGTAACATTATGTTCTGATTCAGGGTCGGCGAGCCTACAATTATTCCGTGAGCCTTTGTCAGTTTTGCATCAATTTCACCCAGGCTCATGCTTTCAACATCCGCCATATCTACATTCATGGCATTGTCTTCAAGCCTTATACCTTCTGCAAATGCCTCTGCCATCTGGCGTGTATACCCATAGGCTGAAACAAACGCAATTAAAATATTTCTCTTTTCAGGGGTTATTTCCTGTAAATATCTTTGCGATAATTTTTCTGCGTAATCAACATACTTTTTCCAGTCTGAACGAAGAATGGGTCCGTGGCCTGTGCAGATTGCCTGTATTTCCAGAGGCTTAATCTTTTCGATGGCTTTCAGCATGAACTTACTGTATGGCTTCAGAATCACATCAAAATAATATTCGTAAGCATCATCGAAATCAGGAACAAGATCGTCAAACATCTTCTGGTGACAAAAATGGGAACCAAATGAATCGCAGGTAAATAATAATTTTTCTTCTTCCAGGTATGTATATATCGTATCGGGCCAGTGAAGGTTGGGTGCACCAATAAAACGTAGGGTTTTGTTTCCGAGGTTTAATGTATCTCCGTCCTTCACCTGTAGTGATTTAAATGGCACATCCACAATATCATGTAAATACCGGATAGCATTTCCGCTCCCTACTACTGTTGCCTGTGGTGCAATTTTCAACAAATGTCTTAAACAACCGGAGTGATCAGGTTCGGTATGATTCATTACCACATAATCAATACTTTCGGGGTTAACCAGTTTTTTAACTTTATCAAGATAAATATCCGAAAACTTTTCTTTGGCGGTTTCGATAATAACCTTTTTCTCGGCATTGATAAAATACGAATTGTAAGTTGTTCCGTATTTGGTTTCCATAACCACATCGAAAGTTACAAGTTCGTAATCCAATATACCTATCCATTTCACGTCCCCGGTAACAGAAAGAATTTTATCGTTGTACATTTTATAATTAAATTTAATGAATTTAAAATATCCTGAAATACAACAATATCCAAATTTTTAAAGATAATGTTTTAAGTTGTAAATTTAGACATTTTTAATTATCCTTTAAAATGGTCTGGATTTGTTTGGCCGCATATCTTGTTTTCCTTACTTATGCGATACTGATTGCCATGTATACTGCCGGATGGGTCAGAATGAAATTATTTAACGCTGATGTAGTTCCTTCTTCCAGGCTGGTATCGGTAATTGTCGCTGTCAGGAATGAAGAAAAAACCCTTTCCCATTTGCTTGAAGCTATTACAAATCAAACATTCCGGAATTACGAGCTTATAATTATTGATGACCACTCTACCGATAACACTTTGCAAACAATATGCAATTTTAATTTAAACAAATGCCATCTCATATCATTACCGGATGATCTGACGGGAAAAAAAGCGGGTCTGAAATATGGAATTTCAATTGCCCGGGGTGAATTAATTGTTACCACCGATGCCGATTGTATTCCCGGCAAAAAGTGGCTCGAAACACTTTTCCTGTTTTACGAAAAAGAAAAACCGGAATTTATAATTGCACCTGTAAAACATTTTACAAATAATTTGTTATTGCAGAAATTGATTTCCGTCGATTTTCTTGCCCTGCAGGCTTCCGGGGCCGGCGCTGCCGAAATTCAGTTACCTTTTATTTGTAACGGTGCAAACCTGGCTTTTACAAAAACATTATGGGAGAAAACTGTTTTGGAAAGTCAAAACTCTTTTGCTTCCGGCGACGACACATTCCTCCTACACTCTGCTATTAAGAAATTACCTCCCGAAAAAATAAGGTTTCTTTTTTCGGAAAATGCAATTGTAACAACACCTCCACCCGGAACCATAAAAGATTTTTTTCATCAGCGGGTCAGATGGGCATCCAAAGCAAGAGGGTACAAAAATAACATGTCTGTATGGACTTCGGTAATTGTGTTTTCATTGGTTTGTACTTTGACTTTTTTAATGTTCGGTTCTTTTTTTTCAAAAACTCTTTTCTATTGTTTTCTTGGAATAATATTACTGAAAACAATAATTGAAGTTCCCCTGATGTTCTATGCAGCAAAATTCTATAAGGAGAAAGGAATTTTACGATATTTTTTCCTGCTTCCATTGATTTATTTTATTTATTCTTTTATTATTGCAGTTTATTCACTTTTCGGAAAATTTGTATGGAAAGAAAGACTAATCAAAAATTAGCTTATGAAAAAGTATGAATTTGATGCTGTCATTATAAAACATGAATCTGTAAATTCGGGTTACGTCGAATTTCCTTATGATGTGGAAAAAGAATTCGGCAAAAAAGGGCAGGTAAAGGTAAAAGCATGGTTTGACGGTTACTTATACCGCGGTTCATTGGTAAAAATGGGTAGTACATGCCACTGGATAGGACTTAATAAAGAAGTACGCACAGCTATTGGAAAAGAACCCGGAGAAGCGGTACGCGTTGTAATTGAAGAAGATAAAGAAGAAAGAACGGTTGTGATTCCTAAGGAACTGCAGGATGCCCTGGATAAAAATCCCGGGGCTAAAGCTAAATTCGAAAAATATTCATACAGTCATAAAAAGGAATATGTTATTTACTATTCCGAAGCGAAAAAAGAAGAAACCCGTACAAAACGTCTGCAACAGATTATTGATAAGTTAATGGAATAAACTTACCTGATTTCTAACTTTGTTACCTGTGTTCCTGTACAAAGCAAATACATCCCTGGCTTTATCTTATCTGTAAAAAGAGTGATTTCTGATGCGCCTTTATTTGCTTTGCCCGATAATATGGTTTTTCCTGAAAGATCGGAAAGAACTATTTCTGATGAATTCTGAAGTGGAGAAGGAAACTCAACTGTTACCCGGTCTGTTGCGGGATTCGGATAAATCTTCACCGATTCAGCTAAATTGTTTTCATTAACCCCGCTTGCTGTGCAAATCCAGTTGTAGAGATTAGTCCTGACATAGTTCAGAACGGTATCCATATACATGAGATAACTTCCACCGGCATTGGGATCGTATGGAATGTGGGTTTTTCCCCAGAAAGTATAAAACGGATTTTCTATTCCGAGATGGTCTGCCCTTGGTTTAATGGAAGCGCTTCCGTCCACTTCGGTAATGGGTACAATCATGGTAACAACTGCCGTACCATAAGGAACTTCTGTGTCCAGATTGCCATGCATGCTGATAAGCGGAACATTACCTGCCTGAATCCAGCTGGTATCTGCAATAGCCCCGCAAAGATTTACAACATAGTTCACAGAACTGGAATAACCTGCATTCCCGGTTAAACCTTCAATTCCCCCCAGTCCGGTTGTATCAATCTGGGCAGGGATTTCTGAAACCTGGTCGAGATAAGCTACATGAAGCGCCGTTATGGCCCCGGCCGAACTTCCCCCGGCAATAATCATATTGGGATCAATTTTATATGTATTAGTTGTTGCTGCATCTTTCCTGAAAAAACGGATAGCCGCTTTGTAATCATGAAAAGCTCTCATTACAGCTTTAAAAAATTCTCCCTGCGGATTAGTAAGAGCCTGCACATAATCCACGCCAACCCTGTAATTTATTGAAGCAGTAACATACCCTCTTGCAGCAAAATGCCGGCATAGCTGCTGCATGGTCCATTCGGCCTTATCGCACTGAAGAAAACTTCCCTTCGGGGCAAAAATAATAAGAGGCCGGGCTGTTGCTGTATCGTTATCGGGGGTATAAATATCCATAAACAAATCTGTATATACACCTGTATAAAGTTTATTATTTCCATACAACACATTCTGTGTTACACTTACAGTAAATAAACTATCCACATAACGGTTGCCTGAACAGTTGTATTGGGCTTTTAACGAAAAACAGAAAATCAATCCAGTAATTGCAAGTGTTATGTTTTTCATAATAAATAAGTTTAATCGATTTAGTTTTACAAATATAAATAAGTTTTAAAAAAGATGCAATTCCAGTTCGTTTTTTTCCAAAACTTATTACGAAATAAATCATGTATTTTTGTGCCCTAAAATAACCTTAATATGACTTTCTCAAAAGAGTTTGTTACTTCCGAAGTAGCCAGAATCACAAAAGAATCAGAAAAACTTTGTTCTGTCGGGAACCTAAAAACCATTCTGAATCTTATCGACCTTACCACCTTAAACACACAGGATACAAATGCCAAAGTATCGGCCATGTGTGAAAAAGTAAACCATTTTGAGTCCCGGTTTCCCGGCTACAGAAATGTAGCTGCTATTTGTGTTTATCCATCATTTGTTGAACTGGTAAAAAACACGGTAAAAATCAAAAACTTTAATATTGCTTCTGTTACCGGTGGATTTCCTTCCTCTCAGACCTTTATTGCGGTAAAACTGGCTGAAACCACCATTGCCGTTGAAAAAGGAGCAACTGAAGTGGATATGGTAATTTCAGTAGGAAAATTCCTTGAAAAAGATTTCCAGAAAGTGGCCGATGAAGTTGCTCTTATAAAAACCGCCGCCGGTAAATCTCATGTAAAAGTAATTCTCGAAACAGGCGCTCTTCCTACCTTTGATGATATTTACCTTGCAAGTATGCTTACTATGGAAGCGGGCGCCGATTTTATTAAAACATCGACCGGAAAAATGGAACCGGCAGCAACACCTGAAGCCGTTTATGTTATGGTAAATGCCATTAAGGAATACTTTACAAAAACCGGAAGAATGATTGGTATTAAACCGGCCGGCGGGGTTGTAACTCCTGAACAGGCACTTATTTATTTTGCAATTGTTAAAGAAGTTCTCGGAGAAAAATGGTTAAACCCGGAATTTTTCAGATTGGGAGCCAGTCGTCTGGCCAATAATTTATTGTCAAAAATCCAGGAATTGGAAACCGGAAAAAAAGTTGAAATAAATTATTTTTAGTTAGATAATACGGTAATCGTATCCTGACAAGATTTTATTGAAACAATCCTGCCTTTATATTAAAATAAAACCCGGGGCCGCTAAAATCTTTTTCTGAATAACCATCCAGAAATAAACCGGAAACTTTCTGATATTGAACACCAACTCCCATCGAGAGGAACTTTAAAGGTCTGTATTCCAGCTCAAGGGTACCGTTAATCAATAAAAAATCATCATATGCATCTTTGTTCCTGACTTTATTGGCATCGCTTATCGATATACTTCCACCTCCACCCCAAAGAGTTACAACGGGATGGATTTTTTTAGCATGATAAAAAATATATCCCATAATTATTCCACCTCCGCCCAAATCGAGTTCATTTCCGGCATATTTACCTTTTTCCGTTTTAAAATAGTTTGACATGGTAGTTCCAAATCCACCCAGAAAAAAATTCTGATCAAGGAAAATAGCTCCTGTTCCACCCACAAAATACGATTGTTTTATCATATTGGTAATTTGAAAGAAAGGAGATATATAGCCTGAAATACCAACCGTATCGGCACCATCATTTTCTTCCTCCTGGCTAAATACTGAAATTGTAAAACACGAGAAAAAAATAAATATTATCAGACTTTTCATATTCATCATTTCAAATATAAACTTAAAATGTCGATTACAATTGCTAAAAATAAGGTTATTTTGTATATTTCGCCCAAATTTTTTAACGTCTATTTCAATTGATTATAAATTTTCTGCAAAAAAAATCAAGAAAAAAACTTTTTCAGGCAACCAAATGAGGCAGATAATTGACTTACTTAATAGAAAACAAGAATAATTAATGAATATGAAAACAAAAGTATTTTCTTTAGCAATTATTTCACTTTTTCTTTTTTTTACAAGCGTATCTTTTGCGCAAAACAATGGCTTAAGTGTCAGTATAACCAAGATAAACAATAGTATTTATTCGGTTAATGATGCAGGCAAACATATTATAACCTTTGAAATTTCCGGAATTGAAAGTCAAAGACATGCTGATAATCTCTCGAAATCTATGAGCGGATACCGTGGTGTAGAAGAATTTAAACTTACTCCCATTGAAGGAACCAATAACTGGAAAGCAACCGGAGTCCTTTATAAATATGCTAAAGATGATTATTTTAAGTACTTTTTTAAGTTTATGAAAGTAAGCGAAGTAATTATTGACAACAATAAAGTATTAATTGAAAACTTATAATCATATGAAATACGGATTAATAAAAACAGTAATAATTTTATTTACAGTTTTTGCAGTAAATAAATTAAATGCTCAATTACTTATAAACACAGGTCAAACCCCAACTCAATTAGTACAAAACGTATTAGTTGGAGGAGGTGTTTTGGTAAACAATGTTACTTTTACAGGAACTACCTCAGGTTCAAATATTCAGATTGGTGAATTCAGTAATGGTATTACCACAAATCTTGGTATTACAAATGGAGTTATAATATCATCAGGTGATGTTAATAATACTCCAAACCCATCATCATCTCAAATAAACGTAGATTATTCAGCTGCCGGAGATGCAGACTTAGCTCAATTATTAGGTACAACTGTATCAAACTCGTATGATGCTGCAATACTTCAGTTCGATTTTCAGCCCTTATCAAACACTGTAAGTTTTAGATATGTGTTTTCATCTGAGGAATATAACGATTATGTAAACTCTAATTATAATGATGTCTTTGGCTTTTTTATCAGCGGACCCGGAATTACAGGACCTTTTTCAGGTAATTCTGCAAACATTGCACTAATACCATTTACAACAAATTATGTTGCAATTAATAGCGTAAACAATGGGGGACCATATTCTGGTTGTGCAAGCGGCCCATGTAATAGTTGTACTTTTTATGTTGATAATTGTACCGGGAGTACTATTATTTATGATGGTTTTACTACAGTATTAACGGCAACTGCAACCGTTCAGCCATGCCAATGGTATCATATTAAGCTTGCTGTGTGTGATGTTTATGATGGAATTTTCGATTCGGGAGTATTTCTTGAAGCTAATAGTTTTTCCTCTGATGCTGTTAATCTTGGTTCATATTATACAAACCCGACACTCGGGTTAAATGCAATTGAAGGATGTACTGATGGAATTATCAGTTTTACGCTTAACCAGCCCGCTACGCAAAACGATACTATTACATTTACTATCGGAGGAACTGCAATTAATGGAGTTGACTATACAACCATTCCTACTTCCGTTATAATTCCTGCAGGTTCCGACTCCGCCGGGATTATAATTAATTCCATTATGGATGGATTAAATGAAGGAACTGAGACGGTAGTACTGCATGTACAAACATCTGCTTGCGGAACCCAGGACATTACTCTGAATATTACAGATAACACACCTGTTCAGGCAACCGTAACTTCCGATCAGACAATTTGCGATGGGGCACAGCCCGTTTCATTCAGCGTAGCCGGCGCAGGAGGTATCGCTCCCTTAACATATAACTGGAGCAACGGGTTGGGAACGAATACAAATGTTACAACAAGCCCTGTTGTCGGGACTCATACTTACACAGTTACTGCAACTGATGCCTGCGGTGCAACAGCAACAGACAATATTAATGTTACTGTAAATGCAACTCCAACCTCAACGTTTACAGCTCAGAGTCCCATTTGTGCAGGTCTTCCGAGCGCTATTGTTTACACAGGAGTATCTCAGCCGGGCGCAACCTACGCGTGGAATTTTAACGGGGCAACCATTCTTTCCGGAACTCAGCCAGGTCCCGGACCATATACAATAACCTGGAATTCGGCAGGCACATATCCCGTAACATTGCTGGTGCAGTCAGCTGAAGGCTGTCAAAGTTCAACAACAACACAGTATATACAGGTTCTTGGTGCAGGTACACCAAATTGTTGTATCTTTCCGACACCCGATGCCGGTCCGAATCTCACTTTCTGCGGACTTCAGGGACAATTTCAGGCAACAACTCCCGATGATCCAAGCTATGTAGGAACATGGACCCAGCTAACCGGTCCAGGTATAACTTCTTATGGAGACATTCACCGGGACACATCAACATTAGCCGTTTCTTTACCCGGAACTTATACCTATCGCTGGGATGAGGTAAATGGCCCGTGTGATTCTTCAGACGTTGTTACCGTAATTTTTATACAAAATCCTTCTGCTAACGCCGGTCCCGACACTTCTATCTGCGGCTTAACTTACTTCATGAATGCATCATTCAGTACTACCGGAACCGGGAACTGGAATGGTCCGGGTGTTTCAGACCCATCCAGCGCTACTTCCCAGGTTACTGTCGGAGGGTATGGATCATTTACTTATGCATGGACAGAAACAAATAATGGTTGTTCAGATATCGATTCTGTTACCATTGATTTTTTACAGGTTCCTGTTGCCAATGCAGGCCCTGACGCAACAGCCTGTGGTAACCGCTATACTCTTTCTGCAGACAGCACTTATAACGGATACTGGAGCGGACCAAGCGGTGTAATTTATGTGGATGGTTATACAGAGCCGGAAACGGGAATTATTATTCCGAATTATACAGGATCTTCTTATACAGCGCCTTTTACCTGGCATGCACAAAATGGAGTTTGTACTGATAATGACGTTGTTAACATCACCTTCCTTCGTCCACCCCACGCTGAAGCAGGTCCAACACAGGATATTTGCGGAGTAAAAGCAACTATGCATGCTGATACTATTGGTAGTGGAATTATTTCTGCATACTGGTATGCCTTACCTACCGGGCCACAGATTATTCTTGGCCCTAATCCGATCTCAGATACAGCAGTAGTTGATATTTCTACCATGGGGCATTCCGGCTATCATCTTTCTGTTGGTGAATACTGGCTTTATTATGTTGCTCAAAACGGACAAGGATGTTCGAGCGTTGACTCAACAAGAATAACTTTTTATGATATTCCGGTTGCCTATGCAGGTATAGATTCTTCCGTTTGCGGTAAAGCATATGATTTCGAAGGTAGCTGGAGTCTGGATAATCCTGCAGGTATCTGGTCGCAAATTAATCCAAGTCCCGGAATTGCAAATTTTATTCCGACAACAAATCCTGTTTCAACAGTAACCGTATCTCAATATGGAACTTACCAGTTTATCTGGAAAGAAATGAACGCCGCAAATACAGGTTGTTTTGATCGCGATACAATAACAATAAATTTCCTAACCGTCCCGATGCCCGATGCCGGCCTGGACTTCTCGGTATGCGGTAAATTTGCATATATCTGTGCAACACCCACGGTAACCGGTGGCCAGTGGAGTGCCCCAGGCGGCGGAGTGGCTTATTATGATACGGCAAACGGTAGTATTACTCCACAAAACCAATTACAGCCATGCACATGGATAAGATATTCATCAGAAAACGATACCGTTACCATGTACTGGTCAGAATTTAACGGGGTATGCTATGGCTACGATTCTGTAAATGTTTATTTCAGCAGTATTCAGCCGGCCATTGAACTGGTTGATCCTGTTGACTCGCTTGTGTGCGGACCCGTTTACACCCTGCTTAACGCACAGCAGCCGGCCTATGGAACCGGATACTGGATGGATACTGTTGACAATACCATTTTCTCTCCATTACCAACCGATCCCAGTCCTACAGCTACTATCGATACCGGGAGTACGGACTATTACGGCTACCATCACTTTTACTGGATTACCGTAAATGGGGTTTGCAGGGATACTTCTTCTTTAGTTCCTGTTAAGTTTATCGAAAAACCTGTGGCCAATGCAGGAGGAAACTATTGGCCCGGATTATTTGGCCTGAGTTCACATATTAAGACCGATACTGTTTGCGGATTGAACTACGAAATGGGAGCCGTTCCTTCGGTTGGAACAGGGTTATGGTATACACAATCTCTGGTTTCCATTTTCGACAGCACCAACACTATTACTACTCCATGGTACAGGGATAGTCTTTATATCAACTGCCCCGGATGTTATTCCGTGTTTAGTACTCCTAAATACTACCAGTATATCTGGCAGGAAACAAACGAAATATGTGTAAACAGCGATACGTTGCGTTTGTATTTTGCTCCTTATCCTACCGGATCTTTTACTTATACCATGCCCGCCTGCCGTCACGACAGTTCTATGATTATTGCCCATACCTGGAATTTACCCGGTGAGCTGGATTACGGGATAACCGGGTTTACGTGGAACTATATGACTTCGGGAGGGATACTGTCATCCGTTATTACCAATCCCAATGTGTCGGATACTATTTATGTAAGCTGGCCGAACAGGGATTCTAATGCGGTATCGCTTATCACTTTCAACAGATGGGGATGCAACAGTGGTTTGGTAACGCACTATATTAAAGAACCGGCTCCGTTTAATCCTTCATATACTCTCGATCCGGCTACTTGTATGCAGAGCAATGGTACGGTTACGTTGAGTACGGCCAATGGAAGTATTCCGCAGTATTATACTTTCG
>JBBIRU010000075.1:0-14664 GCA_037441645.1 Bacteroidota bacterium
CCGGTTTTCTGTACTTCTGCTAAAAAGAACATGGGTGTTGGACGTTTACTGGAGTTTATCGGAGTAAGCGGCCCCTCTCCATCGGAAGTTGTTGCACCCAAAACCAACGAAGAAAAAGAAATAAAAATTGATTCAAAAGGAAGTCCCACTGTTTTTGTATTTAAAACTTCCATTGAACAACATATAGGTGAAATTAATTATTTCAAAGTAATAGCCGGTGAGTTAACTGAAAGTATTGACCTTGTTAACAACAGCACAAACAGTAAGGAAAGAATTGCACAGTTATTAGTTGTGGCTGGCAAAACACGTAATAAGATTGAAAAAATAGTTGCCGGCGACCTGGGTGCAACAGTTAAACTTAAAAATACCAAATTCAACAATACTCTGACTGCAACCTCACAAGACTGGACTATGGATCCCATTCATTTCCAGGAACCCCGTTATCGTACTGCAATCAAAGCCGTTAGTGAAAGCGATGATGAAAAATTAGGTGAGGCACTTCACCGTATGCACACCGAAGATCCAAGCATACAAATTGAGTATTCAAAGGAATTGAAACAAATTATTATTTCCGGGCAGGGCGAATATCATCTGAATATTTTAAAATGGCATCTTGATAATATTTTCAAGATTCCTACCGAATTTATTGCCCCGAAAATCCCTTACCGCGAAACTATTACCAAGCAGGCCCAGGCTGATTACAGGCATAAAAAACAGAGCGGTGGTGCTGGTCAGTTCGGTGAAGTTCATATTGTTATTGAACCTTATATGGACGGAATGCCCAACCCAACCAAATATAAATTCGGAACCAAGGAAATCAACATCTCGGTTCGTGGCAAAGAAGAACACGATCTTCCCTGGGGCGGTAAATTAGTTTACCTGAATTGCATAGTAGGTGGTTCTATCGAAGCAAGGTTCTTACCAGCCATACTAAAAGGTATCATGGAAAAGATGGAAGAAGGACCTCTCACAGGTTCATATGCCCGCGACATTCGTGTTGCCGTATATGATGGTAAAATGCACCCGGTTGATTCAAACGAAATTTCTTTCCGTTTAGCCGGCCGTAATGCATTTAAAGAAGCATTTAAAAATGCAGGGCCCCGTATTCTCGAACCTATATACGACGTAGAAGTTTGGGTTCCGAGTGAAAAAATGGGCGATGTTATGAGCGACCTGCAAACACGCCGTGCCATTGTGCAAGGTATGAGCAGCGAAAAAGGATTTGAAATTATTAAAGCCAAGGTTCCTTTAGCCGAAATGAATAAATATTCCACTTCGTTAAGTTCCATTACCAGTGGCCGTGCCATGTACACCATGAAATTTGCCGAATATGCCCAGGTTCCGGGCGATGTTCAGTCAAAACTGTTAGAAGAATACGCTGCACTGCAACAGGAAGAAGAATAATTCTCACTTATTATAATATGAAAAACCCGGCCGAAAGCCGGGTTTTGTTTTTTATTCTCTTTAACAATTTTACCTGAAAAAACCTTTCCTGCATAGGGTAAATTTTACCTTCCCAAACGACTACAGGTATATTATGATAAAATTTATTATTTTAAATACCTGAATATGTGGCGTCTGAAAAATTTATTGATAAATATTTCACTTTTTGATGTTACTAAGTGGCTACTTTTTCGACTAAGGGATATAACTCAAAAATATTTCATGTTGTAAAAGAAAGAAAAAGGGGGTGTTCTTCTATATGTTTTGTCAAGCTGCAATTTAAATCACTTTCTGACCCTTTCTGCGATATTATAGAGAGAGAACCTCATTTTATAGAAGATGAAAAAATATTAAAAATACCGGTTGCCTTTTTAATTTTTGGACTCTTTATATATAAAAACCTTTGTTAAATTTTTTTAACTATGGAAACTCTAATAGCAAATGCGAAAAAATTTAATAAACATGAAAAGCAATTATTCGTACTTCTTTATCAATGCCCTTTGGGAGAACCTCTTAACAGCTGTGTGATTTCTTATATCCGGAGATTATTAAAATCTGACGATCAGAAGGTAATTAATTACATAAAAAAAGAGGAAATTAATAAGTTGATTTCCGCACATGAAAAATGTATGTTTAACAGGGTTAGGGGCAGAGATTTAAAGCTGATTACAAAAAACAACCCCGATTTTTGCAATAATGCAGCTTATTTAAAATGGACAGGAAAAGCAAATATAAGTTATACCACCATTGCGCTTAAAAAAAGGAACTGGATTTATTCGCAATGCGAGTTTGCAAAGCTTTTCGATAATACCGGTATTAACCACAAAGTACGTTGCAATATGAAATATAAATACGAGATAGCTTATTTTTTATTCAGATTCAGGCAGGATAATTACTTTTTTCCCGTAAACTCAAAAGGATATTTTTGCATTGCAGAACAACATATTGTAGATTTTTCGGGAAAATCTTTACCAAAAAATACGCTTAAATATATCTCATGTAAAATACGCAAAAAACCCGGCAAATACTTTGTTATAATTAAGGAAACAGAAGAAATAATTAAAGAAATAACACACTGTTCCAGATAACTATTGAACAACTATTAAACAACTATTCCTTGCCGCCTGTTGCAAAACGGTAAAAGAGGTCGGAAATTGCCTGTATATTTTTTATTGTAAAACTTAAAACAAATTAAACATGAAAACAATTTCAGTTAAAATTCTTAGTATGCTGATTGCTCTGACAACTTTCAGCATTTACAACGGATTAAGCCAGACAACCACTTATTTAAGTGGCGCAGGCACTAATACTGCTACTCCGCAAGCAGGAATGCCAGGAGGAACCAGTAAAAGTACGTTTGTAGGTAGCGGAGCAGGTAATGGCGGTGGAGGTAATGGCGGTAGTATAAGAAACACTTTTATTGGCTCGCTTGCCGGATATAATACGACTGCATTTAGTGCAAATGTTGGACTTGGACATAAGGCACTATTTACATTATCAGGAGGTGCTGCATCTGATTCAACATGTAATGTTGCAGTGGGAGATTATGCACTTTATACCAATAACCCATCTACTTCTAATCCTGCAACTAACGGAATAAAAAATAGCGCATTAGGGTATAAGGCTTTTTTTTCGAATACAACAGGAAAATATGGTACTGCAGTAGGTTATCAGGCACTTACAAGTAATGTTGCAGCTGATAATAACACGGCTGTCGGATACCAGGCATTAGGTTCTGCCTCAAGTGCAGGAGATGCTGATATAACAGCTGTTGGATACCAATCTTTGGCAAATACCAGTGGTACATCAAAAGGTGGGTTAACAGCAATTGGTTCTGGAAGCGGATTTTCCAATACAACAGGAGCAAATAACACATTTTCGGGCTATCAATCGGGTTACTCAAATACTACCGGGGCAGAAAATACATTTTCAGGTTATCAATCAGGTTATACAAATACGGCAAGCTATAATACATTTTATGGTTCTTTAAGTGGAGCTTCAAATACCTCAGGCGCAAATAATGCATTTTTAGGCTTTTCTTCCGGGAATACCAATACAACAGGTCACGATAATGTCTTTACAGGTTACCAGGCAGGGTACTTAAATACAACCGGCTATGTAAATACATTTGTTGGTTCGAAGAGTGGTTATTCTAATGTTTCTTCAAGGGGAAACACCTATATTGGAACTCAGGCGGGATATTCCAGTACGGCGAGCTACAATACCTTTACTGGTTCCGGTTGCGGATATTCAAACACCTCAGGGGCCAGTAATACATTTCTTGGTGAAAGTGCCGGCTATTATAATACTACAGCCAGTTATAATACATTTTTAGGAAAAATTGCCGGTAACACAAATACAACTGGAAGCAACAATACCTGTGTGGGTTATGGTGCCGATGTAAATGCATCAAACCTTACCAACGCCACTGCTATTGGGAATGGGGCGATTACTACTGCAACAAATATGATGTATCTTGGTAATGCGAATGCTTTACTTTATTGTGCACAAGGTGTATGGTCTGGTAGCGATAGACGCTTTAAAATTAATATAACTGAAAATGTAAAAGGTTTGGAGTTTATTAAAAAACTTCGCCCGGTTACTTACCAAATGAATACGCAGGCATTAGACAATTTTATTATACAAAATATGCCTGATAGTATTAAAACCATGCACCAGGCAGGAATGGACTTTGCTCCATCAACAGCCATAGTGCACTCAGGTTTTATTGCACAGGAAGTTGATTCTGTAGCTCAATTATGTAATTTTATTTCTGACATTGTACACAGACCTGATAATAACTCAACACATTATGCTTTGAATTATGCCGAATTTGTTGTTCCCTTGGTAAAAGCAGTGCAGGAGCTAAGTAATAAAGTTGATAGTTTACTTGCTATAACAAATCCTGCAGGAACTACAAAATCAATGCATAATAATAGTAATCAGGGCGAAAATGGAACTACTCAGGAAATAAAACTAAGATTACCAGTTGAGATTTTAATGAGCGAAGCCCGTCCTAATCCTAATGATGGAAAAGCAGAAATTGATTATTATCTTCCTTCATCGGTTTCAAATGCAAAGATAATATTTACTGATATGTTGGGTAATGTTATAAATGAAGTACAGCTTACAGCTGGCTATGGAACAATTGCTGTTGATACACAGGATTTACCTAATGGCAATTACACTTTTTCACTTGTAACTGACGGCAAAGTTTATAGCACAAAGAAGATGCTTAGAAGTAAATAATTGATACTATTATTAAAAGCCCATTCTAACAAATTAAGAGTGGGCTTTTATTTTTAATTTTGTATATACAATTTATTTATCTTTGTAATTAATAATAAAACATTTAATATGAATAAATTATTTTTTATTGCTTTTTTCGCATTATGTATGAATGCAGGTGCACAAATTATACTTGAATATGATTATAATAATGCATCCTCTTATACTAGTGGCTCCCCTTCCGTATCAAGCCAGTTAATGATAGTGAATTTTGAAGTTTCAGGTGAACACTATGTAAAAATAAACAGATGGGGAAAAACAATAGAAATTTATGACATGAATCATGCTTTACAAAAAACAATAAATTGTTCAGGTTTTCCTATGCCTAGTAGTGGAATGGGTGAAATTTTATATCTATCAGAACAATTATTTAATACAGATACTGATATTGAGTTTATGTATGGCTTTAGTGGACCTACAAGTACTTCTACATATACAGGCATTTATAAGGAAGATGGTACTTTAATTTTTTCAGATACTGCTGCCCCAATTATAAGAAGCAATACTCCTTTACAACAATATCCTATTTATAATACCTCACAAGGGACAAAAATGATTTTAAGTTATCATAATGGACATGCAAAAGTATTTAGTTTACCGGGTGTATTAAGTAATGCAATACAGGAAGCAAACGGATATTTAATGCAGCAAGGGCAGTTCAGTAATTTATACCCAAACCCGAGCAATGGTGAAGTAACATTACAATACGAGTTACCCAAAGGAGTGAATGAAGGAGAACTGGTTTTGTACAATATGCAGGGTGCAGAAGTAAAACGGTATAAAGTAGATAATACTTTTAACGATGTTATAATAGACAACTCACAACTACCGGCAGGAACGTATTTTTACCAGTTGCAAACAGGCAAGGGTCCGGTAGGAACGAAGAAGATGGTGGTTGTAAAATAAAGCTCCAAGTTTCAAATACCAAGCTCCAAATTACAAGGTCATACGCACAGCCCCCCTTGGGTTTTGGTATTTGGGTTTTGGGTCTTGGGATTTTTACTTCACAGTCTCAACAAGAAAATTATTACTCAACGATAAACTGTAACACATAACAACAAAGACAGGAAGATGGCTGTTGTTAAATAAAAGAAGAACCAAATCTCAAATTACAAACTCCAAATTCCAGGGTCATACGCACAGTCCCCCTTGGGTTTTGGTATTTGGGACTTTTCTCTTGTACGAATTCTTACATAAATTACAATTAATAAAATCAAGCCAAAAATCATTCAAATAACATGCTTGTTTTTAATGACATTTAAACTATTCTTAAAGTTTGATAGAAATTTATTCAAAAAATTTATCAATAATTTTACTATATAACTGTGTTCCGGTTTTATTACTTATTATCATCACATTCATTCTTTAATAATCTTTTCGACATGTAATACCTTGCCTCTTTTATCAACTATTTTCATAATGTAAATACCATTTGCCATTTGAGAGACATCGATGAAATTCTTATACTTAAGTTTCAACACAAAGCTTCCATGCACATCAAAAAATTCAATCGTTTTTGCATCAGTAACATCTGTTTCAATGGAAAGAGATGAATTTGCCGG
Source organism: Bacteroidota bacterium (assembly GCA_037441645.1). GTDB lineage: Bacteria > Bacteroidota > Bacteroidia > Bacteroidales > GWA2-32-17 > GWA2-32-17. Next base: position 6,294 of record JBBIRU010000075.1, read on the forward strand.
ATTCGGAAATATCCTGAAACAGGAGTTGTTATTTTCTTTTGTTTCAAGATTGGTAAGAGTAATATTTACCGATTCGCAAATGGCATTTGAACAACCGTAATTATTCTCATAAACATACACAATGTTGTGATTCCCCACTCCTGCAATCTGGGGATTAAAATAGTTTCCAACCATTCCCGTACCATAAAAATTACCGCCAGCAGGTGAACCTGTAAGAAGTACCGGAGCGCTACTTACAGTTAAGGTGGGCAAAAGACCGCCAATGCTTACCGGAGATAGACCTGAACAGTCATTCTCGTGAAAAAGTGCATCTACTTCAGAAGCATTAATTGCCCTGCTATATATTCTGATATCGTCCAGATCGCCTTTAAAATAATCTCTGAAACCGGAGATAAGTCCTACATAACAACCTATTGTAAGTGGCTGGAGTGACTGCTCGAGGTTAAACTGTCCGACAGTAACAGATTTCAACAACACATTATCAACATATATATTCATTATTCCGGTTGAATAATCGTATGTACCCACCATAAAATGCCATTTATAATCCCATAAAGTACTGTGAACAGCTGGGCGCACATATGCATCGGTAGTTTTAATAACACAGAAATATAATGAGTCTCCTGTTAAAACTGAGTCAAGGGCCATCATATAATACTGCCGGGTATCTACTGTTTTCATTTTTGCAAGTAATGTTCCCCCTGTACTCCCGGTAGCCGGATTGGAGGTTCTGAACCAGGCACATAACGAAATACTATTCGAAATATTAAGAGAAGCACTATTATTGGCTGTAATTCTGCTATCTATACCATTGAAGTTGTAAGCTTTATCAGGAATGCTGAAACGATCGGTAATCAGCGTTGCTCCGTTAACTGTTCCATTATTATTATTACCACTCTCGTCTAAGGCATTCCCGTTAAACGGATAATATGCCACAAGGCTACTATCGAGATTAATCTGAGCATTCATATAATATACAAATGCGAACATCTGGGCAAGAACAATAAAGAAGATTTGTATTTTCATATGTCGGAATATTTTTTATACTTTATTTAAACATTTGTAAAGATAAAGCAATTTCATATAACTATTTATTTAAAGTAATAAATGGTATTGATTATGATATAAATGGTAAAAATGAAGGAATAACCGGAAGTAAAAAAAGGCCTGACAATGTCAGACCTTTCAAAATTTCAACAATTTGTCATGTTATTTTTTCACTTTATTTATTACATAATTACAAAGCCTGCTGGATATGGCTGACATAACATTACCCATATTATCATAGCTTAATGTACCTTCTTTTGCATTCGCAAATTCGAGTGTTCCGCTGCTGAAGAATCTTACACCACAATAAAACTGTCCGCGGTTTTTATCATCAGGCCCTTCTGATTTTGGATTCGGGCCAAACATATAAAGATTAACTGCATTAACATTATAGTTTTCCTTGTTCATTTTGGGCTTTCTGGTAACAATGTAACATATAACAACAGCATCCACTCCCAGCCCTTTGCATAATTCGTAACCTAAACTGGAACTCATCATACGGTTTGCACCCATTACACCGGCATTCATAAAATGAGTCGATACTGACTGGTCCATTTCTTCATTGGACACAAAAAAAGCCCGGTAACCTTTACCGCTCGGACAAACTTTTAAAGTTGAAACAGTGGCTTCGGCAACACTGGAAATAGAAGAACCGGCGGCTTTTCTTATCGTTCTTTCGGTTTTTTCTTTTTTTGCTGTTTCCTGGCTGAAATTATAAAAAAAGTCTGCTTTATCATCAGAATCAATAAATTCTTCAGGAGTTAACAAATCCATACCAAAACGCTTAAACTCGGCCTTTAATGTATCTATACTTTTAGCATAGAAACCATCCACCTGGGACTGTCCGGTTGCATCGGGAGTTCTCCAGCATGAAACAGATACCGAACCGGTATATGAACCTCCGGAAGTTTTTCCACAGGCAGGATCGTACAGGTAATAACTGATCAAAGCTACTTTTTTGGGTTTCGGATCGAGTAAATCTACATTTACACTATATCCGCCGCCATTTTTAGAATTTCTTCCTTCGGCAGGAAAATCAAGATAAGAACCAATTTTATCTGCATTGCTGGTTTTATCAGCAAATTCTGTGGTATTTTGTGCATACGACGACATAGCTATCATTGCACACATTAAACCTGTAAAAATTGTTTTTTTCATACTGTTAAGAATTTAAATTGTTATTTAACTTGTTATTTTTTAATAAATTTCAAAAGGCTATTTCCAGTTTTAATAAAGTATAATCCTGGTTTTAATTCAGAAACTGAAATTGAGTTATCAGAGCCGATTGTATTATTTTCTGTTTCCTGCATCAGGGAATTATATATCTCAACATTCTTTACGTTGTTATTTCCCGTTAAATATAACACATCACATGCCGGATTAGGGTATATATTTAAATTTACTGAATTGCTTTCTAAATCTGATGTACTGGTTACCAGGTTAGAATAATTATATACAAATTTATTACTTGTCTGTCCCGTAGCTGTAACAACATATTGCAATAATGGCCTCATAACCGGCAAGGTAGCATAGTATATATATAACGTATCAGTTGTTGCGCCAGAACCAGTTTCAGAAGTTTTTAAACGAATAACATTTGACTGGGTCCCGAAAGGAGTGGTAAGTGAACCATAAGCATCATACGTAGTTGTTCTGGTTATATTTCCATTATTAACAGGATAAGTAATAACTGAACCAAAATTCATCCCAAATTCATAATCAACCTGAGCAGGATTATTAATATCATACCCTCCGCCACTTAAGCTCTGTCCAAGCCACAACTTTTGAGCAGCCTGAATTTCGTAAAAATTTATATTTAAAGGAATACTCCCATAATAACTTTGAGTATAATAATTTGAAGTCGGGAATGTTGAAATATCAGTGGATGATAATGAAGATTGAGAAATTACTTCATAGTACAGAAGGGCAGAATTTGTCAATGGCTGAAAATTCCAGACCTGATCAGCACCTCCGGCAGGATGAACAATATTACCGGTTACCTGGTTAAAAAAATACGTGGATCCGATTCCTGGCAGACTGTTGTCGGTTGTTGGTTGTGCAAAAGCAACTGCTGCTAAAATAAGAATCGCTAAAGTTGTAAAAGTTGTTTTTTTCATTTTTTCTTTGTTTTTATTATTTAAAAAGTTTCTACTTGATATTGCAATATTATTTCAAAACTGAACCTTTTTTTATACCTGATATAAGTATTTTGACTACGTAGTACTAGGTATTTTAATCGAACAGTTTATTTTCATAGGCATACCTGATTAAGCCAACCACAGATCTGGTATTGATCTTATTCAGAATATTCTTCCGGTGAGTATCAACTGTCCTGGGGCTGATATTTAATTTTTCGGCTATCTGTTTTGTAGAAAACTCTTTCACAATTAATTTTATAATTTCCAACTCGCGGGGAGTTAAAGTTTTATCATAATTTTCCATAGTCGTTCAAGAATTATATTCTGACTCTTATTCCAAGTTTAACATCATATCTCCTTATTTTGATGTTACTTTCAACATCGTTATGTAACTTTGAAAACCTCAGAAGATCGACTGCAGCAAATAAACCGTATTTGGTAAATATTTCAATTTTATGTTCCCAGATTCTTGGTTTTATACTATCCTTTGTTCCGCTTGCATACTGAAACATAGGACTTGTTTCCAATCTTATTGCAATAAAATCATTAACAGCCCTGTCGATATAAATATTAGGCCCAATACATAGCCTGTCGTTTTTTACATAGGATGTACCATTTGTTATATAATAACTGTGATTAAAACCAACATTAACCACAGTTTTATCAGTACCAACAACGTTTAAACCTAATCTGAAATTTGGCAGTAATCCAAAATCAGATAAATAATATACTCCTCCAAAATCTTTTTTCTTTGCACTCTTCATGACAAGTCCTTTCAGAAGAAAAAACATGTCTCCCAGCTGGCGTTCCCCACAATAAAATGATATACCCCAAGGTTTTGATTTTGATAAAGTAGTTCCAAGATCAATCACACCCCAGAAATTCATCCCTTTATCAAATCCCAGAGAATCCTGACTTTTAGAGACAGATGACATACCACTAAAGGGAGTATAAATCTCAAATGTCTTATTATAAAAATCGTCTAACTTCTGGGCACTGCTGTTATAGGCCACGGAAAAAATAAAAAAAAGAATTAATATTTTTCTCATAACATCCTATTTATTATGTTAATGTTTTTGATAACATATTGCACCTGACATCTTCAGATAATCGGATATCTCTTTATATCCTTTGTCGATAGATAAGTCAAGTGGGCTTTTATAATAGAAATAGATATATGAAAAATCTTTTTCAATTATTTTTTTTCCGTTATTTAGTTTAACACCACCTTCAACAAGCATTTTTACTAACGGAAGATTGTTTTTCTCAACTGCATAGGTAAGCGGAGTATCAAATTTTGGAACAGCCGCCCATCTCTGTGCATCAGCTTTGTCCCACTTTTCAAACTCGCCCGCACTTGAATAATTGGCAAACTGAATAACACCTTCGCTCCACTGGTGAAACCGAAATTCGGTATCAGCTTTTTTTGAATCAAGCATAATTTTAACCAGCGAATAATAGCCTTTATCTATGGCATTTAAAAAGGGAGTCCACTCTTTTACTATTCCGTTACCTTCGAGAAAATTAGGATCAGCGCCTGCATCCAGAAGCAATTTACACCTGTCTTCTATAGTTGAAAACTTTGACACATCCGATTCTTTCCACCAGCCTTTTTCTTTAGCTTTTTCTTCGGTAAAATTTTTCAGAACTTTTTCATTTATTTCGTTGTTTTCTTTTACTAATTCTTCAGGTGACTTTGGATGCTGAATTAAACCGCTGAGCGGCGTTAAGCCCATGAGCCCTGTTCCGTTTACATCAGCTCCTTTCTCGATCAGCATCTTCATTATATCTGCTTTACCCTGAATTGCTGCCCAATAAAGCGCCGGCGCCGATGACCATTGTTCGTTGGGATCTGCTCCATTAGCAAGCGCTTCTTTGACTTTTTCCGAATTTTGTCCCATTACTCCATCTTTTAATGAAGGAGTCTTATCGGCAAATACATGAAGTGTAAAAAATAAAAGTATAAATAAGGTTACTTTTTTCATATCGGTAGATTTTTAAATTTAACATGAAACAAAGTAACAGCAGAAGTATTGTCTGCTAAATCCCAAACAATACCTATTTTAGATACGTAGTATTAGGTATATAATAATCGTTTAGTCGGCCAGTTTATTCTCAAATGCAAATTTGATAAGGCCAACTAGTGTTTTTGTATTTATTTTCTGGAGTATATTCTTACGGTGAGTGTCAACGGTTCGTGGGCTGATAAATAATTTCTCCGCTATCTGGTTGGTGGTAAATTCCTGAACAATGAGTTTTATTATTTCTATTTCGCGCGGACTCAGAGATTTGATATTCTCATTAATGACAGTTTTGCGTTTCATATCCCTCATCATAACGCCCATCACTTCGTTACTGTAGTATGTGCCATGATCCGCAATTTTATAAATAGCATTTATAAGTTCCTGTTTTCCGGTATTTTTAAGGATATAACCTTCTGCTTCAACCATTAAAATTTCGTTTACTATAGCCGGATCATTATACATAGTTAAAACAAGAACTTTAACATCGGGAAAATCCTTTTTTACAATTTTGGTAAGTTCAGTACCCGACATCTCAGGCATATTTATATCTGTAATAAGAAGATTTATATCTGTTCTTTCCCGAAGTATGTCTAATGCAGCTTTTCCGCTGTTGGCTTCAGCCACTACCTGAATATTCTTTTCTTTACGAAGCAACGATTTAATTCCGTCGATCAACATCTGGTGATCGTCGGTAATTAAAACATTCAATACCTGGTCTGAGATCATTCCTTTAAATTAATGTTCAAAGCTATAAATATTTTTGCTCCCTTCCCAATTTCCGATTTTATTTCAAGGTTTCCGTTAAGCATGGCCACCCTTGAGTATATATTTTTCCAGCCGATACCGTTACTTTCACTTATTTTGGAGACATTCATTCCTTTACCGTCATCGCTAATGTTCAATGTTATTTTATTATCGTTCTGAATCATTTTTAATTCCACATTCTTTGCCCCTGAATGGCGCATGGTATTGTTTAACACTTCCTGAATAATCCGATAGACAGCTATTTCAGAGGATTCATTTATTTTTTTAAAATCATCGCTGCAAATGAATTCAAGGTTTATCTGCCCGGCTGTATTTATTTTTTTCGCCAGTTCTTTTATGGCCGGGATCAATCCTAATTTGATAAGTGCACCGGGCATAAGGTTATGCGAGATATTCCGCACTTCACTTACCGCTTCATCTATTAATCCCAGTGAATTGTTAAATACGGCCTTATCGTCTTCATCAGAAGCGGAAATCGCATCGTCGAGGCTGGCCACATTCATTTTTGCCGTGGAAAGCAATTGCCCCAAACCATCGTGAAGCTCCTGGGCAATGCGTTTGCGTTCCTTCTCTTCTGCTTCAATTACTGCCTGAAACTGTAGTTTCTGCTGGCGATTCTGTTCTTTTGCCAGTTCAGACTTTTGCTTTTGCTTGTTTCTGTATATAATAAATACCGAAAACAGTATTACAACCACGGCAATTATTGAAAACAGGAAAATAAGAAGTTTTCTTTCGTTTTCCTGTTGTTCTATTTTAAGTTCTTTTATCTCATTCTCTTTTTGCAGTTTTGAATTTTCCATTTCTTTCTTTTCGGTTTCGTACTTTGTTTGCATTTCCGCAATCGACTTTGTATTTTCTTCATTTATGATGGAATCACTTACTTCAACAAATTTTCTATTAACCAATAAAGCATTTTTAAAATCATTCATTTTCTCATAACACTTTGATATAATATCATAATTTGCTCTCTGAATCTGCTTTGATTTCACTTCAGTTCCAATTATAAGGCTTTTATTCAGATACTCTAAAGCTTCCTTATACCTGTACAATTCAAATAAAGTATTACCTATGTTAAAAAGTGTAATTGCAACAGGCTTTTTCTTTCCTAATTTTTCTTTTATTTCCAGGGATTTTTTATAAAGATTCAACGCTTCATCAAATTGTTTCATAGCCTGGTACGAAAGAGCCAGATTATTATATACAAAAGCAATACCTTCCTGATCATTTATTAACTTATACAAAGCCAGCGATTGCTCTAACATCACAACTGACTCCTTATATTTGCTTAACTCATATAACATTAAACCTATATCACTTCTGACGGAAGCAAGGTTCCCTGAGTCTTTTACCTCAACATAAACATTTTCGGCCTTTTTAAAATATTCTAATGCATTTTTATAATTTTCCAGCCGTGAATATACGTCACCTGTTGCTTTGTACGAGTTAGCCAGCTCATTTTTCTCATCAAGCAGTTCGCGAATATGCAATGCTTTAAGCTGAAAAAATAATGCAGAATCAAGCTTATCCTGTCTTCTGTACGAATTGCCGATATTCACAAATATTTTAGCAAGAGTAACTGAATCCTTTTCATTATTTAACAATTCTATTGCTTTCAGGTTTTCAACAACAGCCAGTTCATATTCTCCTTCATCGACATAATATTCAGCTATTTTGCGATATATTTGAATTTTATCATGATCTTTGCTGGTATTCAATATTTTTTTCAAGCTATCTAACCTGGATTCATTTTGAGTTAATGAATTAAAAGCAATAAGCAGTAATAATATAAAAAGAATTAAATTTTTCATATTTTATTACCCAATTCAATATTAATCACAGTACCCTTATTTATTTCCGATTCAATCTCTACAGAACCATTAAGCATGGCCACCCTGGAATAAATATTTTTCCATCCGATGCCTTTGCTCTCGCTTATTTTCGACACATCCATACCCTTTCCGTCATCGCTAATGTTTAATGTTATTTTATCATCGTTCTGAATCATTTTTAATTCCACATTCTTTGCCCCTGAATGGCGTATGGTATTGTTTAACACTTCCTGAATAATCCGATAGACAGCTATTTCAGAGGATTCATTTAATTTTTTAAAATCATCGCTGCAAATGAATTCAAGGTTTATCTGCCCGGCTGTATTTATTTTCTTTACCAGCTCTTTTATGGCCGGGATCAATCCTAATTTGATAAGTGCACCGGGCATCAGGTTATGCGAGATATTCCTCACTTCACTCACCGCTTCATCTATTAATCCTAGTGAATTGTTAAATACGGCCTTATCGTCTTCATCAGAAGCGGAAATCGCATCGTCGAGGCTGGCCACATTCATTTTTGCCGTGGAAAGCAATTGCCCCAAACCATCGTGAAGCTCCTGGGCAATGC
>JBBIRU010000076.1:0-14380 GCA_037441645.1 Bacteroidota bacterium
GAATAATGATCCCGGAATACTCTGTCAGGAATTCAGGTTTCCGGCCACCGTCAAATTTCCCTGAGGGGGTAAAAGCCGGGAGGGATTTTTTCTTTTTTTTGTATTCTTTTTCCTTCCCGCTTTCAAGGAGTCTTTGCAGTTCTTTCACCTCTTTCTGATAAACACCGGCTCTGATCTGTTCAGCAATCCCGGGAATACTTTTGTTTCCTGTAACTTTATTGAAGTTCTGAAAAATGCTTATTCCAGTCATATGAATCTTTATTGTTCATTGTTTACTGCTGACAACCGTCTGACCACTGTTTTACAACCGGCTTTTCACTTTGAACTTTTGACTCATTGATTTTCGGGGGAGAAATAATGTTGATTCAGGTATTTTACCAAATCAGTTTTCTTGTACCTGATTTTCCTGTTGTCTTTGGAATAGGGCAGTTTCCCGTCATCACAATAGCGTTTCAGTGTCTTTTTGCTTACTTTCAGGAAAGCTGCCGCTTCTTTGGTACTCAGCCATACATCCTGTAATTCTTCATTGGTTTTACCGATTTCCCTGATTTCTTTTTTCAGATCATTAAGGTCTTTTGTCTTTACAAGTTTTAGTTCCATAATTGATGATTTAAATTTATTAAAATGAAATACGGGGCAATATTAGCCCCGTTAAATAAAATAAAAGTACCACGTGGTACGATGTGGTATCGTTTTTTTTGCAATTAACAAAACCGCATCTTCATTATCATGTAGTTATTTCTTCTTTTGTTGATAAGTCGTCAAAATCTGAGACCATATGTTACCATGTCCATGCTTTCTTTGCCTTTGCTTGCCTAATTTTGAATAGATATCGTTGATGTTAATATTAAAAATATCTGAGATAGCATGAACAGCTTCCTTCAGGGTCAATACTCCATCATCTTTGGAAATTATTTTTGTTTCCTGAAGAAACCGTACCATTTCTAAAAACTCAATCTTGGTTCCATTCCACCGGAGCATATTCCTGACAAGAACTGAATGTATAAAATAATCATCTTTTAATTCTTTCAGCAAACAGGATTTTAATACTATAAAATCGATGACCTGTTTACATACCATACATTTCAATTTCCTGCATTCGGGTATTTCCTTTAATTTTTCACTGTACGATACTAATGTAATTCCGGTGTATATGGTTCTTGTCAATAATAAACTTGTGAATCTTTCTTCCAGTGAATATTTAAGCAGGCATTGAAATTCATGCTGCACTTCCCTGACATATTTAAAGGCCAGGGGAAAGTTTTTTACAACATCAATGTTCTGTTCCAACTCCTGCTTATACATTGCAAAAAGCCTGTCAAGCTTTTCTTTCTGCTGTAACAGGCTTTTTTCATTTCCCTTATGAGAGAATGAATTGTTATGAATCTCTTTTAACCCTTCAATAAGTTCTGCCTTGCAATCATTTTTCATTTTTTTGTTTATTAGTTCTACTTTCAAAAAAAATGAAAGACTACAAAACAGGCTTATTAGTTGTTCATGATCTCCATTGCTTTATCAAGCTCCTCGCTGACTACTTTTGCATATATCTGTGTTATACTTATATTGGTATGGTCTAAAATTTTTGATACGTGTTCGATTCTCATTCCTTTTGTTAATGCTCTTGTAGCAAAAGTATGCCGGCTGGCATGAAAAGACAGGGTGAAGGGTAATTCCATGTCCTTTCCCATCCTGTTGATGGTGAAGTTTGCTCTTTTGTTCAGAAATGTTTTTTCATGAAAAAGAATCTCGGGATCGGAATCATAATCGAAACCATTCTGTAACAACGGGAAAATATAATCCGTCGGTTTTTTGCCCTTTTTATCATATTTTTTTATTATTTCAATGGCTTTGGAAGGAAGTCTGAACTGGTGTTTTCTCTTTGTTTTATGTATTACTTTTACTATTCTTTCTTCTTTTTCTATATAGTTCATCCATTTTAGTTCAAGGACGTCAAGGAAACGAAGCCCGCCTGCATAGCAGGCAAAAACAAACATGTCATAATATATTTCTGAATCATAGAACGGCCTTTTCTTATATTTTAACATGGCTTCAAACTGATCTTTGTTCAGGTAATATTTTACGGGTTTCGGTACTTTGAACTGGTAATTTTGAAAGGGATATATTCTGGAATCTACCAGGCCTTCTTTTATGGCAAGGTTAAAGAATATCTTAATACAACGAAAGGAAAATTCCACAGTTCCGGATTTGTTCTTTTTTTCATTGTATAAATAGGTTTCGTATGCTTTTATAAATGGAATATCAATATCATCAAAATTCAGTTCTTTGCTCCCAATGAATTTTTCCAGTTTATTCAGGTATCCTTCATAAGTTAAATATGTACTTACACTGAGTGAATTTTTTAGTTGCTTTAAACGGGGATAGGCATAAGCAAAAAAGTTGGTGGGCTTTTTACCCATAATTTCTTCTTTGATATTCTTTGATGAAACCGATTTATGCTTTGTTTCAATATTCAAAGCGGTTTTTTCGGCTTCCGCTCTTTTATTTGTTATAAAAACATTTAACTCCTGATAGTTTGTACATCCTTTTTTAACGGTCATTTCCTTTTCATTCCAGTATTTCGGGTCAACTTTTACGCCTAATGAAATGAATTTTGCTTTCCTGTCTTTAATGATTCTTAAATATAAGGGTGCAACTCCTGTTTTTGGGTTTAATTTATTTTCTCTTAATATTACTTTTACTGTTGCCATGATATTTTGTATTTATTGGTTATTTCATGGCAAAACTAAGTAATATTTTTCAATAAAAGTGTCAAACATTGGGTACAACAAACAGGGCATTTCATGACTATTTAATATCTCTTATGCTTCCACGAAAAATTATTATATACCTATTATACAATATCGTATGTGGAATTTAAATAACATAAGGGGACAATGGGTTCTAAGGTGGTGTTAGCGGTAGTTGATTTTAATACTTTATAAACTTAATTAGTTTTTCTGATTTGTTGTTTTTTAAAATGAGTAAATAAATTCCCTTATTAAGAAATGATACATCTATAATATTATTTTTTAAATCATTCATATTCTTTGTACATATAATATCTCCATCGCTTTTTATAATTGAATACGAATTAAAATTTATTCCTCTTATATTAATTATGTTATTAACTGGGTTTGGAAAAATATCGATTGAATTATTATAATCTGTCTCAATTATAGAATTTGGATTATACGAGAATGCAAAATCTTTTATGTTAATTAATTCATCAGAGTTAAGAAATTTAACTTGAATCCATCCTTTATATGCAACTCCATGTATATATTTTATAAATCCAATAAACTGGTATACATTCATATACAATGGCCAATGATCACGATTATCAGATGTACAGGATGGCCAGTTCATATGAGAAGAGCGATATGCTAAATATGTAGTTTGATCTGTATAATTGTAATTGTTATTTAACGTATCCCCAATATTAAAATTTTTCACCAATTCGTAACTATAGTAATTATATATATTGTTATTATATTGATCACAACTTGAATCAGAAATTGTTTCTATTGCAAAATATGTAGAATCAAATGGAATTATATAAGTGCCTTCTGTCCAAAGGTTTATGGTGCTAATATAGGAGTCATAACTGTGAAACCTAAAATCAATAATACTATCATTATTGATATCAAGATCATAGGTTTTTGTTGGTTGTCCAAATCCAATACTAACATTTATAGTTTTATAATACATTGAATCTAAATTACCTATTATTAATTGATTATTTTGCGAGAATCCTTTAATGCAATTTAAGTTAAATATCATTAATAACATTGTCATAGAAAATAATTGTTTTTTCATATTTATTGTTTTTTTATTTGTTCTTTGTTTCAATTACCGCTAACGTTTGGCGCTTGGAAAAGCTGGGCGATTAGCCGCAGAGGGCGTCAAACCGTTGGTATGTTTGTATTTTGTTGTCATTGTCAAAATGCACCACCCGCCCAGTTTTTGCCAAACGTGTGTTAGGCAAATGTAGTTTATTTTTTTGTCGTCGATAAAGTCAGTGTCAACGAGAAGCAAGGATTCAAGTTGGCTCTGCATTATCAACGAGCGTCTTAAGTTTGGCTTACAAAACTTAAATTCGGGCTGAAATGAGTGTTGGGAAAAAACATTAATAGTCGAAAAATAAGTCAAAGCAGGGTAGGGGTTAAGCGTCAGATTATTATTCTTAATGTTATAAAAGTCATGGAATAATATTTTAGTCAAGTTGTAATGCCTTTTTATTTAACCAAAACTCAAGTCTTGCGATTCTCCTAACTATTTTGCCTAACGGTTGGCGCTTGGAATAGCTGGGCATTTAGCCGCAGTTGGTGTCAAGCCGCTAATATATTTGTATATTGTTGCAATTGTCAAGTTGCACGTTACTGCCAAGTTATTTCTAAGCGCGTGTTAGGCGTTCGTGCTATTTGTTAAACAAACGAACCTCTTTGCAACGCTTCATCTGGATTATACCACGTTGCGTCAACAAATTTTTGAATTTCATGTGTAAACTTTCCAATTACTTCTGATGATATTGGAAAGTCCCTATGTTGAGCTTTTACTTCTGCTAAAACGCTTCGTTTTTCAAATGGCAAACGTTTAGCTTTACGCAGTAAAAATACATTGTCAATTTCTGTTAAACGGGTATCTTCTGGTTGCATGTCTAAATATTCTACAAGGGCATAATACTTTGCAATTGGGCATCCCTGTTTCAATCGAGAAGCTGTTCCTGCACATTCTTGAAACATTGTCTTATCATAGTTTATTTTACATTCAGCTGCTAAAACTGCGAGATAAAATTTACCATCAACAGTTTTAGGTGCTGCAAACCCTGGTTCAGAGGAAAACTTATAGTATATCGCCTTACCAATTGTAAAATCTTGGTCTTTTACTTTAAGAATTACTTCAGGTTTTTGATTTAAGGTTGTTATGCTTGATGGTCGAAACGCTAAAGACATAAAAGCTGTTTGTGGACCAGTTTCCAAAGAAAAAGTCGGTAAATTATTCAGAATGTTAGGGTTTACTAAATGAATTAAAAATTCCTCCATAACACTATTGTCCAACTTCAATTGTCCTTTCTGCCTTTTAAGAAAATCTGATCCACTTTTTGCAATTAGATCAACTTCTAAATAATCTTTATATTCGTTAAGAAGTGCAGTCATTTCATTAATTCTAGTTTCTCCAGTAGAAGTAAGGTTAGAAGTTTTAGAAATCCAAATTTCATAAGCAGATAAGACTTCTTTTAAAAGAGCTACATCACCTTTTGCTTTTGGATTTGTAATTGCTGCTAAAAGTTTTTCTTTATGTGGTGTACTACTCATTTCTTTTTAATATTTTTTGAGTCAAAAATGGGGGATTCTTTAATATCTTTACTATTTAGAATAGCTTCGGCAAGATCTGAATGAACTCCATTTTGTGAAGTTTTTAAACTTCGCTCTAAATGGGATGTTGCAATAGTCCGACCATTTAATGAATTGGAAAGATCATTAGTTTTTGTTGCAATTATTATATCTTCTTTTATATTAATTCCAAACTTATTTGTGAATTGTCTTTCCATTTTTTTTATTTCTGAAAAACCTTTCGTTTTTTCAATGATTTCAATTACTAATTGTCCATTGTAGAAAGGAGTACCTCTTACATTTGATTCTCTCCCAACAACTAAAACCATTTTTGAATTTAGTTTTAAGGCTTCCCAAAAAGACCTTATAGCCAATTCCATATCTATACAATATTGAATTACAGTTTTAAATCTGTTACCCCTGTTTTTTCTATTAGAACCAAATTCGCTATGTGCAACTTTGAGAATATCGTAATGAAATGTTTCAATTATTGCTCTATAGTTTTGATGATAGTTGAACACGTTGATATATGGTGGAGAGGTCAAAATAAAGTCAACACTATTTGAAAGTACACTACCAGAACTTCTTGCGTCAATAAGCTCAGCATTAATCGAATTGTCTGAATACGGAAGATCTAGAAAACTTTTTTTTGTGTATTTAAATGACTTAAAAATGGAATCTTTAACAGTTAGGTTTTTGTCTTTTTCGGATTGGAAAAGAATATTCATAAAAAATATTCTTTCTTGATTGTTATTAATATAATTGTCAAAACGTTCTGCGAATTCTAGTAAATTTTGATATGACTCTCGATAATCTCCTTTGTCAACATAAATTTTCTGTCCGTTGAGTTCTAAAAGTTGAATATTTAACTTTATCTCAAATGAGTTACAGAAATCATTACGTTCATTAGCACTTAAATTACAAAAGCTAAAAAATTTAGACATTGCATAGGCAGATGGATTTATTTCGAATCCTGTCGCCTTGAAACCAAGTCTAGCAGATTCTTGTAATACGGTTCCGCTACCAGAAAATGGGTCGAATATATGATCTCCTTCTTTAGCGAATAAAGTTATAATATATTCAACAAACTCTGGCGTAAACTGTCCTCGCCAATTGAACAGGTTAGACCTTTTTTTAGTTTTAACATCTAATTTTTCTTGCTCTAAAATCATATTTCAAAGATACAAATTAAAATGTTTATAATGAATAAAAGTCTGTAAGTTGTCAGATTAACATGTTTTTAGCATGACGCCTAACGGTCGAATGCAGATTTTCGTTGGGCGATTGCCTTGCACTGTCTCGTCAAATTATTGTTATGTTTCGTATTTATACCCATTGTCAAGTTGTACGGACGCCCAATGAAATTTGCATGGTGTTATAAGTAGGCGATTCTTTGCAGTTCATGTCATACGTGCTTCCCATGATTCGAGTTGAACGGTTCGTTTTGAGCGAGTTTTTTAAAATTTAGTTTTTTTAGAAGGGGAGAAAATCATTAAATAAAGTACCGCTTTCAGCAGTGGGGAGCAAAAAGTGAAAGCTCTTTTTGTTTTTTTGACCTTGAAGAAAGTTATTAATAAAAAAACAAAATGTGCTTATACTTGTGAGTTGGGGTGTTTCAGCCTGTGTGATTGAAGTCTTTGTCAAGTTGCAGCCTATGTCAAACTTGTGGATGCTTGTCTCAACTTCGCAATTGCCTGTTGCAACTTCGCAACCCGTTATTACAACTTCGTAACTCATTCTTGCAACTTCGCAAGTCATTGTTTTAATTTCATAAGTCGTTGTTACAACTTCGCAAGTCGCTATTGCAACTTCATAACTGCCTGTCGCAACTTCGTAATTCGATATTTCAACTTCATAAGTCATAATTACAACTTTGCGGCAGGCTGTTTAACTTTTTTACTTGGTTCTTGTGAAAATAAGGCTGCTGATTTGCTTAAACTGGGGGCTTTTTGCACCAAAAATTGATTTCACATACGATTTAACTGAGAAAGCAACGTCAACCATTCCTGTATTTTCTTTGTAAAGAATGTCGTTTCGTGAAATGCGGGAATTCGATACTGAAACGAGGGCAGTCAATACAGCAGAATTTTTTGTTTTAAAGTCATTGAGCAAAGTTGTAAGGGCTGTTACTTTTAATTCTGCTTCATTTGGCGCATACGTTGTCACAGAGCTGAGAAGTTTAATTAACTTATCCAAGTTGTCCAAGCGATTGTCAAAGCTCATTTGTGAGGCTGAAATGTGTTTTTCATCACCCTGCTCAATTAAAATTTCTGCACCCGGAACAGGTTCACTAACGGGCAAATTACCATTTTTAATAATTGCTACTGCTCTACGACCTTGCAGTTTTCTTGCAAAAGTCTTAGCGTTGTCAATTACCTGTTGGCTTGTGTCAGTTGCTTTAATTGCATTAATAATTTTTGTAACCAATTTACTTAAAGGTTCGAAAGCCAGTTCACGTGCTGCAACTGCATTTGACCATGCAACAAGGTTTGTGTTTGTTGCTGTTAAAGCGTTCTTTGCATTTGTTAGTAAGGTCTGCAATGCTGCCAGTTTAATTGTTGTTTTACTTGGGTTGTAAGTTGTGCCGTATCCGACACAAAAGTCAACCATCTTTTCAAAGTTTGCTACGTTTTTAGCGTGTCCGGTTTCATATCCGTGCTTTGAAATTTCGTTTACTACATCTGAATTTGTTGCCATAATTTGTTAATTTTAATTGGTGATTACATTAAAAATAACGGCAACAAAGCCTTGATATTATTAGAAAGGTGTTAAATAATGTAAATAACAATCAATATATAAGTAGCTTACGGAATACTATTTTTATGTAATTTTCGTTTATGAATGCTGAATTATCCACGAAATTGCATTAGGGATTGCAGCGAAAATCCTTTTTGTTTTTCAAAAAGATTGCAGCGAAAAGGTACTGTCTTAAAATGCAAATCATTTTGAATATTTTTTTTAAATTTGTGGTAACGGAAAGAGAGCCTCGGGCGATTCTTTATACCGAAGTTCATCTTGTGTAGTGCTGCTAAATAGCGGCACTACTACTTTTAAACTGCTACTGTCTTTTTCTTCGTAAAAAAACGGAAAGAGAACTCTGGACTCATCATTACCCGATGTTATTTTTTGATTGTAATTTGTTTGATAGTCCTTGTCTTTCTTCCACAAAGTATAAATTATTACGAGAATTCTTTTTTGTACAGCTACGTATGCTTTCATTTTCATCTTAGTATTATTAAAAACCCGATGATATAAATTAACAAATGATGTTTCTTTATATCTAACAACATTAAAAGCAGGCATGTGAAGTATTCTGCGAATGCGGCTGTTGCCTTTTTTTGAAATTCTTGTTTTGCCGACATGTTTGCCTGACTGATTTTCAATAACATCATACCCTGCATAGCTTACCAGTTGACCGATATTTTTGAATAGTTCAAATCCATTGGTTTCAGCAATGATGGTTGCAACAGTAAGTACATCTACTCCTTTAATTTTACAAACCTGATCTACTTTTCGTTTTACTTCATCGTTGGAATTGATGTGATCAATAATGTTTAGCTTACATTCTTTAATCTGTTTTTCGAAAAGCGAAATAGTTTTTTCTAACTGATTGCTCACTTGTCTTGAAGAATATCCACTATGTAGCAAAGAATGACGTTGATTATGGAAGATTGTTCTTGCTTCCTGGGTGCTTTGGTAATGACGAGTGAGCAAACGAAGTTCATAATAGAACTTCGCGATGGGCTGCCAGATATCAAATTTGTGTTGTGCACACATTAGTGCAAGGCCTTTTGCATCTATCTTATCATTTTTAGTCTTCAATCCTAAAGCTTGCATGTATTTACGTGCCTTATTTGGCAGCACAATACATACTTGCTGTTTTTTTTCTGTTAGCCAGATGGCCAGATTTTCGTGATATACTCCAGAGGCTTCCATGAGTATTTGCACCGGAGCTTTTTCTATGCAATGCTTTTTTTGCCAAAGTAATAGTTCTTTAAACCCTTTAGTGTTGTTGATGAATTTGTGTGTAGCTTTTACTTTGTAGTTGAGTTCTACATCCACACTCATCAAGCAAGCATCGAATTTGTCTTTAGAAATGTCAATACCATTGACGTACTTGATTAGTTTTTTCATGTTGTTTGAATTTTTAGTTTAGTTATAAAAACTAAAAAACTCTTCAACAGTCTTTGCTCATAAATATGGAAGATGATTTTATAAAAAAATCTCTTTAGGTACTGTTCAGACTCTGGAAGAATAAAACCGGCAGGAATAGTCCTTTCCGTCAACATCGTAAATAAAAACGTGTCTTGCCCGACCACTTTATTTCCTGCCTGGTCTTTAGCTTTCATAATTTCTGACAAAGATATGAGCCCGACCCGTAGGGGAATGCCCATGTTAACTTATCCTTTACGTAACTATTTACTTTATAAAAAAACAACTTTAACAAATAAAGTTAAATCTTATACATTACTACCATCATTCAAGTTTTTTAAAATGATTTGTTTTTTAAATTCACCTGTCAATTCTTTAAGAATACTTGGGAATTTATCTATTTCAATATTTAATCTTTCATATGCTTTGAAATTCTCTGATGATAAATTTATTCTGATTTGTTGAGCATCCAAATCATAAGGTAAAATATCTCCTAATTTTTTAGGATCAGTATAATACATCTTAAGAAAAGACAGATAAGCAGCATGAGAGTTATTTAGAATGTCAATTATTTTTTTTATTAGTTCATCTGTTAAATATAAATCGCAAACTTTTCTAACAGTATCCACTTTATCAAAAAGAAGATTAAATTGTAATTTGTTATTTTTAAATTTTTCTTCATCTTCAGCACTAAACATGTTATTTCTAATAAAATTCTGTAGTTCAATAATAGACAAAACGAGTTCTTCAATTTTTACGTAACGAATTTTAGTCAATTCTGCCAAACTTATTTGATATGAAATATTTTCTTTTTGCAAAAGTGATTTTATAGGTTCAACTTTAAGTGTTAGTTCTTCATTTAATTTTGCTTTATATTCCTCTAATTTATTAGTATACTCATATTTTGCTTCTTCAATTATTTGTGTGATTTTACCAATATCTTCCAATTTAGCTAAGTTTTTACCTTTTTCGCCCAGATAGCTTTTAAAAAATACCAAATAAATCCCAATCCATATAGTAATTGCTTTAAACAGATAATCAATAATTTGCTCGACTCCAATACTTCTTCCATCTGGGCATGGAGTTTTGGTATCGCGAATTAATTCAGAAACATTATTATTTGCACTATGTGAATTATCAATTGCAATATTTATATCGTGTCCTTGTCCTTGATTTTTTTTGATGCAAGTTTTCTTGCCATTTAATATCTTATATAAAGAGTCGCAACAGTCAACAGATTGAGCAACGCCAAAGTTGGTTATTATTACAATAAAAACTATTAAAGATGTTAGTTTCATAATTTCTATTTTATATTATTATTTTGTCATAAAATCTCTTACAATTAAAAAAATATTATTGTGTATATTATTATTCGTTGCTATTATTTCTTTTCCAAAAATATAATTATTGCCTCCATGAAAATCACATAACTTTCCACCAGCTTGTTGGACAATAAAAGCACCTGCTGCTACGTCCCATGAAGATAAGCCATACTCGTAAAAAGCATCAAATCTCCCACAAGCAACATAAACTAAATCAACAGCAGCAGAACCAAATCTTCTTACACCACTTGAGTTTTTCATAAAATATTTTAATGAATTCAAAAGTTGATCAAAGCGATCAAAAAAACGATATGGTAATCCAATTGCAATTAGAGATTTGTGGATATCATTATTTTTTGAAACAGATATTTCATTGCCGTTCAAATATGATTTACTACCCTTCCATGCATAAAAACATTCTTTTAAACCTACTTCATATACCACACCTACTACTATTTCATTATATTCTTTTAATGCAATACAAACAGTAAAAGGATATAATTTATGAATAAAATTTGTTGTGCCATCAATAGGATCTATTATCCAATTATATTTTTTATCAAGTGTTTCATTTGTTTTTTCTTCTGCAATAAAACCTGCTTCTGGAAGTGCTCTTTGTAATTTCTCAATGATAAGTCTCTCTACAGATTTATCAACTGATGTTACATAGTCATGAAATCCTTTTTCTTCAATGTCTTTTTTTTCAATATTTTTTCGAATATAATCCCCAGCTTCAATGGCAATTATTTTTGCTTTCAAACAAATTTCTGCGTAATTCATATTTTATTATTCTGAAAAGTTATTAAAATCAACTAAATCTAATAATTGTAAAACAGAATTTTTTATTTTATTTTTTTCTACATTATAATGTTCCTTTGTTATAATATTATTTCTAACTTCCATTTCAATTTCATTTAAATTTGAATAATAGTTTAAGAAATTTATATATTCTTTAGATTTATAAAGTTTTATAAATCCTAAAATAGCCTCTAACGCTTTTTTTAATTCCCCACGTTCAATTAAAATTACAAATTCACTAATATTTACTTCTTTTTTTTGTTGAACAGGTAATTCGAAAATCTTTTGATTTGGATTAATTAATTGAATTTGTAAAATTTTATCCATCAGATCCTTGAAATATGTATTTTTAAATTTTAATAATTCAAGTTGTTGCTCCAAATGGACAACTTGCTGTTTTAATTGTAATTTCAATAATTCTTCTTGAACTTTAGATGGATTTCCCTCAAAATTTATATTATCAAAATTTTTACGGACAAATCCGAGGTATTCCATAAAATACTCATTTAACTTAAATTCATCTATTCCTTTTTCACTAGCATTTACTTCAATTTTGAGACCATCAGCATCTTCTTTAACTTCAAAATGGATATCGAGGTTTTTAGCTAATCTTACAAAATCTTTAAAATATAATAAATATTGCTTAAAAGAAGTTCGGAAATCCTTAGCCATTGAAATTTTAAAATAAATAAAATCACCGTCAATTCTTTTTAACTTATTAGCAGGATAGTTGTTCCATTTTTCACTTTCAAAATCACTTAACTTATTCCCCCTAAAATTAAAATAAACAAGATCTTTTAACTTTAAAACTTCATTTGGTTCATTTTCAAAAATATTACTTGATAAATCCAACGTTCTAAGTTTAGATAACAAAGCAAATGTTTTTGGAAGGTTTGAAATTTGATTTAAACTAAGATTAAGCTCAATCAAATTATTCAAATGACCAAATTCCAATGGTAATTCATTTATTCGATTATATGCTGCATCTAATATTGATAAATTACAAAGCTTACCAAAACTTGCCGGAATCTTTTTGATCCTATTCCCTCTACAATTTAACTCCTTTAAATTTATTAAATTACCAATACTTTCAGGAAAGGAATCTATTTTGTTAGTTGAAATATCTATATAATTTAGGTTTTCAAGTAAACCTATCTCTTCAGGCAAAGAACCGATACTATTGTTGCTAAACCAAAGTCCAATTAAGTTTTTAAGAGCTCCGATTTCTTTTGGAAATGTTACAAATTTGTTACTACTAAAACTTAAAGCATTCAAATTTAATAACTTTTCTAATCCTTTTACCTCTTGGATTTCAGAATCTCTAATACTTAAAAAGTTAAGTTCTGTATAATTTGAGATATTATCAATATATTTTATTCCACTATTTTTAAGATATAAAGCACGTAATTTTTTTACGTTTTCAATTTCTTTTATATTATTTAACTTATTATCTGATAAATCTAAGCCTATTAAATTTACACAAAATTGAATTTCTGCTGGTATTTTTTTTAGATTTTGGCCACTTAAATCTAAAAACACTACTGTTAAAAACTCATCTCCTTTTAAATTATTAAGAGAATTAAATACTGTCTTGTCCTAAAATACGGCTACAGATTATAATTTAATTTATGCACCTTTTTTAAAAATTTGATTAGGGGTTTTATATCCCAAAGATAAATGAAGTCTTTTGTTATTGTACAAACTAATAGCATTTTCACTTGCTCTTCTTGCTAGTTCTACATTTGCAAAGTTCTGATCGAGATAAAATTCATCTTTTAATATTCCATTTACACGTTCAGCAATTGCGTTTTCATAACAATGGTTTTCCTCAGTCATGCTGATATGTATATGATGTTTTTGCAACTGCTCTACATATTGATTACTGCAATATTGAAGTCCTCTATCGGAATGATGAATTAACTTTCGTTTAGGCCGGGCTTGTCTCATGGCCATTTTGAGTGCCCTGAGACAGCCCGCCAATTCAAGACTATTACTTATATCATAGCCTACGATTTTGCGCGAATATGCGTCTGTAATGAGGGCAAGATAACAATGTCCTTGTGTTAATCTGATATAGGTTATATCTGATACCCATACCTGATTCGAACGGTAAATCTTTTTATCCTTTATCAGATTATTGTATTTGTGGAATTTATGATACGAGTTTGTTGTTTTAACAAAGGATCGTTTACGTCTAACTAATATATCATGCTCTCTGAGGATATCAAATAATCCATCTCTTCCAAGCTTAATATCTCTCCTCTGAAAGTCTTTCTTTAAGGCACGGTACATTTTCTTTCCACCTTCACGGGGAAGGTCTTTGCGTCGTTCTTTTACCAACAATAGAACTGATTCTTTAGTTTCTAAAGCACGATTAGTTCGACGCTGATATTTATAATAGGCATCTCGTTTTAAGCCAAAGCTCTCAGTTAGCATTGCAATGCTTTTGAATTGGCTCTGGGAATACTTTTTCATAGCTTCTTTCATGGCTTTATGTCGAGCTTTTTTTTTAATTCTTTAGCATTTTTATAGCCTAAATCCTTTGCTGCTACTTCAAGATAAGAGTCCAAAACCAAAGCATCCAGGTCTTTCTTTAACAGCAATTCCTTTAACATGGCTATTTCTTTTTGTAGCTTCTGTACTTTTGTTTGTTCGTTCATTGTTTGTACTATTACTCGGTGGTTCATTAAATCATCTCGCATGTATTTACGGATCCAGTCATTTACTGTTGTCCTACAAAGACCATACAAGTCACAGATTTCTCCCTTTGTGTAT
>JBBIRU010000077.1:0-13994 GCA_037441645.1 Bacteroidota bacterium
ATCCAGAGAAATTCAGATTAATGTTGACATGTACAAAATGCAGATGTCGGCATGTACTTTTACTGATATTGAAAGAGCCATTTCTGCAGAAAATCTTACCATTTCAGGCGGAACCGTAGACCTGCAGGGAATGACAAGATCCATTAGGGTTACAGGCGAATTTAAAGACATTGAGACCATTAAAAACATCAACTTTAAAAGCAGCGGAGGTGCTCTTTTAAAAGTAAGCGATATAGCCGAAGTTAAAGATTCATTCAAAAAACAGGAAAGTTTTGCCAGGTTAGACAATAAAAATGTTATTACTTTGAACATTGTTAAAAAGGGGGGTCAGAATTTACTTGACGCCAGTGATAAAATTAAAGACATTATTGCTGAACTTCAGGAAGAAAAACTACCTTCTGATCTGAACATTACTATTTCCGGAGATCAGTCCAGATTCACAAGAACCACTCTGGCCGATTTAAATAACACCATCATCATTGGTTTTATTTTAGTGACTGTTATTCTGATGTTCTTTATGGGACTTACCAATGCTATTTTTGTGGGTTTGGCGGTTCCCCTGTCCATGGGTATTGCTTATATTGTTATGCCCGGGTTTGATTTTACCATGAACATGCTTGTGATGTTCTCCTTCATTTTCGCATTAGGAATTGTTGTAGATGACGCTATTGTGGTTATTGAAAATACCCACAGAATTTTTAATCAGCACCATGGGAAAATGAATATAAGTCAGGCGGCAAAAATTGCTGCCGGTGAAGTATTCGTTCCGATTCTTTCGGGAACACTGACTACTATTGCACCCTTTTTCCCGTTGTTATTCTGGCCAGGAGTTGTAGGAAGTTTTATGTATTTTATTCCTGCCACTTTAATTATTACTCTTACAGCTTCCCTCTTTGTAGCCTATATTATTAATCCGGTGTTTGCTGTCAGGTTTATGAAACATGAAGATGATGAAGAAAAGCTCTCTTCAAAAAAGATATTTAAAAATGCAGGTTTTATTGCTTTAGCTTCCCTGCCCTTTTATGCCATGCAACTTTTTGGAATGGGAAACTTTGTAATATTTATTTCTATTCTTTACATTTTCCATATGTTCTGGGGACAATATATTTTACTTCGTTTCCAGAAGAATATCATTCCCAATATTTTGAAACGCTATGAAAATTTGTTACACTGGGCGCTAAGAAAAAAGAATCCTTATTATCTGATGATAGGACTGGTAGCGCTTTTCTTTTTAACTATGGTAATTACAGGAATTAAAAAACCACCCGTTGTATTCTTTCCTAACAATGAGCCTAACAATCTTTTTGTGTTGATTAAAATGCCGGTTGGAACAAGTGTGTCAGTTACCGATTCTGTTACTTCCCTGGTTGAAAAGAAAGTTAACGAAGTTCTTGGAAAAAACAATCCGATAGTTGAATCGGTAATTACAAATGTGGCCCTCGGCGCATCCAATAATCAGTTTGATTTCGGAACAATTACTCCTAACCAGGGTAAAGTTACTGTGAACTTTGTTGAATATGCCAAAAGACATGGCGAAAACACGTCTAAATATCTTGATTTATTAAGTGAATCTGTTAAAAATATTCCTGGCGCTCAAATCTCTGTTGAGAAACAAAAGATGGGACCACCCACAGGAAAACCTGTAAATATTGAAATCAGCGGAGAAGATTTAGATGAACTTATTGATGTTTCCGTTCATTTTAAACGTTATCTGGATTCACTGAACATAAAAGGAATTGAATTATTGAAATCAGATTTCGAACAGGGTAAACCAGAAATCATCATTGATATTGATCGTGAACGTGCTAACAGCGAAGGGATCATGACAGGTCAGGTGGGTGGTGAACTCAGGACTGCCGTTTACGGAAAAGAAATAACAAAGTTCCGTGAGGGTGAAGATCAATATCCTGTTCAGCTACGATATTCAGAGGAAACCCGCGAAAATGTTGATAAACTGTTAAATCATCGCATAACCTATCGTGATATGAACAGCGGACAACTCAGGAGCATTCCTCTCTCTTCTGTGGCAAAAATCAGGTACCAGAATACTTTCGGTGGAATCAAAAGATTTAATCTCAAACGTGTAATCACCCTTTCTTCTGATGTAAGCACCAATTATACCGCCAACGAAGTTGTAGCAAAAATCAATGCAGCCCTTCCCGGTTTCCATAAAAGTGAAAACATAGAAATAAAGCTTACCGGTGAGCGTGAAGATCAGGCCGAAACCATGGGATTCTTATCGAAAGCAATGGTATTGGCTTTATTACTTATTTTCTTTATCCTCATAACCCAGTTTAACTCATTTGGTAAATCATTCATTATACTTTCCGAAGTTATTTTCAGTATCATCGGTGTATTGTTAGGATTTATCATGTTCGACATGACCATCTCCATTATCATGACAGGGTTGGGAATTGTAGCCCTGGGTGGAATTGTTGTCAGAAACGGTATCTTATTAGTTGAATTTGCCGATGTTCTGAAAGAACGTGGATTAAAAACCCGCGATGCCATTATTCAGGCTGGAAGAACCCGTATTACTCCTGTACTTTTGACTGCATCAGCTACCATTATTGGTTTAATTCCTTTAGCCATTGGTTTAAATATTGATTTTGTTGGATTATTCTCAAGTTTTAGCCCTAACATACATATTGGTGGCGATAACGTTATGTTCTTTGGCCCACTGGCATGGACCATTGTTTTCGGGCTTACCTTCGCAACATTCCTGACCCTTGTTATGATCCCGGTAATGTATTTCCTTATGTACTCATCGAAAGTAAAAATTAAGAGAGTCCGCTCGAACAGGAGAGCAAAAAGATTGAAATAAGTTTTAGTAAGCTGGTTTTTAAAAAGTCATGCAGGGAAACTTACATGACTTTTTTGATTAAAGTTTATTATAATTTTACTCCTATTACAAGAATATCGTCAACCTGTTCCAAACTTCCTTTCCATTCGGTAAGAGTTAATTCCAATATTTCTATTTGCTCAGAAAGTTGTTTACCGGAAATTGAACCAAGGAGTTCTTTAAATTTATGTTTCATGAATTTTTTATTGCGCGTTCCGCCAAACTGGTCGGCATAACCATCGGAATACAAATATAAAATATCGCCTTTATTTAATTGAATACTGTGATTTTTGAAACAACACATCTCTTCGTGTATATACCCGACGGGTACTTTATCGGGCTGCACTTCATTAAATAAAGATACACCAGAAGAAAAACTCACAAAGTTCAATGGACTTAACGCACCGGCATACTGCAACAAATTTGTCTTTAAATTTAAGACACACAAGGCGATATCCATCCCTTCTTTCTGTTCATTGTTTTTAACAGTCTGCTGAAATGAATTTAAAATTTTTAAACGTAACTGATCCAGCATTTCACCTGCCTTCAGGTTATTTATTTCTTCCTGGGAATATTTATTAATAATTTCATTTAATGAAGAAATACCAAGAATGCTCATCAACGCGCCAGGAACTCCATGCCCGGTGCAGTCGGCAACCGTAAAAATAATAATATCATCGTATTTCTGAGCCAGGTAAAAATCGCCGCTTACTATGTCTTTTGGTTTGTTCAGAATAAAATGATCTGAAAATGAATCTTTAAAAACTTCATTGGATGGCAGCAGGGCTAATTGTATCCGCTCGGCTGCTTTAATACTGTCAGTAATGTTTTTGTTCTTCGAATCCAATTCGTTTTTTTGTTGTTCCAGTATAATATTCTTTTCAAGTATTTCCTGGGTTCTTTCCTGAACGCGATACTCAAGAATTTCATTCATCTTTTTCAATTCTTCATTTTGCTTCTCGAGTTTTATTTCCTGGTAAAAACTTTTTATTGCCTCCTTTACCGTCAGGTTAAGGTCTTTTGATTCCCAGGGTTTGGCTATGTATCTGTATAATCTTGCCCAGTTTACCGCGTTGGTAACGCCTTCGGTAGTGGCCTGGCCTGTAAGCATTATTTTTAATGATCTGGGAGATAGTTCATGAAATCTTTTTAAAAGCTCATCGCCTTTGATATTAGGCATTATATAATCTGAAATTATCAAAGGAACCTCTACTTTTTCATTCACTAGTTCCATAAAAATTTCTAATGCTTCTTCGGGTGTTTCTGCAATAGTAATTGTATGTTTATTCCCGAATTCTTCTTTTAATTCGGTTTTTAAACTGTTTAAAACAAATCGTTCGTCATCAATACATAATATTACCGGCTTCTTCATATTTTTTAATTCCGCTTTTAATTGTTTCAATTAATTCAAGCTCTGTCCATGGTTTTTGCAAACACTTATGCAAATTAGCTTCTTTATATGCATTGATAACTGCTGCTTCTTTTGCATGTCCTGTAAGCATAATTTTAACAATTTGTGGAAATTTTTTGTGAAGGTTAATTAAAAATTCATCACCTTTAATTCCGGGCATTAGCCAGTCTGTTACAACAACGAATACATTATGTTCATCAATTATGAGTTCATTAATCAATTCTTCTGCATCAGTTGCATTTTCTGCAGTCTCATAACTAAACTGTGTTCCGAACCGGTCTTTTAACTGAGTCTTCAGACTGTTTAAGATCATCTTTTCGTCATCAACACATAAAATGACATTTTTTCTCATAGTATAGTCGTGTTTTATTTCTTCAGTTTTACTGTAAATGTTGTTTTTCCCGGCTTGCTTTCAAACATAATTTCACCATTATGCTTTTCTATTATTCTTCTCACAATATCGAGTCCCAACCCGCTTCCTTCGCCCTGCGGCTTTGTTGTAAAAAAAGGTTTAAATATTTTGTCCTGTATTTCAACAGGGATTCCATTTCCTGTATCGGTAAAACTGATAAATACATTCGCATGATTACAGGAAACATCTATGGTCAGATCGCCTTTGTTGTCCATTGCCTGAATGGCATTATGAATAAGATTTGTCCATACCTGGTTGAGTTCATCGGGATAGCAAAGAATCTGCGGAATTTCATTAAAATTACGGATTACATTTATTCCGTGTTTTAACTGGTTATAATATAAAGTTAAAACTGTTTCGATACCATAAACGACATCGGCTTTTATCATCTCCCCTGAGTTGTCGTAATGTGCAAAGTTCTTAAGCGCAAAAACCACTTTACTTGCCCTGTCGGTTGCCGTTGTGATGGTCTGGCTGCTTCTGAGCAATCCTGATAATTTATAAGCCATTTCAATAATTTCGGTATTTTGTTTGGATTTCAGTAATACCAGAAATTGATCAATATCATCATAAATGCACATATCAACAAATGTATCGGCAAAATTTTCAGGCGATTGTATTTTATGCTCTTCAAGTACCTGAACTATTTTCCTTTTAAAGACCCTTTCTTCTTTTGAGGTTAAATTATTTTTTGTTTTTAAAGATTTATCAAGCAGGCTGAAAAAGTTATTTTTTTCTTCTTCTGTAATAGCTCTGAAAAAGTCAGGAAGCTTTGTAAGAATTTGTTGCAAAGTGTTTGAAATATTTCCAACAGACGAACGGATAGCTCCCAAAGGAGTATTTATTTCATGTGCAACTCCGGCAATAAGCTGTCCAAGTGCGACCATTTTTTCCGATTCGATAAGTTTTGCCTGGGATTGTTTCAGTTGTTCAAGCGCATCGGTAAGTTCCTGTGCTCTTTGTTCTATGGCATCACGCTGAGATGAAATTTCTTCATTCTGCAAGCGAATTTCTTCTTCGGCCTGTTTTAATTCTGTAATGTTTGAAGTAACGGCAACAAGCTTAGTAATTACATCAGAGTCATTCAGAATGGGCGTTAAAGCTACCTGTGTCCATATTTTAGTTTCATCTTTAGCCATACCTTGTGACTCATATATAACAGGATGTTTCGACTCCATACATTTTACCAGAGCATCTCTTGCTGAGTCAGTCTTAGCAATCTTAAGGAAATTTTTATTCAGATTCACGGAAAACTCTTCGTAAGTAAAACCGAACATATTTGAGTAACCGTTATTAAACCACTCTATTTTCCCTGTTTCGTCCATAATAAGAACACCATTTGACGTCTTACTTGCAACAATAGAAAGGTTTTCCAGTTCCTGATTATATTTTTCAATAACTTCCTGTGAGACCCTTAGTTCTTCTACAATTTCAGTAAGTTCCTGTGTTCTTTCAATAACCCTGCGTTCAAGCTCATCCCGCGATGCTTTCAACTCTTTTTCCGCCATTTTTCTTAACGTAATATCGGTTATTATTCCGAAAGAGCCTGATTTATTACCATTTTCATCATAAAAAGGGCAACCATTTAAAATACAGTAAACCGTTGAGCCATCTTCGCATGAAAAAGCAATCTCGTATGATGATTGTTTGTGCTGTTCACGCAGTTTCAATTGAGTGTTTAATATCTCTTTGTTTTGTCCGTCTAAAAAATCTGATATTTTTTTATTAATAATGTCATCTGTTTTTAGAATTTTTGCCAGGGCTGGATTATGATGTGTAATTTTTCCATCGCTGTCAATCTGAACAAAACCTTCTACCATGGTATTAAGGATTGTCTCCAGTCGTTTCTGGCTAAGAGTTGTTGCATTGTGCGCTATTTCCCCTTCTTTTGAAAGATAAAAATGGCAGTTTTCAGCCCTGTTTAATCCATTAAAAATAGCAAAGGCCATTTTCTCACATTTACCATACCCACAGGAAGAGCAATTATAGAAGTCATCTTCAGAATACTTGTGCATTTTGTGATAAATTTCCTGTATTTCATTTTCATCGGGAAATTTAAAGATATTGTTCAATGAATTATTTTCATATTTTCTATCATACAAATCCGGTTTCCAGTATTTTGCCAGAAGATTTTCGAGATGCGTTTTTACATCGGCATGGGTAGCATAAGATTTTTCCTTATACAATTTCTGCATCTCATCATTCCGGGTATTGATAAGGTATTCAATTTCATCAACCGGTTTATCTTTAGCCAGTGTTAATGACCCGCCGTTGCAGCCTTTTTCACAGTTCAGGCAATCAATCAAAAGGGGTGATTTTTTTTCAAGAATCATCCTGGGTAAGGTTTCTAAATAATCGTAAATGGTATGAACGCCTTCTATTTTCCTTGTTTTACTGCGTATTTCGGGAAGCCAGCGTTCAGCCGTTTGCAACAACCCGCCCGGTGACGAAAACAGCACGGCCCTTTCGGCAGGGGGATTATCGTAATCGCTTTGAGGATAATTTACTAAAGAAATTGAATTTTCTGTTAAAAATTTTTGTATTGATAAATATGATATGTTATAATCGCCAAGGCCTGTAGCAAGAAATTCACGTTTTTTAGCAAGGCAGGGTGAAATAACTACGATTTTATGATTTTTATAAGCCGGGTAGTAATTTTTAATGAGTTTCATTGTATGTAACATTGGGCTGTCAACCGGAGCCAGATATTCAAGAAGTTCCGGTTTAAAAATCTCAATGAAAGTTACTATTGCCGGACAAGGCTGGGTAATTACTGTCTGCGGGGAATTCTTCTTTATATGGTCAATATATGATGCAACGGTGAGTTCTGCGCCAAAACTAACATCAAATATCGCTTCTATGCCAAGTTTTTTAAGCCAGCCATTTAAGTTAAGATACAGATTCGGAAAATTAGATGCTACCGACGGAGCAACAATGGCTACCATTCGTTCCCCTTTTTTCAGGTTTTCCATAAAGGGATGAAAGTCATCCATATATTTTCTGGCATCATGTGTACATGCAGAAAGACAATTCCCGCATGCTATGCAAAGATTATGATTTACTCTTACCGTTTCTCCGCTACCGTCATTACAATATTTTACCGGGCAGGCATTTATGCAGACATGGCAATTCACACATTTTTCTTTGTCAACACTTATTACCTGAATCAATTCTCTAATTTTCATAAGCTTAACAATCACTCCCAGGAAACCGAAAATTCGGAACACTCATCATTCCTTGTAAGTGATTTATTTATATTAATATTTACTTTTTTTGCACCTGTCATCTCCAGCGCTTTCTCAACCCATCCCTTTATTCTTAACTCAACTATCTTGTCTATTCCCGGAAATTTTATTATCTGAAACCTGGCGCTTTTTGTAAAACTTTCAATAACTATAATTTCGCAGGAACTAAAGTACGAGGCAGCAATAATCGAAGTCCGGTTAATAATGAAATTCGGCGAGGCAACTTTAATAAAAATTTTATATATTCCATTTAACGCCATTTCAGCGCTATGTCTTCCCGACTCTATAGCAGCTTTTTCTACATTATTATCATAAAACAGAGAAGAAATCAATTGTACAGGCGTTACAATTGCATCTTGAATAGAATACCAGTTTGTAACATAAATAGGGTTTGTGTAAATAATTTTTGAAGCTTCGGGTAGAAGAGAAAGCCATTCCTGATAATTATCAGAAAATTTATTCTTAACAAATTCATCAACAGATTTTACGCCCGTCCCCTTAATGTTCATAATTAAAATCAGTTTATATAAAAACTACAAAAGCGTAGTCTTTGTATAATTTCTTACGCCATATCAGGTAAAATTAATATTAAATTTAAAATATTGATTAATATCATTAAAATAATAAAACTGTTATAAAACATATATTAATAAATCGCCGAGATAAATCTTCTTAAATAAATAATACTGTATTAACAAGATAGTATTTCTTATATAGAAAAGAATACGCTTTTGAATCATTCAGGCTGACTGTAATAATTAAAGAATCCGGGCATCCAAATTGGCAATTATCTGATTTTTCACTATTTTTACTCTATAACATTATAAAATGGGAAAAAATCTTTTTTACATACTATCTGCTTTATTTATAGTCTCTTGTTCGGATAATAAAAAGACTGAAACAGTTATAAAGGTAAGTGATACTCTGGCTGTAAAAAAAGACAGCATTAAAAAGCCTGCAACCGATTCACTTCTTTGGGAAATTGAACAATTCCTGAATGACAGCTCCTTGCTTCATGCATCGGTGGGAATTATCATTGCTGATGATTCACTGGAAAATGTTATTTATGAATATAATCCAAATATGAGCCTGGTACCCGCTTCCGTCTTAAAACTTGTAACAACGGCTACAGCAATGGAAGTCCTAGGTGGCGGGATGTCGTTTAAAACCACTCTCCAACATACCGGTTCGGTAAAAGCAGGACATATTCTGGATGGAAATATCATTATTAAAGGTGGCGGTGATCCTACATTGGGTCGTGATGAAGCCACCGGCATTGTTACACGCTGGGGAAACGCCATTAAAAAACTGGGCATCGATTCCATTACCGGAACCATCATCGGCGATGCCAGCATTTATGAAGACGAACTTGCCTGTCCCACCTGGGGATGGGGCGAACTTGCGAATACCTATAGCCAGGGACCTAGCGGGCTTACTTTTAATGAAAATAATTTTGAATTAAAGTTTAATGTTACAAATAAAGGCGCTTTCTGGTCTTCGGCCACTAATATGAAACCTTATGTTCCCGGAATACGGTTTAACAATTTATCACAAAGCGCAGGTGTAAGCCAACTGGAAACATATTTCCTGGGAATGCCCTATGGCAGGGAGTTCGATATACAGGGCTATTATCCGCCCGGACAGGGCAATTCATTAATGGTGGGAACTCTCCCCGACCCTGCCCTTGCAGCAGCTTACCAGCTCGACCAATGGCTTAACCGGAACGGCATAAGGGTAAACGATACTGCAACAACAATCCGTGAATTAAAACTATGGCATAAAACACTACCCGGCGAACGTAAAGAAATTCTTGCCACCAATTCAAAAACACTTTATTCCATTATTTCGGAAACCAACCTGGTAAGCCGCAATCTCTTTGCCGAACATATTCTGAAACACATGGGACTGAGAAGAAGCGGTATCGGTAACCGCCAATCGGGACTGAATGCCGAAGCAGGTTTCTGGAGCAGTAAAAAGATGGATACCGGCGGACTTTTTCTGCACGATGGCAGCGGGGTAAGCCGGTTTAACGGGATCACTGTTAAACAGCTGGCTTTTATACTTTCTTTTATGAAAAATAAAACCAGGCATTACGATTCTTTTAAAAACACCTTGCCCGAAGCCGGAAAAACAGGAACCATGCGCCGGATGGGAAAAGACACGGATGCCGAGGGCCATGTATTTGCCAAAAGCGGTACCATGTCGAGAGTTTCGAGTTATGCAGGATATGTAACAACGTTAAAAGGAAAGACTCTTATTTTTGCCATAATCGCCAATAATTTCTCGTGTAACTTTGCCGAAATAAAAGCCAAATATGAAAAAATAATGGTGAGGATGGCGGATTGGGAGAAAAAAATTAATTAGTTTCAGCTGGCAGAATAAATTAAAATTTCAAAACAGTTTCTAAAAATAATATCTACCCGTATCACTATCCGTATATTAAAAAAATTCTTCATTTAAACTTTATTTTTATATTTGCAATACGTTTATTAGTAAATTATTTATTAAAACAACCCTGATTATGAAAAAAAGAATGTTCTATTTTCCCCTGATGCTTACTGTTTTTTCAATAATGTTATTGAGCAACTGTAAGAAAAAAGAAGATGACACCAATAATACTTCAAGCACAGTACCTGTTCTTACTACTACGGCAATAACCGGAATTACTTCAACTTCCGCAACCGGTGGAGGTAATATTTCAAGCGACGGTAATGCAGCTGTTACTTCCCGCGGAGTTTGCTGGAGTACGTCTCAAAATCCGACTGTCTCTGACAATAAAACAACTGACGGAACCGGAACCGGAACATTTTCAAGCACAATAACCGGATTAACTGCCAGCACGACTTATTACGCCAGGGCATATGCAACAAATAGTACAGGAACAGGATATGGTAACCAGGTTTCCTTTACAACCATAACCTCTACTCCCGGAACTGTTACTGATTATGACGGAAATGTTTACAATACTATTACCATCGGCACCCAGGTCTGGATGAAAGAAAACTTGAAAGTAACACACTACAGGGACGGCTCACCCATTTCAAAGGTTACCGATGGTGCAACATGGGCTACCCTGGCTACTTCTTCTACCGGGGCATATTGCTGGTATAATAATGATTCTGTCACAAATGGTCAGGTATACGGTGCGCTTTATAACTGGTATGCCGTAAACGACAGCCGAAAAATAGCACCGGCAGGATGGCATGTGCCAACTGATGCGGAATGGACAACTCTTGAAACTTATTTAGGCGGAGTTTCTGTTGCCGGAGGTAAACTTAAAGAAACAGGAACAACGCATTGGGCAAGTCCAAATACAGGGGCAACAAATGAAAGTGGTTTTACAGCACTTCCGGGTGGTTACAGATACAGCAGCGGAACTTTTGCTGTTTTGACCATGAATGGACTCTGGTGGACAGCAACAGAAGGAAATTTATACGATGCAAAATATCATTGGCTTTTTTATGATTATTCTTTAGTAACTTTAGCTACTCTTAATAAGAAAGCAGGCCTTTCTGTACGATTAATAAAAGACTAAATCTGCTTCTGATTAGATTTTTAAGTATAAGCTTTTAGATTTGTTACTATTCTTAATGCTTCTAAAGCATAATGTTTTTTAATGAATGAATATAAAAACTGATTATTGGGAAAGTCCCATCGGAACCGTTAAAATTATTGCTTCAGATACCGGATTGTTTTCCGTAAAATTTATAACCGGGAAAGAGACTCCTCTAAATGAAGATTCTGAATCTTCAGAAATTATTGAAAGAACTAAAATTCAACTGGAAGAATACTTCTCAAAAAAGAGAACTTTCTTTGAATTATCTATAGATTTAACCGGAACAGAGTTTCAAAAAAAGGTTTGGGCTGAAGTGCTGAAAATTCCTTTTGGACAGACAATAACATATACGCAACTGGCAAAACGCCTGGGATCTGACAGGTTTGTAAGGTCTGTTGGCACAGCCAACGGCAAAAACCCTTTATGGCTGATAATTCCATGTCACAGGGTAGTAGGGGCAAAAGGCGAACTTACAGGTTATGCAGGCGGCCTATGGCGAAAACAATGGTTACTGGAACACGAAAACCGAAATAAAATGTTAATGTAACAAATTATGATAAGGAATCCGGTACTTATGCTTTTACTACTTGTGCAAGTTGCTATTACGGGTTGCTCTGCCTGCCGTAACCTGGATAAAGCACTTGTCACACCTCTTGAAATAAAGTCACTTAACCTGAGTCGTCGCGGACTTATTGAACTTTCACCTGAAATATCAAAGCTAAAAAACCTGGAAACCCTGACTCTCTTTAAAAACAAACTAAATACACTTCCGCCCGAAATCGGTGAATTAACCCATCTGAAAAAATTAATCGTCAGCAGTAACAGGCTCAGCAGCCTTCCTCCTGAAATAAATAACCTGAAAAAACTGGTTCATCTTTCCCTGAAATTTAATAATCTGACAGAATTACCACCTGAAACCGGGGAACTCGGCAGTCTCGAATACCTCGATCTTCAGTATAACCATTTAACAACCCTTCCGAACAGCATAGGTAATTTACAAAATCTTCAATTCCTGTATCTAAATAACAATATGTTAACCGAACTTAATCCCAATATTTGCCGGATCGAAAAATTAACCCGGCTGATCGTAGGAAAAAACAATATTCAGAATAATTTGCCTGAAAACCTGGGCGACCTGGTAAATTTAATTGAACTGGATGTTGCAAAATCCGGTATTTCAATTCAGCTTCCCGAAAGCATAAAAAAAATGAGACGTCTTGAATATTTAATTGTTGACCGGACAGTGCAGTTTCCTTCTTCAATAATAACCATGAACCCCCGTTTAAAAATAATACTTAGCTATTAAAATATTTCATTTATAATTTTATTTAAATTAGCTTCTTTTATTTTTACAGACCGGCGGTATAATTATCTTACCCGTAATGCTTTCTTTAAAAATCATAAAAACCTGCTGAAAAGAAATCTACATAAATCCTTATGGACAATCTCACCCCCGAAGAATTAGGCAAATTGTTTCCAATCGAACTGGTGCCCTTCAGAAATGAATGGGTTTCTGTTTTCGAATCAGAAAAAGAAAACATTGTTAAGATTCTTGGAAAAGATACTGTCCTGCGAATCGAACATATCGGAAGCACTGCCATCGCGGGAATATATTCCAAGCCTACCATCGATATTCTGGTTGAAATTCCGGAACCTGTAAATATGAACAAAAAGATCATCGGAACAATGAATTCATCCGGCTATCATTATATTCTGAGGAACGACATGAAGCCGCCCTACATGAACTTTGTAAAAGGGTATAACCTGAAAGGGAAAAAAGAACAAACTTTTCATATTTACCTGGCGCCTGAACAACATTTACTATGGGACAGGGTCTATTTCAGGGATTACCTGGTTTGCAAGCCGGAAATTGCCAAAGAATACGAAAAATTAAAACTTTCACTGGCAAAAAAACATCCATTCAATCGTGAAGATTATACCCATGGAAAAACAGAATTTGTTTTACAAATAACGCTGAAAGCAAAGAAATTTTACGAAACCCTGAAACAAATTGCAACAGATTTTAATAATTGCATAAATAAAGCGGATATTAACGGACTTTCGGCCCTTATGTCAGAGGACCATCAATTTATTGACAGGGATGGCAATATTCATCAGCCAAGGTCTTTTATGGTTGAAGCCTGGAAAAATTTCTTTGCGGCTTACCCCGGTTATAAAAATACTTTTACAAAGGTTGACATTCGAAACAGCCTTGTAGTTATGCAGGGTTTTGCATACTGGTCGCCCGGAAATGTTCATGATCCTGCATTATGGACTGCTGTAATTGAAAACAACAGGGTAAAGAAGTGGCAGGTCTTTTATAACAACTCTGAAAACAGAAATATTCTGAATATTCGTTAAATCTGTTTACAATCCTGAACAAACAAGTTCTCATATATTAAGAAACTGTTTTGAATTTATTTTTCAATACGATTAAGCATTAATTTAATCATAGCAAGTCTGATCATAGTTTCGCTTGTGTCAGTTAGATATTCAAAATCTTTACTGAGTCTTCTATAGCTTTCAAA
>JBBIRU010000078.1:0-13962 GCA_037441645.1 Bacteroidota bacterium
GTCCAGAACATTCTTGCCAGCCTCATACTCTTTAAGAGCATTCGTTATCTGGCTCTCGGTAAATCTCGTCTTTTTCATTTTCTACAGATTTATTAAAATTAAACATTTTTGTCCAATTTTAAACTGTAGGAATTTTAGGGATACTTACACCTTATAGCATTTCAAATAGGCAAAGAAGTTTCATTAGAAGAGCTTGGGAAACAATTAGGTTTGAGTAGGAATACCGTAGAGAAATACTTGGACCTATTAGAAAAAGTCTTTGTAATTTATAAAGTATCGGGATTTAGCAGAAACTTAAGAAAAGAAATTACAAAAACCAGTAGGTGGTACTTTTATGATAACGGAATCAGAAATGCCTTAATAGCTAATTTTAATCCGATAATATTAAGAAATGATACCGGAGAATTATGGGAAAATTACATATTGTCGGAAAGAATAAAATATCAAAACTATACAGGAATGATAGTAAATAATTATTTCTGGAGAACGTATTCACAACAAGAGATTGACTGGGTTGAAGAACGGGAAGGCAATCTATTTGCCTATGAAATAAAGTGGGGAGCTAACAAAAAAGTTAAAATTCCAAAAGAATGGAAAGACTCCTATCCAGAAAGTCAATTCTTAGTTATTACACCAGAGAACTATTTAGATATTATTACACTGAATACCGCTATTCGGTAGAAGAGCAACGCACGCTTATTAATAAATTTCATCCGTTTGGTGGCACACATTTAGATGCAAAAACAGTAAGTTATGAAAACTAAGATAATAAAAACAAAAAAAGAATATGAACAAGCCTGTTAATACTTTTGTTTATCTCTATTAATGGAAAATTTTCTTTTAATAAAGAATCTCTATACTTTTTGATATTTAAACTGTCAATTTGAAAAATATTAGCTCCATTATAATAATAATAACAATCATGATTAGAAAGAGTATTATGCTTTCGAAATTGATAAATTCCTTTTTTTGAGTTTTTATTAGATAATATTATACAATAAAATATTTTAGCATCATCAAATTCTTTTAAGTTCAATTAACTATAATAACTGAAAAATTCTAACAAATATAATAATCTTTATTATGAGATATTATTAATTCTCTCAACTCTTTGTCATCACATTTTTTTTTCATACAATTGTATTATGAAAAAAAAACAGTAAAACTATGTGGAAGTCAACACTATTTAACCGCAGAATTAAAGCCTTTTCACTAACCGAGCTGCTTGTGGCTCTTGTTATTATGGGAATACTTATTCTTCTGGCCTTACCCGAACTTATGCCTTTAATAACCAAAGCCAAAAGTACAGAAGCGCAGGTACAGCTAAACCATTTATACACTCTTGAAAAAAGTTATTTTTATCAGAATTCAAAATACTCACAAACCATAGATGATATAGGTTTTGAGCAATCCAAGCTGGTAACAGAAAACGGAAAAGCAAATTACCGTATTGAAGTGGTTGAAGCCAGTACCAACAGCTTTAAAGCTACAGCCACAGCCGTTGTTGACTTTGACGGAGACGGTGTTTTTAATGTGTGGGAAATTGACCAGAATCAGAACCTTAAAGAAACAACAAAAGACTGATGTTCTGGACTGTTCATATAATATTGTTTATTTTACTCCTGATAACAGCTTATCAGGATTTTAAATGGCGTGGAATTCATTGGATTATAATTCCTTTTTTAGCAGGTTCATTTCTTTTTTTTTCACTCCAGGCAAATACTTTATGGGAAGTTTTAAATAATGCATTTATTAATTTTTGCTTTGTTTTGCTGCAATTTTTATTGGTTTCAACCTGGTTTTCCATTAAATCCCGTAAACCGGTAAATATTTTCAAACAATATACAGGAATAGGCGATTGGCTCTTTTTTATTTGTTTGTGCCTGGCTTTTTCTCCCCTTAATTTTATCCTGTTTTTAATTTCAGCTTTAATAATCAGCCTTTTGATTCATCTTGCAGTGTTGTTGTTGTCAAAAAAAACGGAAAGAACAGTACCCCTGGCTGGATTGGTTGCAATGTTGTTATTAGGAGTCCTGATTATAGAATCTGTTTTTTATCCCGGAAGACTACAAAACGATAATTACATTTTAAACCTTATAGGAACCTGTTATGTCTGAACCTGATCATATAACACTTAGTACAGATTTGTTGCAGATGGTTTCGGCAGACCAGGCATGGCATTATGGTATTCTTCCCAAAGCAGCCAATAACGGAAGTCTTGAATTTTATATTGATGTATTAAAATGTAACGAAACTGTTAAAGACGAGCTGGAAGTCCTTTTTGGAAAGGAAATAACACTCGAAAAAACACCATCGCCTGTAATTCAGAAATCGTTAAGTCTGTATTACCGGAAAGGAAAGGGAAAAACAGGAGAGGAGACACTCTCGGTAAACGGGCGGTTAAGTGATGATTTTCTGTTCCGGCTTATTTCCGAAGCAAATTCAATAAACAGTTCGGATATACACATCGAGACGTACGAGGAAAATTGTCGTATCCGCTTAAGGATTGATGGAAAGTTAGTTGAACGATATGTTATTAAAAAAGACGAATATCCGTCGCTGGTAAACAAAATAAAAATTAAATCGAACCTCGATATTGCCGAAAAAAGACTTCCGCAGGACGGCAGGATATTTTTTAATACCGGTAAAGATAAATTTGATATCCGTGTTTCGGTGTTGCCGTCTTTGTATGGCGAAAAAATTGTTCTGCGACTTTTAAGCAAAGATTCAACTAACATTGATATTACATCTCTCGGATTTAACGACCGTCAGTTAGAAGATTATTACGAAGGCATTAAAAAACCACATGGCATAATACTTATCAGCGGGCCTACCGGTAGCGGAAAAACAACCACATTATATGCAACATTAAAAATTCTTAACAAAGAGAATGTTAATATACTTACCATTGAAGACCCTATAGAATATACCCTTGATGGAGTTAACCAGGTACAGCTGAAAGAAAGTATAGGCCTCACTTTTGCCAGTGCATTACGCACCTTTTTACGACAGGATCCTGACATTATAATGCTGGGAGAAATCCGCGATAATGAAACAGCACAAATGGCCATACGTGCAGCATTAACAGGCCATCTTGTGTTATCTACCATTCATACTAACTCTGCATGGGGGACCATTTCAAGGTTAATAGACATGGAAGTTCCTTCGTTCCTCTTGGCGAATACGTTAAGCCTTTCAGTGGCACAGCGGTTAGTTAGGGTATTATGTCCGCACTGCAAAACTAAAATACCTTTCGACAGTACTTTGTTGCCCAAGAGTTTTATTTTGCCCCGAAAACCCGATGCATTATATACAGCAACCGGGTGTGAAAAATGTTTTTATACGGGTTACCGTGGACGCCGGGCAGTTTATGAAGTTATTACTATGGATTACAATTTATCGGAAAGAATAAAAGCCGGAGATATGAATGTTGGATCTTTGCTTAAAGAAAAGGGTATTTTACGTTTATCCGACAGTGCATTTAATCTTCTTGAACAGGGTTTAACAACAACCGAAGAAGTCTATCCGATCCTTATGACAACGATATAAAGAAAATATAAGAATGAGAAGAATCAGGGGAGTTTTATTAAAAATAATCTGGCTTGTTTTTCTTTCGGGAATGATAAGCTCGGCATGGTCGCAAACCGACCGGTTTACCGAAATAGAAAAAAAGCTGACGGCGCTTTCGGCAACTCTTCCTGCCATTGATGAATCGGTTGACGTCTCCGTGAGCGGTGTTTCCATCCAGGAGTTTTTACGTGCCGTTGCCAATAATGCAAAAATCAATATTTCAGTTGACCCATCGTTAAATATCAATATCGTAAATAATTTTTCCAATGTGCGGGTAATAGACATGTTAATGTTTATGGCCAGGGAATTTGATCTGGAAATAAAAGTAATCGGAACAATTATTACAGTTTCAAAATACCAGGCTCCTAAAGAAGAAGTAAAATACACTCCCAAAAAACTTAACATTAAATATACCCCCGCAAACGACCAGCTTTCGGTCGATTTAACAAAGGATACTCTTGTAAATGTTACTAAAGAGATAACCCGCCAGTCTGGTAAAAACATTATTCTTGCATCCTCGCTTAACGGAATAACAATTAATGGTTTTGTTCAGGATAAACCCTTTGACCAGGTAATGGAGATGCTGGCATTTTCTAATGATTTAAGCGTGACAAAGAACTCTGATGGTTTTTACATATTGGATAAAAAGGAAATTCAGAAGCAGGATAATAAAACAACCGGTGATAATAAAAAAAACAGGAAATCTACAGATGCCAGTATTTCCGCCCAGGTTTATTCCATGGATAGTATTAACATAGCGGTTGTTAATGCACCCATAATTGATTTAATAAAAGATGTATCCGATAAATTACATGTGAATTACGCAGTAGTATCTCAAATTGACGGTACTGTAGATATGACCATAACAGGGATGACCTATGATGAATTCCTCGACAATGTTTTGAATGGAACAGAATTTACTTACCGGAAAAACGATGATATTTATGTGCTTGGCGAGCAAAAAGTAATGGTTTTAAAGGAATCAGAAGTTGTTCAATTACAATTCCGGACAGTTGATAAAATAATGGATATTATTCCTGCTGATGTTAAAAAGGATGTGGAAATAAAAGAATTTCCTGAACTTAACAGCCTGCTGGTAACCGGAATAAGTCCAAAAGTGCAACTTGTTAAAGATTTTATAAGAAGTATAGATAAAGTAGTTCCCGTTGTATTAATCGAAGTTATGATTGTTGATGTAACAAAGAAACATATTACTTCTACGGGAATATCAACCGGAATAGGAGATAATAGTAACACTAAAACCGAAGGCACTATATTTCCCGGAATAGATCTGACATTCAGTACAAATACAATTAACAACCTGATAAATTCATTTAACGGTTTCGGATGGTTTAATCTCGGGCACGTTACTCCCAATTTTTATTTAAGTATTAAAGCGCTGGAAGATAATGGAATATTGCACCTGAGATCAACGCCAAAAATATCTACGCTCAATGGCCACGAAGCTACTTTAAGTATCGGAAAAACAGATTATTACATGGAAGAACAGAATAATGTAATTGGAACTCAGAACCCTCAGAATATTACAACCCATACATATAAATCGGTTAATGCCGATCTTTCTATCACAATAAAACCTATAGTTTCCGGAGATAATCAGGTTACCCTCGAAATAAAAGTAAAGCAATCTGATTTTACAGCAAGGATATCTCCAAGTGCACCTCCCGGTTCCGTTACAAGGAATTTTGAATCATTGATCAGGATTAAAAACGAGGAAATGGTGTTATTGGGGGGACTGGAAGAAAACGGAAGCAACGAATCAGGAACCGGTGTCCCATTACTTTCAAGAATACCTGTTATTAAGTGGATTTTCAGTAGCCGCACAAAGGAAAAGAAGACCAATAAACTTAATATTTTTATTAAACCTACCGTGATTTACTGATGTTTCAGAAGTTTAAAAAAATAGAATTTTTAAAAGGCAATTCAGTAGCCGGAGTGTCAGTTAATATTCAGACTGACGGCGGTTTTAATTTTTCTGTTGCAATACTTCAAAAGAAAAAGAATAAGGTAGAAATCACGAAAAAGCATGACGGAATTACAACCGTTGAAGAATTAATGAAAATACTTCCATCTTCTTTGCCTGTTCAACTGGTGATAGACGGTAAGGGTGTTATTCTCCGGAAAGTGATGGTTGAGAAAGACAGTTCAGATGATATGTTGTTAAATCAGGTGTTGCCAAATTCAAATCCTGATGAATTTTATTTCGAAAAGTACAGAACAGAAGGCGATTTTGTTTTTATTTCGCTTATCAGAATCCAGCAATTAAACGAAATCTGCAATATTTTTAATGAAGCAGGCAGGATTATCGTACATGTTTCTCTTGGGCCCTTGCTGGTTAATCATATTTTAAACATTGCTGAAAATAAAGAAAATTGTATAGAAATACCGGCATTGCAACTACAGGTTAAGAACAATCTTATTGTTGAAGTAAATCGTACAACAAATCAGGCATCAGGTTCGGTTATCAGGGTAGGAACAGAAAATATCGAAGGAAGTATTCTTTTGCCATTCACTGCCGGACTTTGTTACCAGTTAAATTTATTTGATGAGACTAAACTTCCCGATACTTTACAGAAACAGGCCGACGAATATTGGTATAAAAGGATCTTTGTTATAGGAGGCTGGGCTGCCCTGGTTTTTATTTTTACCCTGTTGCTGGTAAGTTTTCTTCTTTTTGATAATTACCGGAAACTGTCAAATGATTTATCCTATAAAGTTAGCCTGAATACCGATCTGATCAATCGGCTGGATACCCTGAAAACGGAACTTAAGCTGAAAAAGGATTTCTTTAAGGATTATAATCTTTCCGAAAGCAGCCGCCAATCCTTTTTTGCCGACCAGATAG
Organism: Bacteroidota bacterium; assembly: GCA_037441645.1. Classification (GTDB taxonomy): domain Bacteria; phylum Bacteroidota; class Bacteroidia; order Bacteroidales; family GWA2-32-17; genus GWA2-32-17. Next base: position 6,437 of record JBBIRU010000078.1, read on the forward strand.
CCCTGACTCTGCCCGAAACAATTACATTAACTGTAATGGATATAAGCCCATTAAAAAAGAAATTAAAAGAAAACCAGGCCCCGGAATTTGACCGGAATGCAATACTTATTTCCGGGATCACTTCAAATTCTAACATTTTGAATGATTGGATAAAGAAACTTCAGCAACAAAAGTGGGTTAAGCAAATTAACATAATGAACTATTCGCAGGAAAATGCAGTTGTAAAAGGAGAATTTAAAATTGAAATGATTTTGAACTGATGGCTGAAAGAAAAACATATAATAAAAAAGTTAAACTGCTTGCGACAGGTGTGGTTGTCATACTTTTTCTTTCATATTATCTTTCCTTCAGAAAAACAATAAATTCCTACCTGGAATATCAGGATTACAAAGATCAGCTGGAAAATATTCAAACCGCCCCTGCAGAGATAGCAGATGTAGAGCAACAACTTGCATCTATTGAAAGATCTGTTGGAATGAACCCTGATACAAGTACCGATTTTCAGAAAATCCTGCTCGAAAAAGTAAGCGGGTATTGCCAGCAGAATAATGTGGTTCTCAGAGAATTCCCGCAAACAATCTATTTTAATAACCAGGATTTTGAAGTTGAAACGAACCAGGTGGTTGTTGAAGGATCATTTGTTAAGATTCTAATCCTGATTTATAACCTTGAACAGAAATTCCGGCTTGGGAAAATTGTATCCCTGCGTTTTGCATCTCAGAAAGATTATAAGACTGGTTCTGTAAAACTTTTTGCAACACTCTATTTTCAAAACTTTAAAAAAGTAAGAAATGAATAAGACATGGCACAGCTTATTATGGATGATTCTTCCGGTAATCTTTATTACAAGTTGTAAAGATATTGTAGAAGAAGATCTGGATGGTAAAACAGTTACCATTATTACTCCAATAAACAATCTTCAGACTACTACTCTTTCCCAAACATTCTGGTGGGAGGAAGTTCCCGGGGCAACCAGTTATAATCTGCAAATTGTTGATTCGTCTTTCCTGGCAATTAATTACCTGGTAGCAGATACAAATATTACAACGAATAAATTTACGTTTACATTATATCCCGGAACTTTTCAGTGGAGAGTGAAGGCTAAAAATGGAAACAGTGAAACGGTTTATACAACCTATTCATTAAAAATTGACAGTACGGCTGATTTATCCGGCCAGCAAATGGTTCTTATTTCACCGGTAAATAGTTATGCAACAAAGCAAACTACACTACAATTCAAATGGTACGAATTATATAATGCTACCGATTACCGTTTTGAAATCCGTACACCCGATTGGAACGGTTCACTTGCTATCGCACCTCTGATTGTTTCAGGCGATACAGTAAGCATTACTTTGGACGAAGGATTTTATACCTGGGGAGTTCAGGCTCAAAACGGGACATCAAGTTCGCTTTTTGCTACAAGAACTTTAGTCGTAGATATAACCCAGCCAAATACCCCAACATTGACTTATCCGGCAGCAAACGCTACAATTAATGATTCTATTCTTACGGCTTCTCTTCTAACATTCAGATGGACACGGGGAACGAACACTGGTTCTACGCTTAAAGATAGCCTGTATCTTTCAACTGATTCAGTGTTTTCTACATCTGGTACGGTTTTTAAAGTTCTTGTGACTGACACAACCTATGCATATACAATGCAAACGGCTAACACTTATTATTGGAGAATTAAACCACTGGATGCAGCAGGAAATGTTGGCACCATAAGTTCGTGGAAGAAGTTCTATTATGAAAAATAAAACGGTAAGATATATATTGATTTTTTTAGTAGTACTAATTTGGGGTACTGTTGGATATAAAATATTTACTTATGTTAATTCAGATGATGAGGAAGTAGTAACTCAGAATACGACCCAACATAAGAATGAACAAAGTACTGTAACAGATACTTTTCAATTAGCTGCAAATTATCGTGATCCGTTTCTTGGAAAGAGTATTGTAACAACTATTCAAGGGAACCCGAATAATCAAAAAGTCATTAAAATTGAAAAACAAAAAGAAATTCCCAAAATTGAAAAGACTGCCATAAATTGGCCAAAACTATCTTACCAGGGAATCATTATCAATCAAAAATCAAAGAATCAAACAGGTCTGTTAAAGATAAATGGAAAGGATTTTATTATCCACCCGGGAAACATTGTTGCAGAAGTAGAAATACTTAAATTATACAATGATTCGGTAACTGTTAAATATTCGGGTGAAATAAAAACAATGTTTAAGAATAAATAATATGAAATCAATATTTATCGCTTTGTTACTATTTGCCGCTTTAGTAGGTTTTGCGCAAAACCCGGCTAAAATGAAACGAACAGAAATTATTGTAAATAACCAGGATTCAACAGTAAAAGCTATTATACTGCTTAAAAATGTAAACATCAGACCTAAGAACAATTTTGTTTACTATTGGTATAATTCCGATAAAATTGAAAAAAATGCAGGAGGATATTACGGAAAACTTCTGGATGGAAAATATTTTGTTTTCGATAAGGATAAAAACCTGATAACACAGGGATCTTTCAAAAAAGGATTGAAAAAAGGTGAATGGAAAACCTGGAATAAAAAAGGCGGGTTAAGGCTTATTGAAAACATGAAAAATGGTTTACGAAATGGAAAAGTAATCACCATTGATGAAACCGGAAAAATAATTACTGTAACAAATTATAGAAAGGGTATGAAAAATGGCATATGTACCATTAGCTCTCCTGATTCTACGATAATAAAGAAGTATAAAAAAAATATAGAAATCATTAAAGAACCAAAAAAGAAATCTCCGGATACAGTGGAAGAAAAAAACACAAATGAGAAAAAGGAAAAGGTAAAGAAAGAAAAGCCCGAAAAAGACAAAAATAAGTCGAAAGAAAAGGAGATAATTAAAGAAAATTCAAGCGATAAGAAAATAAAAGAAGAGAATACTAAAAGTGATAAAAAACCTTTCTGGAAAAAGAAAGATAAGGATAAAACTGACGAGACTGACAAGAACACCAATACAGGTACTAATATAGATCATTAATTCTTCAACAAAAATATGCTGAAGGCCGCTGCTTTACTTTACGCAGTTTTTATATCAATTATCATCGCATTATTATCCGGTTTTTTTATTCTTTGGACATATTATCAGAATCGGTATCTTGACGACGAATTTATTAAGGAAAGGCTGGTAAGTGATGTGAATTCTGCCATGAATATTGTTCTTGAAATACCGGAAACATTAAATCAAAATAAAATTAATTTATTCGATGATGAAGTAAGGGAAATTACCTTGCAAAAAAAAATCTGGGGTTTTTACCAGATTATTGTTTGCAGCGGAAGCTGGAACCGGTTTAATTACTCAAAAAAAGCTCTGATTGGCGATGATATTTTCAGCGGCGATAAAGTAGCCCTTTATTTATGCGACCAGGACGATTATTTGAACGTATGCGGTAAAACGCTGTTAAAAGGTACTTGCTGGTTACCCAAAAAAGGTATTAAAAGAGCATACATAGAAGGAAGCAGTTTTTCCGGAACAAAGTTCGTTGAAGGCGAGATAAAACAAAGCGACAAAAGCCTGCCGGAACTGAATAAAAGTATGATTGATTATAATGTAGCAATGCTGGAAGGAAAACCGAATGCTCAGGATAGCTTAATCTGGTTCGAATCAATACAGGAAAAAGATACTATTTCGAATGATTTCAACAAAAAAACACTATATATTTATTCAGAACAAATAATTATTTTAGAAAATAAGATAATCTCCGGAAATGTTGTTATTAAGTCAACAAAGGGCATTGAAATAAAGGAATCAGTAAAAATCCGCGATGCAATATTTTATGCACCTTATATTATTTTAGAAAATAATTTTCAGGGAACATTACAGGCATTTGTTTCTGATTCCGCAAAAATTGAAGAAGATTGCATTTTAATGTACCCAAGTGTAATAGCATTACTGAATAAAAAAGAATCGAAAACTTCTTCATTTATAAGCATTGGTGAAAAAACAGGACTGTCAGGAGCTCTTGTTTTATTCAAAGAAAAGGAAGAACAAAAAAACAGTTCTGTTCTGAAAATTGAGAAAGACGTTAAAATCAACGGGCAGGTGTACTGTAATTCTTTGGTAGATCATAAAGGATGTGTAAATGGTAGCTTATATTGCAAACGATTTATTCTTTCTACCCCTTCATCAGTATATGAAAATCATTTGCTGAATGCTACTGTGAATTTTGAAGGTTTATCGAAGTATTTTACCGGAATCAGTTTACTTGAATCAAGTAAAAAAAAGGAAGTAATAAGATGGCTGCAATAAGAAAAATACCGTCGTTTACCTTAATTGAAGTACTCGTATCAATGATTATTATTTTGGTCATTTCCAGCCTGGCTTCCCTCGCATTTGTAAACTTGTCGGGAATGGGAAGAAACAGGAAAAAACTGGAAGCAATTATTTATACAGGCAATATTTTAAACGAAGCAAAGAAAGAATATAATTATCTTGATGAAGAATTTAATTTTCCCGGAATGTTAATTAAAAAAACTACCGAGGAATATCCAAATTCAAAATCCCTGAAAATTCTAAAAATAACAGCCTTTACGTTGGAAAAGAAACCGATAATAGAACGGGAGGAAATCATACGGGTTCAAGCGGCAGAAATAACAAATCAGGTTACCAATTAAAATGAAAAGATTAAGGGCATTTACCATGATAGAATTAATGGTGGCAATGATTGTCAGCTCCATTGTTATCGGTATTGCCCTTACCGTTTACATGAATTTAAATCAATACTATCTCGATTTTAAAGATAAGGGTAAAAAAGATTGTGATCTGCTTATGCTCGTTTCAACACTTCGTGCAGATATGGATAAATCGTATGAAGTACATGGAGATAATTCGGAATTAACTATGGTTTTTGAAGCAGGAAAGACCATACAATATAGTTTTGAAGATAATCTGATGTTAAGAACCGTAAATGAAGTGACCGATACTTTTTATAACCCGGTACAGGAAATAGAAGTAAATTACCTGGACAACGAAAATAAATATGTAAACGATCTTCTGATTGATATTAAACAGGGAGAATTTATTTTTCCCTTACATATAACTAAAGAATATTCCAGGGATTTGTTATTTTATATAGACCCGATAAACAATGAGCATTGATATAAAGAAAATAAAACCGAACCACGAAAAAGAGGCCAGGCAAACAAAGAAGAAAAGCGAACTGGTTGACTTTTTTAATCGCGACATTTCTTTTTTAGGAAATAAACTGAACGATAAGAAAAAAGAAAATTTCTTCTCCGAGCTAAGTACCTTGCTTTCTTCCGGAATAGATGTCAAAACAGCGTTGGAATTAGTCATTGAAGAACAAAAGAAAAAAAACGACAAAGCGCTTTTTGGGTCTATTTATAAAAATGTTATAAATGGAAAAAGTTTATCAGAAGCAATCATGGATTCGGGAAAATTTACCGTGTACGAATATTACAGTTTAAAAATTGGCGAAGAAAGTGGACGAATAAATGAAGTACTGGAAGACCTGGCTGAATTTCTGAATAAAAAAGTTAAACAAAAACGACAACTTGTAAATTCATTCACATACCCTATTATGGTACTTGTAACTGCTGTTATCGCGGTAATTTTTATGATGAATTTTATAGTTCCCATGTTTGTTGACGTATTTAAACGTTTCAATGGAAAATTACCTGCATTGACTCAATTCATTATTGATATGTCTAATGCCTTTTCTAAAAACATTGGCTGGATTTTTATTTTAATCTTAGCTTTTGTTTTGTTGTTATACTTTCAAAGGAAAAAAGACTGGTATAGAAAATTTAAAAGTATAATTATTCTACGATTACCCATATTCGGCCCCATTGCCAAGAAAATATATATATCACGTTTTTGCCAGTCTATGTCGATGCTGATGGGTTCACACACACCTATGCTGAAATCCATTGAGCTTGTTCAGAATATGATTGGATTTTATCCTTTTGAAAAAGCGCTTGAAAAAATACAACAGGATATTTTGAAAGGGTCTTTATTATACGAAAGCATGAATAAATTCCCGGTTTTCGAAAAGCGTGTTATTTCTTTGGTACGTGTTGGCGAAGAAGTAAATCAACTTGATAAAATCTTTGATAAACTCAATAAACATTATTCAGATGAACTGGAACATAAGATTAGTATGTTAAGCAGTCTCCTGGAGCCTGTATTAATTATTTTCGTAGGTATCCTGGTGGGAATTATTCTTGTTGCCATGTATCTTCCTCTGTTTAGTATCAGTACCAGTGTGTATGGATAGATTTGTTTATAAAAAACACAAAGTTGATTTCACCAACTAACAATCATGCGCTTATATAAGATTTTCCACCATATCTTATTTTGATGAATCAATATTAACAGTTTTTGCCAAACCTCCGATGGAAGTTTCTTTATACAAACTGGGCAGGTCATGCCCGGTAATATTCATGGTTTCTACTACTTTATCAAAACTTACATGATGATGCCCGTCCGAAAGAATGGCAAAAGCAGAAGCATCCAACGCCCGTGCAGCTGCAAAAGCATTTCGCTCAATACAGGGTATCTGTACAAATCCGCCAATAGGGTCGCAGGTGAGACCTAAATGATGTTCCAACCCGATTTCAGCTGCGTACTCAATTTGTGTAGGAGTGCCTCCAAAAAGTTTTGCCGCTGCGGCGGCAGCCATAGCGCATGCAGAACCTATCTCGCCCTGGCAGCCCACTTCGGCGCCGCTGATGGATGCGTTTGTTTTTATTATGTTACCAAATAAACCGGCAGTTGCCAGTGCCTTTATTATTCGCTGATCAGGCATTTCGTAATCTTTAGAGATGTGATATAAAACGGCAGGCAAAACCCCGCACGATCCGCAGGTAGGAGCAGTAACCACTTTTCCACCCGAAGCATTTTCTTCTGATACAGCCAATGCATATGCAAATAAAGAAGTCTTTCTTTTAAGAGAGCCGGAAAATCCATGAGAACGGGTAAAATATTGCGATGCTTTTCTGGGTAAGTGAAGAGGGCCCGGAATAACTCCATCGTTTTCGAGCCCTGTATGTATTGTTTCCTGCATGGCTTTCCATACTTCATTCATATAATCCCAGATTTTCTTACCTTCAAACTCTTCCACATACTCCCAAAACGATTTACCTGATTTTTCGAGATAAACTAGTATTTCTTTCATATTTTTATGCGGATATACCGAAGACGTGGGAGTATTCATTTCTTCCCACAAGGCGCCTCCGCCTATACTGAAGGTCGTCCAGGAATCAATGGAATTACCGTTATTATCTATGGTTTCAAACTTAATTCCGTTGGGATGTTCAGGTAAATATATTTTTGGTTCCCAGCATATTTCTGCTTTTGCAGGTTCCAGTTCATCAATCAGTGCAATATCAGTAAAGTGACCCTTTCCGGTTGCTGCCAGACTTCCATATAATGTTATTTTGAATATTCTGCAATCCTTATGCTTTTGTTTGAAAATATTTGCTGCACGACGGGGGCCCAGATCGGAAGAGCA
>JBBIRU010000079.1:0-12534 GCA_037441645.1 Bacteroidota bacterium
CAGTATTTGTAGTTTATCCCGACAGCGTTCACATATACGTAAAAGACGGTGGCGCAAAATCCAATAAAGGCGGTTTTGCCGTAAGCGGACGTAATAATTCAAAAGCATTTACGAATAATTTTCTTTCTGTAACACCTGACAGTACACGAATATTTACAGGCGATTCAACCTTAGGATTTGGTGTTGAGAATCTCGGAGGAGGTTCATCTACAAGCTATATGCATCTTACCCCTAACAATTATTTTATAGGTCATCAGGCAGGAGATTCTATAACAACGGGATTGTATAATTCATTTTTTGGTTATAAATGCGGAATTAGTAATACCGTTGGAAATTATAATGTTTTTTCAGGATTCAGATCGGGGTTTTTGAACAAAGCTGGTAGTTATAATACTTTTATAGGACATGAATCCGGCTTTAATTGTATAGGAAGTGATAATACATTTGTGGGTTATGAGGCTGGTGAAGCACATACAGTTGGAGGGGGAAATGTACATATTGGTAGCAAAGCCGGGCAAAACGCAATTGATGGAACAAGAAATGTTTTTATTGGTGAAGAAGCTGGCTGGGTAAATAATGGTGGAAGTAATAATATTTTTATGGGTTTTAGCAGTGGCCATAGTAATACAAATGGAGGTTATAATGTAATGCTTGGAACAGAATGCGGATATCTTAATACAACCGGAAGTTATAATACATTAATTGGTTATCAGAGCGGGAGAGAAAATAATGGATATAATAACTTGTTAATGGGTTATCAGGCAGGTATGCATAACTCGGGCGGAAGCAGTAATGTTTTTCTTGGCTCTTATGCCGGATATAGTAATGCAAACGGAGGTATAAATGTCTTTATAGGAACCGCTTCAGGATATAATAATTTATCAGGAACCAATAATATATTTATAGGAGAACAAAGTGGTTATAGTAATTCAATAGCCAGTGGAAATATTTTTGTTGGGCGTGATGCAGGATATTCCAATAAAAGCGGGTATGGTAATCTTTTCCTGGGAAATCTTTCAGGAAGATATGATACCACCGGATCAAATAATGTGTTTCTGGGATATGAAGCAGGAGAATATTCCCAGGGGAATAATAATGTATGCGTTGGACCTTGGTCTTTTCAGAATAATAACAACGGTGTGAATAATTCTACATTAGGCGCAGGAGCCGGACAATTTTCAACTGGAAATTATAATTTATTTTTAGGATATTATGCCGGAAGTAACAATACAGGAAACGATAACATATTTTTAGGTGAAAATTCCGGTTATAATGATTTTGGATCGGGCAAATTATACATTGAGAATTCTTCAAATATTACCAGCCCGCTGGTGAATGGCGATTTTGCTAACGACAGATTTGCAATAAACCGACAGGCTAATACCTATCCTTTCCAGGTTGGAACAGTTGCTTCCAATGGAAACGGAGCTTATTTAACAGGGGGTGGAACATGGACAAATACATCTTCAAAATCTCTTAAAGACAGGTTTGTAACAATTAGTAATAATGACTTGTTGTCAAAAATCGAAAACCTCGAAATTAAAGGATGGTTTTATAAGGAAACACAGGAATATCATATCGGACCCTTTGCTGAAGATTTTTATAACGCTTTTGGAACAGGTGTTCTGGATGAACCTGATTATCTTGGAAAATCATTGGCCGCAAGCGATGTTGCAGGTGTAAGTCTATTAGCTGTTCAGGAATTGATTAAGCAAAACAAATCTCTTCAACAACAGGTTAATGAATTAAAAGAAGAAATAAAACAGATTAAATCAATAAAATAGACCTGTTTAAATATATTGTTAAAAAGTGATTTCAATCCGAAATCACTTTTTTTAATAAAATTGATTTTATGAGTTAAAAGTAATATATTTACCATATCATTAAGAAAATCAAATCTAAAACAATAAAATATGAAATGCCCATGATATAATTTATCGCCAAACGTGAGTGATTATCAGGGCATTCCATGTGACCAATTTAATAAAAAATAAAAAAATAAACACATGAAAAAAATAATTTTGATCTTCTTTATATTAACAACTTATGGAATGTTTTTAAAAGCACAAACCCCACAGGCATTCCAATACCAGGCAGTGGTTCGCGATGCTTTAGGAAACGCTGTTCCGAATCATGCGGTAAGCTTAAGAATCAGTATTATTTCAGGAAGTGTATCCGGTCCGGTAGTGTATTCCGAAACTCATTCCACTTCAACTAATCCGTATGGCGTTGTGATAGTTTCCATTGGAAATGGTGTCCCTGTTTCCGGGACTTTTAATACCATATCATGGGGAAATGATCTCTATTTTGTACAAGTAGAAGCCGATCCGAATGGTGGTTCTACCTATTTAAACATGGGCACAACCCAGTTATTAAGCGTTCCCTATGCTTTATTTGCCCAGAACGCTGCCAATGCGGGCGATACCTTATGGAAATTAACAGGAAATAATATTCATAACCTGAATTCAGGAAATGTGGGTGTAGGAATAAATAACCCGCTCGGAAAAATGGTAATTCAGGGAGATGCTGCGGCATCGCCATCCGATCCCCTTTTTGAAATTAAAGACCGGACAGGTGCGAGTGTTATGATTGTATGGGAAGACAGTGTGCAGTTTTTTATCAACGATGCTTTGGTCTCATCAAACAGGGGAGGATTTGCCGTGAGCGGAAGAAATAATTCAAAAACAATTACCAACGATTATCTGAAAGTGACACCCGACAGTACACGTATTTATCTGAAAGAGAATACAAATAAAAGCGGTTTTGCTGTTAAAGGTATAGTCCCTGGCGCAACCAAAGATTATTTAAATGTTTCTGTCGATACCAATGAAACCATAAACCCAAGCCAGCCCAGGATCATCTGGTATCCTACAAAAGAAGCATTTCTTACCGGTAAAGTGTTAATTGAAAGCAGGGATAGTGTTGGAGTAAATTCATTTGCATCGGGTTTCGAATCAAAAGCGATAGGAAACTGGTCGCAGGCACTGGGCTTCAAATCCAGGGCAAGAGGTGTTTTTTCAACAGCAATAGGAAGATTTGCTGAAGCCAATTATGCTAATTCATTTGCATTTGGCAGATATGCTACTGCCAATAATGCAAATTCATTTGCTATGGGCGACTCTGCTTTTGCCAATGGTCATGCCTCGTTTTCTATGGGTACCGGGTCAAAAGCTTTAGGCTATGGAAGTTTTGCTATTGGCTCATGGAGACGTGATATGAGCGGCCAGGTTTTAAATTTTCCGACAGTAGCTTTCGGCGATGGAGCCTTTGCCATGGGAATGGGTTCAACCGCTGTGGGAAACGGATCTTTTGCATTTGGAATAAACGATTCAACAACTTCCCTGGGAGCCTTTGCTTTGGGAATTGATAATGTAAGTTCAGGTCAGCAAAGTGTTTGTCTGGGAAGTTATAACAGTACTGGTGAATTGTTAGCTTTATCGATAGGCGGCTGGAATAATTCTTCAAATATTTCCAGCATTGGCATTGGAACCAATAACATTTCAACCGGTATTCATTCTACCTGTTTTGGTGACGGAAATAATGCTTCTGGTATAGAATCATTTAGTATTGGTCAGCAGAATACAAATCCCGCTGATTGGTCATATACTTATGGATATAACTTATACGCTCAGGCTGCTTATTCAGTGGTTGTTGGAAGATATAATGAAATTTCCGGCGATTTATCAAGCTGGATAACAACAGATCCATTATTTGTTATTGGTAATGGATCTTTTTCAACAAGATCAAATGCAGTAACAGTATTAAAGAATGGGAATACTGGAATTGGAGTTTCTGCTCCAACATATCAGTTGCAATTATCCCAGAATTCTGCTGCCAAACCCGGAACAAACACATGGACCATTGTATCTGATATCAGATTAAAGGATGTAAAAGGAATTTATTTAAAAGGCCTGAATGAAATATGTAAACTCAATCCTATTGTCTACCGGTATAAAAAGGATAATCCATTAGGCATTAAAGACACTGATAAGGATTTTATGGGATTCAGCGCGCAGGATGTTCAGTTAATTTTTCCGGAAGCAGTTTCTGAAAATGGAGGTTATCTGAATTTCGATATACACCCGATTCTTATAGCCCAGGTAAATGCAATTAAAGAATTAAAAGCGTTGATAGATAATCTGGCTAAAGAAAATGCTGATTTAAAGTCCGAAATACAAAAACTTAAAAACTCTCAAAAGTAAGTTTTTTAAATATATCTTGACATTCAATTTATTAATCGGAAAAATCTGTTGAGTAATGTGAATCTTAAATTATCAAAATATGAAACGATTATTATTTGTTTATTTCGCTGTTTTTGTTTCAGTGCAGATATTTGCCCAGACCCCGCAAAGGTTTCAATACCAGTCAGTGGTTCGCGATGTTTCTGGCACGGCAATGGTTAATCAGTCTGTGAGTTTCCGGATTAGTATTATTTCCGGTTCTATGACGGGTACTGTAGAATATGCTGAAACTCACACAGCAACAACCAATGCTTATGGCATTGTAACACTGAACGTGGGCGGCGGCACACCGGTAACCGGAACATTTTCATCCATAAACTGGGGAAGCGCTTCTCATTACATAAAAGTAGAAGCCGACCCTACCGGCGGAACAACATATCTTGACATGGGAACTACACAACTGTTAAGCGTACCCTATGCTCTTTACTCAGAAAATTCTGGAAATATAGGCGATACCGTATGGTCAAGGTCAGGAAATAATATTTATAACAATAATTCAGGATTTGTCGGGATAGGCACGAATAACCCTTTGCACCAGTTACATATTTATAATCCTGCCGGCGCCTCTTCCGCTAAAATTGGAAATACTTCCACAAACTTTGATAACAGGCTGTTTTTCGGAGATGGAAGCTATGTGTACATCGGTGAAGAAAATGCCGATGACCGGTTGTCGCTTAAAGCCGGAACAATGTCCCTGAATTTAACCGGTGGCGGTGGATTTGGAACCGCCGGCCAGGTTTTAAAATCGAATGGTACAACCGTTAGCTGGCAAAATGAAAGCAATACAGCTTATTCTGCCGGTACAGGTATTAATATAACCGGAACAACCATAACAAACACACAACCCGACCAGGCCGTAACCTTAACCCAGGGAGGTGCCACAACAATAAGCGGAACCTATCCTAATTTTACCATCAGCAGTACAGATTTAAATACCGGTACACCGGGCGGATTGAATAAAACAGTTCAGTTTAACAACTCAGGAAGTTTTGGCGGCGACACAGCCATGATATGGGACAATACCAATAAACGCCTGGGAGTAGGCTTAACCAACCCCAGTGGCCGTGTTGTAATACAGGGAAGCGCAACAGCATCCTTAACCGAACCTTTGTTCGAAGTAAAAAATTCATTGGGACAAACAGTATTTGTCGTATATCCCGACAGCGTTCACGTATACGTAAAAGACGGTGGCGCAAAATCCAATAAGGGAGGTTTTGCAGTAAGTGGCAGAAACAATGCAAAAGCCCTTACAAATAATTATTTAATTGTTGATCCTGACAGAACTAATATTTATACCGGCGACCCTGTCCTGGGTTTTGGTATAACTGATTTAACCAGCGGAACAAATACTAATTACATACACCTGACCCCGAATAATTCTTTTATCGGACAGAATTCAGGTTTAAATATTACCACCGGATTATATAATGCTACCTTTGGGTATGAAGCCGGAAAATATATGACTTCCGGGAGCAGCAATGTTTTTATAGGCATGAAATCCGGGTTTTATACCATTTCCGGGATACGGAATAATTTTATGGGAGAAAGTGCAGGCTATAATAATACTACGGGAAATGAAAATGATTTTATAGGATTTAATTCGGGAAGAGATAATACCACCGGTAGCGGAAATCAGTTTCTGGGAATGTATACCGGTCTTTTTAATACAACAGGTTCTTATAATACTTTCCTGGGAAGAGAAGCCGGGTTTCATAACGACACCGGCGATTACAATGTTTTTATAGGCCCCGATGCAGGTTTTTCGAATGTTTTTGGTAATAATTTAACCCTGGTTGGACATTCTGCAGATGCATATAATAATCCTGTGAATTCTACCGCTATTGGAAATAATGCAACAGTATCCGTAAGCAATAAAATAAGACTGGGAGACGCATCAGTAACAGTTATTGAAGGCCAGGTAGCCTATACCTTTCCGTCCGACGGAAGATTTAAGAACAATGTTACCGAAGAAGTAAAAGGACTCGATTTTATTACAAAACTTCGCCCCGTTGTATATAATTTCGATACAAAAAAGTTTGACGCCTTCCTGATGAAAAATGCACCCGACAGTATCAGGGAATCTAAATTAAGAAATACCGATTATTCAAATTCTTCTTCCGTTCGCCAAACGGGTTTTATTGCCCAGGAAGTTGAACAGGCTGCAAAAGAATCAGGTTATGATTTTAATGGATTGCATAAGCCTGTAAATGATAATGATAATTATAGCGTTGCTTATTCGTTGTTTGTTGTGCCCCTGGTAAAGTCGGTGCAGGAACTGAATGGGAAAATTATTGAACAGCAATCTGAAATTGAAAAATTGAAATCAGAGAATGAATTTTACAAATCAAAAATTGCTGAACAGGATAAGAAAATCGAAAAAATAAATTCCCTGCTGGGTAACGAAGCCAGGTAATTTTTTAGCGGACTATAATAAACTTTTGAGTATTTACGGATCCTTTGTTCTTGATATGGATAAAATAAATCCCGGGAACAAAGGATTCCGTGTGTATAGTAATCCCCGTTTTTTCCGGGAATTCTGAATCCCGGTATATAACTTCTCCTGAAATATTGCAGATTGAAATTTCTGTATTCTGACCGGTATTGGAAGGTAAAACAACATTTAAATAATTCCCGGCAGGATTTGGATAAATCTTAAATTCATTTCCCGGTTCCATTTTCTCGGCAGAACTGGAAAAGAACAGGATTTCGTCCACCAGCAACAGGATGGTATTCCGGCTGCTTTCAGGATATATCGTTTCAAAAGGAATGGTAAGGTAAACCAGTTTGTTTATGCAAAATGTTCCGGCATATTTTGCCGGAAAAGCATCAAAATAAGCTACCGGGTTGCCCGTCCATGAACCCGAAGAGATCGATGAAACCACATCCGGGTATCTGACATCATATGTGCCATGAGTTCCGTTGTCATAGGTGAAACTGTAAGGAGAATTGTTAGGCGCTGTAAAAGTAGCATTGTAATAAGTCGAAGCCTGGTTGTTGGGTGCATCCTCAACATATGATGAAAGCAGGTAATTATTATAAAACAACTGGTCGCCGGCAGAACCCAGGTGATCCAGGTCCCAGCCTGTTTCGGAACCCGAAACAAAAATTCTTCCCCCCGAATCAAGATAACCCAAAACAATGGATTGTTCTTCGGGCGAAAATGTTTCGTTGGCCGAACTTTCTTCTCCCGAAATATAGTCGGCAGCATCATAACCAGACAGGAGCGCCAGGCTATCTGTTATGGCTTCGTTGGTGGCAGAAGAAAAAGATGTCCCTGTACTTTTTAAAGCAAACCCATGCTGGATAATAAAATCATACGTATTTCCGGTAGTTGGCCTGTCGAATCCATTCACAACCAGGTATTTTTTTGTATTCGTAATATTGGAAAAAGCGCCCAGGACTTCTGAATACGATGAGGTTCCGCCTGTATTGCCAACGGCAGCTAATTTTACAAAAACAATACTGTCGGGGAGCAATGAAGAAATACTGAAATCATGGGAAGAATAATACGTGGGCAGACCGAAACATTTTCCGTCATAACTTAAAACAACATTATACCCTTTAATTGAATTATCCGGTTTTGTAATAATACGTATATTTCCCGGCGATTCAGCAAGAATACAAAACGAAACCGGTTTGTTTACGGCCGGTGCCGTAACAGGGTACCTCGGAACAGCAATAGCTCCCTCGTCGCTTAATAAAGTATTTAATGTGGAAGACTGGAGTACGGCCTGGATCGTTGTCATGCAGTCATCCACTGTGATTTCATTTTGTACCAGCCGTATCCCGTGACTGTAATCGGCGTAAGTCTCTTCGTGTCCGTAATACAACGGTTGAATGGGCGAGCCGTTCAACTGGTGCCAGCCATAAATAACAACTCTCCCGGGAGCCGGGTTTCCGTAAATATGATTGGAAATAATTACATCTTTTTTATCGCCGCCCGTAAGTTCGCCCAACGGGTGTGCGGGTATCTGTGCACTGCGCGAAGCCCATACCATGCTGTCGTGGTCGGCAAAAACGGGTACGGTGGTCATCTGGGGACCGGGAGCAATGGGCTGGGGCGCCAGTTTAACAGTGGCATTTTGCCAGATGTCATTTACCATTTTCCGGGTGGGAAGCGAATATCCCGTATAATCGGCTATACGCTGGGCAAGGAGAGGAGTCATGGGGCAGAGAAAATAATCCGAATCGCAACCCAGCGCCATATAATCCGGGGTGACATAATAAGTCACAATCCTGTTGGTTCCGCTAATGTTTATGGTATCTGTTACGGCAACCAGGTTTCTTATAAAATCCGGAACATTGCCACGGGTAACCTGTAAAAAAATACTGTCTTCCCTGGTTGTAAGGCTCAAAGGGGTCAGTAAAGAAATCACCTGGGTCCCGTTATATGCTGAACTGTTGCGTGCAGGCAGGTTTAACGTCTGTGAAACTAAAGGAATAGTAAAAACTGTTATGAAGATGACTATAAGATAATTCCTTTTCATACCATAAACTTTAACCCAAAAATAGAGAAATTCCGGGAAAGTAGATTAAATATTTGTTCCTAAACTTGTTAGTTTAATTATTATGTTTTAAATTTGGTTCACTGTAATATTTATTGAATGAATCATTTGCCCGTGCTTGAAATTATACAAATATCACTTAAATAAATATGAAATAAGCATTAAAAAAATAATCATACTTTACACCAACCGTTCCGATAGTTATCGGAATGATTATTTTTTCTTAATGCGATTCCATGTGACCATTAAAAAATAAAAAAATAAACACATGAAAAGAATTTTATTGTTTTGTATATTAATACTAACATTGACAAGCTTTGCACCATTAAAAAAGCAATGGGTCAAGACTAAAAAAGAAAATATAATATTATACACACGTCCTGCCGGATTTACTAAAACAAATTCCCCTGACTCAGCTAAGATTAATGCCATTCTGAATGAAGGAATAGCGTGTGTAAAAGAGATTAATGAAATATTGGGAGTGGATTTTAATTCGGAGATTAAAGTTTACTTATACAATTATGATGAAGCCCAGGAGCAGATCGGAACAAACGGCGGCGGTGGCGCTATTCCGGCTAAAAGAAAAATATTATATACTTACTTTGAAAAGTGTAATAAAGACCTTGAAAAGAACAGAGATATTTATATAGGCTTGCACGAATATGTGCATGTTATTTCATTTAATTCAATTGGTTTTCCTAAAATAAGATTATTTACCGAAGGGTATGCTAATGCAATAGATGGACATTACGGATCAAAAGAGGTGAACGGAGTTTTGGTTTCAACCCCTGTCGAAGACTATATAAAAATAAGTAACATAATGAAACCATCAGAATTACTTGATTCTGTAAAAATGTTTGAAGGTTATTTTTATCCTCAGTCCGGTTTTTTTATGAAATGGCTATTCGAAAAATATTCTGTAAAAACCGTAAATAAATTATTTGTTCTGCCCAGGGAAAATTTTGAGAATGAGTTTAAAACAATTACCGGCGAATCATTTGGCGATATGGAGAACAAATACCTGGAATATTGCAGGGCATATTTTTCAAAACAGTAAATTAATTGCAACAATGCATACAAAATAACAAATAGAAATTCGCAATATGGTATGGGCAGCAAATACGGTTTCTGTTGTTTTGGCCATTTTTTCATGTTTTTGTTTTTTAACTGTTATTGTTTATATTTGGAAATAAATATTTATATACGGTTATAAATATTTTAACCGGTTGTAAGTATTTAAAGTTGCGAGTAGCGACTTGTTAGCTTTAAGCCGTAAAAAAAGACCGAGATTTGGAATATTTGCAACTAAGAAACAATAAAATATTATGCAGCTTTATAAGTATTTATCAGTAGACAGAATGGAGAATGTCTTAGAGCAAGGAAAAATTAGACTTACCCAATCATCTAGTTTTAATGACCCATTTGAATTATTGACATATATTGAATCAATATTTAGTCCTAAATTGTTTGAAAAAAGTTTTGGTTCAATAAAAAAAACAGATGACATTGATGAGAATTTCTTTAATGAATCAATGAAAATGGTTTCAGATATTTTTACAACATCCACATTAAAACATGAAATAGAATTATCTCACATGTTACGACAACAATTTGACAAACAGTTTGGAATTCTTTCTTTAACAAAAAATTATGAAAATATTGTAATGTGGTCACATTATGCAAATGATCATACTGGATTTGTAATTGGAATTAATGATAAGTTTTGGAAACCAAACATTAATAAATTTATAAATTTAACCTTCAAAGAACTTCTAAAAGTTTCGTATTTAAAGCAACGTCCTCAATATAAATCACTAATTGACGAAGACTTATTTGATGTGGAGAATGAGGAAATATTTGAAAATTTTTACAAAACTATATTATCTACGAAAAGTCTTTTATGGAAACACGAAAAAGAATATAGAATAATTGCAGACTTCAAGGGTGGCATAGACTCAGGTCATCTTGACAAATATGGAAATAATATTTATTTATTCGATTTACCACCAGAAAATATAGCAACAATAATACTTGGAGTTTTAATGAAACAAGAAGATGAAAATAAAATGTTATCCTTATTAAAACAAAAAAGATACTCACATGTAAAAATTTATAAAGCTGAACTTGATAAAATGGAATATAAACTTAATTTCAAACAAATTGTAAACGAATAACGAATGATTGCAAACTTGACAATTCTGAACATTAAATACTATATAACGGCCTAAAAGCTAACACACGTTTGGTAAAAACTGGGTGGGTGGTGCAACTTGACAATGACAACAATGTACAAACATATTAACGATTTGACGCCCTCTGCGGCTAATCGCCCAGCTTTTCCAAGCGCCAAACGTTAGCGGCAACCCTAAAAAATAATTATTTACTTCTAAGACAACTATTTGAAATAAATATAAGTCTAAATAATAATCAACTATAAACTATATGAAAAAATTCTACTTATTTATTTCAATGATTATAATGACTTCAGTAAGTCATGCACAATGGATGTATTCTATAGACTTTGATAGTCCATGGTCTGAAAATAGTCATATAATTATTGACACCGTTTCAAATCAAAACAATATTTGGCAAATTGGAGTTCCAAACAAAGCAATTTTTAATAGTGCTTATTCATTAACGCATGCAATTATAACAGACACAGTAAATTCATACCCTATTAATGACACCTCTTCATTTATTATTAAACATATTCGTCCAGGACAATTAGGCGGTAATGAATCACTTCTTTTGGATTTTTGGTTTAAGTTTAATTCTGACACACTAACTGACTATGGCAAAATTGAAGCTTCAATTGATAATGGTAACTCATGGATAAATTTATTAACAGAAGATGTAACTTATTTTTTACAATGGATGGAACCAAAACCAGTTTTATCGGGTACTACAAATGGATGGCAACATTTTTCTTTACAATTAAACATGCTTACTTATATGCTTGGTTATTCCGATACTTTACTTTATAAGTTTACCTTTATAAGTGATAGTATTCAAACAAATAAAGATGGTTGGATGCTTGACGACTTTCAATTAAATGATTGGTGGGAAGGCATAGAAAATAATTCATCTAATGAAATGGTTTCAATTTTTCCAAATCCATCTAAAGGATTATTAAATCTCCCATTTGCTGACTTAAACACTAATAATGACATAAAAATAATTAATAACACTGGACATATTATATTTGAAACGTCTAATTTTAAAAATCAACTAATTGATTTAACTCATTTAGAAAATGGAATTTATTATTTGAAAATTTCAAATGAAAACTCGACTTCAATAAATAAGTTAATTATTTGCAAATAGAACTTTGACAACGTAAATATAGGGCAGCCGCTAACACACGTTTGGAATTTAGCACGCTGTTATGGGCAACTTGACAATGGGTAACAATTATCAACATATTAGCGTTTTGACAATGACTGCAAGCGAAAGCGTGCCAAATCCAAGCGCCAACCGTTAGGTGCATAAAATAAAAAAACATTCTACATGAAATTATTACTTTCTATTATAATTAATCTGCTTTGCCTTTCTTTTGCTTTAGGTCAATCAAAATATCAAAAGAAACGTTACGATGAATGCTTCATTACGCCCGAGACTAAATTAAACTATAGCAGTATTGACACATTTTTTGTTCATAGCTTTTATAATGATTCCGATTATTTTGCAATCATTTTGTAAGTACCCCCTTTTTCCTACAGAGCTAAATTAAACATTTTTCATATTTCGTATTCATAAATTCAATAGGACTTTTATTTCCTAAACTATCA
>JBBIRU010000080.1:0-12479 GCA_037441645.1 Bacteroidota bacterium
CTATACCATAGGCGTTTGTGCTTGCGGTATGGGTTTCGGAATACACAACTGTTCCGGTTATGGAACCGGATATTATGCTTATCTGGAAATTTACCGGTTGGTTTACCAATGCTGTGCCCGCAGCATCACGAACCACGGACTGGTACTGGAACGACTGGGGGGATTGAGCAAATAATATTTTTGCCATGAACATTAATGAAACCAAAAACAAAGTTGATTTTTTCATATTACAAAAAATATTTAAATTAAAAAACCTGTTAAAAAACCAAATTTACATTTTTTTTTTGAAAAGCAAATGGCTGAAGTTACTTATATATCTACTTCAGCCATTAATTAATGATTTTTAATGTTTTTCCTGATACTATTTCCTGGCAGATTCGCTAAATTCAGAATTTAAATTTCCTATTTCAGCTTTTAATTTATCTATATCATTAACCTTTTCTTTAAGTTCTGCATTTTCTTTCATCAACGTTTCAACTTTTTCATTAAGTTGTTTTACTGCTTCCAGAAGAATAGGGGAAAGTTTTTCATAAGAGACGGTTTTATAACCATCAGCGCCAGTAACAACTAATTCGGGATATATTTTTTCCACTTCCTGGGCAATAACACCGATTTGTAATCCTTCTGAAAAATTCTTGTCAGGAAACTCATCTCTTCTCCAATCATAGGATACACCTCTGAGTTTGCATATATTAACAAGAGCATTTTCCAGTGTTTTAATGTTTTTCTTATATCTCGCATCCGACCACGTGGTTGCGCCATTTGATATAGTAGCTCCATTTGCCCATATAGTTCCACCTACCTCCAAAGTATAAGTAGTAGGCATACGGTTAATTCCTACTTTCCTTGAAACAAAATCACCACCGATCAATGGCCATCCACCATTCCATCCATTGTCAATATATAATTTATCTGAACCTGTTTCGTTATAACCGGCAAATCTTCCTATAAATACATTATTATTGCCATTTGCATTTTTTCCAGCCATATTTCCTAAGTATGTATTATTTGAGCCACTGGTACTATTCAATCCGGCTTCAGGACCCAAAAAAGTATTATATACCCCTGTTTGGTTATTGTAACCTGCATACATACCATAAAAAGCATTCCAGTATCCGGTAGTGTTATAATAACCACAATTATAACCGATGAATGAGTTCGAATAACCTGAAGTATTGCTAACTCCTGCATTATTTCCTATAAATACATTGGAAACTCCATCTAAATTAGAGTAACCGGCATTCTCACCAATAAATGTATTTGAACTTCCAGTGGTGTTATTATATCCGGACATTGTCCCTATCATAACATTACTGTTTCCACTTGCATTATTATACCCGGACAGGTAACCTAACATAACATTACTGCCGCCATTATTATTAAAACCTGCCTGATTACCTAATAAAACATTACTAGCTCCATTTACATTATTCCGGCCTGACTGATATCCTAAAAATGTATTATTTGAGCCATAGGTATTATTATATCCACTTTCATATCCAAGAGACACATTATAACTACCATTATTATTATATCCTGAGGCGTATCCCAAGAAGATATTCTGAGAACCTGTCTGATTATTTATTCCTGAATTTTCCCCTATAAAAATATTTTGTTGACCGTTTTGATCATATTGGCCGGCTTTACTTCCTATATAAACATTTCCACCGCCGCCAAGATGTGAGCTTCCTGCTTCAAATCCAAGAAAAGTATTATCATTTCCGGTATTCGTATATCCAGATTTAAATCCTATAAATGTATTATAGTTTCCGCCAATATTTGTATAGCCCGATTTATAACCGGTAAACACATTATAACTTCCTGTTGTATTATTTTTACCTGACTGAAAGCCCAGAAAAGAATTATATAACCCGGTTGTTATGGAGTCTCCCGCCTGGTGACCGATAAAATAATTATTAGGAGTAAGATGCATATAGCTTGTAGATGAACCTCCTCCGAGGTTTTCCACTCCAAAACCCGATATGGTATCTCCTGTAAATATTCTTGTACTGTCAGGTGTTACGGAAAGAAAATTATTCGTAAATGCTTTTGAATTATTACGTCCGCTTACGGCAAAACCGCCTTTATTGGATTTTGCGCCACCGTCTTTTACGTATATGTGAACGCTGTCGGGATAAACTACAAATACTGTTTGCCCGGCTGCGTTTTTCACTTCGAATAGTGGTTCGGTTGCAAGGGCTGTTGAGCTTCCGCGTATTACCATACGACCATTTGGGTTGGTAACGCCTACTCCCAGTCTTTTATTTGTGTTATCCCAGATCATGGCTGTATCGCCGCCAAAGCTTCCTGAGTTGTTGAACTGTACTGTTTTATTCAATCCGCCCGGGGTACCGGTATTTAAATCTGTACTGCTGATGGTAAAATTGGGATAGGTTCCCGAAACTGTTGTGGAGCCTCCCTGGGTTAAGGTTACAGTTTGGTCAGGGGAAGTGTTGGTTATTGTTGTTCCGGTTACGTTAATTCCGGTTCCGGCGGTGTAGGTTGTATTATTATCGGTACTGCTGATAGTAAAGTTAGGATATGTACCAGAAATCGTTGTTGCACCTCCCTGAGTTAAGTTTAACGTTTGATCGGGAGATGTATTTGTAATTGTTGTACCGGTAACATTAATTCCGGCTCCGCCTGTATATACAGGAATATTTCCGGCTTTTTCTGAATAGAGAGAATAAGGCACACTTAAAAGTTGGGTAGTGCCCATATCAAGATAACTGGTACCACCTGTTGGGTCTGCCTCAACTTTTATAAAATGAGAACTTATTCCCCAATTAATTGCAGTAAAAGTACCAGTTGTTGCAGTTCCCGAACCTATGTTTAGGGTTACGATTCCATAAGCATTGGTTGTGCTATTGTGGGTTTCCACATATTCAACGGTTCCTGTCATGGAACCGGATATGATACTTACCCGGAAATTTACCGGTTGGCTTACCAAGGCATTTCCGGACGCATCCCGCACCACGGCCTGGTACTGGAAACTCTGGGGAGTTTGGGCAAATAAACCAATAGTGATAATCTGTAAAAAGAAAATTAAGCTAAAATATTTCATATGTAAAATTTTGAGTTTTTACAAATTTATTGAATTACATCGTATAAGACAAATCAAACTTTATAAAAACAAAAACTAAAAATCGATAAGTTACTATGGAAGAATAATATGAACAGCATTATTATTTCTTTTTCAATTCATTTATTTGTTTTTGCATGTCCTTGATCTCAATATTTTGCAGTTCAATCATTTTTTTCTGCTCTTCTATCTGTTTCTGTTGTTCCTGGACAGCTTTTACAAGTGGAACTGTAAATTCTGCATAACGTAATCCATAAAAATCATTTGAATTTTTTGGTTTATCCACTCCGCTAAAGTCAAAACCAAGCTCATTCGCTATTTTCTCAACATCTTGCGCAATAAAACCAGTTTGCAACATATTACCTTTAACTGATTCTGATTGTTTGTTACGTAATGAATCAGGAATATGTAAGTATTGAGCCAAACTATTCATATCAAGATTGTATGTTACCGGTTCCAATTTTAAAATAAAATCCAGACCAGGAACATTCTTCTGAATATTCTTCTTAAATCTTTTATCAGAAACATTTGTCCAATCAGCAAAACCGCCAATACTTGTAACTGTATTATCACCAATTCTAACCTGATTATCGGCAGTAATAACAGAATTTGCACCAAGAGCAGTAGAATTTAAAATTGACCCACCATTAGCTACATTATAAAAAGCATTGTATCCCAATGCTGTATTATTAGAACCCGTAACATTAGTATATAAACAATTTGCTCCAATTGCCACATTATTACTTCCTGTATAATTAGCATTCATTGTATATGATCCTATTCCAATATTTTCTGACCCTGAATTCCCGGAGAGTGCGTAAAATCCAAAAGCAATATTATTATTACCAGTGTTTCCGGAAAGAGCATGATAACCAAACGCTGAATTATAATTTCCTGTTGTATTTCCATATAACGACCAGGTTCCAGTTGCAACATTTCCATTTCCTAAAGTGTTTAATCTGAGCGCCTCATTTCCTATGGCAATATTGTCTGATCCAACAGTATTATTTGATAATGCAGAATATCCAACCCCAATATTATCTTCTCCAGTAAGATTGTTTGATAGAGCAACTGAACCAAGTGCCGTATTATGGCTGCCAGAAGTATTACTTTCAAGAGCAAACTGACCTAATGCTGAATTCATGCCTCCAGTAGTATTTGCATAAAGTGCTTTTGTACCATAAGCTGCATTTGAGCTTCCCTGATTTGAGTATAATGCCTGGTATCCGGTTGCAACATTATAAATTCCCTCCGTATTTGAATACCCTGCCTGATAGCCTAAATATACATTATAGCTTCCTGTCCATCTATCTGTAAATGAATCATAATAACTTCCTAAATTATAATAACCACTTTGATATCCTAGAAAAACATCATAGGTTCCATTAATAGAATTAGCACCGCTTTGATTGCCAACAAATATATTTTTAAAGCCTCCCGTATTGAAAAAACCAGCGCTATCCCCGATAAATATATTACTATAACCATTAAGGTTATTATAACCTGCTCGATATCCCAAAAAATAATTTCTACTTCCCACATTATTATTATAGCCAGCCTGATAGCCAATAAACGAATTATATTTTCCACTTGAGATGGAATTACCTGTCTGATGACCTATAAAATAATTATCAGGAGTCAGTTTCATGTAGCTTGTTTTTGAAGTAGTTCCAATATTCTTTACACCGAAACCTTTTATTGAGTCACCTGTATAGATTCTAGCACTATCTGCATTAATTCTTAAGAAATCGTTTGTCATTGATTTGGCATTGTTTCGTCCGCTTACTGCAAAACCTCCACGATTAGAGCCCATATCGCTGATAAAGAAACGGATACTGTCATTATAAATTGACATTACCTGCTGACCTATTTTATTTCGAATTTCAAATATTGGTATGCTGTCCGCAACAGTTGGGTCGGCTTTTATTACAACCTTTCGGGTTGGAGCATTTGTTCCTATACCTATATTTCCCGTATTATTGTTATAAATATTATTACCTGTTTTTGACCAAACAGTATCCCCAATATTTCCTGAATTCTCCGAATACAAAGCATAAGGAACACTCAACAATTGGGTTGTCCCCATATCAAGATAGCTTGTTCCTCCTGTAGGGTCGGCTTCTACTTTTATGAAATGTGAAGCTGTTCCCCACACAATTGCAGAAAAAGTTCCAGATACAGGAGTTCCTGATCCAATGTTTAATGTTACAACACCAAATGCATTAGTTGAAGCTGAATGGGTTTCAGAATAAACGACTGTTCCTGTCAGTGACCCGGAAATAATACTTATCTGAAATCCTACATTCTGGCTTACAACAGGATTACCTGAACCATCTCTAACCACGGCCTGATACTGAAACAACTGAGGAGACTGAGCAAAACAGTTAAAAGTTGAAAATTGAAAGTAAAAAGCAAGAAGGCAAAAAACAAAAAATCTGATTAAAGATTTTAGACTAAACTTTTTTTCACTTTGTTTTTTTAATAATTCTGAGAGTTTCATATTTATTTTATTTTGTTTTCCAATGCTTCTATCCTTTTTTGTAATTCGGTATTTACAATTTGTTGCTGCTCAATTATCTTAAGCAATTCCTTATTTTTTTCATCCAGTTCCTGAACTGCTTTAACCAATGGGACAGTAAATTCTGAATATCTCAAACCCCAAAGTGGACCTTTCTTATCAACTCCACTAAAATTATAATTTGCCTTTTTTGCGGCCTCATCAACCTCCTGAGCAATAAATCCGGAAAATTCAATTTTTTCAATATCAAATTTTGATTTTAAATTCGATGAATCTGTTATTCCTAAGATTTCATTTTCCTTTGTTATATTATAATTATATGTAACAGGACGTAATAATTTTATAAAATCCAAACCAGGAACATTTTCTTTCACGTTATTTTTAATTCTAACATCGGAACCGATAGACCAATTTACCTGTACCCAGGCAGATGTGACATTCGAATTTCCAATTCTTACCTGATTATCTGCAAAAATTGAAGCCTGGTTTCCAATAGCTGTTGAGTTTGAATAATAGGTCGGAGAAAACGTTGTAAAAGCAGAATAACCAACTGCTGTATTATATAAACCATAATTATAATAAAGAGAAGTTGAACCAACAGCAACATTTCTATCTCCAGTATTATTATGTTCTAAAGCGCCAACCCCTATTGCTACATTTTCATTTCCATTAGTATTATAATACAATGCGCTTGGCCCAATTGCAACATTTTGATATCCATCTACATTACTTATCATTGACATGAATCCAACTGCTGTATTATAGTCACCTGTAGTATTATTATACAATGCCTGATAACCATTTGCCACATTCCAATTAGCATTATTATGAAAAAGTGCCTGATAGCCATTAGCAACATTCAAATTTCCTGTAGTATTTAAATATAATGCTTCATACCCATTAGCTACATTATGTAATCCTCCTGTATTTGAATAAAGCGCATAAAAACCATTGGCTGTATTACCCCACCCAGTAGTATTTGAATACCCTGCCCTACATCCTAAAAACACATTATAATCGGCATTATTAGAATACCCTGCGTAATAACCAAGAAATACATTTTGTTTACCACTTGAGTTAAAGTATCCACTATTATCTCCAAGGAAAATATTACTATAACCTGTTGCATTAGAATATCCGCTATTATCTCCAAGGAAAATATTACTATAACCTGAGAAATTATTATATCCAGACTTATAACCAATAAAATAATTTTTAAAACCCGAGGTATCGTTAAATCCACTTTGATATCCTATAAATGAATTATATTTACCCGTTGTTATTGAGTTACCTGCCTGATGTCCAATAAAATAATTATCAGGAGTCATTTGCATATAACTGGCCGTATTGCTTCCATTGATATTTTCAACTCCAAAACCTTTTAAAGTATCTTTTGTCCATATTTTAGAGTTATCAGGGGTTACATACAAATATTTATTGGTTATAGCTTTGGCATTATTTCTTCCGCTTACTGCAAATCCTCCCCTGTTGCTTTGTATCAGATCATCATTTACAAAGACATTCACGCTATCCTGGTAAACAACAAAAACAGATTGTCCTGCCGCATTTTTTACTTCAAACAAAGGGTCGGTAGCCAATGCATTTACATCTCCCTGGATTACCATCCTACCGGCAGGGTTATTGATTCCCACTCCTACGTTTCCATCATTCTTGTTATAAATGTTACTTCCGTTTATTCCCCATAATGTATCGCCTGCATTTCCTGTATTTTCTGAATAAAGAGCATAGGGTACGCTTAACAATTGGGTTGTTCCCATGTCAAGGTAATTGGTTCCACCGGCAGGGTCGGCTTCTACTTTTATATAATGGGAGGTGCTTCCCCAGTTTATGACTGAAAATGTTCCGGTTACTGGTGTACCGCCACCTATATTCAGGGTTACTATGCCATAGGCGTTTGTGCTTGCGGTATGGGTTTCGGAATACACAACCGTTCCGGTTATGGAACCGGATATTATGCTTATCTGGAAATTTACCGGTTGGTTTACCAATGCCGTACCTGCTGCGTCACGAACAACGGACTGGTACTGGAACGATTGAGGAACTTGTGCAAAAAGCCCAAAATAAAACAGCACAACAATGTTTGTAAAAAATAATCTTTTCATATTTATTTGATTTTATTTTCCATCTTTTCTATCCTGTTTATTAACTGATTAATCAATATTTTTTGTTCAGAATTTTCTTTTAAGAGTAATTCATTATTATCATTTAATTTATTAATCATTGCTTGTTGTTCCTGAACAGCTTTTACTAAGGGCACAGTAAATTCTGCATAACGCAGTCCATAATAGTCTTTTTCATTTTTAGGTTTATCAACACCGCTAAAATCAAATCCAATATCATTTGCAGCTTTCTCAACATCCTGGGCTATAAAGCCTGTCTGTAACAAATTACCTTTAACCGCTTCTGATTCTTTTAAACGAAGAGAATCAGGAGCCTGGAGATATTCTGCTATTCTATTCATATCCAAATAGTAGGTTACAGGTTTCAATTTTAAAATAAAATCAAGTCCAGGAACATTTTCCTTAATATCTTTCTTAAAACGTTTATCTGATATATTTGTCCAATCAGTATAACCACCAATACTAGTTACAAAAAAGCTGCCTACCCTGACCTGATCGCTAGCTGTAACAGAAGAAAGGGCGCCTATTGCAGTTGAATTAGCTATGCCATCAATTGAAACGTTTGAATTATATCCGATTGCTGTTAAAAAATTACCGGAAATATTATTAAATAGTGAACTGTTGCCGACTGCAGTATTATTTGAGCCTGAACTATTCTGATAAAGAGAACTGTTGCCAACAGCAATATTATAATTTCCAGCAGTATTATTCCATAGTGAATATGAACCGTTTGCCGTATTATATATACCGACAGTATTAGCAAACAATGAATACATTCCTACTGCGGTATTCGAATTTCCTGTGGTATTCTGTTTTAATGTCCTGTATCCAATAGAAGTATTATATGAACCTGAATCATTATAAAAAAGTGACTCAAATCCTAATGCCGTATTAAATTCGCCAACAGTATTAAAATACATTGCTTCAAACCCTGCTGAAGTATTGTAATTACCTGAAATATTACTGTAACCATTCCTTATTCCTATAAAAACATTATTCGTTCCGATCGTATTAAAATTACCTGATCTGTCGCCAATAAAAATATTAAAATAACCTGATGTATTACTGTTTCCTGACCTAAAGCCCATAAAGATATTATGGTTTCCATCTATATTTGACATACCAGAACCATTTCCTATAAAAACATTTTTATAACCTATTGAATTAAAATATCCAACACTATCCCCAATAAAAATATTATTATATCCGGAAATGTTATTAAATCCGCTTCTGTACCCTAAAAAGTAATTCTTTCTACCAACAGTGTTATGAATACCACTTTGATAACCTATGAATGAATTATAAAATCCAGTTGTTGTTGAATCACCAGCCTGATGGCCAATAAAATAATTATATGGCGTAAGATGCATATAGCTTGTTGACGAACCTCCATTAAGATTTTCTACTCCAAATCCGGAAATAGTATCACCTGTAAATATCCTGGTACTATCAGGTGTTACAGTCAGGTAATTATTTGTAAATGCCTTTGCATTATTTCTTCCGCTAACCGCAAAACCTCCCCTGTTTGAAGGGGAAGCAGCATCTGTAATAAAAAAGTGAACACTGTCTTCATATACAACCATAATTTGTTGATCATTCTTATTTTTTATTTCAAAAAGCGGTTCTGTAGCAAGCGCAGTTGAGCTTCCTTTAATTACTACCCTGCCTAATGGAGCAGATGTGCCAACACCTAACCGTTTATTTGTATTATCCCAGACAAGCGCTGTATCGCCGCCAAAGCTTCCTGAGTTGTTAAACTGTACTGTTTTATTCAATCCACCCGGGGTTCCGGTATTTAAATCTGTACTGCTGATGGTAAAATTGGGATAGGTTCCCGAAACTGTTGTGGCGCCTCCCTGGGTTAATGAAACTGTCTGATCAGGTGCAGTGTTGGTTATTGTTGTTCCGGTTACATTTATTCCGGTTCCGGCGGTATAGGTTGTGTTGTTGTCTGTTGCTGGCGCCCAGTTGGTTCCGTTATATTTCAGTACCTGGCCATTGGTTGCTGACATGGGATTTAGCTTTGCTGCTGTTACGTTTCCATTGGCTATTTTGGTTGTGGTTACTGCATTGTTCGCTATGGTTAATGTTGTTGAGCCTGTTACATCACCTGTGTGGATTGCGTTTGGGCTTGAGTTTGTTATCGTGGTTCCGGTGACATCGATTCCGGTTCCGGCGGTATAGGTTGTATTATTATCGGTACTACTAATAGTAAAGTTGGGATAGGTTCCGGTTATGGTTGTTGCACCTCCCTGCGTTAAGGTCACTGCCTGGTCGGGTGCTGTGTTGGTTATTGTGGTTCCGGTTACATCTATTCCGGTTCCGCCTGAGTATGTTGGAACATTACCTGCCTGCTCTGAATATAATGAATAAGGTACGCTTAACAATTGGGTTGTTCCCATGTCAAGGTAATTGGTTCCACCGGCAGGGTCGGCTTCAACTTTTATATAATGGGAGGCGCTTCCCCAGTTTATGGATGAAAAGGTTCCGGTTACTGGTGTACCGCCACCTACATTCAGGGTTACTATACCATAGGCGTTTGTGCTTGCGGTATGGGTTTCGGAATACACAACTGTTCCGGTTATGGAACCGGATATTATGCTTATCTGGAAATTTACCGGTTGGTTTACCAATGCTGTGCCCGCAGCATCGCGAACCACGGACTGGTACCGGAACGATTGGGGGGATTGAGCAAAAATACTGAAACTGCAAAACAAAAGCAGTCCGATACAAAACATTGATTTCATTGTTTTAGATTTATTAAATTGCATAAAAAATTCTGCTGATTTTTGCACCTGCCAGAATTTAGTTTTATTGGATTTATTTTTTTTCTGCAGAATTTAAAAGAGATTTAAGCTGGTCGATTTCTGCTTTAAGGCTTTCAAAATTATTGTCCTTTAGTTTAAGAAGCGCCTTTAGTTCATTTATTTCACTTTTCTGTTCCTGTAAGGCTTTTAACATAGGTGAAATAAAATTACTGTAATTTACAGTTTCAACTGTTCCGTCTGGATTGTAGCTGACAAATAAAGGATTAGATTTTTCAACTTCTTCTGCAATTAATCCATATTGTTTTCTGTTTGTACTGTCATTTTTATATGTATAATTTACAGGTCTTAATTCGTATAACCAATTTATATTTTCCATATCTGTTATATTGTTTTTATAACGCTCAGAAGAAGAAAGAAAACCAATTTTTCCGGTATTATCAACATACAGATCCCTATTTGTAACTCCTACAGCCCCTACGTAAGCACCCATGCAATAAAATGATGATATATTTGGATCACCTAGTTTAACCTGATTACTTGCAGTTATCTGAGCCTGACATCCAATTGCTGTAGAATTAGTATAGCTTGTTGGTGTCCAGCTAAAAAAAGCACCAAATCCAAGGGCAGTATTATTACTTCCTGTATTGTAAAATAATGACCATTGTCCAACGGCAGTATTTGAACCACCTATTGCATAGTACATAGATTGGTCTCCAATGGCTACATTTGCGTTATAAGTAGTATTACTCCATAAAGCATTACTTCCAATGGCAACATTAGTACGTCCGGTTGTGTTTTTGTACAATGCCTGGTATCCTTCTGCCGTATTATCATCTCCACTGGTATTAAAATATAATGCCTGATACCCGTTTGCGACATTGGAATTATTTGTATTGGAATAAAGTGCCTGATAGCCATTTGCAACATTATAAGATCCTCCTACATTACTATATAGTGCCTGAAAACCGTTAGAAACATTATAAGTACCATTAGTATTACTAAAAAGTGATTGATAACCAATCGCATTATTTCTATTTCCGACAGTTGTATACTTTCCTGCCTGGTATCCATAATAACAATTGTAAATTCCACCACCAGCGACATTAATACTTTCACCACTTTCATGGCCTATAAAATAGTTACTGGGAGTTAGTTGCATATAACTGGTTTTTGAAGTAACTCCAATATTTCTAACTCCAAATCCCTTTAAAGTATCTGAAGTCCATATTCTTGTACTATCCGCATTAATACGTAAATAATCGTTGGTTAAAGCTTTTGCATTATTTCTTCCGCTTACTGCAAAACCACCTCGATTTGAACCAATATCTGTAATAAAAAAATGAACACTGTCATTATAAATAGCCATAATCTGTTGTCCTAGAGAATTCTTTACTTCAAACAAAGGTTCATTTGCTGGGGCAGTTGAACTTCCTTTTATTACAACTCTACCTAAGGGAGTAGATGTACCAATACCCAATCTTTTATTCGTATTATCCCAAACGAGTGCTGTATCACCGGCAAAAACACCAGCATTATTAAACTGAAGTGTTTTATTCAATCCGCCCGGTGTTCCGGTGTTTAAGTCGGTACTGCTGATGGTAAAATTGGGATAGGCTCCGGTTATGGTTGTGGCGCCTCCCTGGGTTAATGAAACTGTCTGGTCAGGAGCAGTGTTGGTTATTGTGGTGCCGGTTACATTTATACCTGTACCTGCCGTATATGTTGTATTATTATCGGTGCTGCTGATGGTAAAGTTCGGGTATGTTCCTGTAACTGTTGTAGCTCCTCCCTGAGTTAAAGTCACGGGCTGATCGGGAGATGTGTTTGTTATTGTTGTTCCGGTTACATCGATTCCGGTTCCGGCGGTATAGGTTGTATTATTATCGGTACTACTAATTGTAAAGTTCGGATAGGTTCCGGTTACGGATGTGGCTCCTCCCTGGGTTATTGTTACAGTTTGGTCAGGTGCA
>JBBIRU010000081.1:0-11523 GCA_037441645.1 Bacteroidota bacterium
ATCCAAAAGTAGTACCACCGGCATGTACATATTGCTGATACGAACCACTTCCGGGACTGCAAATTGGGAATCCGCCTCCTGTTGGAAAGGTACAACCGGCAACAAAATTTTCCCAAATACTTACGCTTCCGATTACATATATATTACCATCCATGTCGGATTTGATTTTACTACATTGAGAGCCAGTTCCGCCAAAAAAAGTTGACCATTCTCTTGTACCTAATTCATCGAACCGTGCAATAAACCCTTTATCAAAAGAAGGTAAATTATCCACATAACTATTTGGATTTGAATTAAGAGGCTTGGCAAATATATTAGAGGATGAACTGGATGTAAGCCCGCAAACGTATAATTTATTGTTTAAATTGTCAAAGGTAATTCCATAGCCCCTGTCATCATCATTGCCTCCGAAATAGGTAATCCATTTTCTGCTATAGTTATTATTGAATTTTGCAATGAATGCATCATGAAATCCCAAACCATAAGTCATAAATTGACCAAGATAAACCGGGAAATTACCTCCACAAGTATTGCCGATAGAATAAATATTTCCATACTGGTCGTTAGTAACATCCATAGCAATATCCTCTTTCTGTGAATTTTCTCCGCCTAAAAAGGTACACCATTCAATATTATATGTCTGAGTCTGTTGCTGTGATAAAGTTCCTTTGTCAATCATTATTATCAGTGGAAAATTACCATTCCAGTTACCTGTAGTAAAGTTTGCCCTGTTTCCCGTAACCTGCCACTGCGGCTGCCAGTTTACAGGTACAATCTGCTGGCCATAATTTACCATATACGCCTGGGGTTGTGCAAAAGAAGTGATACCTAAGGATGAAGTTATTTCTAATTTATTTGTATTTACGGCCAGGTTGTCCTGACCATTAAAAATAAAAGCAATGTCTTTAGGATTAGCCCCTGGTTTTAGAACAAAATACATCTTTAAACCGGCATTATTACTGTAATAATGTAAATCAATATTGGGGT
The DNA here is from genome assembly GCA_037441645.1 of Bacteroidota bacterium. GTDB lineage: Bacteria > Bacteroidota > Bacteroidia > Bacteroidales > GWA2-32-17 > GWA2-32-17. The sequence continues at coordinate 988 of JBBIRU010000081.1, forward strand.
AGATGTTAGGAACAAATAATCTTTCAAATCCTTTAACATTGTTTACACCAGATGGACATGAAGGTAAATAATAATTGGTAAATCCGATAGTTGTATCAACCGGAAAAATTCTTGCAAGAGAATTACAGTTTTCAAATGACATATCTATTCGATGTAATGTGTCCGGTGTTGATTGAATGGTGTCGCTTTTCTCAAAAACATAACTAATACGTGTTGGTGTGAAATATAATCCAGGCCAGGAATTAGGAACATAGTATTTTATTTCAGGAATTAATACGTTATTAATATCTGCCAATTGCCCTTTGTTAGCAATATAATCAAAACTGCTCTGACGTGGTTCGTTATTCAAATCAATCGGATTATAAACATAACTTTGAGAAAGTTTAATAGTTGTATAATCGAATTTGGCAACATTGTTTTGAGTCTGTCCGGTCAGAAATATTCGTCCCTGCGCATCAATTACCATATCAGTTGCGCCGTCAGCGCCATTTGCCAAACCATTATATGTTTCGTCCCATTGCATATTTCCGCTTTGGTTTAATTGAAACAGAAGCATATCACGGGCATTTCCCGCTTTTACTTCACCGCATACATAAATTGTATTATACGGGTCAATAGCTATTTTATTATTTACCAAAGTGTTCAAAATCTTTACAGGGTATTTGTTTACCCATATCTGAGAACCCGAAGAATTGTATTTTATTGTGTGGTATTCATATTCATTTCCGGTATTTAACGATCTTCCGGTTAAAAATACATTACCGGAATTATCGGAAACAAGAGAAGTGCTGAAATCGTTAAGGCCGTAACTGTCGTAAGTCTTCGCCCATTGTTGGTTTCCGTTACTTAATGTGTACGACACTAATGAATAATTCATATTTGTAGCAGTTCCAACACTGCCCGAAACATAAATATTATTACTGAAGTTTGCTATTTTTGCCGGTGTGGAAGGCATTACCGCTATGCTTCCATAGTTTTTTGTCCATAAAACCACGCCGTTTCCTGCATGGTAACTTAAAGTTGTTACTGCAAAAGTGCCGCTTGTCTGAAAGGAATAACCGGTAACAAATAGACGGTTGTTTTTCCAGAAGACCCCTGTTGCACGGTTATTTCCTGTTGCAGCTGCGCTGTATGTTTTAAGCCATGACTGAGCGCCATTTGATAAATACTTAACAGTAATGTAAGAATCAAAAGTTCCGGTTTGTTTACTATAACCTACGGTATAAATATTTCCTGAATTATCAACCGTTACATCTGTAGGAATATCATCCCCGTTTAAAGGGCTGTTATAGCGGTTTTCAAATACAAGATTGCCGTTAGGGTCGTATTTCAATGTTACAATGTCATAATCCCCGTTTATGTTTTTGCTTTTCCCGACAATGATAATATTTCCTGATGCGTCAAGGACTATTGCAATAGCCTCATCTGAATTATTGGCAATGCCATTATATTTTTTTACCCAAAGGGTGTCGCCCGACTGGTTATATTTGATTGTAGCGAAATTATAATCCTGGCTGACTGTACGGACTGAACCTGTAACATAAATATTACCGTTTGCATCAATAGCCGACGGAATGTTAGTCATATTGTCCCTGTCGCTGTAATTTTTAACCCATTCGGGCGTAACTACAGTCTGGGCAACCATATTAATTGTTAATACAATTACAGATAAACCTAAAATTAATTTTTTCATAGAGTTTAATTGTTAGATTGTTTTAATAATGATAAAATTTAATAATGAATGGAAAAATACATAAGCAAATATCTGATGATTAATTTTTATTTGCAAGTAAATTTTCATTTTTAAGTAATTTATTTTCACAATCGTTACCATTCCGGTTCATTTTTTTAAACAAAAATAATTTCACTTGTTATACATGCCGGTTTCTATGCGATATTCACATAATTTCCCTGCCTGTTTCCGTCTAAATATAATTTACGGAGAACAGCGTATGATTTTCCGAAAGTTATCTGGAAATGCGGGAGGTCTTTAAAGCTCTTCCAGTCCCCGCCCCACTCGAAGCCCAACGATTTACCTATAGCAGCAATTTTAGACCAGTTCGGATTATTCCATATAGTTTTACCGTTCTTTATCTGCACAACATCAATAGCAAGTCCGTAATTATGGTAGCTCTGGCCTGCCTTTGCGTTAGTCGCCTTCTCATCGGCCTCATCAATAATACCGTCCCCGTCGTTGTCTTTGCCATCATGCGGCTGGTTATAAATAGCAGTCTGCTGCTCCCATGTCCTTAAAGCAGAAACAACCCGTAACAAGTAACCCGCTTTTTCAGCCTTATTGATAAATTCGCTTGCTTTTTCCCTGATAAGAGGGTGTAACGTGGCAATACGGCGGTCAGTATAAATATCCCAGGTCTTATCAGCAATAAAATCAGCCGTTTTTTTAACCGTCTTTTTTAACCGTTTCCGATTTATTACAACAACGGTTATTATAATTACAACAAGGACAGTTATAAGAGAAATTACCGTATGCCTTTTTGTCCATTTCATAAGAAATCACCTTACAATGTTGTACCATTGGTCGAACTCGTCAGAATCCAGTTCCCGCCTGAGAGCATCGGTAAGAGCTTCGCCAAACTTCTTACGGTATAATGCGCTTATTTCTTTCAGGTTTCCCCTGCTCTTGTATCCGAGCGTTTTAATAGCCTCGACATCCGTACCGTCCCATTCGCTCATCCATTCATAACCGGACGGGTTCATGGCAGCCCTGTACTGTTGGACAAACAAATTAAAATCCTTATCTTCTTCCTTGTCAAACTGCCTTTCCTTAATGTTTCTTGAAATCTTTTTAACCATTTTGCGGATAAATACAAAAGCCAGTATCAGGGCTACAACCACCCAGAACGGCCTTTTCTTAAAAAGGTTCTTAGCCCCTTTAAACGCTTTAGCAAAAATTAATTTATACATGGCCTTGTGTTTTTAAAAGTTTAACCAAATTTTACCCAGGCGTCTTTGGCAATTCTCAGGTAGTCGCCCCATGAAAGTTTTTTCCCGTCTTTCGGGACAGCCTGTTTGATAAAATCAATGATACCCGGATTCTCTATAATGATTTCAACGGCAGTAACAAGGTCTTCATGTTGCATGTTATCCTGTATGTCCTGAAATGCCTGTAGTTTTTCGGCAAGTTCGGTTTCGTCCGCTGCCTGAACTGTGATTTCAACATTATAAGTTTTCATAAACCGTATTTTTTATTTGTTAATATTTCTGTTGTTTTTATTGTCCTGTACGTTGTTCTCTTTATTTTCTTCATTTCCGGCGTCAGGGTTGTTATGTTCAGTTGACAGTTCATTTTCTTCCATCGCTTCGTATTTTGCTATTTCAGCTTCAATTTCGTCTTCGTCAAAATCATTCTCGTTTTTATCTTTGTTTTCATCCCCGTTTGCTTCCTGCTCCTCTTTAATGTCCCCGTTACCGTCTTTTTCCTGTTTTATTCTGAACTCAACGGGAGTTCTTTTCTTTGCCCCCTCATTCTTCGGTTCGCCGGAAGTACCACCCAGTCCGTTTTCCTTTTCCCCGTCTTTCTTAATAAAATCCCTGAATAATCCCGCCAGAGCCGAAGGAATCTCTTTAAAATATCCTTTCAGGTTGTCCTGTATTTCCGTTATCCTTTCTTCAAGTTCCGCTTCCCTTTCATCCAGTCCGGCTTCACGTTGCCTTAACTCGTTTTCTTTCTGTTCCAGTAACATGTTTTTAAACTGCATGGTCTGTTCAAGAATCTTGTTCTGCATTTCAAGCCGTGTCTGCTCGTTCTTTAATTCGTATTCCTGCCTTAACCCTTTCAGTTGTATCTCCATTTCATTACGCCAGTCGGGAGTTTCCGGCTGTTCAGCCTTCGGGGTGCTGAGATTGATATTAACATTGCTGTTCCTGTTGGGCTTTTGCGGTATCCCGTTTACGGTTACCTTTTCATCAGGTTCAGGGTTAATCCATTCAATATTATCATTTATCTTAATGAAAAACGGCGGGTTATTCCTTGACGACTGCTCGTTTGAACCATACCGTATCTGTACCTCAGCATCTATGTCTTCTTCTACAATCTGTTCAAGCATTTCATCAAAAGATTTCTTTCCGGGGTTGTTTTGCGTAGCTGAACAGATAATTACCCCGCTTTCATCCTTGATAGACCAGAACTGGAAGCGTGCTATTTTACGCTTCGCAACATCAGGGTCTAAATAATTCTTAACCTGTTTCATGGCTCACTTGTTTAAATTTTTAACTTTGATATACTGAATATAAAAGTCCTCGATAGTTCCTTTGCGGGTGATTGTTATACCGCTTAAATGCCTGCTTATCCGTGAACTTTCTATATAGTCGTATTCGCCGGTTTGTCCCGTAACATTGCCCCTGTAATAACAACGGGTATTTCCTTTCGTGTAAATTATCTGTGTACTTGCCGATAAAAGGGTGATTTCGAGCGGCGGGGGCGGAAGGTGCTTTAAACAGAGGTAATAGATATATACGGTTTCATTTACACCTACCGTAATCTGGCCTGGGTTTTCAGCTATTTCATCGGTGATGTGATAACGGGTTATGCCTCTCTGCTGCATATCCTGTTTTATCATATCGGATAATATTTCATTCAGTGTGTTCATAATCCTGTTAAATTGAAGTTTCTGTTATCATGTAAACATTTATTTCCCTGCTTTGGGCTGAGAGATTTGTTACCGTGCCCTTTATTACCGTACCTTCAGTGGCGCAGTTAAGTTTTATTATCCTGCTGTCCGGTGAAAAACGGGGTACGGTTTCGGTATGGGTCTTGTGTAACAAAAGTCCGGCGTTGTTTTCCATGCACAACGATAATTCCGTTTGCAGGCTGCACAATACGCCGGACATCTGTTTTTCTTCCTTACGGGCGGTATAGCTGATTTCTGCCGTAATTCCGGGTTCGAGATACCCGCCGAATATCCGTATGATTTTAATATCAGCCATTGTTTTCAAGTCTGAGGTATATTTTCAGTGTGTAAGGATATTTCGGGGCTGTCCCGCCATCGGTAAAAACGATTTCAATGTTATAGCCGCCCGCTTCCCTGTCATGGATTGTGAAGAACCTTTGATCCGGCGGTACGTTTATACCGCTCTGAACAAAGGCTGCTTCAAAGTTTTTTGGAAAAAGTTCCTTGCCGTTTACGGAACTTGTCTGTAACAGGCTGTTTAAACCGTTATTATCCAGAAGAGATATGCCCGTGAGCTTTTTGTAGTCCCTGTCGAGTTCCTCTGCCAGTGTTATTATTTCTCCCGGCGTTTTTACTTCTCTTTCTATTAACTGCACTTTTGTTTTCATTGTTATTAAGGTTTAAAGCGGTTTTTCTTCACTTACGGTTATCCCGGCCTGTTTTACTTCTCCTGTTTCAGTCTTTGTTATTCCGTATAACATGGCCTGGTATGCTTTTATGCCTTCGGGGGTGTTTCTTGTTTTTACCGACAACTCCCGTTTCTGGTCGTCGTTAAGGACGTTAATCAGTGTTATGATTTCGTCCGGTGTTACTGCTTCCTGTATCATAGCTGTAATATTTAATTTTGTTTTTAATTTGTTATTGCTATGAAAAGGGCTGTAAAGCCCTTCCCGTTAGTAATCATAAATGGTTGTCCCGTTCAGAAACACCTTTAAGAACCCTGTTAATGCCAGGGGAAGCGTTACATTAAATTCAATAGGGGTCTGCGGTTTGATGGTTTTAGGATTATCCAGTACATACAACCCGAAAGGTTTTGTAATGTTATAGCCGTACATCCCGTCATGAAACTTACGTACAGGCATTTTTTCAAAGACTTTACGTCCGTTTATACTGAACTCCCATTCCCCGTTGAGCAGTTCCACCGTGTAGGGAGTGGTAAAAGCTCCGAGAATATCTTTGGGTTCATACAATAAAGTGAAGGCCGATAATACAAGGTAACGGTCTTTGTTCAGTTTCCCGTTGTCAATATTCGTTACACCCATTGTTTCGCTTACCGATAATTTGATAAGTTCCGCCCGTGTTCCCTTTATTTCTCCTGTCGAATAGTAAGGGGAATCGGAAATCTGAGCCTTCTGATCTTTCAGGGCGTTTTGTATTTCCTTTGGCAACTGCGGAATCCGTTCAAGCATCTGCCTGCGGAAAAGCGACGCCCCGCTTTCGCCTTTTATGATACCTTTGCCCGGAAATGTACGGGCTGCATCTAATCCTGCAAGGATAATTTCCTCGTTGGTTAATTCACCAAATTGATTTGTTGTTTCCATAACTTTTGATTTTTTTTAAATTATTACCTGGTGTTAAAGTTGCTGTGCTGCTTTTTTAAGTAGTGTTGAGTACTTGGCGTTCGGGTGCTGTTTTTTTAATTCCTGCGCTATCTGGTGCATCCTCCTGAGCCTTGAAGAATTGCCGGAACTCTTTTTCCGGTGAATGTTCTTTCTTTTTCCCGCACTGCCTATGGTTGCTGACCCGCCTGTGGTATTTACCCCTTTCAGGCGGTCTGGTAAAGCTCTCCGTCTTCTCCTTATTCCTTTGAACTGTCCTTTCTTACTTTTACTTTTTTTGCTGTAATATTTATAGACAAAACCTATAATTATCAGTATCACAATGACAATTCCTGCAATTATCAGGGGCTTTTTATTTTTCTTAGCCCAGTCTTTGACTTTGACGAGAAAGCCTTTTGGCTTGTCGTCCTTGCCTTTATCCCCGTTACCGTCATCATCCCCCCCGTCATCATTCCCGTCTTTTGTTTCGTTGGTTTTTTGCTTTGCAGGTACATTTGCGGAATTATCTTCCCCGTTGTCATCGCTGCCCCCTTCATCGGTAATGTTGCTTTTATCGCCGGTATTGCTTTCCTTTGATTGTTTTTCTGCCTTGTGCTGCATTATCTTGTTTTTGATATTTTTGAACAGGGTAACGGGGTTGATTTTTGAAAGGAGTTTCTTAACAATCACAATAAAGGGGGTTGCTGCTGCAATAGCTGACGCTGTAGTTGCCATTACAGGCTCTCCCAGTCCGCCAATCTGTACGCCGGTCTTTTTGGCTGCCTTGCCCTTTATTATGGCCGATTTAATGTTTTCTTCTTTTCCGCCGATTTTCGTAAAGTATTTTTCGGCTTTGTCTTTGGCATCTACTAATTTTTGCCACTCTGCCATATCCAAGCCCTGTGCTGCTGCCTGTTCCTGTGTCAGGTAGCCGTATATCAGCTTTTCGGCAAAGTGTCCGAAATTGGTTTTTAGTACAAGAAGGGTAGCTGCTCTCAGGGCAATGGTAGCAGGATTGAATTTTACAACTGCTTTTAAGCCTTTTTTTATGCCCTGTCCTATTTTTTTGAAAAAGTTTCTGAGCCTTCCTTTTCTTTTTCCCAAACCTTCAAGGTCTGTATCTTCAAGCAGGTAGTCCATCATGTCAACCTTTCCGAGATAAACAGGATTGCTGTCATCTATGCCTTGCAGGTTTTCGTTTTCAATCTGCTCAATACTGTGCAGGATAGATTTGTAAAACCCTGCATAACTGCTGCCTGTTTTAATGGCATTGTTCAGCGTTTCCTGCCTTTCGTCCTCGTTTTCCCATGCGTTGAATATGGCATTGAGCAGGGATAATTCCTTTGGAACATCAATAAGCCTGCTTAACGCCGAAGGTTGTTTTTGTTCCTGCTGCAAACTCTGGCGTGCTTTGTTGACTTCTGCAAGTAATCCTCTTTCAAGCAGTTTTGCCACATCTGCCTTACCTGACAATACGATTACCGCTTTGTCTTCCGTTGCTACTTCTCCAAAGCCTGTAAGGAAATTGTTTTCGAGAATTTCATCCTCGAAATCGTCGTCTATCCCTGTCAGGGGAAAGTTTTCTGCCATTTCTGCCTGCAAATCGCCTGCATACTCTACGGACGGGTCAATGGCTGCCCCCAGTCCTGATAATTCCTGAAGTTCCATAACGTTTACTTTTTTTAAGTCAATAATTGGTTTTGCTTCGTAGTTAAATGCGGGAATTTCGGGAACACAGTCTATCACGTATTCATTTCCCTGCGGGTCATGTGCTACGGGGTAGACATGCTGGAATTTCCCTGCTTCTTCATAAGCTGTACATTTGTATATGTGAGGGATATGAAGGTTAAGAAGGATGGCGCTGATAAGGATAGTATAGTCGTCGCAATCTCCACGGTTATTTGTTATTGTACTGGCAGGCGTCCTTAGTTCTTCTATTCCTTCGGTGTCTTCTTTATAGGGGATTGTCCTTACAAAATTCCAGATGTTTTGACAGGTGTCTTTTGTGTTATATCCATGTATATCATGCGCCAGTTCTTTAACCTGCCATGAATCACGGTAGGCAATGCGTTTCATGTTTTTCAGGGTATCATCTACACTTGCATTTTCTTTGAGTGTCCGCCTGAATCCTATGTAACCGCTTATTATCCCGCTTAGTTCGCCCTGCTTCCGGGCTGCCATTACCTGAAAGGCTTTTTTTACTATTTTGTCTATCAGGGGGGTTATTTTTTGTACGAGTTCTGCGGGCGGGTAAATCCCCGAAGTATATTTTTCACCTGTAAGGAAGGTATTTGTTATTTTGGCTTTTTTGGCTTTTTCGTATATGTAAACTTCAAATGTCCTTGCCCATATTTCGGTTCTTCTCAGGTAATAATCTCCCAGGCTGTCGTTTGAATTGATTGTATTTTGCAGATTTTGAAGAAAAGATGTTTTTTTCTCGTTGGTTTTTTCCCAATAAAGGCGTTTAAAGAGTTCTTCAAACTGCTGTTCAAAATAATTTCCTGTTTTTACTATTTCTTCATCATAGCGGGTTCTTGTAGTTCTTCCGCCCGTAACAAATAGTTGTGCTTTGCTCCCTGTATAATAGGACAGAATGTTATCTATGGCGTGTGCGTATTCATGCGCTACGCAACCTTCGTTTCCATGTGTCCTTGTCAGGTTGATAACGCTGAAAGGGCTGGGTTCGTAATGGGCTATAGCCTGTCCGCCTTTTCCTCTTGCACCGAGCGAGATACTCAGTTTTCCGTGAAATCCTGTTTTTTCGGGTCTGACGTTAAGGATTCCTGCAAGGTGGAACATGGCGTACATTGCCCCGTACAGGAATACTGCCCTGTCGTTCTGACTCATCCAGTTGCCAAACTCGATACTGCGAAGATGGAAAAAGTCTAAGGCTTCTTTCGGGTCATACAGCCAGATGTCGTCCGACCAGTTGGATTCACTGCCTGTTATAAGTCTGGCGTCATTCCTGTTAATCTGGATTCTGCTGCCCCAGTAATTGTCTATCCGTCCGCCGGTAACTAATTTGCCGGCATCTTCAATTTTTCCGATGGTATCCCAGTCTTCCGTATTCATGGCTACTTTGTTTTTGCTTTGAGGGTTGATACTTCGTTGTCTATGCGGTTTACCTGTTTGTTCAGGCTTCTGATGTCCGCTTTATTTTCTTTTATGTCTTCTTCGATACCTTTCTCGATGTTGGTCTGTATTCTGGCTATGGCCTGTGTTATCTTATTTATATCGGATACCAGTCTTTTCAGCATGTAGCTGAATACGCCTATAAAAGCCGTGAAGACAATCTGTGTTATTACCTGTAGTTCCATTATATTGAGATTTTTTCGTTAATGTCTAACTTTATGTTTTCGGCTGTTACAAAACCTTTTATTATAAAGGCAATCCCGTATTTTCCTGTTGTCAGGAAATTTGCTGCTACGGATGTCAGCCCGCCCGCTTCGCTGATGAGTTGTAATAATGCCTGTGCGCTTATATTGAACGGAAGTGTATAAGGGGTGTTTTTATTGGGTTCTATCCTGAATGGTTTTTCAATGGGTGAATCCTGTTCTGCAATGAGTGTTCCGCCTGTAGTATAAATTTCAGCATTGATCTGATTGACGGTAAATGTGGAAGGGGAGAAGTTTTTAATTAAGAGCGTTACGAGTGTTTTTACAGGCTGTATAATGTTTTTCAGTTTTAAGCCTCCGGGTATGTTTATTTTGTCAACTCCTGTTTTCAGTCTTTTGGAGTGTATGTATTTACGGTAGTATTCCCAGCTTTTCTTTCCTGCAATAACAAGGATTATTATTGCTGTTAAAACTATCAGGTATTTTATGGTTCGTTTCATGGCCTTGTTTTTTGTCATTTGTTTTTAATAACGTGGACTTATTGTTTGTCCGGCCGGTAAAGGATAGTAAAGGACAGTAAAAGAAAGTAAAGACCGGTAAAGGACAGTAAAGGACAATGAACAATGTTACGGGAAGGTCAGGGTATGAAAAACGGGACAACATGCCATACATTGGTATCTGTGTTATGTTTCCGATGTAATTAAAAAGCCGGTGTTTTGATAAGTAAATGGCTTTTAAATGCCCTGGTTATCTTGTGTAATCTTGTAAAATCCTGTAAAAATCAGTGAAATTCAGTAAAAATCAGTCTGCATCAGTCTGTATTTAGTCTGTATATTGTCCGTAATCAGTCTGTGTTTTGTGTGTATGTTGTTTCAACTTTGTTTTATCCGGCAGCTTTGCCGGGAAAATGTGGTTGTGTGAAGAATAAGAACCGGCAGTTGAAGGCCGTACAAATAGTTAAAAACAAGGTAT
>JBBIRU010000082.1:0-10077 GCA_037441645.1 Bacteroidota bacterium
CAATCAGTGCAATATCAGTAAAGTGACCCTTTCCGGTTGCTGCCAGACTTCCATATAATGTTATTTTGAATATTCTGCAATCCTTATGCTTTTGTTTGAAAATATTTGCTGCACGACGGGGGCCCATAGTATGGCTACTGGATGGTCCGTATCCAATTCTGAAAATATCTTTAATGGAGTTCATAAAATCATTTTTATAAAATTAACCAGAATTTCTGTAACTCATACTTTCTAAAAAAATGTTCAGTAAAAAATACTGAATTTGAAATAAAGCATTTTTCAGGGCGTAGGAGAGGAGATTTTTTTCAGACAATAGAAATCCTGTTCAAGTATTATTTTACCCATTTAAGCTATTTTATGAAGTTGTTTTTCTAAAACCAATATTTTACAAATGGCAATTTATCGATAGATTACAATTGTAAATTTTAAGTTGGTTTACAAAATTAAACAAGCTGATTTAATAACTAAATTAAATTATTATTTCCAAATGGATACACTTTTTACACTATCGTTAAAACATAATAATAAACATATATTATAGACATATAATCAGTATTATAATATTGTTTAAATAAAGTTACAGTTAAAGTATTTATTTACAGTAATAAATAATATTTCAATAATAGCATATAAAACAATCAATTAATTAATTATTATATTAAAAATCTGTCATTTATGATAAATAAATAAAGTAATAGTTCAATTAATAAAGAACTTATATTATCTTTTAATATAAGAAATTATGAAAATAAATACAAATCATTTAAATATGCTTATTCACATTTGTAATTAGCATGTGAATTACAAAAGTAAACATAATAATATTTACATTTGTAATTCGATAAAATGACTAAAAAATGAAAGACCGGATTTCAAAATTTCTGACCACAGAGAGTATCTCTCCTTCAAAATTTGCTGACGAAATTGGAGTACAACGTTCAAGCATTTCTCATATCATTTCCGGCAGAAATAATCCAAGCCTGGAATTAATTCAGAAAATTCTGAACCGGTATGATTTTGTAAACCCCGATTGGCTCATTTTAGGAAAAGGAGAAATGTACAGAAGTGTGAGCCGGAATCCCAATCTTTTTAACCAGGCGCCTACTATACAGGAAAATATTCAAATTAACAATGATCTGGATAAAAATCAATCAAAAAATACGGAAAAAAATGCCCCTGTAAAGGTTGAAGAAAAGCCTGTTCAGCAAGCAGATATACCCATAATTCCTGTTACCCGGAAAGCCGTTGATAAATTGCTGATAATTTATAAGGATGGAACATTTGAGAATTTTTATCCTGCCGGTTAAAAATTTATCTTTGTTCAACACTTATATAGAATGAAAAAATACATACAGGATTTTACAGTTACCAGAAAACTAACTCTTTCCAAGGAATATTATGTTCTTGACCTGAAACAGGATAAACCATTGCCTGAAATATTACCCGGACAATTTGCAGAATTGGCAATCAGGGGAAATGAATCTGTTTTTTTACGTCGTCCGTTTTCTATACACGATGTAAATTATGAAACCAATACAATACGTATTTTAATTCAGATTGTAGGAAATGGAACACGCCACCTGTCAGGCATAGAAACAGGCAGAACTCTTAATATGGTGTATCCTTTAGGTAAAGGTTATAGTATTATTGAAACCGGAAAAAAAGCTCTTTTGATTGGTGGAGGATGTGGAGTCGCACCATTGCTTTATCTGGCCAGGCAATTAAATCAAAAAGGAGTGAATGTTACCACTTTAATCGGAGTAAGAACAAGGGATTTACTTATAGAGATTGAACAGTACCAAAAGTTTGGCGAAGTATTGATAACAACTGAAGACGGAAGCACAGGAGCAAAAGGATTTGTTACCAGCCACCCGCTTTTTGGAAATCTTTCCAGGTTTGATAAAATATACACCTGTGGACCGGAAGTCATGATGAAAGCCATTGCAAAGCGGGCTGATGCAGCTGGTGTGAATTGTGAAGTAAGCCTTGAGAATTCAATGGCTTGCGGAATAGGCGCCTGCCTGTGCTGTGTTACAGAAACCGAAGAAGGAAATAAATGTGTTTGTACCGAAGGTCCGGTCTTTAATATAAAGGAATTAGCATGGCAGATTTAAAAGTTAAAATAGGAAACCTGGAACTTAAAAACCCGGTACTTACTGCTTCCGGAACATTTGGTTACGGAGAAGAATTTGCTGATTTTATTGATTTAAATCAGCTAGGCGGGATCATTGTTAAAGGTACTACGCTTCATCACCGTGAGGGCAACCCTTATCCACGTATGGCCGAAACGCCTTCAGGCATGCTTAATGCTGTAGGTTTGCAAAACAAGGGCGTAGATCATTTCATCGAAAAAATTTATCCACGGATTAAACATTTCGATACAGCTATTATTGTTAACGTGTCGGGTTCAGTTGTTGAGGACTATGTGCAGGTAGCTGAAAAGCTTGCTTCCCTTGATAAAATACCGGCCATTGAGGTTAATGTAAGTTGTCCCAATGTTAAAGAAGGAGGGATGGCATTCGGTACAAGCTGTCCTGGAGTTGTCAGTGTTGTTTCGGCTGTCAGGAAAGTGTATCCAAAGACCATGATAGTAAAACTTTCGCCAAATGTTACAAATATCATGGAGATTGCCAAAGCTGCCGAAGGCGAAGGCGCTGATTCATTGTCCCTGATAAATACTTTACTGGGTATGGCCATAAATGCCGAGACCCGTCGCCCGGTTCTTTCAACGGTTACCGGGGGGCTGTCTGGTCCTGCCATTAAACCTGTAGCTCTCCGTATGGTATGGCAGGTATTTAAAACAGTAAAAATTCCCGTCATCGGGTTAGGTGGAATAATGAACACTGCTGATGCAGTTGAATTTATGTTAGCCGGTTCAGCAGCAGTTCAGGTGGGCACAGCTAATTTTATTGACCCGCAGGTAACAGTTAAAATAATTGACGGTTTAAAAGATTACATGCATCGCCACAATGTGAAGAGTATCTCAGAATTAACTGGCGCTTTGCTCTGTAAATAAGCATATTCTGAACCATACACTACCTCTTTGCCGCACAAACACCGGACTTATTAACTATTGCCTGTTTATAAATTGGTTTTCGGACTTATGAACAGGTATGTTGTTAGGTATCTTTCATTAAATCAGTACTATTGTCTGGATTATCAACAGTCGCAATTCTATAACTGTCTGTTTTACATGTATATTATATTATCTTTAATGATTTACTTTACGTACAAATAAACAAGAAACATATCCATGAAAACAAGTATGAAAATATCGTGCAGAAAGTTTTCCGGAATCAGTCTGAAATTTGTACTCTTCACTCTGTTTCTTTTACCGCTTAATGTAATAAGCCAGCAATTATTATCATACGAACAAAACATTCCGATTGAATCCGGTAAAAAGAAAAAGGTAATTAAAGATGTGAATGAATGGCTTACTTCCCAGTCTACTCTTTCGATGAAACAAAGCGGGAAAGAAGATGAATTTTTAATGGACGGTTCATTTGTATTCGAAAATCCCGTAAAATATGAAGCTTCGGCTACTTATTCCCGCATGTATGCATCGCAGACTAATGGTAAAATATCATACGAAGTAACAATACAGGTAAAAGATGATCATTTAGCCTTTAAAGTTGGAAAATTTAAACACATTCCGGCAGCAAAAGGGGATAAAATAGAATTTGGCCAGTTAACTTCATCTGATGTTGCCCCTGAAAATTTAAAATTAGATTACGATGCAGTCTGGTGCGATAAGGTATGGCAAAGCATGAAGAAAATGGCAGAAGAAAATTCTACAAAATTATTCGGACAACTACCTGCCAACCTGATGACTTCGAGGTGATTCTTTTTGAGACAGTTTTTTTCATTTAAATTGTTATTCCGGGCAAACTGCATCTGCTTTCTTCTTAGCATCGGCATAACCCATGGATTTTGCTTTTTTCAGGTCGTTGCATGCATCCTCTGTTTTTTTCATGTCATAAAGTAAAGCACCGCGATAATAATACGCTTTTCCGCTTTGGGTAATCTTTACAGCTTTATTTAAATCATCCAGCGCTTCAGAAGTTTTGTTTCTTTCCATATAATAAATGCCCCTCATAATAAATGCTTCGCCATTTTCGGGATTCAGTTCAATGGCTTTTGAGAAATCTTTTATAGCAAGCGGGTCTTTTGTTTTTCCCTGTTTAGCGTATGCTTCACCTCGTAAATAATAAACTTCTGCATTGTTTTTGTCTATAGTGGTAACCTTGGTATAATCTTTTACAGCATTGGCATATTGTCCTGTTGATATATATATTTTCCCACGGTTTAAATAGACTTCAGGCTTTTTGGAATGATATGTATTTATTAAAACCGAATAGTCAAGAAGAGCTTTATCGGGTTGATTGATATTTGAAAACGCTTCCGCTCTGCTGTAATAAATATCCTCATTTGCCATTTTAAGGTCAATTGCTTTGGTGAGGTCGGGAACAGCTTCCTTATATTTTTTAAGCGCAAGGTATGACAGTGCCCTCTGGTAATACGCCATGGTTAAATTGCCATCGGTATTTATGGCTGAAGTGTAATCTTTAACAGCATCTTCGTATTTGTTGTTTTCCATGTAAATATTGCCTCTTTGCAGGTAACTATCAGCATTCGTGGTTTTCAGTTCAATTGCCCTGGTGAGGTCGGAGAGAGCAAGGTCGTTGTTTTTTTCTTTTATATAAATACCGGCCCGCTTTTCATAAGCGGGAAGATAGTTGGGTTTCAGGTTTATAATTTGTCCGAAATCGGCCAGCGCTTCTTTTGTTTTCCCTGTTTTATAATATGTTTCTGCTCTCAGTACAAATGCTTCTGAATAATTTTTTTTAGCTGTAATGGCAGAAGTAAAATCTTTTAAAGCCAGGTCGGTTTTATTCTGTGCCAGGTAACATTGCGCCCTGCCAAAGAATGCTTCACCATAATATTTGTCTTTATCAATAACCGCTGAGAAGTCTTTAATGGCTTCTTCATATTGTTTGTTTTTCAGTTTTTCGGATCCACGGTCATAAATATCATTTATGGACTGTGAAAAACCCCCGCTCCACAATATTAATAAGCAGAGCAGGGGGGGAATAAACAGTAATTTCATGTAATCTATTTTTGAACCGGAATGTTTTTGAGTACTTCAATTAATAAATCCCAGAATTTTTGTACCGAACCAATATGAAGCCTTTCTGTCGGGCTGTGAACTCCGCGAAGGGTAGGTCCAAATGAAATCATGTCAAGGTCGTGATATTTTTCGAGGAATAATCCGCATTCAAGACCGGCGTGAATAGCTCTTACCACCGGTTCCTTTTTAAATAAACGGGAATATGCTTTTCGGGTAATTTCGAGGATTTCACTTTTGGTGTTGGGTTTCCATCCCGGGTATCCGTTGGAATGTTCAACATCACAGTTACCCAGCAAAAAAACGCTTTCCACCATATTCACTATGTCTGTTTTTGATGATTCAACGGAACTCCGCTGGCTGGTAGTAATTTCTATTTTGTTTTTCCCTGCAAATTTTACAGAGGCAAGATTGGTAGAAGTTTCGACCAGGCCGGGCATGTCCATACTCCACGAAATAACACCATGAGGGCAGGCGTATAGTGAATTTAACAGGTCAAACTGTGAATCGGAATCAATAACAAATTCAGGTTTTCCACATTTGGCAAGAGTCAAGGTCATATTGGGTTCAGTTACAGAATATTCATCTTTTATAGCCTTTGAAAATGCTTTGAAGTCTCTTTCTATTTCTTTAGGTATTTCAACTTTTACGGTAAATACAGCAGACGCTTCGCGGGCAATGGCATTACGTAGGTTTCCTCCATCGAAAGATGCCAGGCGGATACCATAATCGTCATCGATCTGCCATAAAAAGCGGGTGGCAATTTTATTGGCATTGGCAAAACCTTTGTGAATATCGTCGCCGGAATGGCCGCCGGTCAGGTTGCTTACGGTAAGTTTATATGCAATTTGTTTTCCGGGAGTTTTCTTTTTTTCATATTTTAACCTGGCCACGGTATCTTTTCCGCCGGCGCAGCCGATAAATAATTCACCTTCATCTTCCGAATCAAGATTTAAGAGAATTTTAGCGTTAAAAAATCCGGGTTTTAAAGCAAAAGCGCCTGTAAGACCTGTTTCTTCATCAACGGTAAAGAGGCATTCTATATGTCCGTGAGCAATTTTATTCGATGCAAGCAAAGCTAATTGTGCCGCCATTCCAATGCCATCATCGGCTCCCAGCGTGGTTTCTTTAGCTTTTATCCATTCTCCTTCTATTACAGGTGTTATAGGATCTTTATCAAAATCATGTTTGGTTAAATTATTTTTTTCGCAAACCATATCCATATGGCTCTGTAATACAACCATTTTTTTCTTTTCAAATCCCTTTGTGGCAGGTTTTGATATAAGTACATTACCTGCTTTGTCCTTGTCTGCTTTAAGTTTATGTTTTTTTGCAAAATCCAAAAGAAACCGGATTATTTTTTCTTCCTTCTTTGAAGGGCGGGGGATTTTTAAAATTTCCTCGAATTGTTGAAAAACCTCACTTGGTTGTAATTTGTTAAGAATAGCCATGGTTTTATAATTTTATTTGTAAAAATAAAAGAAAATTCGGCGAATAAAAAGGATTTGTGTTTTTAAATATATCACTCCTAAAGGAGTTTTATATTCTCATTATTTTGTTTTACCAATATACCAGTCGTACGGACTTTGATAATTTACATATTCTTATTTGAAAATGACGAGCTAAATAACTTATTCACTGATTACTCTGTACTATAAAAACCGTAGGTTGTTATTCCCCCATATCCATTTCACCACCACCATTCATATCCCCGTTACGATTTTTGTCTTTTTGTTTGACGCCTTCATTAATTCTATAGCTAAGTGTTATATACGCAAGTCGGCTCTGGCGCTTAAATTCCATTTGTGCTTTAAGGGACGGGTCGTCGGTTACGATTCTGAATCTCATAGTATTAAAAATATCGCTAAACCTGAGAGATAACGTTAATTTTTTGTTTTTAAAATCTTTGCGCAATCCGGCATCAACGGTATAAAACTCTTTTCTTATGGCCTGGGCCATTACAGACGGGCCTTCGAACATGCAGTTTACCTGCAGGGAAAAGTTTTTAGGCATAAAAACGGATGCGTTAAATTTACCGTTATAGCTGAATATAGAACTTGTTAAATCCGTTTCGAGGTTGCTTCCGCTCAGGGTAGTTTTAAACCATGAAAAATCGCCCGATAAGCGCATAAACTTAAAAGGATTTAATGATACTATAAAATCGAAACCATAGGATTCGGCTTTTGCAACATTAATCGGCATTACTGTGATAATACCGGTAGTATCTGTAATTCTGTACCTGCTGATAACATCATTAGTTTGCTTATAAAAAAGCGAAGAAGTTAATGATAGTTTTTTCCAGTCTTTTATATGACCTACTTCATAAGAGTTAATATATTCAGGTTTAAGATAAGGATTCCCGGAATGTAATGTTAACGGATCTGAAGCATCAATAAAAGGATTCATAGAGTGAATGGAAGGACGGTTTATTCTTCGGCTATAGCTTATTTGTAGTTTGTTGTCTTTTGGTAGCGAGTAGCTGGTATGAAAACTGGGGAAAAGGCTGAAATATTCGTTTTTATATTTGGTGTTCATAGTTTTCTGATCACCATCCTGGTATGTTTGTTCAGCCCTTAACCCTGCCTGGAAACTGAACTTTTTCCATTCCTTTGATATAGTGGCGTATGCAGCATAAACCTGGTCGGTATAAATAAACCGGTTAGACAGATTGGTATCATTAACAAAGTCAGTAGTTATTGCATTATAATTAGAAAATGCATAATCATCGTCGGTTGTTCGCATCATATATTTTACTCCTGCATCGAGTTTTGTTTTTTCGTTGAGGGGATGGGTATAATCGGATTGTAAAGTGAAATTTCTAAACTTGTTATTATTTATTGATTTCTGATCGGGATAAATGGTGTCCGGTAAAATATTATCCTGAATGTATTTATTGGTTTCTGTTTCGTTACTTGATGAATAATATGCATCAGCTGTTAACTCCCTGTCTTTTAACTCAAATTTCTTTTTGTAACCCAAGGTTAAATCAACATCATTATTAGGTTCGGTTGATTCTTCATCTCTTGTGTATTCCTGTAAAAGAATATCCTGGTTATCATATATTTTATTAGTATTAAAGTCATTTCCCGGATGATCTCCTTTCCGGTATGTTCCACTGGCAGCGATGGTGCTCATGGGTGTAAGATTATAATCTAAACCGGCTTTAAAAGTATGTGAAATGGAATATGAATTTTGCTCGGATTTTATATCATAAACCGAAGCCAATGTATCATCCATATAAAATTCACGATATTGCTTTCTCCAACCGTTTCTATCGTTTCGCTTAAAATCGTAATTCGCATAAATATTAAATTTCCCGGTTCTTTTATTTAAATTAACGGATGCACCGTATTTTTCCCAGGTACCATAATTCAGAGTTATCAACCCGTTGGTTCCGTCTCTTTTTTCTTTTTTGGTTTTAATATTTATTATTCCGGCCATTCCTTCAGGATCATATTTCGCGGATGGATTTGTTATCAGTTCGATACTTTCTATGGTGCTGGAAGGAATCTGTTCTAATATGGCTGCTTTGTCACCGCTGGTTAACATAGATGGTTTTCCATCAACTAAAATGGTAACATTGGTACTTCCCCTGAGGCTTACATTGCCATCCATATCAACGGAAACAGAAGGGGTGGTACGAAGTATATCCGTAGCGGAACCGCCGGCAGTTACTATGTTTTTATCGACATTAATCACTTTTTTATTGAGAGAGAATTCAACCATAGGCTTTTCGCTTTTTACTTCTACTTCTGATAACTGAAGTGAAGCCGGCTTTAATTTAATCGTCCCTAAATTTACGGATGGTGTTTGAGGATTAACTTTTGCAGTTGTTGTAAAACGTTCAAATCCTATAAATTCAACCTTTACTTTGTAAAAACCGGGTTTAAGTTTATCTATTTTGAAAAAACCTTTATTATCAGTAATAGAACCTCCGGTCAGGGTAGAGTCTTTCATCCTGATAACAGAAATATTGGTATATTCCATGGGTTTCCCTGACTTTTCCTCGATAACCTTGCCGATAATTTCACCCTGAAAATCGCTCATTTGCGAACGGTCCTGTGCATAAATTTTATAACAACTTATAACAATAATTAAGATGTTAACGAGAAAAAGTTTCTTCATAAATTTTATTTATGCCGTTTAGACTTAAAATTAATAAAATTGTTTAATGGAGAATGTGAATTTTAAAATATTGAAATTCATTGCTATAATATTTAGATTAAAGATTATTTTATTATTTGAGATGAAAATACATTTATCTTTATCTTTTGAGATATATACATAATACTGTTGTTTTAGGTCTGATGAATAGCATTAATGAGTTTATAAATAACT
The DNA here is from genome assembly GCA_037441645.1 of Bacteroidota bacterium. Lineage (GTDB taxonomy): Bacteria > Bacteroidota > Bacteroidia > Bacteroidales > GWA2-32-17 > GWA2-32-17. The sequence goes on from JBBIRU010000082.1 coordinate 9,464, forward strand.
GGAAGAGTGAATTAACGGGCAGGAAATTTACGGTTAAAATATTCGTTACCATTTCTATCCTGGTTATTGGCCTGATTTATCTTACTAAATTCCTGACTTTTATCGAGTATCGTCCGGGTATTGTATTGCCTGACCCGGTTCTTGATAATATTAAATCCTATGATCTTTCTTTCTTTATTTTTGTTTTTACTTATGGAACCGTTTTATCTGGCAGCCTGTTGTTAATTGATAATCCACGCATGGTTTTTACGGTATTACATTCCTATATGATTATTTTAATCTTCAGGGTAATTTGTCTTTACCTGGTTCCACTGGAAGCGCCTAAGAATATTATCCCGCTTCATGATGCAATCCTTGAAAGTTCTTTTTACTCGGGAAGATTAAATCTGAAAGATTTGTTCTTCTCTGGCCACACGGCTGCATTATGCCTGTTTTACTTTGCCATAGAGAAGAAGACTTTAAAATATTTATTCCTGCTAATTGTTATTTCAGTTGGTCTGGCAATTATCCTACAGCATGTTCATTATACTATAGATGTTGTATTGGCACCTTTATTTGCATGGATAAGTTATAAACTGGCAACTTATATTAATCACAGGTTTTAGATTTTTACT
>JBBIRU010000083.1:0-9855 GCA_037441645.1 Bacteroidota bacterium
CTACGGCTGAATTATTTTCATGTAAGATATATGTTTTTAATCTTACATGAAGTTACAATGTTACATGAAAATGTGTCTCATGTAAGTACTTTTATAAAAAAAATAAATTAAAGTTACATGAAGTTTTCACAGTGTTTATAAAGGATTCAGCTATTTCATGTAAGAATGTAAGAGGAAAATGGATTTTTTTTATTTTTTATAAAATTCCGCAAAAAAAGAGAAAATGAAACGATGAATGAAAAAATAATAAAAAAACCCCGCTGTTGTCCTTTTCAGTTCAACTCGCGGGGCAATATTACCCTGCATAATTCAAACTATGCATTACAAATATAAAGAAAATAATGATGGCCTTAAAAAAGCGATAAATTTTATTTGCTAATTCTGAAACATTTCCATAAAAATAATCTCACTGTCAAGAGTGTGAAAACGGAAGAAAACAGTATCATAATCAAGGCTCATTAAATCAGCATCACAGGTCATCTGTAGCCTCTTCTTCTTTTTCCTTTTCTTTGAAGACTTGTATTTCATGCCGGATTTTTTGCAAAAGTATGTTTTTTAGTAATTATGTCATTAAATTGTATATTTGCTTATCGAAAACAAAAACATTAAAAATATAGAATAAGAAAGAATAATTAAAATAAACGTTTAGCCGAATTCTGTTTCTGAAACCGACCAAATAATAATAGATAAACAAGAAGTAAGCAAGACGACTGGCAAGGCGCAGTCGTTGTTCACTTGTTTATCGGGCCCTTGGTCGGGCCTCAGAAACAGTAACAATCAGGCTGCGCTGATTTGTATATACAAAATCAAAATGGAAAAGAATCAACACACGGAAGAAACTCTTACCTCCAAAGACAAAATCTTTTCAGTTATTGTTCATGACCTGAAAACACCGTTAAACGGAATGATAGGTTTTTCTGATTTACTGTTACATGAAATGAAAAAGCCGGAATGCCTGAACCTGTGCGAAAAGAATTACAGTTACCTGAAAGTCCTGCATTCATCCTGTTACAAGATGCTTGAACTGATTAAAAACCTCGAAACATGGTCAAAGCTGCAAAACGGTTATTTAAAATGTTGTCCTGTAGTTATTGACCTTTCAGGAATGGTCAGGGATAATATTGAACTGCTTGAAGTTTTTGCACGGAATAAAGAAATAAAACTGATTTCAGGTATTCAGGAAAAAGTAATTGTATTTGCCGATTTTCAAATGCTGAACATTGTTATAAGAAACCTTCTTTCCAATGCTTTGAAGTTTACAGGAAGGAACGGGAAAGTGGAAATTACATGTAAAACTGAGAATGATAAAGTTATTTTTTGCGTTTCCGATAACGGAACCGGAATCCCCTCTGAACAGGTAAAGAATCTTTTTGATAAAAATCGTTTTGTACAAACTAAGGGTACAGAAAATGAAGAAGGAACAGGGCTTGGATTAAAACTATGCAGGGAATTTACAGAAATGAATAAAGGAAAGATATGGGCAGAGAGTACGGTTGGTTCAGGAAGTCGGTTTTTTATTTCAGTTCCGGTGAAGCAGTAAAAAGGCAGAAAGTTGAAAGGCAGAAAGTCGAAATACCAATGAGTGAAAAAAAAGATTTGTGTGAAAAATATTATTCTGAATATATGACAGTTAGAAAATTTGTTGAAAAATAGTTTGAGAAATGGTGGTTACCTTTTTAAATTTTTGACTCTGTATATTTGGGGAGGTATATCAAAATTTCAGAATAATTTATCATAATGGAGTGCAATTAGATGATTGTGAATTGAATAATAAATATTTTGATTTTTGTGAAACATTTTAACCTGAATTGAGTAAAAAATGTAATGTATTGAGTATGTTCATCATAAAATAACAATTGATCATGATAAAATAATCTCCCTGAAACAATGATTTAACCTAAATAATATCCCTATGAAACTAATCCCGATTTTTCTTTTTGCATTCTTTCTTGCAAGCCATGTTTTCAGCCAGAAAAAAGCCATTGACCTGAGTGTTGTCCCCCTGACACCGGATTCAACAGTTTTGGGTGATTCAACCAGACTAATGGTGCAGTTTAAAATAAATTATCCCGACAGTGTTCAGAATATTCAGATGAAATTCGGTACGGCACAGGATATGGCAGATATTGTATTATTGAACCCAACAATAATACTTTCAGATACTACTTATTATACTTTTCTGAATGGTGATCAGAATAAAATTACTGATTACGATGCAAGGGTATATTATAAATTAAGTGAAAGTCAGATAAACCAGTACAATTACCTTACACTTATTGTGAGTTATATTGACGGAACCTCGGATACGCTTTACTGGTTAAAAGAAGATCAAAACCCATAAACAATTAATACAAAATAATGATGAAAAAAATAATAATCACCATATTAGCCGTTGTTTGTTTTTCAGATTTATTTGCTGTAACAACGTATACTGTAATAAAAACAGGCGATCCTGATGCTTATAAATACCCTTATTATTTTGATGACACAAAGTGTGATCCTGTGATGTATGGCACTTTGCAATGGGCAATAAGAAAATCACTGGACACTCCCGGCGAATGTCTTATCGTATTTAACATACCCGGACAAAGCCCCTTTGTAATTTTGCTGAATTATACCCTTCCCACCCTTGAAAAGAAACGTATTACCATTGATGCCACTACCCAGCCCGGCTATTCACAGGGAAACCCGCAGATAATACTTGACGGAAATTTGAAACTGTTAACCGGATTATATTTCAATAACCTCGGATATTCCGGCGTAAAAGGAATGGTGTTTAAACATTTTGTTTCACAGGCGGTCATGTTTAATTATGCCGATAATTTTACTGTCTCGGATTGTTATTTTACTGAAAACGGAACAGGCGGTTCAAAAGTATTTCCGGCAGCCATCCGGGCAGTAAACAGCACCTACGGAGCAATTCGGGGTAATTTTATTGGCAGAGACCCGGCAGGAAACGATATGGGGAATAACGCCTATGGAATAGTCCTTTCCGATAACAGCAGTTCAAATACCATTGGCGGTATTGACCCAAACGAAGGCAACATTTTAGCCAAGAATTTAAAATTCGGAGTATGGGTGACCAACAAAAGCCGTTTCAATAAAATAAGCGGGAACATCATCTACGGCAGCGACTTTGCCATTAACCTCGACCCTGACGGGAATGAACTGAAACATGCTCCTGATATTCTTGATTATAATGATAACACATACCTTTTAATAGGAAGCTCTAAGCCTTACGATATGATAGAAATCTTCGGGAGTAACGGAACCCAGAGCGCGGATGAATATACCACAACAGTACAGGCTGACGGGAATGGAAAATGGCAGGTTTTTACCGCTTCAAATTATACATATTTTGTGGCCACGGCTACGGATTTACAGAAAAACACCTCCGTATTGTCGGGCGCTTTCTATCATCACCCGGTTACCACAAAACTAATGCAGACGAACTGTGACATTTCAGGAGTATCCGGCGGACAACTCCTGACAGCAACACCTGTTCCCGGTGCAGTGTTATACGAGTTTCATGTGACTGATGAAACAGGAGTTCTTTCAGAAAATATAACTAAGAACACAAATTCCTTCTATCTTTCCGAACTGAGTATGCCTGTTTATCCTAACTCCGTTTACATTATTTCCGTGCGGACAAAAATCGGGAACCTGTGGGGAAATTTTGGTGACATCTGTAAAAATAAAACATCGTCCTCGCAGGATATATCTTCCTGCAAAACGGATACTATGTATTATACCTGCGATACCAGCCTTACCGCTCACAGCAGCCTTGAAATCACCATACATATGCCACAGGGAATAACCGCAATGCCGGGAGCACATTTAAACTCAGGCACGGTGTTATCATTTGATAATTCCAATGTTTCCGCCCCTGTATATACAATCACTGGTTTTTCCGATACACTGACCTTATTTTTCCCTGTAAAAGCAGGGTGCAGTACCATTTCAGCATCTACTGTAAGCTACCAGTCATTGGTTGATATAAACGATAACAGCCTGTTCATTTTATCAGACAGTATCCCTTTCATTGTTCAGAGCCCGTGGATTGGTTTTGATGCAGGAAGTTCGGTAAACCTGAATTATACCCATAATGCATGTAGTTCAGAACCCTTTGAACGTACCATAGCATACAAAAACTCGTCAGATTTATTTCAGGAAGGCTATTTTTATTTTATTGATTCCATACCCCAGACAATAACCTCTCCGTCATTCAGGTTTATTAATAATCTCACATGGTCTCCGAATATATCCCTTATTGATTCTCATATCACAAATCGCAGTGTTATTGCAAAATTTCAGATCACGAATTGGCCGGGAAATACGGATATTCTTATCCATGAAAATATTCAGGTAATAAATATATCTAACCTCGGTAATAATTATTCGCATTTTATTGCATATTATGGGTGTGATTATGATTCATCGCTTTGTGACACCATAAAACCGGAGCAAGCTGCTTTTGTAAACACCAACGCTTTATTTACCCCTGCCATCTCCTATACCCTTTTTAATCCCGGTTATGATTTCTGCTGGACTGAGGGAAAACAGCGTTATTTTAAAATCACTAATTCTGGAAACTGCCCTACAGATAAGATCACCCTTAAAATACCAAGACTGAATCAGCCAAGAAATATTACAGAAATTGACACCAATTCCATTGAACTCTATGCTGACAATTCTTTTTCCCAGCTGATTCCCTATACTATTATCCATCCCGTTGTACCTTCTGAAATAGCATCGTATTATTTCTATATTGTTATTGATACCTTGCTGCAACAGAATGACTCCATTTTCATGACCTACTACGTTAACTATAAATGCCCCACAGAAGCGGAATATAATGTGTATTTCGATAATGATATAAGTGTTAATTATGAGAATTTCCCGGTGGTTGTGTTTAATGGTATTTCACCGGTCGCACTCGGAACACCTAATGGATATCCCTACGGATACTATATGAGAACGTATCTGGCGCACCAGTTTTTTAATAACCTGAACGGTGTACTCACGGGAGATTCACTTGGAACCCACCCGACATGGTTTGCCATTAACAGCAGTACTCCTTTCTCATTAGGAAATCCTCTGATTAACTACCTTGACAGCAGTCGTATCATAACAGAACTGGAGCTGGGCGACGGTCTTACTTATACAGACAGCATGCACCTGCATTCCAACATCACGGGTCAGGATATTTATCCCGAATCCGATACCATTCTCTCGCCTTATCCGGATACAAGAATGAGATTTGTTTTTGCCTTTCCTTCCAATTTCTCTTCCCCGTATTCCAGTTATGATTATGTAGTGGAACAATTAGATTCGGCTTTTACAAGATTTTTCTATGATTTTGAAGTCCGGTTTAAGTTAACCCCTATGTGTCCTGCTCCTGCCGGAAAAACAGCTATCAAAGAAAAAATTTTCTATACCCCGAAATATTCCTGCGACTCACTCTGTCTGCTTCCGCTGGCAAGTGTTGCCGATTCGGTTTTCGTTACCTGCCCCGGATGCCTTCTGCCCGGATGGAATCTTGAGTCCTTTACTATTAAAAGAACGAATTTCGGTTACAGGGATAATAATGATAATAATTTTCCCGATACCAATCCTCTTCTTTCGGCTGACCAGAGTCTTGCAAACAAATATAAAATACTGGCTGGCGATACGATTGAATACAACATTATCGGGCATACTTCGGACGGGGAAAACTGGAGATTTGACAATGTAGGATTTCCGTTCCGGTTTAACCAGTTGTATATAAACGGGCCTTTAAATAATTTTCTGAAATTTATAGACGGAGATTTGTTATACATTCAGAATAATGATACCGAAAGTGTACATCTTCCTCATAGTGCAGCAAGGTTCCCTTCGGGTTCAGGCACTTTTTATTTTGACCTGAGCATGGATACGCTTCATAACTATGGTTTAAATGCCAATGTTGATACGGTTAAGTTATACGATAAAATCATTTTTAAACCAAAATTCAGGGTGTACAGGAATCTGGTAAATGTTTCCAATCCGGCTACTTTCATTTCAGAGGAAAGCCTGAGCGCCCAGTTACTGATGTCAGGGACATTTTACAATGCTCCCAATACAAAACAGGATGCAAACATGTATGAACCTGTCTTTGATACCCTCGACACTTTACAGCGTTCGGATTTAAGCTATTTCTGTACCGGATGGGAAGGAAGAATATTAGCTGTCGGAACCGATTTCTATAACGAGTATTATAATGTAGCGCACAGTATCACGGCCAGTAACTGTTACAATACATTGTATCATTATATCCTTCCTGAACTCGGACAGGAAGCTGACAATACACCCAATAATTTTAATGCAGGATTAACCATTGGAGATAACAATGCCTGGAACTCATTTCCTTTTGAGTTGCGTAACCTCTGGCAGTTAGATTCGGTAACAATCACCTATCCCCCTGAATTCACAGTTGACAAAATCTTTATTCAGGGGATTCAGTTAAGCAGGGATTCGATTACGGGATTTCTGCAATTTACTTCCCCGCTTGGTTCTGCGCCCGTAATTACCTATGATATGAATAATGCTGCATTCGGAAATAACAGCGTAACGTTTTACCCGAATGATTATCTTGATACTGTTTCTTCATATATGAACGGATATTCAACTTGGGGTGAAGTGAAACGTATGGCATTCAGTGTTTATTACAAACTTAATGATTGCCATCCTGATACTTTTGAGATAGCTTCTGCCGGGTATGAAGTACCTGCCAATGTTCCTTACAGCGCTTTCCCTGCTAATTGTTATTATTATTTTTCCGATTTTCCGGGTACTTCAAACGGGGATACGGTGATTGTAAAACAGAACTATAACAATTCTCAGCGTCACTTCACTGTTCCGTCAGCCATGCTTTCGGTAAGTAACGTAAATTCCGTTTACAATAACGGTAATTTCTCCGCCTTGCTGAATATGGATGTGGTTGACCGGTTTAACCCGAACAATAATCCTCTGATTACCTATCAGGGTGATTTAGGACAAGCCCGTAAACGGACAGATAATACCTTTATTTATTTTTCTTCACCCGGTGGGAATGTTATTATTAATTCAGTTCAGGTCAACAGTGTTAATGTTCCGGTTGCGGTTGATACTTCCGGTAACCCGATTAATATTTCAGGGAAACCTTTATATGCTTTAGGCAATTTATTTCTTAATGTTTCTGATGCAGATAAAAGTATAAATCTTGATGCTGCGGTAGATTGTTCCCACCTTACCGGAAATAAAGATTCAATAAAGGTCATTTACGGTTGGAACTGTTTCAATTATCCGACAGATTTTGCCAATGCCTGTTATGTTGATTCAACTTGGTTGCGGATAGATATTCCTGTTACGGGTTTAACCGTAGGTTTAAATATGCAGGATAGTATTTCTTTCTGTGATACTTTGTGGACTGACATTAAGTTCAGATCAACCGGGTCGGGAGAAGTTCACGGAATGACCATTTCATTACCGGTTTCAACCTATTATGGTTATTCAGGAATTACTGAAATAAATTATCATGGAACCATCTATACCAATGTTCAACCCCAGATTGTCGGTCAGAATTATATTTGGAACCTTGATACTTTACCCACCAACGGATTTGAACTGGACAGCCTTGTGGCTCACATCGGTTTCCTGCCGGGTTGCGCTTTGGGAAATGACAGTATTATGAGCTTTCATTTCAGCGGGATAAATTCGTGCAATGTTAACTTTTTTAATGACACGTTATTTCTTTCTCCTTATATCAATAATTCTCAGGCTCACGATTCGCTTACAGTTTATGCCATAACTCCGGTTTATAATACCTGTTTAGGAAGTTCGGTTGTATCCTTTGTTGTGGTTAACAGCGGGCTGAATGTTTCAGGTGTAAACCAGTTAAATATTGAATTGCCAACGAATTTTGTATATCTCAGCGGTGATCCGTACAGCCAGTTTTCAAACAACCAGTACATGTTTAACCTTCCCCCTGTTTCTTCGGGGGATTCCACAATCATCAGTTTCAGCATACTCGATACCAACAGCCTGATAACCGGAACTTATCCGGGTACGGCTCTTTTGGTGCAGCCTGTGACTTGTCATTCGGTTACCTGTAATTTCATTTACGAGACGTATGGTTTCTCCATTCCTGTAAACAGCCAGTTGGTGACTGCAACCGCAGGATATAATGCGCCTGTTTGTGAAGGTTCTGCTTTGAACCTGAGTTCAGGAGGCGGTGACTATTATTCATGGTCAGGAACAGGGGGTTTCACGGCAAATATTCCGAATCCTGTTATTCAACCGGCAGGGTTAAGCAATACAGGCTTGTACTCGGTTACGGTTACTGATACTTACGGATGTTCCGATACGGCTTCGGTCTGGGTTGTTGTTTCACCTTTACCAACTGCTGGTATAATTATATCTGACACCAACTGTATTAAACAGGGCGTTTTGGTTCAGTTTTATACCGGTTCGCAGACCGGGGAAATTCATACATGGGATTTCGGTGACGGGAGTACGGCAACCGGGGACAGCGTCAGTCATGTCTATAATGATTTCGGATATTTTCGTCTGAGCCTTACTGCTTCAAATTCATGCGGAAGTGACGATTCGTGTAAAATGTTATTTGTCAGCCCGCCAACCTATGACTGTACTACATTGTTTGATGTTGCAACCAACACGGTTATTACAGGGACTGTAACATGGGACAATATTTTGTACCCGTCAGGGGTAAAGGTAAAAGGGGATGTGTATGTGGCAGGAGGGGCTAAGTTGTATATTTCTAATACTACCGCCCGGTTTGCGCCGAAAGCAAAACTTATCATTAGAAAAGGAGGTCGTGTTTATATGAATAACAGTACTCTTACCAGCCTGAACGGTACTGATATGTGGCAGGGGGTTGAAGTCTGGGGAGTATCGGCTTCGCCTTCCACAGATTCGTTACAGGGAAGGATAATTATGAATCAAAGCAACATCAGCAATGCTTACATTGGTGTTTTGCTTGGAACAAGGATAGATTATACCTGTAGTACTGTATTTACGGCTGCTAATGGCGGTTTTAGTTCACAAAAAAGCGGGGGTGTAATTATTGCAAGAAATTCTGTTTTTAACAAAAACGCAACGGACATCAGGTTTGTTCAGAAAGTTGATACTAACAACACGGCAAATGTTCTTGAAAACCTGAATTTCTATTGTAATGCTGTTTTGGCTGATACGCATTACGACCCTCTGGCAACTTATCATTATCCGAGCAGCCGGAATCCGTGGGCAACTTTTGCCAACGATCAGAAACGCACTTTCTGGGGTATTGTTTCTGTTGATATGAACGGCCTTCATATCAAAGGTTGTAATTTCAGGAATCTCGAATACGGAATTTCTTCACTGAGTAATAAACAAACCTACGTGGACAGCTGTAGTTTCAGGAGTCTGCGACAGGGTATTCATATTGACAATTATTTGCCGACTGTACTGAATTTTTATGATATAACAAGGTGTACGTTTGACTCCATTCCGGGCAATACTACCGGTAATTCACCGCATTCGCTGCCGGAAGATAATGGGACTGCCATATATATTGCGGGGGGGATTGGGGATAAGGTTTATGATGGGAATGATTTTAGAAATTGGTATTCTTTAAATTTTACATTATATCATCCTATTGGAATTAAAACCAATCAGTCTACAGGTTTTGAAATTACAAATAATAATTTCTTTCAATTAACTACGGGTATAGCAATTCAGAATTCCGGTGCTAATGGAGGAAATATTATGGCCAAAGCAAGCAGTAGTATTTATTCATGGCAGGGTAATGTATTTACTACATGTAGAACCGGTATTACTACAAAAGAAATTAATTCTTTC
>JBBIRU010000084.1:0-9231 GCA_037441645.1 Bacteroidota bacterium
GAAAGCTATAGAAGACTCAGTAAAGATTTTGAATATCTAACTGACACAAGCGAAACTATGATCAGACTTGCTATGATTAAATTAATGCTTAATCGTATTGAAAAATAAATTCAAAACAGTTTCTAAAATATGTAAAAAATAATGTTAGCTATTGTTTTGACCTCAAAATTTAAAACTTTTCAAGATAAATTTAATTGTCTGGCTTCAATTAAAAATATCAATTTTATTATGCTGAAATATAACTGTATGCGAAATGCGTCATATTATTTAATAATTTATATTTTTGCATTATTATGATTTTTATAGCAGGAGGTACCTTAGCATTCTTTTTCGAATTCCTTTTGCTCAGCAAAAGGAATAAGTCTTTGGCTGATAAAATATTGGCTGTATGGATGCTGATGATCGGACTCCACCTTTTTTTATACTACTTTTATTATTCCGGCCTGGATCATAAATATACTTTTCTTCTGGGAATCGGCATGCCTTTTCCTTTTTTACACGGACCCATGTTGTTTTTATATACTTCGGTTCTTACAGGGAGAGTTCAGAAATTTAAATTAATATATATACTGCACTTTGTTCCTTTTGCCTTCTTTTATGTATATTATGCTTCATTTTTTACTTTAACACCACAGGAGAAGTTTGATTTTATACATAAATTTTCTACCGGATATAAAGACTTTTATTCAACGTATTCATATTTCGGAATGCTCATTTCTGCTGCTTCCTATCTAACATCGATCTTTTTAATATTGAGAAAACATAAAAAGAACTTACATTCATTTTATTCCTATTCGAACGAAAAAATAAATCTGCACTGGTTGCGAAACCTGCTGATTGGTATGCTTATTATCTGGATAGTAGTTATTCTCACAAATTTATTTTACAAAGAATTCGGACCTGATTATTTTATATATGTTACTGTAGCTTTGTTTGTAGTTTACATGGGGTATTTTGGTATCAGGCAGGGAAATATTTTTGTAACTCAGAATGAAAATATTTCAAATCCTCCGGAAAATAATGAACCCATTGTGCAAGTTACTAAACGTTATGCAAAATCGGGGTTGAAAGAAGAAGATATTCAACAGATACAAATCAGGCTTACGGATCTGATGGAAAATAAAAAACTATTTCTCGATGAAACTTTATCTCTAAACAAGTTGTCAGATCAGGTAGCGATTCTGCCTAATTATTTGTCGCAGGTAATTAACGAACGCTTTGGAAAGAATTTCTACGATTTTGTGAACTCATACAGGGTCGAAGAATTTAAAAAAATGGTTCAGAAATCCGAAAACAGAAATAAAACTCTGCTTGCCTTAGCCCTCGATAGTGGATTTACATCCAAGGCATCTTTTAATAATTTTTTTAAAAAATTAAGCGGCCAGACTCCTACAGAGTACATCAGGTCGTTAAAAAATTAAATCACATATATTTTATTTATCGACATGAAAATCATGTTGATACGAGACTTGATTTATAAGGTGAGACATGAAGATTGCCTTGCCTTATAAGGTTTGTCGCACAGTAATTTAGTTCGGGTAATCTTTGCCACGTAAACTAAAAAAATAAATAAAATGAAAGCGTTTAAAAAAGTTATTTCGATTTTGATACTTTTTACAGTATGGACTGGGTCAAATGCCCAGGGATTGTTTCAGACAATTAAAGGTCAGGTTGTTGATAAAGAAACCCAGATTTCGCTTCCTGGAGCTACCATAGTAATAATGGGTACCGATCCTATATTAGGAACAACTACTGATATAAACGGCTATTTCCGTATCTCAAAAGTCCCTGTGGGCAGATACACTGTTTCGGTGGGATTTATTGGATATGAAACCGTTCAGATTCATGAATTACTGGTTAGTACCGGAAAAGAAGTCAACCTGCACATAGAGATGAAGGAATCGGTTGAGAAAATAAATGAAGTTGTGGTAACAGCGAATTCAAAAAAAGATGAAACTATTAATTCTATGGCTACTTTAAGTGCAAGAACTTTCTCGATAGAAGAAGCTGGTCGCTATGCTGGTGGCTTCGATGATCCTGCACGTATGGCATCTTCTTTTGCCGGAGTTACCACAGGAGAACTTCAGGACAATTCTATTGTGATAAGGGGAAATGCACCCAAAGGTATATTGTGGATGCTGGAAGGTGTGCCAGTACCAAACCCGAACCATTTTGCCGGTGCATTTTCAGCCGGTGGAGGTTTTGTAACAATATTCAGCAGTCAGATGGTTTCAAATTCCGATTTTTTTACAGGAGCTTTCCCGGCTGAATATGGAAACGCTCTCGCAGGGGCATTCGATATCAAACTCAGAACAGGGAATAATGAAAAAAGAGAATACTGGGCACAGGCAGGTATTCTTGGTTTCGATTTTGGTTCAGAAGGTCCATTTGTTAAGGGAAAAAAATCATCGTATCTTTTTAATTACAGGTATTCAACCTATGGACTGATGTCATCGTTATTACCTAAAGGTTCAGGTTTACCAAAATACCAGGATCTTTCTTTTAAATTTAATTTTCCGGCTAAAAAGGCTGGTGTTTTTACCCTTTGGGGAGTTGGTGCAATCGACAATATGTTAAAATACGAGGAAAAAGATTCCTCGAAGTGGGAAACCATAGGTAATGCTGAGCGCGAAGAAACATATATGAAACCAGCTGCTGCGGGCATTTCAAATAAGAGCATTATTAGCAGTAAATCATACATGCATACAACTATTGCTGCGACCAATTATTCTGGTGGTCATAAACGCGAAAGGCTCGACCAGGATTTTGTTTTACAAGACAAAGCTTTTATCGACATGAATGAACAAAAAGTGATTGTAAATTCATTTATTAACAACAAATTCAGTCCAAAACATGTGAACCGTACAGGTTTTTATTATACTAAAATGTTCTATCAGATCGACCTTAGGGAAGCTGATACTCTAGGTTTACCCATGATTCAGTTTGCCGACAGCCGGGGTAATAGTGATTTGTTACAGTTTTATACACAGTCAAAATATAGTTTCAGTAAGGCATTATCTTTAAATATTGGTTTTCATACACAGTATTTTTTTCTGAATAATAATTACACTTTTGAGCCAAGGTTAGGTTTAAAATACGATATAAATCCATTGCACTCTTTAAGCCTTGCTATTGGGAAACACAGCCAGCTCGAAGATTTGAAAATATATTTAGCAAAACGTGGAAATACATTGCCTAATAAAAATCTCGATTTTACCAATGCTATTCATTTTGTTCTTGGCTACGACTGGAAAATTAACGAAACAGTCCGCCTGAAGGTAGAGCCTTATTATCAATATCTGTATAATGTTCCGGTAATCGAGGACAGTTCTTATTCTCAAATAAATTTTCATCAGCAGTGGTTTTTTAATGATGTGCTGGTTAATAAAGGAACAGGAAGGAATATTGGGATAGATGTTACATTCGAAAAGTTTCTTGAGAAAGGATACTACTGGTTATTTACGGCATCGGTGTTTGATTCAGAATACACAGGGGGTGATGGTATAACCAGAAAATCTGCATACGACAGAGGATTCGTTTCGAATTTATTATTTGGGAAAGAGTTTTATTTAAATAAAAATAAAACAAAACAAAAGATTTTTGGACTAAATGGTAAGATTACCTGTATGGGAGGAGAGCGGCTTACTCCAATACTTGAAAATGAATCATTGGCAGCAAAAGACATTGTTTATGATTACGAGCATGTGTATGAGAAAGTTGCTGACCCTACAGTAATGGTAAATTTGGGAATCAGTTACCGGACAAATAAATCCAGATATTCAGGTGTCTGGTCTTTGCAGGTAATAAACCTTTTAAAATCATCTTCCTCACATAACTACTATTATAATGTGAAAGAAAATAAAATTGAAGTTTTTAATGAAAATGTAATGATTCCAAATTTAAGTTATAAGATTGAGTTCTAAGAACTATAACAATGAACAATAAAAAGCATAAAATAGAGCAATGGTTAGTAGTTATTCTAAAAATTGTTAGTATAATTATACTGATTATTTTGCTCTATTTTTGTTTAAACGGGTTTATCTGAGGGATAATAAATTTAAAAAACAAAGTAACGTTTGGTGCCTGGAAAAGCTGGGTTCCCGATAGCTATCGGGATGCACCACCCGCCAAGTTTATGCCTATATATGTTAGGTGCCGTTGTTATTTGTTAAATCGTTATATCCCAGAAAATATAGGATGGTCAAAATAACTTAGATTTATTATAATGGAATGAACTACACTGAAATTATTTTAATTGTCCAGATACCATTTCATTCCGCTTTTCATTTGAGCATGATTTGGCGGGCTTTTAGACTTCCTTTCTTGTTAAGGTGATAAGAAGTATGAGAGTTGTTATAATTGTCAAAAAGTTCCAAACTGCCCGCTAAATTTATGACCTGTGTTATGTGTAGTGTTATTTGAGAAATAATCTTTCATCAAATGAGAATGGTTCTATTAATTTGATAGTTATTTTATTGAAGTCTTTATGATTAGGATTAATTAGAAAATTATATTCACCTTGAACTACAACAGATGGTACTTTTAAAATTAAAAATTTATTTTCAACAACAAATAAGTCTCCGAGTTTTTGAGTTGAATGTGGGTGAGGAAATGATTTCCAATCTTTAGGAATTTCTGTAGGTTTTAATTCCTTGATTTTTATATCATTTGGAATTTCAATTGAGATAATTACATAGTCAGAAGGAATGTTACCTAAAGAAGTATGTACAGCTATTTCTGTAGTACATAATGCTCGTGATTCACTTGTGTATAATAATGCAATTCCTTTACTATTCCACCTTGCACCGCTTTTTTCTGTCCCTCTTCCAGAAAGGTCTTTAGCGTATTTTGATTTACTTAAACGAAATACAATCATGCTAAAACTCCGTATTCGATTCTAGTAAGTTCATCTTTTAAAAGATTTATTCCAAAAGAATTGTCAAAAAGCTCTTTGGGTCTAATTTTTCCTAATGCTAGGTTTTCTGTTTCAAGCCAAGAATTAAATTTATCGGAATCTCCAAATACTTCTAGTCCTTTTTTGTATAAAAGAGCTATTTCTAAGATTTTTTCTGACTGTAAAGAATCAAATGTGCGTTTTTCTCTTTTATACCTTTGCATAGTACGTTCTGAAAGATGTAAAAAAGTAGACCATTCATTCAAACTAAATGGACTTTTATTTGCAAAACTAACAAAGATTGCGAATTTAATTCCCTGTCTAACAAATTTAATTAATGACAGTACATTCTTATCATCAATTGAATTGTAAGAGACTTTAGGATCAAATAAGTCTATTGCTTCTTTCATAAAGATTATTTATTTTATCCAAAGATATGTAAATTGTCTTTAATTATACGACATTTGTCTAAAAAAGTTTAAACATTACACATAACGTTTAAGCTACCCAACACCGTGCAACTTCTTACAGAAATTCAAGGTGACAATGACTGCACGGTGTTTTGGTAAATAATGTTAAGGGAAGTGCTATTTCCTATTATTAAATAGAAAGATGTATTTTGAAGGAAGAATATAAATTGAGTTTTCATTAAGATTAAACTTTAATGGCAAAGCTACTCTTAGTGAGATTGATGCATTGTTATACATTGCTGGTGTCCATAACGGCATTTCTTCTATCACTTTACGTATTTCATCTTCGAGGTGATGGCATTCATATGAAAATCCACAAGTTTGAGCGGAAGATTCATTAATTATTACACTATCGACCTTGCCGAATTCATTTATTGTTAATTCAAATAAGACTGTTGCACTATTATTTTGAAATATACCTATATCCCTCAGATAGACTCTCACATTACTCTCTAGATATGTGTTTAAGTCATTTAAACCGTTTTGGAATTTTGGTGGCGAGTTTACAAAGGATGGATATATAAGTCCATTATCTTCAGCATAATTTGAGGGAATTGAATTTGCAGGTTTTCCTTTTTCCAATATTTCAACGCTTTTATCTTGAACCGAAAAATAATTTACTTTTTCTCTTGATATATAAGTATCAAGTATTTTCTTTTTTTTTGGATTAAACTCATAAAAAATATTTAAATCGTTAACGAAATAATTTTACAGTGAATTGTGCCAAACTCAGTAGTAATTATTGTATCTGAATATTCTTGTCCGAACAAACTAATTTGACATAAAATTGTCGTAAGCAATAATAGTATTTTCATATTTTTCAATTTATTTATAGTTTCCCCTATCGGTTGGCATTTGGAAAAGCTGGGCGTTTAATAGCAGTTGGTGTCCAAGATGCAGAGAAGTGTCAATAATTACACTATTTCTATTCCTTCCTGTTTCACTATTTGTAAAAGTGGTGAAACGTCATCATTTAAGAATTTTTTGGAACCAACTGTGTAAGGTTCAATTCTTAAATTAATTTTTTCAGTAAGTCGCCATGCTTTAGCCTTAATTAGATCATCGTTTTCATCGAATACTGGGGAAACAATCATAATATCAATATCACTATCACATGTTTCTTCATTACGGGAATAACTGCCATATAAAAAGGCTTTCTCAACAGGAATTCCTGATGTATTCAATAAAAGACAATATTTTTTTAATATTTCTATAACTTCTTTTTGAGCCATTGGAATAGATTTTTTGTTTTTTCGAAATAATCATTTGCTTTTTCTAAAGATGGAGCTTTAGGATAATATTCGGGATAACGCCCTTCTAACTGATAAGTCATTAAAATGGCACAAAAATCCTTATCTTCTTCTGATAGTTCTAAATCTGTTAACCCGAGCAGATGAGCAAGGTTATGAGATTTTGGAGGAATATTTTCAGTACACCTTGTTACATGAGCCTTTAATGCTTTTTCAATGGTTAAATGACAAAAAAACAACCCTTGCAAAATTCTTTTACCTGAAAGAAGGTACTCAGATGTTCCTAAATCATCTTCAGCAGTATTAATCCAGTATTCAATTTGTTTAATTAAGTCCATTATTTTGGATTTAGCTAAATATAATATAATAAAACAAAGTTAATCAAAATGGAAGAATAAAACAAGTTAAATAAAGTCTGCCATTTAAGTGCAATATTCTTTTATCAATTCATGAGTTTTTTGATTTTCTAATTCACTAACCTGGACTTGTCAGAAGCCATAATATGATTTTTTGTTTTAGTCATTACTTAAAGCTAAGTCAAAACGATATTTTTTCATTTAAGACCGCCAACGGTTCAATGTTGAATTTGGCGGGCTTTTACCTGCAGTCAGTGTCCGCTAAAATGCTTGAATATTGTTATATATATCAAGTTGCCCATCCCGAAGCTTCGGGACAGCCTGCTAAATCCGATAGCTATCGGATTTAACCGTGTGTTGCCACTTGTTTATTATTTTAATTTGTCTTGTAAAGTTTGACATTGTATTATACTCTATAGTCAAGTTAAATGTGTTTTCCATTAGAGCTTTTATTTGAAGCAATATCCAAACGTAAAACCGCCAGTCATAATTAAAGGAAATTCTTCTGTGACCATTAGACCTCCGCCATAATTAAACTCTGTTTGATAATAACCATCTCTTTCCTTGCCACTTAAAATTTTTGAATCAACTATCCCATAGCCCAATCCAAAATATGGGTCAAATGTTACTGATTTACCAAACATATACTGTCTACCGAAAATTATAATAAATCCATAAAGGTTTTTCTTGAAACGAACTGTATTATTACCATTATAGTAGTAGTCATAAGAATAATCAATTGATGAAAAAATGAATTCTGGTTTAATATATCTTCCTTGCATTGGATGAAGATATTTGATGTCATTTAAATAAAAGTCCTGACTTTTCTGCCCCATTATAAACTTAACTCCGCCACAAACATATATCCCTTTTGTGTAATTATTTCCTAATAGTTTTGATATATTGTCATCAATTCCGATATATCCAGCCCTTAACTCAAGATTTTGTCCCATATTCAATTTTCTTTCATAAATAAATCCTAAATTATCGAAGAGTGGACTTAAAATATTAAACTTAATACACTGATTTTTATCAATAATTTTTGTTTCCTTTTTCACTTCCACTTCTTCAGATGTCAGATTTACGACTTTTCCATTTTGATAATGAATTTCCTTAATACTGGCTTTAGGAATTATAATATTTGGACCATCAAGATTATCAAAATCCTTGTATGTAATTTCATCTGTCCGGATTTCGGTAATTTTACAAGAAATAGTCTTTCCACTTTTTATAAAAAGTGTATCTTGTCCAAATAAAACAGTATTGAATACAAGTAATGTACAAAGAACAAATAGAATTTTCATAGTGTTTAAATTTTATTCAAACTTATCGGGATGCACCACCCGCCCTTTTTTGCCAAACGTGTGTTAGCCACTGACTCTTTTTGTCAATTATTATGCGACTTCAAGAATTCCTCTGCAGTCAATACGGGAATCTTCGAATTTTTAAAATCTTTTAAATTTCTAGTTATTATTCCATCAATATTATTTTCTGTTGCTGTGAAATATTGAACAGAATCTTCGAAATCTTTAAAATGCGAATTCAATCCTAAATCAATTATTTTTTCATCACAGGCTAATATTTTTACAAGAATTCTAAATTTTCTTAAAATTTCCTTTGTCTCTTTTTCTGATAAAATCTTTGATAAAATATAATTCGTATTTATTATTGAAATAGGGGATGTAAATAACTTTATTTTCTTCTTGTCTGTTAATGAAAACAGTTCTGCTGCGGAGTCATAAAAAGGATGTCGTTTTGCAAGAAGATCAAGGATAATATTTGTATCAATTAGTAAATTTTTCATTTATATTTTTCATTTAAGAATTTCGAATAATCATCTTTATAATCAAAGTCGTTAGGTAAACTAACTACACCACTCAAGCTCTCAACTAATGGGGTTATTTCAACTTCTTTTGATTCCTTTTTAGTCATAGAGTCAAGGTATGATTCAATCATACGCGAAAGACTTATTCTGTGATTTCTGGCATAATATTTTGCTCTGTCAATCACACTTTTACTTAATTTAATTGTCAATTTCGTGTCCATAAATATATATGTTTATACGTACAAATATAATAAATTTATACGGAAATTCCAAATGTTTTATTTTTTTATGGTTGGTAACGTTCTAGTGCATGTCTTGTCCTAAAATACGGCTACAGATTATTATTTAATTTATGCGCCTTTTTTAAAAATTTGATTAGGTGTTTTGTATCCCAAAGATAAATGAAGTCTTTTATTATTGTACAAACTAATAGCAT
>JBBIRU010000085.1:0-8221 GCA_037441645.1 Bacteroidota bacterium
AAAAACAAAACTTATGCAAATCACGGGGTGTTTACGGCAAAGACACCGGAAGAACAGGCCGATGCTTTACAACGTGCCGGGTATGCCACGGCTCCCAATTATGCTTCCACGCTGAAAGATTTAATCAAACGATACAACCTGAAAGCATTGGACAGCATGGATATTAAAAAAAAAGAATCATCATAATTGTAATCGTTGTTATTGTGTTGGGAATAGCTTTTTATTACAGGAAAGAAATTAAAAACTGGATCAGGTCATGAATTTATTTTTAAAAGCGGTTGTGGTTACGATAGTGATTTTTGCCATACTGATGTACATGGATTTAAAAGCAGCAAAGAAAATATGAGAAATAACGGTTTATTCATAACAATAACATTGTTCATGTTATTATTTGGTTTTATGACCTGGGAATTAGGGAAAATGTATTTTAAAGTCATTGACGATAAAAGCAGGCTTGAACGATCATGGAGTGCCTCCAAACAGGAAGTCATTTATTACAAGGCAAAAAACGGGGATTTGGCGGCAAAGAATGATGTGCTTCAATTGAAGTATTCGGAACTGAAAGATATATACCCGGAAATCATTTCTGAATTAAAGAACCTGAAAGTAAATCCCAAGAGAGTTGAACATTTTTCCGAAACGGTTATTCAGCAGGAAAAAGACATTGTAACAATGTTAAAAGATTCTTTGATTTATGATACGGTTCCGGCACGGATATTTAATTACCAGGATGAATTTTATACGATAAAGGGCATTGCCACCGGCGACAGTCAGAGGGTTCACATTGAGAGCCGGGACAGTTTAATTCAGGTGGTTTTTAAGGGGGAACGTTATAAGCCCTGGTGGTGGATCTTCTCGAAAAGAAAATTACAGCAGGTGGTTAGTTGTAAGAACCCGGGTAATAGAGTTGAATATTCCCGGTTTATTGAGGTTAACGATTGAGACCAGAAAAATAATTATTTTCTCATCAGGTACGTGTTGTGGGCTGAATACGGCCTTAAAATCTTTAAGCAATTAAAGATTTTTTTGTTGCTATTAAATTGTTTTATATTTGAATGATAAAAATTTGTATTAATAATTAAACTATTTTTTTATGGCCATATCAATTAATTCGATAGAAATCTTACAAACATATCTCAAAGGTGTATTATTAAGAGCAGAACATCATGCTGGAAATGTTGAAGGCGTTGCGCTTACTCTTGCAGGAGCAATTATTTGGAAATCTACTGGAGAAATAGAGGTTAGAGAGTATGCAGGAAGTCCAGCAAATATCATTTGGTTTTGGGTGAATGATAAAAGATATGCAATGACTTATAATCATTCAAATGAGGAGATTGAATTGAAAAGCAGAACTCAATCAGGTGATATTATCGCTACATTTGATAATGACTCAAAATATTCAGAGATTATAAACGTTTTTAATGGATTATAAAAAAATGCAATTGATATAATTGTAAATGTCTATGAGTATTAAAAAAAATAAAGTGAAAAAGTTCAAACGATAAATGGATTAATCTGTAAACTTTTTAAGGACGAGAAAATGACAAATTCTAATTTAATTATTGTATTAATTGTTATAATTTCATGTGTCATTGTCTTCGTTATTGTTAAGTGGGTGTTTAATATTTGGCGACAAGCTAAAATTATTTCATTTTTAACACCTGCGATAACAGAATTATCTCCCTTTTATAAATTACTTGAAATATTATTTGACCACTCACATGCTATGGAGAGACATAGTCCGCTTACTACAATTGACCAACATATTAAAAGAGCTGTTATAGGTATTACTCCTGAGGGCATACAATCTTTTCCTGTACACTCAGGTAGGCGGAATTCACATTATCCAATGTTGTATGCAATTGATACTGCTAAAAAATTATGGAAGGAACAAACATTACAAAAAAAGATAAGTTATAAATTAAGGTTTGACAAAACCATTGGATTTGTAACAAAGCGATTCACAAAAGTAAGAGTGGAAACTAAAATGGCAATTGTTGTAATCAATGAGAATGGGTTAGTAGTAACTGCTTTTCCGATATTAGAATTATCCGAAAAAACAAATAACGTGATAGATTTAAAGTTAGTTGATAGCAATTATTTGGACAAGAACATCCTTGGAAAATAAATATTCGTTCAAAAATATAAAGTGTCAGAGTTATTCCATAATATTTAATTTCAAACAGTTATTTATACCCGAACCTTTCCTTAACCTCCCTCACATTTTTTTCCTTAGTCAGCTGATCCATCCGTGCGGGCGGGTTAAATCCTTTTTTACGTGCATAGAAGATATTATTTGAACATCTTGCTGAACAGGAGCAGGAATCGTATTTATAGCTTTCATAAGGAGAGCCGCACATCCAGCAAAGTTTCAGATATTTTGTCCTCCTGATGGTTTTTATCAAAGGAGATCCGATTGTCTGGTTGAAGCTCCGTTTTTCATCCTCTACTTTTACACCTATAATATTTCCACGGTATAATTCTTCTGTTGAAATAAATTTTTTCTGCATAATTTTTTTTGTGGTAAAAGTATGCCAGGTAAAAAATCTGCTTTCCGTTAAACCGGATTAACCATTACTATATACCGATAATTTCCGTTAATGAAATCGATGTTGTCAATACTTTGTTATGACCCGTAATCGACCGGTAGTCGACCCGTAGTCGAACTGAAATTGAATGAGTCTTTACAAAAACACAGTAATAACAAGGGTTTTTATGTATTTTCTATTGGCAAAAATAAATATTTTCCTGTATTTCTTTTAATATATACTAACTCCCCGCATAACCCGCCTTATCTTACCATGAGTATCCAGGCTATTTACAGAGGTTGGTCTCCTGTATTTATACACTTGAGTAGTTAAAATCGCTTTTGGGGCTAAACGGAAAGAAAAACCGGCAAGGAACGGGTGCGCCGGTGCAGTGGACTGGGTGTAGCGAATTTTCTTTCCGTTTATTGCCGAAAAGAAAACTCAATAATATGTTAATCTTCTGTTACTTCTTCAATAACTTTGGATTTATCAAGGATGTAATCAGCGGACTGTTGAGCCTGTGAAGAGGCCTGTATAATAAACTTCTTATCATTCTTCATTACAGAAAGCCAATTATCTATATAACTGACATTATTTGTAATCCTGCTTTCAAAACCAAGAAAAGCGAAAAGGTAAGCGGTTGATATTTCGGCAATTAGTTCTTCGAAAGCATATTCCTTACTGGCGAATTTATTATTTAAAGGCCGGTTTAATCTTGAACTGTGGCCACTCCAATGTCCCATTTCATGGTATAACACATTGTAAAATGCTTCTGCGGAAACAAACTGTTTTCTTTCGGGCATGTAAATTTTATCTACAGCCCAGTTGTAAAATGCTTCATTGGAGGGTGCATATTCTATAACGGCTCCTGAGCCGCTTATAATCTGTTCCGCCCTTTCATCTTTTTCAAAATTTGTTAAATGTTCCACTTCATGAATTTTGTAAAAGTCTTCCGGAAGATTATCCACCTGCGACAAATTAAAGACGTTAAAATATTTGAGATAATGCACTTTCTTTAAGTTCAGGTGTCCGGTTGACTGGTTGTTTTTCTGCATGTGTTCAACCAGCTTTGTAATGTTTCTTTCAGAATCAACATCAAAGTACATGACAGACTTAAAAACCACTATTGCAGCTTTACTGCCTTTCTGTATTTTTCCGTTTAATTCAGAAAGCTGTTTAAACGTCAGCCAACGGTTATACTTATAATGGTACTTCTGTTTCAAGTAATTCAGTATAAGTTGGTTTATGCCATTATAAACATGATTGGAAACGATATTTTTGGCAAAGACTGAATCGCCTGAGATATTATACCAGGACTGAGAGTAATTATTTGCTTTGTGAGTTTCAAGCATCTCTATTATAATGCCTGTGATTCTTTCGTAAATGTCTTTTGTATTCATAAGGTAGAAGATTTAACAGGTTCAAGATTGAATTTTCTAATAAGAACCTTAATGTTAGGATTCAGGATAAGAAAGCGGTCAAGAATGGCCTGTTCTTCTTTGGTAAACTTTACCTTTTTTGATATGTTATTTTTTTCTTTCATAATAAAAAGATTTAAAAAAGGGCAACCGGAATCACCCTTTTTTGATTTGTTAAAACTCAATCTGTTTTTCAATTTCACTAATCTTTGTTATTAAAGTTTCGTTTATGGTTGAAACTACTTTTTTAAAGACTTCTGAATTTGAAGTGTTGAAAGTGTTTCCACGGTCATCTGTCAGTACAATTTTTTCACTGAACTGGTTTGAACCGACAACAAAGGATGACAGTTTTTTACGGCTTTCTTCGAGTTTTTCCCTTTTCTCGATCAGGATTTTGAGATTCTCCACTTTCTCAATTTTCTGGTCAAGGGTCAGCTGAGTTTTTGAAAGTTCAGTTGAAACCGTTTCCTGTGTTTTCACTTCCGGTTTAACATTTGTTTTAGTTTCATCGGTGGGAATAGGATCACCGAGCTTAACAAGCTTCACACCACCTTTGCCACGAATTTCTTTCACATCGGTTAACAGGTTTTTACCATTACCGTTGCCATTTCCATTGACTTTTTTCTTTTCTAAAGTTTCCATAACATAAAATTTAAATTGTTAATTAATAGAGATATCAAGAAACATCTATGTAAAATCACAGAAAGCTCATATGCAGATAATAGATTTGAGCGGAGTTCAAAAATCATCTTCCATTTTGATTCCTGTTCTTTATACATAACTGTCATTCTTTTAAAATTTTTCATATGCATCTTAATGAGTTCTTGCGTTTGTTCTGCATTAAAAAAAGAAAGCAGCAAATGCCCGCCATCAATAGTGATATTCCTTAGTGTTCAGAGATTACAATGAATACAAAAGCGGGCGGGTGGTTATCTGCAATAGTTTTCAATTAACTACAGTAAATAATATCTCAATTGAAAACTATTGCTGTTAACCTGGAGGAAAATGGAACAGAAAGCGGTTCTTTTTTTTATTTTATTAGGTATAATAAATTGAAAAACAGAACGGCTTTCCCTTTTTCCGATGGAAAAACCTGATCTTTCTGAACACTTAGGAATATCTATTTATATTCTGTTGTGGAGGGCATTTCGGCTTTCTACCTTCGCAGACACAAACGCAGGAACTCATTATGATAAATAAATTTTAAAAGGCAGGAACGGTATAAAAAACAGTTTTATGGAAGATTTTGAGCTTATGGCCAATAGATATTATACCAAGCATTCATCCCATTTTGCTTTGTAATAAATTTTTTATAAATTTATTGCTGTGAATTCTTAATAATTAAATACTTGTCGTCTTATTAAAGGGCAAAGGGATATGGGACTGACGGGGCTTTGCTGTACAGAAAGGTAATTTTGAACAAAATAATGAATGCTATTGTTTCCTGAGAAAATCATTAATCATTTCAATTTGCCAGGGAAGAAGTAATTTCCGGTTATTGATTTTAAGGTTTTCACGAATGGGGGCTATCCACCGTCTTAAGGTACTGATATGAATTCCTAATTCGGCTGCAATTTCGGATAATGTTTTTACTGTTGTCTGCATGGTAAATAAATTCTGTAAATACAATTTTAAGTGAAATGAATGAAATTATTATTATCTTTAATCAGAAAAGAAAGTGGGAACTGTAAAATTTCATAACATTGCTCCTTAAGTCACCATTTGGCTATTTAGAATGAATATTTATTGCAATTATTTTTCAATGTTGTACCATTGTTGTACCTCATGATACAAAATGAAATAAATCAATCACATTATCAATTCAATACAGAGATTAAGAAATGAACACCACCTATGCCCAATGTGGGCTTGGGAAACAATATGACAAATACTGCAATAAATAAAATTTTTAGCAGTTTGACAGGAAAGTGCAAGCAAGAATGCCCACCTGTGCATAGCTTCGACCGTTAGGCTTAATTGTAAGAAATGGAAAATTTATACAATAGATTATTTAAATATAAACCAGAAAAAGAGTTATCTTCTTCAGAAAATTTTATTACTGAAAGTTTCGTCTATATACTTGACTTTAGTTTAAAACATAGTACAGAATTTTTATTGCACTTTTTTCAAAGACTTGGAATTACAATAAACAAACAAGATTATCATAAAATATTTATTGACACTCAAAGACAATTTGAAACAATATATAATTTAAAAGCAATTCCTGATATATGTATTCAAATAGATTCTAACTTGTTTATTTTTGAAGTAAAATATGACTCAGGAATTAATGAGTATCAACTTCCAGATAATCCAATAATAACAATTAATCAAATTGACAAATATCAAGGAATAATAACAAATCCAAAACTTATACTTCATATATTCACAATAGTAATTCATTCATCAAATATTGATTTCAAAAAAAGTAATCCGGACTTTAAGGATGAAATATTATGGCATGAAATATATAATTCAATTAGAATTTATCATTCAGACAATCATATCGAAAATTATTTACACAACGAAATAACCAAATTTATGGAAGACAACAAAATGGCTATCCCAAAAGTCTCGTATGAATTGCAAAATGGTATGCAAGCATTGTTAAATTTGTACGATCAAATAGAGATTGTATTAGAAAAATTAAAAATTCCTTATAATTCGTCATTTGGTTATAATTGGACAGGTTATTATCTTTTTAGAGATTCTTCAAAAAACGACAAATATTATGGCTGGATTGGAACATATTGGGAAGTTGATAAACTAACATTTATTTTTAGTGACCCAAAAGCTCAAGAAAAAATCAGTCAAGAAAAAAGGGAAAATGAATTTG
Organism: Bacteroidota bacterium; assembly: GCA_037441645.1. GTDB lineage: Bacteria > Bacteroidota > Bacteroidia > Bacteroidales > GWA2-32-17 > GWA2-32-17. The sequence goes on from JBBIRU010000085.1 coordinate 6,783, forward strand.
AAAGACAAGTTGACACTAAAATTTTCTGCAAGTATTTTATTTATGAGAATGAACATTACTTTTGTTTATCTGCTCAGGAACAACTTGACAAATTATCTGATTGGATTGGTCAAAATTATGACTTATTGAAACTTTTAAGCAAATAACAACTAAGCCTAACACACGTTTGGCAAAAACTGGGCGGGTGGTGCATTTTGACAATGACAACAAATTACAAAAGCGGTAACGGTTTGACGCCCTCTGCGGCTAATCGCCCAGCTTTTCCAAGCGCCAAACGTTAGTGCCAATTATAAAAAAAGCAAAATGACAGTTCGACATAGAATAATTTTCATTTTAATAATTTTATTAATTACTGTAATTGTTCTATTTCGTGTTGGACTTTTTAGGACTTCGCAAATAGACTTAATACAAGTTTTTAATAGGTATATAGTAGGCAATTCAATGAATGTTAAATGCAGCAATGACTTAATTAAAGAAAAAATTAAAATAAATATAGCTTGGTCATACAAAACAGTTTATGAACATGAGCATTTCCTTGACAATATTGATGACATCTATGGTGGACCAATATTCGACGTTTACTATGACAATGTCTTAATTGGTAGAGCTCTTCATGACAATACAAATGACTGGTACACTAACGAATTTGAATTTAATTTTTTCAGTCTCAATAATCAGATAAAGTTTACTTTTAAGACTAAGGGGCGGGACAAGAATGGTGAGGAAGGATATATTTGGATTAAAAAGGTTAATGACACTTTATATTATGAGTCTTATGAACCAAATGGAAAGCTTATTAATAAATGGAAAGAATAACAGGCACTAACAACATGCAAAATTTAGCGGGCTCGGGCACATTATGACAAAGACTGCAACTAATATAGTTCGTAGCGGTTTGACAGGAAACTGCAAGGAAAAATGCCCGCCAAATTCTGCATTCAACCGTTAGCAATTATATTATAAAAAAGACTTAGAGACAATGGCAAAAATAAATCATACAGGAATTTTATTGACAATTCTGATTTTCAGCATGGCTCATTTTAATTCTTGTAATTATGACCAAATTGAAAGCAAGTATGCAGATTTTAAAAGTGCGAAAAAAGGTGGGTTATTTGAAAAAGGTTGGATTCCATCTGCCTTAGTTCTTCAATCAATGTCAGACATTTATATACAAACAAATATTGATTTAAATACTTGCATTTTCAGTTATTGTTTATCAAAAACAGATATCGAGGGACTAAAAAATAAAATTAGACCTTCAAAATTAAAATTCATAAATTCTCATGGGTTTGTAAGTATCCCTAAAATTCCTACAGTTTAAAATTGGACAAAAATGTTTAATTTTAATAAATCTGTAGAAAATGAAAAAGACGAGATTTACCGAGAGCCAGATAACGAATGCTCTTAAAGAGTATGAGGCTGGCAAGAATGTTCTGGAC
>JBBIRU010000086.1:0-6794 GCA_037441645.1 Bacteroidota bacterium
ATCATCTGCATCCTGAACTGGCTTGCACCCAATTTGGATACGTTACCGGCTTTCAAATTAGGAACTGTGTTCCCGCTTAATCCGCTGAGGATTATTTCTTCTGATGTTAATTCTTTCATGTTAAAAATGTTTATTGTTAGAAACTGTTTTATGTTTATGGTTCTTTGTTTACTATTGTCTGACTATCGTTTAACTATTGTCTTACTACCGTCTGACCTTTTTTCAATGGTTCACTGCCTACTTTATAACTTTCTGACTTTGGACTTTATAACTTTCAACTTTGGACTCAGAACATTTCGTTGCTTGCCTGTTTTACACAGTTTTTCCATTTCATTTTCGGATGCTGTTTCCTGATTTCTTTTGCTCTTTCCGTGATCTTCCTGAACCTGTCCGAAGCCGATTTGTCCCTGTTTTTGCCTGTGCTGTTTTTCTTTTTCGGATAACTGTATTTCCCTATACCTTTTATCTCATTACTACTTGTTACCGGCCTTTTTTTTTAATTTCTGCCCAGGCTTCTTTCCATGCCCTGGAACCGCCGCCTTTAGCTTTTGCAAGTTCACGCACTTCTTTTAATAAGTTGTTATGATGTAAAGCGGCAGATGTTTGTTTATGAGAGAGGGGACGGCTGAAAGCATCGGTAAATACTTTTTTGTAGTATGCCCTGCGGGTCTGCTGATTGTAAGGCTTATTATCCCTGCCAATTTCTTCACGCACTAAGGAAGCATAAGCACGGTTGTTTAATCCCTGTCGCCGGATGTAATTCTCCTGTTTGCGGGAAAGTCCGGCTTCACCCAGGCCATTCATCCCTTTTTTATCCTTATTTTCCTTATTCTTTTTTCTTATTCTCCATATGATGATTCCGATAATTCCCACGACAAGGATAATGGCCACGATGATAACCGCTGTTTTGTTCTTTAACAGGAAAGCCTTGAACCTGCCTATTTCCTTCCCGTCCTTGTCTTTATAAACTTTCGTTTCCTTACCGTTTGCATCGGTTGTGGTTTCTGTGGTTACTCCTGACTTTTCATCAGTTTCAACCTTTGGATCTTTTTCTGTATCTGCCATATCTTTATTGGTTGGATTTGTTGTTCTTGATGATTTGTTATTATTGTTATCATTGTTGTTAGTTGCTGCTGGTTCCGTATCCGTTGTTGTCTTATCCTCTATCACGGTTCCGTCTTTTCTTTTCAGTTTAAGTTTCTTGAAAATATCAATCACCACACCGAATACCTTTGTTACCGCAGCAATGATAACCGGGGCAATACCTAATCCTTTGAGTCCTGCTTTTTTTGCTCCCACACCATTCATGATCATTTTCCTGAAGTAATCCTTTTCACCTCCGAGAGCCACCCATTTCTGTTCTGCCTTGTCTTTGGCATCCACGAACTGTTGCCATTCGGCTTTTGTGTAGCCTAAGTTCTTTGCCTGTTCTTCGGTGGAATAGCCCACGGCCATTTTCTCGGCCATCTGAAAGGTATTGGCCCGGATAAAGGGTTCCATGGATTTACGGATGGTTACTGTGGCCGGGTTGAACTTATTAAATGCCTGTGCCACTTTAGCGAGTTTGGGATGGTTTTCCTTGAATTGCTGTACTCCTTTTTTAATTTTGTTTCCGATTTTCTTCAGGAAACCTTTTCCCAAACCGTTAATCTCATCGGTTAATACTTCATGTGCATTATCGTTTTCCAGTGATTTTAAATAATAAAAATCATCATCCTTACCGGAAAGACCGTTTACGGCATCATCCATGGCAACACCGATGGTTTTATAGAAGTTCTGATAAAGGGTTCCTTTGCGGATGGCAAGGTCTATGGCTTCATCAAAAGCGTCTTCATCATCAATTTTGTCGATAATGTTATTGACCAACTGCAGATCCAGTTTGTTGTCATTCAGCTGGGACATTTCTGTGGGGGAAGAAAGCTCTTTTTCCAAGGCGTTTTTCGCATCCATCAGTTGTTTCATGACCATGTTCTGTTTCAGTTCAGAACCACTTAACATCGTGTCGTATTCCTCCTCTTCATCCACGATGGCGATGTTACCTAAAAGCCCCTGTATGGATACCAGTTCTTCATCATTACTCAATCCTTCGAGGCTGTCGAGATCAAAAGGCTGGGTAAGTTCTGTTACAATGTTGGCATCCTTGCCACCTGCTAATTCTTCAAGTTTCATATTGATTATTATTTTGTTTTTGATTGGATATGCTTCGTAATTGAAATAGGGGATTTCGGGCACACAGTCTATCACATACCGTTCGCCGTTCCTGTCGAAGGCCACGGGGTAAATGTGCTGCCATTCGTCTTTTTTCCTGTACGCTGTTACATACAGTTCGTGATCGCATCCGAGTACGGTAAGCATGGATGAAATCAGGATGCTCATGTCGTCACAGTCGCCGGTTTTATCTGAAAGTGTTCTCTGGGGTCTGCGGAGCTGTTCCTTGCCTTTTTCGTCGTTTTGGTATTCCACATTATTCCGGACGTAATCCCAGATGTTATGATAGGTTTCTTCTTCGGTATTTCCTTCTAAATAACAGGCCAGTCCTTCCACTGCCGGATAGTTTTCAAGTACTATTCTTTTCAGGTTCGGAATGGTGTCGTTTATATCGGCATATTCTTTCAGGGTTCTTGACTTCCCCGATACCATGTATGGATTATTCATAGAGGGGATAGTTTTCGTTATAGTTTAATGTGATGCCTTGTACCTGTAGAAAGCCTTTGAGTTTTATTTTCAGTTTTTCAGGGAGAAAAGATTTCCAGGCGGCCACGGGATTAACTATGATACCCCATATGGTCGCATCTTCGGGTATGGCGCCGCATTCCTTAAATAATTTAAGTGCATTCAGTACACTTACATTGTAGACGAGAGGTATACTTGTTGTTTTTTTGACTTCAATTTTAATGTCATGCTGTATTATGTTTGTCTGTTCGGCAATCAGCTTTTCTTTGACGGGTGTGAAACAATCGAAGCTGACCTGGTTCAGGGTGTATTCTTTGCCTGAGAAATTCCGTATGTCTATTGATCCTTCAAGGTTCAGCCCGTCTTTGAATATGTCCAGCAGGTCACTGATACCGGATATTTTTTGTGTCGGTTTAAGGGATATGGAACTGATTTTAAGTTTTTGGGATTCTTTGTACAGCCTGTAAAATATCCATGCTGTTCCGAGGGTCAGAACAATAAGTGCTATAAGGATTGTTTTTTTCGGGGTGAGCATGTATATTGCATGAATTTCCCTGCAATATTAGGGGGGTGAAAAAGGATGCTTTCCTGTAACTACTGCTAAACAGACTATCCCGGACTAAGTACCGTAAAATTCATGTAAAGAAAATTATCTTCCGTTATTGCTCATCCTGTTAATTGTGATTAACTTTATTCATTCAAAAAAACATAAAATGAAACAGGTATTTCAATTAAGCATACAGATAGAGGATCTTCATGCGGATTTATATTTTGAGGATCAGGAAACTGCTGAATATACATATGAGCTTTTAATGAAAATGGCTACTGGTAAATTAAAGAAAAAGATAAAGATTGAGGCTAATATTTATCAGGTGTATACCAAGAAAATGGTATCGGAACAATTAATGGGTATTATAGGTCTGACAGCGGATGATGTACAATGCTGAACGGTTTTCTTTTTTATCCTAAAAATTCCTGGATTAACTTTACCTGCTTTGGCAGTAAAATCCGCAGGCGTTGTTTACAGCCGGGGTTCATTTCGAAAAGCTGTTTACGGATGGGCTTCAGCCACACATAAAATGTTTTTAAACTTACCTCATACTGATCGGCCAGTTCCTGTAATGTAAATGTTTTTTTCTTTGCGGGTAGTTCCATACAGCAAATATAAATACCCTGAAAACATCAAATCAGAACAAATAACTTCAATTCATAACAAATAACATCATTTGAAAATATTCTGCTTTGAATTAACATAATTTTGATTTTTTCTAAATCGTAATTCGTAATTCAAAAATCCTTAATTCTTTCAAATGGTAGATTTATTTATTGACCTTGAATGGTTCTTTAACCAGGAACTTTTTTTAGTCGGTTATGCTTATTCCATAACAAAGGCAGGACAGCTTTATGACGAGAACTTAAATATTCATAACATTATAAATATGCTGCAACCGGTAAACGGTTATATTTATTTTTACGGTCCCGATATCGGGATGCTTGAAAAGTGTACAGGGCTTGATATCCGCAATAATTACCGTTGTGTAAATTTACTGAAGGTATTCAGGGATATTATGCCGGGTATGGATTCATACAAGCTGGCTTATTTTGAAGAGATGTTTGAATTAAAACGTTCCGAGAAACAGTACAAATCAAATATTTTCAAGTTGGCGGAGGACTGGCGGAATCCTTACAAAAAACAGAAGGTATTAAAATATAATATGGAGGACGTTGTTAATTTGGTGAGATTGAAAAATGAGATCTTCGGATTGTTCGGGATTAATGAAATGTACCTGGAAGGGGTAAGGATGTGATTTATTACGACTTGAAATATTTTTGTCTTTCAGATAAGTATTGTAAATTTGTATTAAAAAAAATTAAACAAAAGTTCTTTAAACATACTTGAAACGATACTATTATTCCTGATTGCGGAAACCACCAATTTTCAATCATTCTCGTGAATAATAAGTGACGCTCATGCTCTATGGCGTGAGTAGCCTTATTTGAGAATGAAGGTGCTTGGTGGTACCTCGCAATCGAATATTGGTTTTACTCACGTCCTTTTTATGCAATCATACCAGCTCATTCATACTATCAAATCTCCGGTAACAAAGTTGAAACTGGAAAAGCAACTTTCCGGCTTTTCACAGGTATTAAGTTATGAGCCGCATGCAGGGTTTTATTCTTATGAAATACAAACCGGAATTCGTAAAAATGAATTAATAAAATCATTGGGGAAATTTATACAAAGCCTTCAACTGGGCAAAGAAGAAAGAGTGGTATTATATGATCCGAGACTCCAATCGGAAATCTTTGAATTACCCAATAATAAAGAAAAAATACTTCTTAACGGAGATATTGAAAAGGAAAAACGGGTTGAAAGAATCGTTCTTATGATTTTCAAACATATAAGAATGAAGATAGAAATAGAAGAAGTTCAAAAAGAGTATTTTGACTCGTTAACAAATAACACACAACTCAGATAAAAATCAATGGAAACAGAAATAAATGGAGATATTATCTCAAAAACAAATTGCTGTAGAAAAAACAAATCCTGTTTAAAGGATAAGGCAAATCCTTGCTGTAAGGTTGTAAGCTGTATCAGTGGTGAATTACACTTCGTTGAACCTAAGGATAACAACAGGCATCATGGTAATTGCGACTATCAGAAAATGTTCGGATATTCTTTTTATTGCAATTGCCCTGTGAGAAAGGAGATATACAGGAAATATGGTTTGTGAGATTTATGCTTTGGAAAAGTCAAATTAAAGTTTAGTTATTCTCATTCAAGTTGTACATTTCCGCCTGCATATTTTCCACCATATGTTACCTATCGTATTTCTTTATTTGTTTATCTGCCCGAATGTAGCCGATAAGTAAACACAAAAATTGAAGTTTTGCAGTCAATTCGTTGAAAATTGTCTGTTTGTTTGGTCTGAAAATTTTTGGTTTCATATCTGTCTTCCACAAATGTTCAATTATTCTGTTGCCTTGCCCATATCTATTGAAGCGATTGTAAAAACTTTTTAGTCCACTTTCAAAGTCGTGCAATGCAATGCTGTCAAGAGCATAGGATAAGTCACCGATTTGTGATAAACGAAGCCCAAAGTCAACATCTTCTCCGCCTGCAATTTTAATATTTTCATTAAACCCATTTATTTCTAAAAAGGTTTTTTTCCAAACGAGCGTGTTTGCTGTGATTAAGTATTGTGGAACAAAAACATTTTTGTCGTTGCGAGTTTTAAGCGGAATTAAAATTTCCTGGCTTTCATAATATTTTGAAAGGAGATCTTGCCCAAGTGCTTTAATATTCCCAGCGTATGCAAGTGAACCATTATCTGCATTTAAATAGCCACTTAATAAAGTTTTTGTAGGCAAACAGTCACTGTCATTGAATAAAATCCATTTTCCATTCGAATTGCTCACTCCGAAATTTCTTGCAGAAGCTGGTCCGGATTTTTTACAAACCAAAAGTTTAATCGTAAGCCCGCTTACTAAATGTCGGTCGCAAATTTTTGTTGGTATTTTTGAATTGTTATCAACGATGATTATTTCTCCCGGAAAATTGTCGGGCTTGTGAGAAGCTAAAAAGTAATCAAGATATTTGTCAATTCCATGTTGGTTGTCTTTTACAGGAATTACGATTGAGATTTCATTCGTTATAATCCTATCAGACGATTTTTGTGGCATCTTCTTTTCGGCAAAGAAGATTAATCGACTTGTTAGTGTCATTATCTTTTATTAAAATGATTGGTAACAATTCTATTGTATGAAAATATTGGGAGTAAAAATAATTAATGTAAAGCTGCATTTGTCTTTATTACCTTCTCTACCAGCACCTGCCTGTTATTTATATAAACTCCTACAAGAATAACACTATCTTTCCAGTTGCTTGAAGGCATAATAAATTTATTACAGCCCGATTCTAATAGGTGTTCGCCTAACTGAGAGCCTGTGTTCCTGAAGGCCCTGACTTTTCCGGTTTTGTTTGATGGTAAGGTACATTCTATTGTAAAGTCACCTCCTGTTGGGTTGGGATATACTTTAAAGTTCAGGCCATCCCTTTTATATTCTTCAACGGGAGATCCCCATAATACAACTATATGTGCCGTATCGGTTTTAACACA
>JBBIRU010000087.1:0-5977 GCA_037441645.1 Bacteroidota bacterium
GCTTTGTAGGCATCGTCTTTGGCTTTCGCTTCGGCGTCCGCTTTTTCTTTGGCTGATTTATCGGCTAACAGTTTGTCGATTTCGGACAGCTTCGTTTTGGGATATTGTTCTGAGGGTTTAATTGCCAATGCGTCGTTGTAACTTTTCTTCGCTTCTTCGTATTTCTGACCGCCTAAGGCTGCGTCGGCTTTGGCTATGGCGGCTTTGTAGGCATCGTCTTTGGCTTTTGCTTCGGCGTCCGCTTTTTCTTTCGCAGCCTGATCGGCTAAAAGTTTATCTATTTCAGCTATTTTAGTTTTCGGGTACTGTTCATTAGGCTTTGCCCCAGATGCTTTCTGGTAATAATCTTTCGCTGTTAAATAGCTTTTATTATTAAGATTCTTATCGGCTTCGGTAATAAATTTCGCATACTGTGTATCACTATTGGCCTTTTGCCCCAACATCTTTTCACACTCCATTATTTTCTTATCGGGATATTCACTATATGGGTCAATATCTATTGCTTTTTCATAATAAGGAATAGCCTCCTCATATTTTTCATTTTTAAAGAATTCATCAGCCTTTGCAATAATCTGATTATAATTCTGCTTTTTCATTGCATCTATCTGGCCTGTAATCTTATCTATTTCCTTTCGCATCAGATCCGTATATGCTGCATCAAAATCAAAACCATCAGCGTCTTCATTAAAAATAATTTTTGTTACAGGTTTATTAAGTGCAGACACATCCAATCCCGGATAAGATTCAAACAATTCAACGGTAAATGGATATTTATATATAATGTCTTTTTCCGGTGCATTGGCATCAAAAAGAATTTTTTTAGTTACCATACCTGGCGAAGCGACTTCAATTACATATTGTTTATCAATATCCAGCTTAAAAACAAATTTTCCATCAGATCCGGTTTTAACAGTCTGAATTTTGGCATTATTTAAATACAAAGAGACTTCAGCCGTACCAATTGAGTTCTTACCAGCTTTCACTTTCCCGTTCACATCTACATAGCCTTTTGGGTCCTGAGCATAAGAAGAAAATGATATTATTAAAGTAAGTAAAAGAAAAATAATCTGTAATACAAACTTACAAATAAAAGCCCTTATCTTCATCATAAACAACATACTAATAAAATATCAGCAAATAAATAAAACATTAAAGATACAATAAAAGATAAAGTAAGAAAATTAATTTTCAATTGAAAAAACAGCACATCAGTTCAAATCATATGCCTAAAAAAATTGCTTTACCTTTTCAAGAAATATATGAGGAGCACGAATCGGTTTCTTTAAAACTGCATCATAAAAGATTAAAGTCGTAGTAGCTTTATTAATCAACTGTTTATCAGCATTAAAAATTTCGTAATAAAATTTCATCCTGGCTAATGGAAGTTCTTTAACAAAAGTATTAACTATAATAATATCGTCATAAAAAGCAGATTTAATGTATTCGCTTTCCATACTTAAAACCGGTAGTTGAATGCCCTGATCTTCAAGACTCTTATAAGTCACTCCATATTTTCTCATTAAATCGGTACGTCCGACCTCATAATAAAGTGCATAAGTACCATAGTAGACAACTCCCATTTTATCAGTTTCTCCGTATCTTACCCTTATCTCGGTTGAATGTGTAAGCATAAATAAATTTTATTTAAATGGCGAATCTGGCTCTTTTGCCATATGGCTATATATTATTTTCTCCATCATTTTTGGAAAAAACTTATATAAAATGACTGTTAATTTACCTTGAGTAGTAAGGATTACAGACCTCTTTCTTTTTCGCACTCCTTCGGCAATATGATATGCAACTTCTTCGGCTGACATTAATTTTTCTTCCTCCTTTGGAGTTTCCCCCTGCTGACTACCATCAGCAACCAGGGCAGTTCGCCGGATATTTGAAGCTGTAAATCCGGGAGCAGCAATCATTACATGCAATCCTTTCTTAATGGTTTCAACCCTGAGTGTATGCAAAAACCCATGAATTGCAAATTTAGAAGCCGAATAACCTGTTCTCCCGGGTAATGGCGCATAGCCTGCAATAGATGATACAGCTACCACGCTTCCTTTTGAATACAACAAATTTGGCAAGGCATGTTTTGTACAATATACAGTTCCCCAAAAGTTAGTATCCATGAGGTTATGAATAACTTTTAAATCTAATTCTTCAAAAAGGGCTCTCATGGATATTCCTGCATTATTTATTAATACATCAATTTTACCAAAACGATCAATCGTTGAATTAATAATATTTTCACAATCGCTTTCCACACTAACGTCTGCTTTAACAGAGAGCACCTCCGTATCAGATTTCAATAACTCATTTTCAACTTCTTTGAGTTTCTCAAGGTTTCTTGCTGAGATTGAAATTCTACAGCCCCGCCGCGCAAACTCAAACGCAAGAGCTTTACCAATTCCGGAAGATGCGCCTGTTATTATTACTACTTTAGAATTCATTAAAATGCATTTCCGGCAAAGGTAGTTGTTCAATCGTAAAACAAAAAGGGATAATTATTTTTAAATATTACTATTGTATATTAAACAGATAGAAATAAATTTAAAAATAATTCAGTGTTTTTTCATTTAGCTTTTGCATTTTTTGTAAAATGATTATAGCTTTGCACTCTCATTTTTCAGAGGTCAAGATTTAGTAGCTCAGTAGGTAGAGCACATCCCTTTTAAGGATGGGGTCCTGGGTTCGAATCCCAGCTAGATCACTTGATGGGACAGTTCAGTTTTAACACAGAATTGTCCCATTTCATTTCTCCCAAAAGGCTTGTTAACACGGGCAATCAGCTTAACGACCTCGTTGACCTGAGAGGTTCGAACTTTATTTTCTGCAAAAAGCAACTTTCCGGGAAATATCGAACCTATTATGCGCTGTTGCACATCCAGTGCAGCTTCCCGAAAATGTGACGGTAAGTCTTTCAAGAATGAAAAACTGAAAACCAATTGCTCGTATATATCCTTGCTCATTTGCACCATACTACTCCGTTTACCCTGTAATTCTCTTAACTGTACATCATATCTCTGCTTTGCTGAACTATAATCGCTAACTGCAATTTGATTATCCGCTAATTTATCCTGTAAGTTGTTAATTCTTTCCTGTACTTTGGATATTTCGCTTTCTATAGCCTTTGCATTTACCTTTCTTCCATTTTCATTTTCTGCCAACATTTCTTTAAGAATAGTATCATACAAATTTATAACCTCATTATTCGGCTTTAAATCCTCAAGCAACTCAATGAACTTTTCATTGGCTAAATCAGCCCTGTATCTTTCCTGGCATCCTTTTACGCAGTGATAATAGAAATACCTTCCCCCATGACCTTTAGAAGCACTCCCGGTTAGTTTTTTACCACATCTGGGACATTCAAGAAAACCTCTAAGAGGTAATTCTGGTTTCGACCTGTGGATTTTTGCCAGATTGTTTTTAATCTTTCTTCCTTCCAGAATATCCTGAACAATTGAAAAGGTTTCTTCGTCAACAATAGGTTCGTGTATTGCCTTGACAATTGATTCTTCTTCGTTTTTTGTTGCTCTGAGTTTGATTTTTCCAATATACACAGGGTTTCTCAATAAATTAGAAAGGTTATTCTTACTGCATTTGAAACCTTCCTGTTGCAGTTTCTTACGAACCGAATCCTGCGAATTATCCCCGGTTGCAATAAGCTCAAATGCCTGCCGGATAAAACCAGCATCCTTACCCGGAACAATGATAGGCTTATTATTTTCATCCCGCTTATTTACATATCCCATTGGAGCTTTTACAATCCATCGTCCTTCCTTTATTGCCCTTCTCATACCCATGCTGACATTCATTGACCTCCTGTCATTTTCAACTTCCGGCGAAGCAAGATAAAAGGCAAGCATAAGCTTGCTTTCTGGAATGTTCAAATCCAATGGTTGCTCAACAGCCTGCGCTTCAATATTAAGAATTTTCAGTGTTGTGAGCATTTTATACGATTCAGTTGCATTTCGGGAAAACCTGTCCCATTTGATAAACAGTAATAAATCGACCGAGTTCTTATTTTGTTTTACAAACTCAACGAGTCTTTTAAAAGCAGGTCTTTCAAAACTCTTGGCTGAATGATCATCCTGGAAATGTTCTACGGCTTCAATACCATGAATAAAACAGTATGCTTTCAGTTTTTCGTGCTGATCGTTCAGACTGTAGCCCCTGATTGCCTGTTCATCCGTTGATACCCGTGTGTACAAGATTGCCCTTTTGTTCATTTTCTTTCAGTTTTTCTTTGATATACTGTACATTTATTTTAGCCAGCTTATAAAGGAAGTCCCTTATCGCCAGTATTTCTTCATCGCTGTATGTTGTGTTTTGAAGTTTCTTTTTGCATTCATTTAGGGTTAACATTTTTCAGGTAGTGTGAATGAACATTCCTGGTTCTTCCAGTAAATGTCCTGTGCTACTATCTGCCTGATTTTTTCAGTACATATCTTTTTTTAATTTTTATTTTAAAATTTTCTTCGTTGTTATATTTGAATAAGAAATATTACCGTTTTCAGTCCTTATGCTTATATCCTGGTATCCCCGGTTAAGCAGGATTTCAGTCAGCCTTGTTTCAGCCTGTATTTTCTTTTCTTTGGTTATCTCCAGCATATAGGGTTTCTGGTTTTTAAATTTTACCGTAATGGTTTTGGCTTTACCTTCACGAATTAAAGACAAAATATGAGCTTCGTTTTCATTCAGGACATTTTTATCCTGTACAAAATGAAACTGCTCTTTATCCATAATAAATCTCTTGAAGAATTTGCTGAGTGAAATGCTGAGATAGGAATCTTTGTCAAATTCTATTTCATCCATTACCATATTAAATTCTTTTTGTGTTTTAAATTCATCAGTAAAGGGGACAGCATTTCCTTTCAGATCGATCAGTATTCTTACATCATTTCTGTACATGAGAAATTCATTAATAAGGAAACTCAGTAAATTCGTCTGAAAAATATCCGGGAATTGATCTATATTATCAATTTCATTTTTAATTGAATCAATGAGTTTCCTCTTTTCATCTTCATTATCCAGTTGAATATCTTCAATCCTTTTCTTAATCTTTTCTTTTTCCTCTTTGGAAAGAGATTTAAATAATTCCGAGCCATCAAAAGGTGTCATTAGTAAAATGCAGGCTTCTTTGATGCTTTCTAAGGGAAAACCATATTCTCTCAGCTCTTTTACAATATGAAGCCAGATAAACTCTGTAAAATTAAATTTATAGGTCTTTCCTTTATTTCTTGAAAGGGGTATAAGTCCTTTTGCATCCCAGTGATTCATGACCCGTGTGGTAATACCGATGTCTTTTAAAACAAATTTCTGGTTAAAGCTGAGTTCATACGTCTTTTCTATTCCTTCAATAAAGGACTCAGCGCTCATTGAGTTGAATATCGAATCAAGAGAAAATGCCATAATTTTAGAAATTAATTACCATTATTACACTTTATAACGAACAAATATAATAAATGTTTACTTAAATGTAAAATAATTATCAAATATTAATGAAAACTTATGTACACTTTAATAATTCCCATGTACAAAATGTAAATTTCAGACGATTTTTTGATAAAAACCAAATAAAACCATGTACAAAATGTACACTTTGTTTTTTTCGGGCGTTTTTCCGGCGAATTCCAGAATCGCCTTTATAAAAATCGAAATTTCCGGGCGATTTCTAAAAATCGCCAGAATGTAATAATGAAATTTTCTTAAAATGAAAAAATCTGTCCTTTATTAAATTCTTTCTATTTCCTTTTTGCTTAATCCTGTTGATTCTATAATTATTTCAATGGGTACTCCTTTTTGTTTTAATGACTTTGCAATTTTTTCTAAAGCTTTTTCCTTATCGGCTTTTGCCTTTTTAATAACTTCCTGTCTTATTTTCTTTTCTTCTTTACGGATTTGTTCAACTACTACATAGGTGGGTGTCCATTTTATGCTTTTTGCCAGTTCTTCCATAAGTCCTTTATCATTAAAACTT
>JBBIRU010000088.1:0-5168 GCA_037441645.1 Bacteroidota bacterium
CACCCACATGATAGTTTAGGAAATAAAAGTCCTATTGAATTTATGAATACGAAATATGAAAAATGTTTAATTTAGCTCTGTAGGAAAAAGGGGGTACTTACATTGTTAAAGCTATCGTTTTCATATTTTATTTTTTAATTTCATATTGTATTGATTACAAGGTAAAATATTATTTTTGCTAACGGTTCAGTGCAGAACTAGAAGGGCGATTGAAACTTCCCTACCTGTCAAGTTGAACTGCATTTTCAAAGTTTTCATAAGTGTCAAAGAGTGCCCGACGCCCTTTTAGTTTTGAATGGTGTTATGCACTTGCGGTTTTGTCATTTTTGTCCTTAATAAAGTGTTCATTGCCGTCTAATATTCATCAAAGTATTCGGAATAGTTCTTAATGTCTCTCAATTCATCAGAATTTTCATTTTTTGCTGTATTAAGTTTTGTATTTAACTGATTAATCAAAATTAAGAAGTATAAAAATATTCCTTCAATTGTTATAAAGAAGATAAATAATAAAAGAAATTTTAATGAGAGAATTGATTGAATAATTAATAAAGGGTTAAATGTTAATGATAGGTCTTGATTAGAAACAACGGGCATAAAATGTAATGGATATATCACTGTTAGTGGAAATGAAATCATAAGTAAAATGATAATTATTTTCAATGGTTTTACAGTTCCTTCAAATGAATTGAGGTCGTGTAGATTTTGTTCAAAATACTGTATTAATGTTTGAGATTCAATTTCTAATTGGTTTATAATTTCTTTTTCTTTATGTAACTTGTCCAACAGACCCGCCGTAGGAATGTCTGCAATCATGGGTGCAGTATTTAGAGACAGGCCACCTTCTAACTTCGTTGTTTTAACTCCATATTTGTTTTTTAATAAATTAAAAGATTCCATAACAATTACATCATTCTTAAATAGCCTGCTATCTGCCTCATAAATTTTCTTTAAAATTTCTTCTTGACTTAAATTATCAAATTCTCCTTTTTGAATAGCTTCTTTTAATTGGTTGTCATATTTAATAATTGTTCTATTATACCATTCAAAATTTCTGTTTGAAATATTTGCTAAAATCTTATTTGATTCAATTATGAGGTTATATAACTGAGAACTGGTAGAGTTTATTTTTTCACTTAGTCCAAGTAGACGTGAAATAATAAATGCACCTATAATACCAATAAGTGCTGCAGCACTTTGACAGAAAGAACTAAAAAACCAATTCCAATCTATATTCATAAGTTATTTCGAATTTTATTGTTGTTTATTGTATAGTTGTCTTTTCTAACCGCTTGTGTAATATTATCCGTTTTAATGATTGTCTCTTAGTAACGATATTATCGAAACAGCTAATGCAATAATTGAAATTAATATACTAATTGAAATTCCATATTTTGTCCATTTATTTATTGTTATACTTGAATCAATTAATTTCATTTCTAATTCTTCTTTCTTTTGTTTGATAATATTATCTTTTTCTAATTGCTGGTATCCGCCTTTATTTATAAAATCTAATCCTTTACTTGAAATATTTACTATTATCTTTGCTTCAGGATGCGTATATTCAATATGTTCATTAGCTAATAATATACCTTCTAATATTTTTTCTTCTCCATTTTCTAACGGAATATTTAATATTTCTTTACATAAGTAATTCATCATATAACCTGAACCAGGTTGCTCAAACACATCAGCATTCAATTTAGCAGATGTAAGTCCAAACAGAATCATATCTAATTTTTCATTTTGTGTCATTTGCTTTATTATTGATATTTGTTTTTTGTCTTTAATTTGTCAAGTTACAGAGAAATTTATTTTGATGCTTTTTTTACCGCTTGTGCATAACACATCGCTATTCTCAACTTTAAATACTTATAACCGGTTAAAATATTTATAACCATATAAAAATAATTACTCCCAAATATAAATAATAACAGTTTTAAAAACAAAATTATGTGGGTTTTATCCCGGGAATTATACAAAAGCTATCCGTTTTGCAAACCCGTAGATTTTTATGTTTTCGTGTTTTCATTCCCTGATTCCGGAATATTTATACCCATCTTCTTCATTAAAATGGAAGCATTAAGGCTGGTACAGACTCCTTTGTTTAGCAAATAATCAAAATATAAATCTTCATTGTTAATTTTAATATTAAAGTTATAATTCTCGATATTGGCCGGAAACTCCCGGCTCATTCCTGCTAAAGCCAAATCGTGAGTTGCTACAATCCCGACTGCTTCATTTAAAACCAGTTGCTTAATCAATGCGGAGGAACCAATATGCCGGTCTGATGAATTTGTCCCTCTTAAAATTTCGTCTAATAATAGAAATACTCTCTCTTTCTTTTCTACCGCTTTAATTATGGATTCGAGTTTTTTCAATTCAGCAAAAAACGAAGATGTATTATCTTTCAGAGAATCGTTGATTCTCATACTGGATAGAATACGTACCGGTGAAAATACGAACTCTGTAGCACAAACACATGATCCGGCCATGGCCAGGATAATATTAATACCTACCGTTCTTAGAAAGGTACTCTTCCCCGACATATTTGAACCGCTTAACAGCAAGATTTTACCTGTACCATTGATGGATAAATTATTACAAACCCTGTCTTTTGCAACAATCAAAGGATGACCTAATTTACTTGCTTCAAAGAAAAAATGATTCTCGCTTATTTTCGGAAAACACCAATGGGGATTATTAAAATATACATTTGCAAAGCTTGACAACGCCTCAAATTCGCCAGCGCTATGGAACCACTGCTCTAAATTTTTATTTGTATTTTTCCATTTTTCAAGCCGGTAGACCTGGTGAATATCCCAGAAAAACAATGTGTTTAAAAAAAAATGTGCAATAACATTATAACGAAGATCAAAATTATTTACTATTCCCGATAATCTTTCAATTTCCCTGGAAGCAAAGGAATGGCCTGACATTAACCGCTCTTTTAAATTATTCAGTTTCAATGAAGAAAAACTTTCATTTTCTATTTCTTTTATAATTTCAGCATAAGTTTCTAATATATTTGAATTATCAGTAACTTCATTATGAGAACGTTTAACTACATTTCCCGACTTCCATATAATAATCAAATGAATACCAACCAATAAAGCAGGCACATAGGAAACGGGAAAAACAAATGACAGTGCAATTGAAATCAATGTCATTCCGGATAACATATAACAAATTATAATAAACTTCTTCTGAAAAGAGAATTTACCCGTTACTCTCACCCAATTGATTAAATTTTTTAACGAATTTTCATTTTTCTTTAAAGTACAGCCTGTTATAAATATTTTTTGCCGCCATTCAATATTCTTCCTTAATTCAATAACTGCTTCATTTCTTTCTTTTATTTCCTGTGTATTGGCCGGGTAAAGCAACCAGTCAGCAAGGATATCACTGCTTATAGGTAAAGTTGTTCTGTTTAAAGAATGGTACAAAGAAGAATTACCAAAAATATCCAGGTCATTTGAATAAGAATGAGTATCGTTTTTATACCTGTTCCCGTCATCAAAAAAATCATATATTCCATCCAGATAATTAATCTCATTTTCATTTAACGTCTTTAATAATTGAAACTCTTTCTTTTTAACCGAATTATGATTGTCAATTCGGGTTATCATAAAAAAAATGGCAAGAAATACCAGCATTACCAGAACAGAAAGAAAGATACTGATCTGAAATAAAAGAAAGAATGAAGAAATACCTACAACAATTACAAATAGACGATAATAAGGAAGTTTATGTTCATTTTTTAAACATTCCTTTTCTTTATCGTGGAACTGAGAAACTCTTTGTTTGTAGAAATTAACTAAATCCATTTGTTACCTGTTTAATCTGTGTCAACGGGCATTCTGAAGCATCGGGTCTGTTAAGCAATAAACGAAGTCAAAATCGCGGCAATATTTATATATTGTTAATGATTCGTACTTTTTCATATTTAAAATTCTTTCTTACATATATCTCCTTACTTTTTTCTTATAGTTCAGGTAATCTGCACCAAACCTGTTCTGTAAAAACCGCTCTTCTCCAAGTATTATCAAATGGTAGATTATCATGCTGTAAATTCCTAATAATGCAATTATAATATTAAAAAAATAAATCATGGATGATAATGTTAAAAGGTTAAAACCTAAATACATGGGATTTCTACTTAATTTATAAAGTCCATTACTCTTAAATTCTGTGTTATCAGATGGTAAACCAAGACGGGTTGAATTTCCAAGATTTATTAAACTAAAAATTACCGCCAACAATCCGATGGTCATTGTCCCGAATGCAATATAATCAAAACCTGTTAGTGAATTATTACTCACAATTCTGATATTCATAAAAGAGAGCAGAAAAATAAGCCAGGTAATATATCCGCATGTTTTACCGGAATAAAACAGGATTGGATTAATGGTTGTTTTTCCTATCAGTTCCATACGTTTTTCTTTATTGATTCGAGTGTCAGGGTTAATAATTTACCTTACCATTTTTCAACTCTTTGGAGATGTGTTTTTGGCATAAATACTCTGAACATCATCCGTTTATTCCTAAAATCATTCCGCCAATATAAGGAATGAGCCATATTAACCATACAAAGAAGCTATAACGATGAAAGCTTTTACGCAATTCTGTCTTTTTTTTACGCACAACCGATGTTGCCCAAATAGCGTGAGCCAGCATTAACCAAAGTGCTATTTGTCCTGTTAAGGTGTGCATATCAGTTAAATCAAACGGATTGTCGGAAATGTAATGCATTGCTAATGTGCCACAAAAATCAAAAGAAAAGCCAATCCAGAATGTTACAACATGCCACGACTTAAGATATTTTGAAAAACGTTCAGACCAAACACCAACCGAATAAAACAGGAGCGCTAAGGTTATTGTAACTGTTGAAAAAACAAGAATATTCGACATAAGATGTTATGTTCGTCGTTCTATATATTAAAAAAAAATGAAATTAATTAAAATAATCAAACAATTCAAACCATGGCTAAAAAACTGTTTTAAATACGGATTATTTCTTATTATGCTTTCGTGCATTATATTTTATAGGTTTTCAATTATTATTTTCTCAAGTTTATCTTTTGTGCCCTCTTCATATCCAACTTCTGAAAAAATAATTTTTCCATCTTTATTTATCAAGTAAATTGTAGGATAGCCAATAACATTATAAT
>JBBIRU010000089.1:0-4937 GCA_037441645.1 Bacteroidota bacterium
GTAAAAATTACATGAGATTATATTCCTATGAAATGGTTTACTCGCTTTATTACAGAACCTACTGTCTATGCAATACCGATCAACAGGAAAATTTAAAAAGCATTTGCCGGAAAGTGGATGACATTTTTAAGAAAAATGGCGATACCAGCGCTTATAATATGGGTCATTTATACGAACTTTACGGGTCTCTTTATATTTTGTATGATAAAAACAGGGAAGCCATAACATGGTTTCAAAAAGCAAAATTTTATTTTCAAAAGAATAAAAACGAATGGGATGATAAAATAAACAGGATTACTATTAACCAGGCTGTGTGTTTTTTTGAAAATGGAGATTTTATTAAATCGGAAATTTATTTTAATGAGTTGTTACATGTAAACAGAACGAAACCTTTTTTAAGCAGCGAGGCTCTTTTATCAATTCAGAATTACCTGGGACTATGTTATAAAAATATGGAAGAGTACCAGAAAGCGTTGAATGTCTTTTCTCAATGCTTAACATACAATTCTGTCACAGCCGGTTATATGATAAGTGTTTACGATAATATTGCAACCTGCTATAAGAATCTTAAAAGTTTTAATCTTGCTGAGTTTTATTATAAGAAAGCCGTAAAAGAGAGAATTCAGTCTGATCCAGATGATAAACTAAACCTGGCTAAAACATATCACAATTATGGCGACATGTACATCATTACCGGCCAGTTTGAAAAGGCAGAAGGATATCTTCAGAAATCCCTTAAGATACTTAATGGTTTGAATGAAAAAGGAAAATCGTTGGCACTTTTGTATACTACCTTTGGGAAATTGCATTATAAAAAGGGAAAGGACGAAAAGGCGATTGATTATTTTCAGCAGTCGATGAATGAATTCTGCGGTTCTGCTTTTATTACCGGTTGTCCCAATACATGGAAAAACACAAAAATTTCTTCCGCTGTTGACTTGCTGATCTCCGTAAAAGAAATGGTAAAGTGTTATGAAAGACTTTCCAATACATCTAAGGATAAAGAACAGAAAAAGGCAAATCTGCAGAATGCTGTTGATTGCTATAAGGCAGCTGCCTGGTTAACCGATACTATCCGGGGCGGCTTTCAGCTTGAAAGCAGTAAACTTTTTCTTGCCGATAATGAAAAGGAATTATACGCGAATGCAATAAAAACAATTTACCATCTTTATTCATTAACGGGAGAAAAAAAGTGGATAGAACTGGCTTTTGAATTTTCTGAAAGAAGCAAATCTACAATGATGATGACAATTCAGGAGGAAAGTGCCTGGGAGAGAAATTCGGGTGTGCCTTTAATGTTGCTCGAAAGATTAAAAAACCTGAAGGTGAAAATTGCAAAAACAGAGCACCTGTTACGTAAAGTTGAAAAAGGTTTGCCCTGTGATTCAGTAATGCAATATCGGCTATCGAAACAGTTATTTGAATTGTATGATGAACAGGAAGCAATGCTGACAGGGATTCATTTAAAATACCCTTCTTACTTTTCCATTTCATATAAACCCGAAATAGTGAAAGCCGGAGAAATAATAAAAAATTCAGGTTCAGGCAGTGCTTTTATTGAATATACATTATGTCCCGGACAACTGTATATCATTGTTCTGTCACCGGACCAATGTTCAATGGTTCGTAAAAGTCTGCCCGAAAATTTTATTTCCGACGTACATTCATTCTATTATTCATGTTCAGATTTTAATACAAAGTCGCTTGAATACAGCTATTTTAAAGAATTCTCCTCGGTTTCAAACAGATTGTATAAAATTTTAATCGAACCTGTTAAAGAAAAAATAAAAGGGAGAAATATTATAATAATTCCCGATCAGATTTTGAATTATATTCCCTTCGAAGCCCTTGTTGAAGAACTTCCTGATATAAAAAACACGGATTACAGTAAGCTTACGTACCTTGTTAAACATTGTGCAATTAGTTATACAAATTCAATAACCCTGTTGTTTGCAAATAAAAGCAAAACTTCTTCTACAAAGAACCTGCTGGCAGTATCTCCATCCTATGAAAAAAATACTTTTTCCGCATTAAAAAACATTGCCGGTGCAAAGGAAGAAGCAATGGGTATTTTAAACATAACGGAGGGAATACTTTTATCCGGGAATTCTGCTACAGAAACAAATTTTAAGAATGAGGCTTCAGCTTATAACATATTGCATTTATCTATGCATTGTGAGTACGACAGTCTTGCTAATTCGGGGCCTGTTCTTCTTTTTGGCAACTCCGACTCGGTAAATGACGGGATGTTGTACGGATGGGAAATAAATTTCCTGGGATTAAATGCATCTTTGGCAGTGTTAAGCGCATGTAATACCGGGATTGGAAGACTGAACAAGGGAGAGGGTTTTCTAAATATAGCAAGATCATTTATGAATGCAGGCTGCCCAAGTGTTGTAATGACACTCTGGCCAGTCGGGGATTTAAGCAGCGGTCACCTGATGAAAACATTTTACAGGTATTTGTCTGAACGGAATACAAAAAATATTGCCCTGCAAAAAGCAAAAATCGATTATCTTTCTTTAAACGACCCTTTAAAAGCACATCCATATTATTGGGCAGGGTATGTATTAGTGGGCAATACCGAATCCCTTGAAATAAAAAAATCATACCGGTATTGGAATGTTTCGGCTATTAGCGTTGTTTTTGTGGTGTTAATAATAGTCGTCCGGAAAAAAATAAAAAATAAAAAAAACGGCAGAGATTAAACTACCGGTTTTCTATGCCCAAAAGACCAGGGTAAAAAGCATTAATCAAGTTCCTGAAGAAGTGTTTCAGCCTTTTTTTCGTTGAATAAATGAGATTCTTTGATTTGTTTTAAAATAACTATTGCCTTATCCGGCTGATCGTTTTTTAAATATGCCAGGGCAAGATACCAGCACGATTGACCATACAGGGCATCCCGGGTATTTAAGCAGGAATGATATAAAAAATGAATAGCTTCTTCGTTTTTATTTAATTCGAGACACGATATACCGCATAAAAATGGTGCTATAATGCCCGGAGAATCTTCGGGACCCAGTTGCGAAAAAGCAATTATTGCTTCTGCATACCTGTAATCCTGGTACATTTCAATGGCTTGTTCAAGAGGAGTCATGTACGAATAGGCCGATCGGGTAACAATGTCTATATTATAATGTTCGAAGTTTTGTGCATAAAGGGTTTTGCTGGATACCGGTTTAAAAAGATAAAATAAAACAGCAGAGAGAACTATGAATAACAATGCAAACCCGGCAATTTTTTTCCGGGTACCGAAATAAAGAAGTTTGGCCGAACTGCTTTTAATGTATTCATTATAAACTTCTGAAGTTATTTTTCGGAATGAATCGGCCTTTACTGTGTTTTTAATAAACAGATTAACATCTTTATGTGCAAGAACTTCCTTTTTGAAATCCGGGTTGTTTTGCATTCGATGTTCGAATTCGGCAAGCTCGTTGCCCGAAAGTTCGTTTTTTAAATACTGTTCTATTTGCTCAGTGTTCGTCATATTTTAGTTCTTTATATGCCGGATCGTTAAAAATACTTTTCATCAAATGTTCTTTACATTTATACCGGCGGTGTTTAGTGTAATCATCGTTTTTAAATTTCAAAAGGTAGGTAATCTCTTTTAAGGACATGTCCTGCATGCTGAATTTTAATATTTTCTGGCATTCGGGCGACAGCAAATTAAAATGTTTCTCATATAACGAAAACTTTTCAATCTCATCATACAACCGGGCGTTATCTTCAGTGTATTCTATTTGTTCATCAGGTAATTCCTGTATATTAATATTTTCTCTCTTACATGCCCGTCGTATGGAATCAATTCGTTTATTCCGGGCAATTGTATATATCATTGAACCGAAACTGAATTTACATTCTATTTTTTTTTCCTGCAAACTCATATACATAAAAGTTAATGCATCCTGGAAAATGTCCTGTGCATCTTCTTTATTACCATTTAGTTTTATTACCATATTTTCTACTGTCGGGAAGAATGTTGTATATATATAATGAATCATTTCTAAATCACCATTTCGTAATCCGTTAAAGATTTTTTCATCCTCTGTCTTCATTCTTCTCTATATATATATCGCAGAAAGGGTCAAAAAGTGATTCAAATATAGTAAAAATTATTGACTGGCGCGGTTTTGCCGGGGGTACCCCCCCTTGCATTTTAACGGAAGCATTATTATGCTCTGTATCGCCTGTCCTGTATGGGTTTTGATGCAAAATGAATCACTTTTCTGCATTTGCAACGAATAATTGTAATTATCATTAAAATTTTTTATGGCGGGTATTTTTTAACCAGGTTAAGCTGCTATAAATAATAAATCCCATGGCCAGAATATTTTGTATTGTTAACATGAAATCTGATAGTTATCGGATGTTATCAACCGTTCTTTAAGTTTTCTTCTTTTTATTACTCCCTTTTGGAATGTCAACACCTTCAAAGAATTGCTCCAATGTTATATCTAGTAAATTACAAATTCTAATAAGTGTTTTTAAGCTGAAATTTTCGCCTGATTCTAAACGCCAATAAGCACTTCTTGACATACCCAACTCAAAGGCAATATGTTCATAATTTTTAAATCCTTTTTCTTTTCGGATTTCCTTTAATCTGTCAGCAATTACAATAAGTTCAGGAATTTTATCAGATTTTTTCATAAAACAAAATTCCAGAAATCTTCTTATTTAAGGTACTCTAATATATTGTACCGTATATATTAGAATATTTATTTATATTTGTCTGAAATTTAAATATTAGAAAGATGAAAACACAGATATGAAAAGAGCCTCGAATGCGAATATGGTTATAGTTTCATGTCCTCTTTTTTGCCAAATTTTAAAGAATTTTCAAAAAAAAAACTACACGGGAGAGGTTACTAACCGGTACCTTTTTCGACTATGGGATATGAAATAAAAAAATAACGAGGAACAAAACCGGGAAAATGATA
>JBBIRU010000090.1:0-4936 GCA_037441645.1 Bacteroidota bacterium
ATCATCTGCATCCTGAACTGGCTTGCACCCAATTTGGATACGTTACCGGCTTTCAAATTAGGAACTGTGTTCCCGCTTAATCCGCTGAGGATTATTTCTTCTGATGTTAATTCTTTCATGTTAAAAAATGTTTATTGTTAAAAACTGTTTTATGTTTATTGTTCACCGTTTATTGTTCACCGTTTATTGTTCTTTGTTCACTATTGTCTGACTACCGTTTAACTATGTCTGACTATGTTTTACTATTGTCTGACTACTGTTTAACTATGTCTGACTATGTTTTACTATGTTTAACTATCGTCTGACCTTTTTTCAATGGTTCACTGCCTGCTTTATAACTTTCCGCTTTCGGCTAATAAAGTTCTTCGCTCGCTTGTTTCACACAGTTTTTCCATTTCATTTTCGGATGTTGTTTCCTGATTTCTTTTGCTCTTTCTGTGATCTTCCTGAACCTGTCCGAAGCCGATTTGTCCCTGTTTTTGCCTGTGCTGTTTTTCTTTTTCGGATAACTGTATTTCCCTATACCTTTTACCTCATTACTACTTGTTACCGGCCTTTTTTTTTAATTTCTGCCCAGGCTTCTTTCCATGCCCTGGAACCGCCGCCTTTAGCTTTTGCAAGTTCACGCACTTCTTTTAATAAGTTGTTATGATGTAAAGCGGCAGATGTTTGTTTATGAGAGAGGGGACGGCTGAAAGCATCTGTAAATACTTTCTTATAATATTGCTTACGGGTCTGCTGATTGTATGGCTTCCTGTCCCTGCTGATTTCTTCACGTACTAAGGAAGCATAAGCACGGTTGTTTAATCCCTGTCGCCGGATGAAGTTTTCCTGTTTGCGGGAAAGTCCGGCTTCGCCCAGGCCATTCATCCCTTTTTTATCCTTATTTTCCTTATTCTTTTTTCTTATTTTCCAAATGATCAAAGCTATAATTCCAAGAACAAGGACAATGGCTATGATGATGATTGCTGTTTTGTTTTTTAAGTAAAAGGCTTTAAAACGGTTTATCTCATTTCCGTCTTTGTCTTTATAGACCTTTGTTTCTTTGCCGTTTTCATCGGTAACGGTTTCTGTGGTGACTCCTGACTTTTCATGTGTTTCCACATTAGTATTTGTTTTTTCTGCCATATTGTTATTTGTTTCTGTTGTTGATTTTGCTGATTTTGTGTTGGTATTATTGGTATTGGTTTCCGTATTCGGTTCTGTTTCGATGGTTGTTTTATCCTCTATCACGGTTCCGTCTTTTCTTTTCAGTTTTAGTTTTTTGACAAGATCGATGATAGCGCCAAAAGCCTTTGTTGCAACAGCAATTATAGCAGGGGCAATTCCCAGACCTTTCAGACCGGCTTTCTTTGCTCCCTGGCCGTTCATAATCATTTTCCGGAAATAATCCTTATCTCCCCCGATGCCTGTCCACTTTTGTTCTGCTTTGTCTTTTAAATCGACAAACTGCTGCCATTCGGCTTTTGTATATCCGTTGTTTTTTGCCTGGTCTTCGGTGGCATAACCTACGGCTATTTTCTCTGAAATCTGAAATACATTGGCCCTGATGAATGGCTCTAACGATTTACGGAAGGTAACCGTAGCCGGATTGAACTTGTTAAACGCCTGTGCGACTTTAGCGAGTCTGGGATGGTTTTCACTGAATTGCTGTACTCCTTTTTTAATTTTGTTTCCGATTTTCTTCAGGAATCCTTTTCCCAAACCGCTGATCTCGTCGCTTAAAATCTCAGGTACATTTTCATTTTCCATTGATTTTAAATAATACATATCGTCTTCGCTGCCGGAAAGACCGTTTACGGCATCATCCATGGCCACACCGATGGTTTTATAAAAGTTCTGGTAAAGGGTTCCTTTGCGAATGGCAAGGTCTATTGCTTCGTCAAAGGCTTCTTCATCACCGATGTTGTCTATGAT
Organism: Bacteroidota bacterium; assembly: GCA_037441645.1. Classification (GTDB taxonomy): domain Bacteria; phylum Bacteroidota; class Bacteroidia; order Bacteroidales; family GWA2-32-17; genus GWA2-32-17. The sequence goes on from JBBIRU010000090.1 coordinate 1,918, forward strand.
TTTACTGACCAGCTGCAAATCCAGTTTATTGTCGTTTAACTGCGACATTTCGGTGGGATTTGATACTTCGCTTTGCAAAGCATTTTTTGCATCGGCAAGCTGTTTTAAAACGATGTTTCTTTTGAGTTCGGAACCGCTTAACACAGTGTCGTAGTCCTCTTCTTCGTCCACAATGGCTATATTGCCAAGGAGACCTTGTATTGCTGTCAGTTCTTCATCTTCACTAAATCCTTCGAGGCTCTCGATGTCGAAAGGTTGTGTGAGTTCACTGATCAGACCGGCATCATTTACTTTGCCTAATTCTTCTAATTTCATATTGATTACTATTTTGTTTTTAATGGGATATGCTTCGTAATTGAAATAGGGTATTTCGGGGACACAGTCTATCACATACCTGTTACCGCTCCTGTCGAATGCTACGGGGTAAATGTGCTGCCATTCGTCTTTTTTCCTGTACGCTGTTACATAAAGTTCGTGATGGCATCCGAGAACGGTGAGCATGGATGAAATCAGGATACTCATGTCGTCACAGTCACCGGTTTTATCTGAAAGTGTTCTCTGGGGTCTGCGGAGTTGTTCCCTGCCTTTTTCGTCATTCTGATAGTTGACGTTATTTCTGACATAATCCCAGATATTGTGATAGGTTTCTTCTTCTGAATTTCCTTCTAAATAACAGGCAAGGCCTTCTACTGCAGGAAAATTTTCATTTACTATTCTTTTTATGTTCGGAATCGTATCATTGATATCTGCATATTCCTTCAGCGATATCGTCTGTCCGGTTACCTGGTATTGCTTATTCATACAGGGGATAGTTCATGTTTATGTTCAATGTTATTCCTTCCACCTGGATAAACCCTTTGAGTTTTATCCTGAGTTTTTTCAGGTCAAAGGTTTTGTAAGCTTCTGTCGGGTTGGAGAGTATGCCCCATAGGGTGGCATCCTGGGGAATTACTCCGCATCCTTTTAATAGTTTAATCGAGTTCAGAATACTGACTTTATATTTTAAAGGGATTTCTTTGACTTTTTTGTTTTCGAGTTTTATATTATGCTCAATGATATTGGTCTGTTCGGCAATGATCTTTTCTGTGCCGGGTATAAAACAGTCAAGACTGAGCTGGTTCAGGGTATAGTCTTTGCCGGAAAAGTTCCTGATTTCTACATTTCCTTCGAGGTAAAGCCCGTCTTTCAGAATATTTATAATGTCGCCTGCGCCGGTTATTTTTTCTGTGGGTTTAAGGGATATGCTGCCGATTTTGAGTTTTCGGGATTCCCTGTACATTCTGTAAAATACCCATGCAATTCCGAGGGTCAGAACTATAAGTGCTATAAGGATTGTTTTTTTCGGGGTGAGCATGAATATTGCATTATTTCTTTGCAATATTATGGCGGGAAGAACCGGCGCTTTCTTTTATTTACCGGTAATAGCTTAATCGGGTATTAATTGCTTATATTTGTTTTTAAATCACATAAAAACTATCATGAAACAGGTATTTCAGGTAAATATCCAGATAGGAGATATAAATACAGATTTGTTTTTTGAAGATCAGGCTTCTGCCGAAAATACGGTAAATTTATTAGTCAATATGCTTAACGATAAAGCAAAAAAGCATTTTAAAGTGGAAGCCTTCATTCATGAAGTGTATTCTAAAGAAACAGCTTCGGAACAGATATTAATGGGACTTGGCCTGACTGTAAAAGATATTAAGAGCTGAGTTATCCCAAAAATTCCTGAATTAATTTTACCTGCTTAGGTAACAAAATACGTAAGCGTTGTTTACATCCGGGGTTCATTTCAAATAGCTGTTTTCGGATGGGTTTTATCCACACATAAAAGGTTCTTACGCTTACCTCATACTGATCTGCCAGTTCTTTAAGGGTATATGTTTTCTTTACCGGTGTTTCCATAATGCAAATATAAATACCCTGAAAACATCAAATCAGAGTAAATAACTTCATTTCATAACAAATGAAACTATTTGAAAACAGCCATGACCGGATTTGCATAATTTTACAACGAAAGAAACTATTAACCATGAACCACAAACCATGAACAAAAAACTTTCCATAACCGATTTATTCATTGACCTCGAATGGTTCTTTAACCAGGAACTCTTTTTAGTTGGCTTTGCTTATTCTGTAACAAAGTGCGGTCAGCTTTATGATGAGAGTTTAAACTTCAGCAATATTGTTTCCATGCTGCAACCTGTAAACGGCTATATTTATTTTTACGGCCCCGATATCGGGATGCTTGAGAAATGCACAGGACTTGATATCCGCAACAATTACCGTTGTGTTAATTTACTGAAGGTGTTTCGGGATATTATGCCGGGTATGGATTCTTACAAACTGGCTTATTTTGAGGAAATGTTCGGGCTGAACCGTTCCGAAAAGCAATACAAATCCAATATCTTTAAACTGGCGGAAGACTGGCGGAATCCTTATAAAAAACAGAAGGTTTTAAAGTACAATATGGAGGACGTTGTTAATCTTGTGAGGCTGAAAAATGAGATTTTCGGGTTGTACGGGATTGGGGATTTGTATTTGCAGGGGGTAAGGATGTGAAAACAGGAAATATGTTTTTTTTATATTTTTCAGTTAATCTTTTCTATTTCTTTTTTTGTAAGCCCGGTATATTCTATTATTTTTTCAATTGGCTCACTGTTTTTCTTCATTGTTCTTGCAAAATCAATTTCTTTATTCTTTATGGCTTTTTCCTTTTCTACTTCTGCTTTTTCTAAAGCTTTATCCTTATCAGCTTTTGCCTTTTTAATAACTTCCTGTCTTATTTTCTTTTCTTCTTTACGGATTTGTTCAACTACTACATAGGTGGGTGTCCATTTTATGCTTTTTGCCAGTTCTTCCATAAGTCCTTTATCATTAAAACTTATATAGCTTTTTGTGGTAATTATCAGGTGGTCTATTACCTGGATGTCGAGTATTTTTCCTACCTGTATAAGCCGGTCTGTTAAATCTTTGTCTGTATCGTTTGCTTTCAGGGTGTTGGACGGGTGATTGTGCA
>JBBIRU010000091.1:0-4101 GCA_037441645.1 Bacteroidota bacterium
AAAAACAAAACTTATGCAAATCACGGGGTGTTTACGGCAAAGACACCGGAAGAACAGGCCGATGCTTTACAACGTGCCGGGTATGCCACGGCTCCCAATTATGCTTCCACGCTGAAAGATTTAATCAGAAGATACAACCTGAAAGCATTGGACAGCATGGATATTAAAAAAAAAGAATCATAATAATCGTAATCGTTGTTATTGTGTTGGGAATAGCTTTTTATTACAGGAAAGAAATTAAAAACTGGATCAGGTCATGAATTTATTTTTAAAAGCCATTGTAATTACCATCGTGATTTTTGCGATTCTCCTGTATATGGATCTGAAAGCGGCTAAAAAGGTATGAGAAATATTATCCTGATAACTATACTGGCCATCCTGATCGCCGTCTCTGCCGGTTATTTTTCAAAGCAGAAAAAGAAAAATGAAGGGTTGGGAAAATTTGTGAAATCAAACCGGCCTCCCAGGTTGCGCATTGTTTACAGCCGGAAGAACAAAGGCAAAGAATTAATAACCGTGAAAAACTCGCTTGATGCTTATGCGGTTTTTAAGAATATATGGAGTTCGCAGATGGAAACCCGCGAAGAGATGTATATACTATATCTTAATAATGCAAACCATGTTTTGGGATATTATATATTAAGCGTAGGTGGGATTACAGGGACTGTAGCTGATTTACGGCTGATCTTCTCCGTTGCTCTTGAATCTCTTTCAACATCAATTGTGATGGCTCACAATCACCCGACCGGGAACCTGAAACCCAGCAACAGCGATATAATACTTACGGAAAATATCAAAGATGCGGGGAAAATGATGTCTGTTCCGTTGATCGATCATCTGATTATTAGCTCAACTGAGTATTTCTCGTTTGCTGATGAGGGAAAACTTTAGAAAGTGGAAAGTTATAAAGTTGAAAAGTTAAAAGTTATGAGAAGCACAGGTTTATTTACGATGATAACATTAATCATGTTATTATTCGGTTTTACCGCGTATGAGTTCGGAAAGATGTATTTTGCCGAAAAGAAAGACAGGCAAAGGTTGGAACATTCCTTTGCAGCTGCCGGTCAGAAATTAGTATATTACAAAGCAAACAACGGGCAACTGGCGGCAAAGAATGATGTGCTGCAGCTGAAGTATTCGGAACTCAAAGATATTTACCCGGAAATCATTTCTGAATTAAAGAACCTGAAAATTAATCCCCGAAAAGTAGAACATTATTCCGAAACTGTAATTCAGCAAAACAAAGACATTGTAACAATGTTAAAAGATTCTTTGATTTATGATACGGTTCAGGCACGTATTTTTAATTATCACGATGAATTTTATACAATTAAAGGCATTGCCGTTGGCGATACGCAGAAAGTCCACATCGAAAGCCGGGATAGTCTGATACAGGTTGTTTTCAAGGGAGAAAGGTACAAGCCCTGGTTGTGGATCTTCTCGAAAAGGAAATTACAGCAGGCGGTTAGTTGTAAGAACCCGGATAGCAGGATTAAGTACTCAAATGTTATAGTGTTGATAAAGTAAATAATGGCCTGATTCTTTTTATTCTTACTTAATTGATTCTTTCTTTTTTCTTCCTGTTTTTAATTTATTAAATTCATATTTCCACCTGGATGGATGAATTAAAATAACTATGGCTATGAAATTTATTATACGATTTAATTTTCTCACTTTGTACTTCCTGCATTATTTACAGGTTATTTATACTTTATCAAAAAACTTAATAGCAAAATCACAGAAATTTTTAATAACTTCTTTGTCAAGATCAAATTCCTTCCTGCTTCCTAAATAATTCTTCGATGTTGGTGATATCTCACCTCCCTGCATAATTTCTTCAATAGTAAGACACTTAATATGTTTTTTAGAGACTAATATGATATAAGTATTTGGATAAGGGTAATTTTTGGGAAGATCTTTTGAGGAAAATTCTTCATTTGCTCTGAATTTTACTTCAATAAAGTAAAACGATTTTGATTTAGGGTCATGAATAACAAAGTCGGGCATATGACGGATCTGAGTCGAGACCTCTGATTTAACACCTTTCAGAAACTCTATGATTCCCGGAATTGTTTTTTCCATTCCGTATCGAAAAACTTTATAACCTAAGCTTAAAAATAATTCCTGGATTAAAGTTTCGGCAATCCTGCCTTTAATCATCCCATAACGATAATTATAATCTTTTTCAGATAGCCCGTTTAATTCTGCTGGTTCTGTTTTTTCAGGAATTATTTTTACACTATTATCATTTTCCAGGTCACATTTTCTACAAAATTCTCCTTCATGTTTTGTATAAGATCCACATTTAATACAATCTGCCACGATTAATTATTTTTTATTTAATAACCAATATATACGCATATAAGCCTGATGTAACATGATTTATATACCTTAATGGAATATAGCTATGATAGATGTTACAATAGTATCAGAATTATTCTTGTAAAAGTATTCACAATTATTGATATGAAAAAAATAATAAATCACGGATGGTTTGATTTATAACTTAATTCATTAAAGTTAATATCATTTATTAATATGGAAATAATTTTTTATTCCTGTTAATTTTTCTTTTACATTTGAAAGGTGTTCAGAGTTAATATTAGTGATTTCTCAGAATAATCATGATTACATGTATAATAAATACAAATTCAACCGATTGGGTTTATATAATATTGGCGGTAATTTTAAAGTACAATAACTAACATCAACGATAATGGCATTAAAAGAAGCAATTGTAAAAAGTCTGGAGGATATCGGTGGGCTCGCAAGCTATACAGATGTATACAAGCACATCACTTCAAAAAAATATTTCGACTTTGGAGGCACAAAAGATCCGGCAGGGTGGGTCTCTGCGGAACTGGGCAACTTCATCAGAAAAGGTGACACAAGAATAAGAAGAATAAAACAGAATGGCTCTTACTCATACTACCTGACTGTTAATGAATACAACATTGAAGCTAATATTTTGACAGGAACAACTGGAACAACGGCCATTAAAACAGCAGCCAGAAACAAGGCATACGAGGAAAGGGATTTGCATAAACTATTGGCTACTTACCTTAATGCTTGCGGAATAAATTCAAAAACTATTTTTCACGAGAGATCATCAAACAGTAAAGACAAAAATCAAAAATGGACTCATCCGGACATGGTAGGAATCGCCTTTTTGAAATTAGAGGCATCCATTAGCCAGGCATTTCAAAAAATCGTTAATCGGGATGATACTTTCAAATTATACTCCTATGAAGTAAAAAAAGAAATAAACACTGATTATGAATTAAAAGAATCATTTTTTCAAGCCGTTTCAAATTCAAGTTGGGCAAATTACGGATACTTGGTCGTACATTATATAAATGATATTCTTCACAATGAAATGAAAAGACTTAATCAATCATTCGGAATTGGAGTAATAGAACTTAAATCAAATTCCTTTGAAAGTAAAGTTCTTTTTCCGGCAAAATATAGAGAATTAGACTTCAAAACTATTGACAAGCTTTGTATGATTAATAAAGAGTTTGAAAAATTTATTGAATACACAGAAAAAGTAATGACTGCTACAGACAAATATCTTAATGATGCTGAGAGAGGACTGAAAGAGTTTTGCGATAAGTGTTTTATAACAGACAGTGAAATGGAAGAATATTGCAAGGAAAAAAATATACAAACTAACGAAGATATAATAGAACTAGCAATTGAAGTTGAAAAAGGCTTGTTAAAAATGAGTCTGTAACGCAGGAAAAAACTACCGTCAGCAACGATTTGGCATTTGGCAGATTGCTGTCACCTGTACCCCAGCCGTTCCTTAACCTCCCTCACATTTTTATCCTTAGTCAGCTGATCCATCCGGGCGGGTGGGTTATACCCTTTTTTACGTGCATAGATGATATTATTTGAGCACCTGGCAGAGCAGGCGTAGGAATCGTATTTAAAGCTTTCATAAGGAGAACCGCACATCCAGCAAAGTTTCAGGTATTTTGTCCGCCTGATCGTTTTCACCAGTGCCGAACCGATGGTCTGGTTAAAGTTGCGTTTTTCATCCTCTACTTTTACACCGATAATATTATCCCGGTACAATTCTTCAGTTGAAAGAAATTTTTT
>JBBIRU010000092.1:0-4054 GCA_037441645.1 Bacteroidota bacterium
CTTTTTGTAACACATAATTCAAAAGGCTGTCTGTTTTTTCGGGAATGGTATCCGTTAAAACCGATTGCACTAAATCGCCGAATTTACTGTTAATGCCAAAATCCCTGTTTTCAAGCTCCATTTCAATGGCTACACGGGGACTTGTTCCTACCTGTGCCGCCCACATCTGGTTTTTGAAGTTCTGGTTTACGTTCATAAACCTTTCATTTTACATTTTCACAAACCTTTCACTGGCATTCATATTATTCCCCACTACCTTTATACCATATACTCCCTGAACCAGTCCGCTTATATCTATCACATTTTCATTCTGTTTTGTTGTAATTTGTTTTACGGCCTTCCCCTGCATATCATTTATTGTTATGGTTGCAGGTTCGGTTAAGGGTGTTCTGAATTTTACATGTAATTCACTGGTAGCAGGGTTGGGGTATATTTCTACTTTTTTTGGATACCATGCTTCCTCTATGTTTCCTACGTTGCAGTTTTTTACAAATATCTGTACCGTATCGGTGTTATACCAGCCCCAGGGATCTTTTACTTTTACTATTACCTGTTGCAGATCGGTATCGTGAGGTACGTAAAGCACAAGGGTGTCTATCCATAAGGGTAAGGTGTAAGGGTAATAAACACTGTCCAGTGCAAGGGCTGTATTTGCATAAACAAAGTAAGGCGCGCTTCTTCCTTTAAATCTAACCTGTAACCAGGCGGTATCGTTATTGCAGGCGGTATCGGGGGATTGCAATATTTCGCAAACAAGCGTGGTATCATCGCAACTGTGAAAGCCATCGCAACCCAAGCTATCGGTTTTTACAAGCCAGGATTGCTGAATCGGACTCATTGTTAAATCCTGTACTTCACCTCCTAAAATATAACCTTTATCTTCAGTATTACTTCCACAATAAAAATTAACCCCTAAACTGTTTACAGTTCCTTCTTTATATGCATATTTTCTGAAGTAGTTAATTTGAAAATTTTTATTTATTTTAACTGATAAACCTCTTTTATTTCCTATCTGGGTATAAACATTTACTGGCCCGGTTGTTCCATAGCAAAAATATGAGCTGTCGGAATCTATTAGTAGATTTGTTATTGAGATACAGAACATGGAATCGCCAATAAGTTCATTTTGTTTAAAATATTTCTCATAACTTATAGAGAGGTCTGGATTAAATACCAGTAAACCTGTTTTATTTATCAACCTAATCCATGCATTGGTGTCCGGTATTTTCTCAATGGCTTTATTACTTGTGATTATTATTTTATTATTTGATAATAAATTACAATTTGTAAATTGACCGTCACTTAGAGTTGGATTTCCATAATTTACGCTTGCAACTTCATTTCCCTGTAAATCGGTTTTTACAACCCAGCCATCCATTCTGTCCATTCCGACAATTCCACCTGACGCATAACTGTATGTGCCGCCAAATAAATAGTAGTTATTTCCCATCTGGAGGCCTGTATTAAACCAATCTGCGTCATTTGAAGGACCGATTAGTTTATAATTTATAATATTTCCCGGTGTATCTGTTTTTATAAAAAGTCCATTTTGTGAAGATGCATTTCCCAAACTATCTTTTGAAGAATGACCAAGAATAATATAGCTTCCTGAATTATCTTCAAAACAGGAAGAGAATATAGGAGAGGTAGAAGAACTGGAATCTATAATATAGACTTTTGTAAATAACGTATCAAATAAATTATTTAGCTTAATTAGGTATAAATTTTCAATGATACCTCCCCATTGTACTGTACTTGTTGTAATATAATTTCCATTGGATGTTTTATATAAATTATTCATATATGCCGGGCCGATATTATATAGTTTCTTCCATTTTAAGTTTGCAGAAGAATCTAATAAAAAAAATGTTACACCGGGGCTGGCAGAAAATAAATAACCTGTATCTGTAGGAATCATTGTTACCGGAGAGTAAAAAGAACCATCAACCAAATAGGTTTTATTTAAATACTGCTGAGAGAAAGAATATTCTCCCAACAGTATAAAAACAAATATGTATAAAATACTTTTCAAAACTATTCTATTACCAGTTTTTTGCTGCAAATCACATCTTCGTTATTCAATAAGCTAAGATAATATATTCCTGGTTTAATATTTTTTAAATCGATTTTTATTTTTTCCGGTAAGTTTTTATATACCTGAATAATTTTTCCATTTATGTCGTACAATTTCAGTTCCGTTTCTTCCCTGTTTCCCGTTGTTGTTTGTATTTCCACATAGGTGTGTGCCGGGTTTGGGTTAAGTACTAATCCGCAATCATTATCTGTATTATCAGTCTTATCCGGTTTATACGACTGCATTTTTAACGAAACATCGTTACCCACATACACATTCCTCGGGTATAATGTATCGTAAGCTTTTTCCAGTAAGCCTAGGGCATCGGCCATACAAAAATGTACAGAATCGGTAGCAATAGAGTTTAAAAATGTTTCGTTTGCCAGTATCAGCGAATCTCTTAAACTATCGGGCAACTGTGCCAACTGAATTTGCAATTGTTGTAGCTCAACAAAGTCGGTTATCTGTTGTTTACCGGCTTCGTTCAGAAACGATACTTCGGTTAAATTACTTTGCGCATCGGTATAACGTTCTTTTTCAATAAACAGAGGGCTTGCAATCATCCTTTCATTTAGTGTGCCATTTCGTAAAACATAGTTTAACAAAGTATCTGTTTTTTCAGGTAGAGTGTCAACAAGAATGGATGATGTTACCAAATCTCCAAAGACACTGTTTATACCAAAATCCCTGTTGTTTAAAACGTTTTCAAGCGACTGTCGTACCCCGATTCCGTTTTGCGCTGCCCACATCTGGTTTTTGAAATTCTGATTTACATTCATCTGGTCAATGTATGGACGCACATTAACAGGTAATGGTGAATTTGCAAGAACAACGGACTTTTTAAAAGGTGGTTTATTAATAGGATGTGTCATAAAACGAATGAGTACAGTATCGGAAAGATAGGGCGAAGTACTTATAAGTTTATTATAGGTAAAATTAAAATTGTTTGGCTGAAGATTCTGAATCAGGTTTAATAAATAATCGGTATTGCCATTATCAACCAGGGCATTATAATAATTCTGATTATAAACTAATGCTGTTTTTAAAGAATCTATTTTATTTAATTCTTTATTCATTGATTTATTGCCATTAATTTCTGAACCACATCTTAAGCTATCCCAAGGATATGTTGGAGTTGATATGGGATTTGCCCAAGCAGGAAAAGGTGTTGGGGGTTCTATACGAGTCAGGTCATTGGGAAATGCAGTTCCCCAGAAATATATATAACCGCCGGGCGATGTTGTATTTTTTGAGAATTTATACGCATCTGGCCATGTGTCTTTATCTGTTGCGAAACGATTGTGTGAATTTATAAAAGGAAAATTCGCATGATCCTGAACAGAGTAAATAGAACCATAATACATTAAAATATTTCTGTAAATATTGGGAGCAGTAGTAATACCAAAGTCGTTGCAGGTAAGTTTTACCCCATTGGTTCCGTTAGCAACAAAGGCATAATCGAGGTTATCGAACGAGTTTTTATAAACTTTTCGGCCGGTTTGTGGGTTGCTTATCATGGCAAGGCCAATATAGCCGTCTTTAAACTCATTGTTTTCAATTTCATAAACAGGGCAGTTTCTTACACCGGCTCCCCAGGGGAATGTGCCATAGGTATAGTGGTTCCCGTTATTGGCAACGGTAATTGTATTAAAAATAATACGTGCGGCTGAATATTGTCCTTCCACCAATACGCCCCGGTTATTGCCTGCAAACGTATTCGTGTCAACCGCGGTAAAGAAATTTGACCTTACGCCGTACCATAATTTTGTAAAATCGGAATGCGATACTTTTACCTGCGTCCAGTCGGAATAGATGCCCATTCCCCTTTCCCAGGCAGTATCTGCAACAGCAAATGGATTGGTGTTCCTGAAATAACTCTTTTTCACTTTTAATGTTTTGCTGTTCTTAATGGTATATATGTGGGCATAGGGATTTTTAACATAATATGGGTAATATAAATTGGGCAGATGCGGGATATTT
>JBBIRU010000093.1:0-3993 GCA_037441645.1 Bacteroidota bacterium
AATAATCACCCACATGATAGTTTAGGAAATAAAAGTCCTATTGAATTTATGAATACGAAATATGAAAAATGTTTAATTTAGCTCTGTAGGAAAAAGGGGGTACTTACACATAGAGTTAAGACATTTAGTGCATATTGCTATCAAATTGCGTACTCCCCAGACACAAACAGTCATTATTGGTATTCATACAATAGTGTTGCTTGCTCAATTACAGTATATGGTGACTTGGGAGTATATAATTGTGGAGCAAATATTTCTTATATAGCAACTATTGACAGTAATCACATTGTGATAACTAAAAACGTAATAGACACATCAATGTTGACTTGTTTATGTTATTTTAAAGTAACAATGAATATTGACAGTTTTTGCTATCAGAATTTTACAGTAATGTATCAAGGAAATTATATCCTTGAAACTAATGATAAACAATATGACTTAGAAAATTTAATCATTGCACCAAATCCTTCTAAAGACTATGTAAAAGTAAATTTCATAGACACATTTAACAAAAACGAAATTGAAATATATGACATGTATGGAAAATTACAGAAATGTATTACTATTAAAGACAAAAACGAACTCGTTGACATATCAGAACTTAAACAAGGTATCTACCTCGTGAAAGCTGTGAATTCTAATATGACTTATAAATTAATAAAAGAATAACGTTTGCTAACACTGGCTTAGAAATCAGCGGGCAGTAGCGTACTTTATGACAGAAATAACAATGAACATAATAAGTAGCGTTTTGACACTCCCGAAGCATCGGGACTGCAAGTAAATGCCCGCCAATTCCAAGCCCCAACCGTTAGCAAACAATAATCTGATAAATATGAAAACAACAATTACCATTATTCTTTCAATCATTACCATATTTTCATATTCTCAATCTTATGAATGGTATGATATTAATTTTGAGGATGCGAATCAATTATTTAGATTAAATATTGACACCATTTCCAATCCAAATAATATATGGCAAGTAGGAAAACCAAATAAAACAATATTCACAAGTGCACACTCAATTCCTAATGCAATTGTAACTGACACAACTAATCCTTATCCCATAAATGATACCTCAATTTTTATTATTAAACATGTTGCCAGTCCTATTGGCGGTTACATCTGTCCTCATACTGCCATTTTAGTAGGTAGCTATAGGGTAAATAGCGATACTATTAATGACTATGGTAAAATTGAATTTTCTCCAAACAACGGGATAGATTGGATTAACCTATTAAAAGATACAGCAAATTATTACTTTCTCTGTTATAATTGGTGGATGAATAGACCTGTTTTATCTGGTAATTCAAATGGTTGGGTTAATTTTTATATTAACCTTGCCCAATTTGGACCGATATTTAATATATCAATTGGTGATACTGTACTATATAAATTTAGCTTTATATCTGATAGTATTCAATCAAATAAAGACGGACTAATTTTTGACGATTTCCACTTTGAAGATTATTGTGAAAAAATAGAGATCAATTCTGGAATCTATTTGACTAACAATTTTCCTAATCCAGCTAAAGACTTGATAAATATAACTTTTTTAAATCCAAATTCTAGCAGATATACTCTAATCATATTTGGTTTAAATGGACAATTTATAAAACAGACTAATCCATTTATTTCCAACAACATTACAACTGATATCAGTGATTTAGTTTCTGGAATTTATACCTATAAATTAGTCAATATTAATGGTGGTATTGACTATTCGGGTAAGTTCATTAAAGAATAAATTATCGTTTGCTAACACTATGCAAGTATTTGGCGGACGACAGCGTTCATTATGACAAAAATTTCATTAAATAAAATTCGTAGCGGTTTGACACGGTGTGCAAGAAAATGCCCGCCATATCTTGTATGCAACCGTTAACAACCAACCATACATTAAAACTATATTTAAAATTAAGTTTTGTTGAAAAATTTATGTATCTTTGACTTATGATTATTCAAGAGGAAATATCAAAAGGACTAAATGTTTTTAAATCATTATGTAGTACACATAAGGTTAAATACTTATACGCATTTGGTTCATCTACAACTAATAAATTTGACTTTGATAAAAGTGATATTGATTTACTTGTAGAGATTGACACACAAGACCCAGTAGAAAGAGGTGAAAAATTGATTTCATTATGGGATACATTTGAGGAGTTTTTTCATCGAAAAGTTGATCTTTTAACAGAGGCTTCTATTCGAAATCCGTATTTGCGAAAAAGTATAGATTCATCAAAGGTATTATTATATGACGGACGAGGATAAAAAATATTTATCTGATATTTTACAAGCTATTGTATTAATTGAACAATTCACCAATAATACTGCGACTTTTAATGACTATTTATTAGATTTTAAAACACAAAGTGCTGTTGAAAGACAACTTGGAATTATTGGTGAAGCGGCAAACAAGTTTATAAAATTATCACCTAACAATGTACTTGAAAACTCAAAAAGCATAATAGGTTTTCGAAATCGAATTATACATGCGTATGACGCGGTTGATCCTTCGATTATTTGGGTTATTTTGAAAAAACATTTGCCTTTATTGAAATCTGAAGTCGAAGTCAAAATACAATAATGGTCGGTTGTTAACATAGTGTTAATTTAGCGGGCGGACTGGTGCAAAATGACACAGTTAACAATGAATACAATGTTCAACGGTTTGGACACTCCCGAAGCATTGGGACTGCAAGGATCCCGATTATTCGGGAGCCCGCCAAATCCAACATTGAACCGTTAGCAGTAGTTTGACAAATAGCACACAAACAAATGAAAATCAAAAATAAACAGACAAAAAATGAGCAATATACCATTTCAGACCATAGACTGGTCATCAATAGAAAAAGTTGAATACAAAGGAGAAACTGGAGTAGCATACTGGCAGACAGTTCAATTTGAAGAACTAAGAGTACGACTTGTGGAATACTCAAACGAATATCTGGCAGACCATTGGTGTCAAAAAGGACATATCGTACATTGTTTAGAAGGAGAATTCGTCAGCGAACTAAAAACAGGAGAAAAAATTAAACTGACAAAAGGTGAAACATATGTTGTGTCAGACGAACTTAGTTCTCATCGCTCGTTTTCGGCAAACGGTGTTAGACTTCTTATCATAGACGGAGACTTTTTGAAAAACTATAAGTGAATTTAGACGGACTATGAAAATAACCAGACAATTTGCCAAAAGTTTCGCTGACGAATGGGTTCACGCTTGGAACAATAAAAACATTGCAGCTATTATGAATCATTATGATGATAATGTTGTTTTTTCGTCCCCTTTCATTCTTAAAACTCAAATTAACAAAAGGGGGACTATACACAAAAAAAGTGAACTCAGAAAGTATTTTGAAAGTGCATTAGTAAAAAATCCTGACTTACACTTTGACTTAAAACATATTATGGTAGGTATTAAAAGTATTACATTGATATATACAAGAAAAAAGACAATGCTTGCTTCAGAAGTTATGATATTAAATGACGAAGGTAAAGTTGTGGAGGGATTATCTCACTATCCCGTTGACAATATATATGAATTGATATGAATGACAAAGCTACAACTAACAATATGCAAATTTCATGGCGGGGTTCGTGCCGGTTCTATCGGAGGATTGGCTTTCAGCCGATTTCTGCTTCACTCCAGTTCTCGCATGACCGTCACGTCCTCCCGGACGCTGACGTTCACCGTAATCCGCTACGCAAATCTGCTGTGACGTCCTAAAATATGTCTACAAAAAAACAAGTAGATATGTTAAAAAATAGACAACCCATCCGACGTTTCAGTGAAAGTTTAAAATTAAAAATCATTGCGGAAATCAGCAAGGGAAAATACACAAAGGGACAAATATGTGACATGTATGGTCTTTGTAGGACAACAGTAAATGACTGGATCCGTAAATACATGCGAGATGATTTAATGAACCACCGGGTAATTGTACAAACAATGGACGAACAAACAAAAGTACAGAGGCTACAAAAAGA
>JBBIRU010000094.1:0-3415 GCA_037441645.1 Bacteroidota bacterium
GAACGGTCATATAGAAGCAAACCTTGACATGGTTGCAGGTTGCAATTCGTAATAACGGAAAACACTATAATTTCCGATATAAGTACCGGTACCTTGCTGCCGCTCGTGGCCCCGGATAATTAAAGTGTTTCCAAGAGCCGTACCGGGTGTAAAATCAAGTCCTAAATTAGCAACATTTCCGGTTGGATTGGTTCGTGTGGTTCGAATAGTACCTATACCAAAACCATCATTAGTACCACCAATATTTGTAGTAGCACGAATACGTCTGGTTTCCGTTTCAACTCCTGTAACATTACCCGATGCACTTCCAAGTGTTGTTATAGCACCTCTTAAATCGAAATAACCATTAGTTAACTGCAAGCTATTATTTACAGTAATGTCGCGCTGAACAAATACTGAAGAGGTTGTATTAATATCTACATTTGAAAAAGCTGTAGTGTTTACTCCCTGAATATTCTGAACAGCATTACCAGCCATCCTTACCCAGCTATTGGTGTTACATGTGGCAGTTCCGTTGTTTGTCCAATTACCATTACCAGTAATTATAACATTTGCCGTTGGTTGTAAAATAAAATAACCGGTATTAATAACCACTCCCTGCGAAAACAGAAATAAAGGAAAAAATAAAAATAATATGGAAGCTGTATTTTTAATCATAAAATCACTTTAAAGGCATTATTTCACTTTTTTTAATGAATCAACCTTTTGAATAGTATCTGTACTATTTTTAATCATCGACATATTTAAAAGCTCCGGTTTATTCGCCGGATCTGTACTTTTATTTGTAGTGCCTGATACGGATAAGGCCGGTGTATTATCTGATCTGGAGTCAGCTCCATTAACTTTTGACTGGGAACTCTGAAGTTTTGATAAGGTATCATTTTTAACTGATTGGGCTTTTATCATTAGAGTTAACAATGAAAAAATAATTAATATTGTTATCTTTTTCATAATGTAAACTTTATGGAAAAACTGTTAATGTCATATGATGTCCATCGGGTACCGATGCAGCATAAATTACCGCATCATACGTTCCCCATATTCCGTCTCTTTGTGCTTGCACTACTAAAGTATAGCTGGTTCCGGGTGTTAACCCTGTAATGTTTTTAGAGAATGAACAACTCCAAGGTGTAATTGTTCCCTTAGTGTCGTCATAACTTTGCATTTTTGTCTGAGTACCTCCAATTGAAGTACCTAAAGTACTATTCCAGATTCTGAATTGAACATATGACATAGAGTTGGTGTAAGCAAATCCGGAACAGGTAAATTGAACTATCGCTGTTGATTTTGTTGCCGTAAATGTAACTGTCATAGGTGCTATTGTAGTCCAGGATGCCGTATTAACGGTATAATCTGATGCAAGGGAAACGCTTACAGGGTTATTTGCAGCACTCAGAATTTCTGTCCAGGCTTGTGCTGCATTATTGTTTGTTTTTCTAAAATATAATTTCTGATCAAAAAAACTACCTGAGATCTGTAAAGCATAATTGTTACCATTATTACTATGCCTGCAATCAATCAGATGCCACCAGCTTGAAGCACCAGCAGGAAAATTAGAAGGAGAAGCTGTTTCATAAAAA
Source organism: Bacteroidota bacterium (assembly GCA_037441645.1). GTDB lineage: Bacteria > Bacteroidota > Bacteroidia > Bacteroidales > GWA2-32-17 > GWA2-32-17. The sequence continues at coordinate 1,581 of JBBIRU010000094.1, forward strand.
CCACTTTGTGCACCGGCATTTCCCTGCAGCCCTGCATCATTCCGTGTTTCTGTACGTACATTGCTACTCCCGAAACCGAATGAGCCCTGATTAATATCCAGGGTATATGCTGGTGTTCTGGTATTAATTCCTAACCTGACAGGGCCCCATGCCTGTCCTCCGTCAAAAAAGAAATAATTACTTACATGACCAAGTTCTCCAACTGTTGCTCCGGCATCATGAAAAGATATTGAAGTATAATCAAGTCCTGAAAGCAATACATTTGAATTGTATGAACCTGCCCATCCTGAATTCCCCGGATAATCCACACCGGCATTTCCAATATCAACAACAGCACCGCTTTGATAAGTCCCGGAACCAAAAGAAACCATTCCCTGGACATCCAGTTTTTTTCCCGGTCCGGTTGTTCCGATTCCTACATTGGTTCCGTTATCAAAGATCTGGCTGCAACCAATATTACTGCTGCTTGTCATTTTCGGGATATAATTAACTGTGCCACATGATGATGTTACGCCACCATTTGCCGATGTAAGAAACTTTGTCCATGGTCCCCAGGAACCAGTAGTCTGACTGTATCTGTGCCAGATTTCTCCATTTTGCGTAAATCCCATTTGGTGAACCCCTCCTCCCGACCAATCTGTGCCGCTTGACCATTGCCTTACTGATAAAACGGAATTAAAAGATCCCCCATCATTTAATCCATTTGATGTATTTTGTTTAAATTCACTTGTAACTCCCATATTATAAGTTTCCGGATTAGGGTTGGTAGCTCTTGTATCAAAGCTTCCGAGAGTTCCATACATAACATATGTTCCATAAAGAGTTCCTACATTTAAACTTCCTCCCTGCACGTCTAATTTATACCCGGGAACCGATGTACCAATTCCTACAAAACCTCCGGAAAGAATCCTCATTCTTTCTAAATTACTTGTATAAAAACTTATAAAACCAGCCTGATTATTAATAAAACTAATATCATTACCATTATAATTGAGTTTAAAGCCAACAATACTGCTTCCATTACCGGTAGTTGTGTTTGTTAATTGTAATAAGTTTCCGGAAGCGGCATTAATGTGTACATGCAACATTGATTGGGGAGTAAAATTCACATCGCTGATTCCGGTCTGAGAAAAAACTGTAGTTGTAATAATAAAAAATCCAAGAATAAGTATTGTATCTTTCATAGTGTTGAATTTTAATATCTAAGTACTGATTTTCATCATAAATCTGAAAAATAAAATAACAACTCTTAATCAGGTATTTTATTTTTAACACATCTTACCAACTTACAAATATATGTTTTGTGACATCAAAAGTCAAGTAATTATACGTATATTTTTTTAAAAGTCAGGTATTTTTGCCTGACCAAAGGAAAATATTCTAAAAAGTGTTTTTACCTATGTTAATTTCAGAATAACTTATTTGAATAAGAGTTGTATTTATTTGTTGTTAATAAAGATTGTTTTACCTATATTCTTCTTATCGGTTTGCATTATAATATAATATATTCCACTTGAGATATTTAAATCAGAAATCCTAATAGTTTGCTGATTTTCGAATAAAGTAATTTCTTTATTTGTAATTATTTGTCCTAATACATTGGTAAATATGAGATGATACGTTTTTCCGGGAAAACCATGAATGATCACATCAATATTTTCACTGGAAGGAGATATGGGAAATATGTCTTCGTCTATATTGTTAAAAACACAATTTAAGCTAATGATGTCAGAATAAGAATCCTGTCCGTTCTTATCAAATTGGTGCAAACGATAATAATTATTTTCAGAAAAAGGAGAATTATCTATTGCTGAATAACTTTGAAGTGAATTACT
>JBBIRU010000095.1:0-3287 GCA_037441645.1 Bacteroidota bacterium
CGGAAGTCGACCGGGGATCGGCTGAGAGTCGACCGGAAGTCGACCTGTGCATGAGTTGAAATTGAACTGATATTTACAAAAACGCAGATATAGCAAGGGATTTTGTGCGTTTTTCATGTGTTTTTGCTTGTATTTTTATGTATTTCTTTTAATATATAACAAGTTTCCGCATTACCCGCCTTACTTTACAATGAGTGTTTCTGCTATTTGCAGAAGATTGTTTTCTGTATTTATACACTTGACTTGGTAAAATGCCTTTTGAACGGTTACGGAAAGAAAAACCGGAAGGTACGGGTGTAGCCGGTGCGGGTCTGGGTGTCGCGAATTTTCTTTCCGTTGCCGTTAAGAAAACTCTGTAATATATTATTCTTCTGTTACTTCTTCAATAACTTTTGATTTATCAAGGATGTAATCAGCAGATTGTTGAGCCTGTGAAGAAGCTTGTATAATAAACTTCTTATCATTTTTCATTACAGAAAGCCAGTTGTCAATATAACTTACGTTATTTGTTATCCTGCTTTCATAACCAAGCATTGCAGAAAGATAAGCAGCGTTAATTTCGGCAATAAGTTCTTCAAAAGCATAATCTTTACTTCCGAATTTTCCAGTCAAAGGACGATTTAAACGGCTTGGATTTCCTGTCCAATGTCCCATTTCATGAAACAGACAATTGTAAAAAGCTTCTGCGGAAACAAACTGTTTTCTTTCAGGCATGTAAATTATATCTTCTCCGGGTCTGTAAAAAGCTTCATTGGAGGGTGCATAATCTATTACGGCTCTTGAACTGCTTATGATACGTTCCGCCCTCTCGTCTTTTTCAAATTCTGCTAATTTTTCAATTTCATGAATTTTATAAAAATCTTCCGGAAGATTATCCACCTGAGAAAGATTAAAAACGTTGAATTGTTTCAGGTAATACACTTTCTTTAAATTCAGGTGTTCGATAGATTGCTTGGTTTTCATCATGTGTTCAACCAGTTTGGTAAGGTTTCTTTCTGTATCCGCATCAAAGTACATCACCGATTTAAAAACCACCATAGCCGCTTTACTGCCTTTCTGTATTTTTCCGTTTAATGCGGAAAGCTGTTTAAAGGTCAACCAGCGATTAAATTTATAATGATACTTCTGCTTCAGGTAATTTAATAAAAGTTGATTTATGCCGTTATACACATGATTTGAAACGATATTTTTGGCAAAGACAGAATCACCGGAGAGATTATACCAGGACTGAGAGTAATTATTCACTTTGTGAGTTTCAAGCATCTCTATTATAATGCCTGTGATTTTCTCGTATATATCTTTTGTATTCATAAGACGGAAGTTTTAACAGGTTCAAGATTAAATTTCTTAATAAGCTGCTTAATGTTAGGATTCAGGATAAGAAAGCGGTCAAGTATGGCCTGTTCTTCTTTGCTGAATTTAACCTTTTTTGATATGTTATTTTTTTCTTTCATAATGAAAATATTTAAAAAAGGGCAGCCGAAGCCACCCTTTTTTGGGTTTAAAACTCAATTTGTTTTTCAATTTCACTGACCTTTGTTACTAAAGTTTCGTTAATGGTTGCAACTACTTTTTTAAATACTTCGGAATTTGAAGTAGTGAAAGTGTTTCCCCTGTCATCAGACAGTACAATTTTTTCACTGAACTGGTTTGAGCCAACCACAAAAGATGATAGTTTTTTACGACTTTCTTCGAGTTTTTCCCTTTTCTCGATCAGGATTTTGAGATTCTCCACTTTCTCAATTTTCTGGTCAAGGGTCAACTGAGTTTTTGAAAGTTCAGTTGAAACCGTTTCCTGTGTTTTTACTTCCGGTTTAACATTTGTGTTAGTTTCATCGGTGGGAATAGGATCACCGAGCTTAACAAGCTTCACACCACCTTTGCCACGAAGTTCTTTCACATCGGCTAAAATGTTTTTACCATTACCGTTGCCATTTCCATTGCTTTTTTCTTTTACTAAATTTCCCATAAAATAAAATTTAAATTGTTAATTAATAGAGATATCAAGAAACAGCTATGTAAAATCACAAAAAACTCATATGCAGATAATAGATTTGAGCGGAGTTCAAAAATCTTATTACATTTTGTTTTCTGTTTTTTATACATAGCTGTCATTCTTTTAAAATTTTTCATATGCATCTTAATGAGTTCTTGCGTTTGTTCTGCATTAAAAAAGAAAGCAGTAAATGACCTCCATCAATAGAGATAGTCCTTAGTGTTCAGATAACCATGAATACAAGAGTGGGCAGGTGGTAAACTGCAATAGTTTTCAATTAACCACAACAAATAATATTTCAATTGAAAACTATTGCTGTTTAAAGGAGGAAAAAGGAATTGAAAGCGTTTCTGTTTTACATTTTATGCCAACAGAATCAGAGAATGAATAATAAAATGAAAAACAGAATGGCTTTCCCTTTTTCCATTGGGAAAAATCCAATCTTTCTGAACACTTAGGAATATCTATTTATCTTCTGTTGTGGAGGGCATTTCGGCTTTCTACCTTCGCAGACACAAAGGCAAGAACACATTTTGATAAATAAATTTTAAGAGGCAGGAACAGTATAAAAAACAGTTTGCATGGAAGATTTTGAGCTTAGGCAAATGGATATTATACCGATTACATATTCCATTTTGTTTTGTAATAAAATATCAATAAATTTATTGTTGTGATTTCTTAGTAATTAAATACTTGTCGTCTTATGAAAGGGCAACGGAATATGGGACTGACGGGGCTGTGCCGTGCAAAAAGGTGTTTGAATCTAAAAAAGAAAGCTATTGTTTCCTGAGAAAATCGTTGATCATTTCAATTTGCCAGGGAAGAAGTAATTTCCGGTTATTGATTTTAAGGTTTTCACGAATGGGAGCAATCCATCGTCTTAAAGTGCTGATATGAATACCCAGTTCGGCTGCAATTTCGGATAATGTTTTTACTGTTGTCTGCATGGTAAATAAGTTCTGTAAATACAAGTTTAGGTGAAATGAATGGAATCATTATTATCTTTATGCAGAAAAGAAATTGCAAACTGTAAAATTTCATAACATTACTCCCTATGTCCACATAAGTTTATTTAGAATCGATATTTATTACGATTATTTTTCGATGTTGTACCATTGTTGTACCTCATGACAATAAATAAATCATATAATATTGATACGATGATATATAATATACATAAATAAATTAACACACGGTTAAAATTAAGCAAGCTGTTATGGGCAACTTGACACAAATAACAATGTTCATATATTTTAGCGGTTTGGACAATCACTGCAAGTAAAAGCCTGCC
>JBBIRU010000096.1:0-2995 GCA_037441645.1 Bacteroidota bacterium
AGATAGTAATTATATTTCAATCAATCAACTGAATATCACTTTGTTATTAACATCGTTTTAAACTTTTTAGTTTATTTATTAAAATTCAAAACAGTTTCTAAATAAATATTATCAACTAAATTAAAAAAAATGGCAAATTTTGTAGTGACATATAATATTGACGATGCTTCAAACAGAAGACAATTTGTAACCGATTTTGAAAATGTGTTACAAAATCTCGGACTTAATAAAGAAAGTACAAACCAATCAACTTATTATGGGAGATATCCACATAGACCAGAAGACTTTATGAGAGATTTGTTTAATGCAATTAATAGGATGGCATGGAGGGAAGGGGATGAAATTACCGTCTATTACCCAAAACCTGCCGATATAGGAAGACATCAACTAAAATCAGAAGGAAATAATTTCTTAAATCATATTATTTTTTAGGTTACTTATACAATTTTAATTATGACATTCTGTCGTTAAAAACATTTGGTATTCAAATTGTCTGATTAATCTTGAACTTAAAAAACAATATTATGTCAAAACCAAGACCAAACAACGGACCAAGTACAACTGGCAACGATTCCGGTAAAGGCAGAGGAAACAATCCTCCGAAACCCAAAGGAAAGTAAGAAATGAAAAAAGCTGTTGATGAGACAGCTTTTTTGTTATTCGGCAACTTGTAAATACTCAGTAGTTTTTTTATTTTTTGATGTAGTCCTTTTCAATACAGGATATGGCAAGGCTTCTTTTAAATTTTCACTAACAAGACCCATTAATTTTTGATTGAATTTTACAAGCATCAAGTTTTGTTCTTCAAGTAATTTTATCTGCCTTCCCATAGCATCAAGGTTTTCAAGTTGTTTGTAAACAATCATTTCTAAATCTGCTTTGGTATAGCGATGTTTGCCCATATTCTATTTTTCGGGCTATGTTCGGGAATCGTTTTGAGATGTGCAAGTTTATTTAGTGATATTCTTGCGATTAGCTGTTTTATTGATCCATAAATACAAATAAAAAACCGGAGCATAAACAACTCCGGTTTTACAAAGCTTCATTTAGGATATAATTCTATTGCCATTTTATATTCTCAATTGATTCAGTTAATTCATTTAATGATGTTTGTTTAAAAATAGCACTGTCTGAACCATTCTGTGCAATATTAAATTCTTTCTTACAAGAAAATATTTTATCATTAATCTTATAAAAACCAATCATTATCGCAGGTTCTCCTATTGGAATATTATAAAAAACAAAGTCATTATTTTCTATTCTTGGGTAAGCTGCTGCTTTTAGTTTTGGAAAAATAATTCTTACATTAGGAACGTACTCAGTATCTATATTTAGCGTGAAAATAGTATTTCCAATGCCTTCTAACTTTTTATCACAATTAAGCCAAGATAATTCATCTGTTTTAAATAGATATTTATCTAATACATTCCGATATTGTACCTTTCTACCAATTTCATCAGTTATCTCATCTTCAATTTTATCAATAATACTATCGCTACATATATCTCCAATTGGGTCATCATTCCACGAAAAATAATTATGACTATTTATTCCTTTATATAAATTCATCATTTGATCAATTTCACCATCAGATTTAAATATTATTTTGTATCGTTTCCCTTTGGTAATAACTAATTCTTTTCCATTATTTGTAGCTCGAATATTAATCATACCAGTTGAAGAAAGAAGTCCATTTTCTGTTTGAGTTGATAAATTATTAAAGATTATATCGCTAGGATTGTAACACTCAATTACTTTTAAAATAACACTATCATTGCATTGAGTCCCATCTAAAAATGAAAATGAATTTTTATCAAAAATTATTTCCGTTCCTAATTTACATTTAATTGAAGTATCATTTTTAGTGGATATCATAAAATTTTGCTCCAATATTTGCATAGAAAAAATTGAGTCTGGAAGATTATTGAATTCTTGCTTGATATGAGTTACTCTATTATTACAGCAAGTAAATATAAAAACCGCTACTATAATCGAATAGCTTATTTGTGAAATTTTTCTTATCGTTATCATGGCCATGAAAATGTTGTTGTCATTGTAGTTGTAGTAATTTGGTTTCCTTGTCCAGTAGAAGCTGTCGTGTTAATATTAAATGTTGTTCTATTTACTCCACCTAATGAAGCATTAGGTTGACCAAATGTGTTTGCATCGAAAGGGGTCATAGTAATATTCGCAGCTGGAACTCCTTGAATCTGTAAAAGATTACTAATTGTATTGAATCTATTTATAAGTAAATTTTGTTGCCTTGCTGTATTTGGCATATCTGTTTGGAGTGTAATTTGAATCGTACTTGCAGTAGTAGTTACAATGACAGGTTGATTTGTTTGCCAACTTGTTACTAAAACTGGATTCTGCACGGTACCAATATTATTATTTGTTGATAATATTGGCCCTGGTGTTGAATTACCAACTGGAGTAACTGTACTTGTTGGAGCATATTGAGCACCAAGATTATTTACAGCTGTTTGTGCAGCAGTGTTTAATGTTGGTCGTCCAGCATTAAAACTTGATACTAATGAAGCATTCGTATTTGTTACTTGTGGTGTCCCTGATGGGGTAACATTATTATTTGTTTGAGTATTTACCGTAGTTGTAGCATTTGGGCTTTGTAAATAATAATCAAATCCCTGACATGTGCCAGTAGGACAATGAAAAGGTCTTTCCAAAGTTTGTGTACCATTATCTAACTGTGATTGCATAGATGTTGCAGTTCCTGCACCAACTGGTCTGTAATCTGAGCCTTGTTGACCTGAAGGAGTTTTATCTGGCTCTAACCCTTCTAATTCTCTTGCAAAAATTGGCATGTTTCCTGCAAATTGATATGGTGTCCAATAAGGATATTTCGCAGTCAGCGGGTCAACACTCAAAAACCACTGCACGTTATTTTCAACTTTCATGAAAAACGGCTTATGTTCGTTGTTATATTGCAGTTTTAAGCAACCCATTTGTTTAACTTCTGATGGTAAAGATATGATAT
>JBBIRU010000097.1:0-2984 GCA_037441645.1 Bacteroidota bacterium
TTTATTTTAAATTTAGCTTTGTAACTTTTTACTAAACGTTAAGTAATTTTTTTTACTTGCTTAAATAATATTTCACCGCCTATTTTGACGATGGCTTGATATTTGTTTTTTTTTTTTGAACTATTTTTTACGGAATAAATTTTGCTGGTAATAACTTACAGCTGGGAGGCTGAACCAATGCTTAAACTAAAATTCCTTTTTAATTTCTTGCTTGAGATTAAGACAACATTATTCTCAATCCTAAACAGCGTAATAATTTTACAGACCTGCTTAATGTTTAGTTGTGATAACCCGACTGAACCACCGGACAAACCCATTATTATCCCAACTACGGAAGCAAAAGGTCCTGGCGGTCCGGCTTATTTGTGGGGAAATGTAAAAGACTATGTTCATCCTCAAAATGCAGTAACGAATATCCAGGTTTCAATTATGAATCAACAAAATTATGCTGATACGATTTTAAGCATTTTCGTCAACTCGACCGATGGAAGTTTTAAGATTACTGATTTACCAATTGGGAAGTATGATATAATATTTGAAAGTGAAAATCACTTATGTGCAAAACTTGGCAAATTGAATTTCGTTGCTCAAGAAAACAGCTTTAATAATCCTTATAGTAGCGGCTACTTTGTTGATTCTACAATATATATTGCAAATATTAAAGATTCTGTAGGGCGACCTGATGCACCAGAATTTGGATTACAGGGGTATGATGCCGGTATCGTTGTTTATTTTAAATCTGAAACCGACGATAGTCTTGCTTGGTCAATTATTCAACTATCAGGTTGTGACACATTAGCTGTTTATAGCTATAATGACCCGGTTTTTGATCCATTCGAAAATGATGTTTATATCTTGGATTGTAATAATAGAAGTATAATATCAAATAAATTAAAACAATTAAATTGGTTTAAAGAAATAAAAAGAAGTGGGCCACTTTTTTTAGTTACTGAACAATAAACATAGGTGGTAAGACAAAAATAAATTAAATAATAAAGCGATGATGTTTGCAGCATCATCGCATTTTAAAGAATGAACTCCCAAAGGCTGGTCACCTTATCGAAATTAAATCGAGGAGTTATTCTTTTTAAAGATAATATTTAAAAATGAGGTTAAAAAATGAAAACTTTCAATAGAAATTTTTCTTTGCGCTTATCAGTGTTTTTATATATCCTTTTTACAATTAGCCTTTCCGCGCAAACAATTAAAATACCGTTAGAAGAGATTGTTATAAAATCTTCAAAAATTATGAAAGGTGTTGTTATAAATAAATATTCAGAATTTGAAAAAAATACAGAAAACATTATTACTTTTATAAGAATAAATGTCAATGAAACCATTAAGGGTAATGTTAAGCAAGTCGAAACTTTAGTCATCCCAGGCGGTGTTGTTGGAAACTTGGGCATGGAGGTTTCAGGATCGCCTAGTTTTGAATTAAATGAAGAAGTTTTAGTTTTTGCGGATTATGATTTTAAAGGAAGACCTACAGTTACAGAATGGAATCAGGGAAAATTTTTAATTTCAAATAATAGTATTCTTATTGATAATAGTATTATACCTTTAAATGATTTTATTTTGGGCTTAGTAGATTTTGTACAAAGGGGGCAGGTAGGCAAAATTGAAATCAACACCAATACTAATTTTCCAAATTCCCCATCACTGCTGTTACCGATCATTAATAATATTAGTCCTAATACTGGCACTGCACTAAGACCCTATGCAATTAATCCAAACAATCCATTTATCCCTGGTGAAAAGGGTACAATAATTGACATATATGGTTCGAATTTTGGATCTGTGCAGGGTACCAGTGTTGTGTGTTTTTATGAAAAAGATGGAGAGCCCTCAGATGCCCAATATATTTTAACTTGGAGTGACACACATATTCAATGCAAAGTACCGGGAAGACAATGGGATGGCAGTCATTTTCTTCATGCAAGCAGTGGATCTGTATATGTTATCACTTCAGATGGGACAAGTAATGGGATGCAATTTGACATTTCATTTGCTACACCAAATAAAAGGTTCTCAAATAATAACGTAACATTTTATGTTAATGAAAACGGAACACCAGATGTTGGAGATGAATTTGTAATTATTCAAAATGCTTTACAAACCTGGTCAAATGTAAGTAACTCAAATCATTCTTTTGTATATGGTAGTACTACCACACGAACACCAGGTGCTAGGAATAATTATAATGACATTGGATGGATAGAAAGTAATTGGCCATATAATACCAATACAATTGCAGTAACCACAACTTGGTTTGATCCAACAGAGAATTCAAATTTAATTTATGAATCTGATATATCAATAAATGGTGTTAATTACAATTGGTCCACCTCTGGTCAATCTGACCGCATGGATGTTCAAAATATTGTTACACACGAATTAGGTCATACACTTAATCTTCAAGACCTATATGGTAATACTGATATTGAAAAGACAATGTATGGATATAGTGTTAACGGTGAAACAAAAAGAAGATCCCTAGAACTGGAAGATATCTCTGGGGTTATTTATTTGTATCCTAATCAATATTCATTAGCTCTTTATAATAATTTTGAATTTGATGGAAATTATTATGGTCAATTAAATGTAAAAAATTTAACTCAATCAACTAACAGCATTCCCTATAACTCACCAATAAATCAAACAATCAACTATGGATCAATGTTTGAAACATCAGCTTCGACAAATTACAATATAAACGGAAAAAATTATTACTTTGCTGGTTGGAGCGATGATAATTCTTTAGGTAATCCCAGAACAATAAGTTCAACTCAAAATCAGAATATATCTGCTCTATATAAGTATCCTCATTACTCCAATCAAACAAATGCATACTCAAATTCAAGCCAGCGAAAATTCATTCAAACCCCGGATGGAGTAAAACATATTTGTTATGAAAGTATGAATCGCGTTTGGATAGAACACAGCACAGATAACGGTGCAACCTGGATATTGGGCAATGGCGGTAA
>JBBIRU010000098.1:0-2247 GCA_037441645.1 Bacteroidota bacterium
GCTCTTCCGATCTCAGTTGGTCTGGCAATTATCCTACAGCATGTTCATTATACTATAGATGTTGTATTGGCACCTTTATTTGCATGGATAAGTTATAAACTGGCAACTTATATTAATCACAGGTTTTAGATTTTTACTACTTTTGGTTTCTATTTAAATTTTACAAAAATGTTTACCGGCAAGGATATTGAACAAATGAATGTATCGGGCATTAACCCAAATATTGCAGAAAAACAACTGGAGTATTTCAAAAAAGGTTTCCCGTTCATTAAGCTGGTACGGCCTGCTATTCCCGGCGATGGTGTGAAGGTGCTTTCAAAAGATGAGATTACCCGGTTGATTGAGTTATACGATAAAGAATCGGTGCACGAAAAAGTAGTGAAATTTGTGCCTGCATCAGGTGCTGCCACACGAATGTTTAAAGATTTATATTCTTTTGTAGAGGAGTGGGATGGAGCAGACAACGATGAGAACAGGAAAAAATTCTCATCCGCATTTACTGTAATAGATAAGATAAAACAGTTTGCCTTTTTTGAAGATCTGAAATCAATTCTGAAAAAGGAAAATAATATTGACTTTGATCCAGGAATTAATAAGAAATATTTTAAACAATTAATACAGGCTATTTTAAATAATAATGGCCTAAACTATGGTAATTTACCCAAAGCTCTTATTAAATTTCATTCCTATAACAACGAAACAAGGACTTCCCTGGAAGAGCACCTGGTTGAAGGTGCATTGTATTCGGCCGGTTTTAATAAAAAGGTAAATATACATTTTACCCTTACCCCCGAACATTTACAACTTTTCAAAGACCTGTTAACAAAGGTTCTTGCTAAATATGAAGACAGATTTAATGTGAAGTATAATATTACATACTCTATTCAAAAGCCTTCTACCGATACAATTGCTGTAAATCCTGATAACACTCCTTTCCGGTTAAATGACCGGAAGCTTTTGTTCAGACCCGGCGGTCATGGGGCATTAATCGAGAATCTGAATGAAATAGAAGCTTCTGTTATTTTTATAAAGAATATTGATAATGTAGTTCCCGACCGGTTGAAAAATGAAACAGTAAAATTTAAAAAAGCAATAGGAGGGTTGTTGCTTGAATTACGAAAATCTGTATTCTTATTTTTACAAAGAATTGAGAAAAATGAAAATACTCCGGCATTAAAAGATGAGATTATAGATTTTTATAAAACCAATTTTCATATTGTTTTTCCGAATGAAATTTCCATCGGAAAATTAGCTGAATTTCTGAACAGACCCATCCGGATTTGTGGTATGGTAAAAAATGAAGGTGAACCCGGTGGCGGACCTTACTGGATTTTTGCGAACAATAATACTTCATTGCAAATAATAGAATCTTCTCAGGTAAATTATTCGTCTGAAGAACAGGTAAATATATTTAGAAAAGCATCTCATTTCAATCCCGTAGATTTAGTTTGTTCTGTAACCGGTTTTAAGGGAAATAAATTCGATTTAACCTGCTTTGTTGATCCCGAAACAGGGTTTATTTCCAAAAAATCGAAAGACGGAAGAGATTTAAAAGCGCTCGAATTGCCAGGGTTGTGGAATGGAGCAATGAGCGATTGGAATACAATGTTTGTAGATGTTCCTTTGGTTACATTTAATCCCGTAAAAACCATCAATGATTTGCTGAGAAAAGAGCACCAGTGATGGGTTCATTTTATCAGTTATCATAAACCAATACAAGCTCTTTGGCAAGCCTTTGGGTTAGCGGTAACTCATGTGGGTTTGCCAATGTACTTGTTTCCGCAATCTTTTTCAATTATTTATATTAATACCAATTACTAAATATCGTCTGTCTGGTCAATTTTCCCTCGCCAGTTATCAATAGTTTATCTAATATATCGTGCTGTCATTCATTGGTTTGTCTTCTATGTCTAATAAAAGTTCTTTAAAGCGTTGGGATTTAAATTTTACATTTTTCTCACAACCAAATATATTTAAAATGGTTTCCAATGAAAATTAATGACATGTATAAGCCATTGGTTTCTGATTGGATTTGGTTAGCACTTTTTGAGATCAATCCTAATGAAGTAAACTGGATGAATCAAATGATTAACATATCCTAACACAACCTTGGTGTTATGTTGTCTTGTCCTAAAATATGGCTACAGGTTAATATTCAATTTAAGCACCTTTTTTAAATACCTGTTCTGGAGTTTTGTACCCCAAAGATAAATGAAGTCTTTTATTATTATATAATTTAATTGCATT